>NZ_JBVJLY010000001.1:756865-1273019 GCF_055584485.1 Amycolatopsis sp. NPDC102522 | reverse complement strand
GGGGGGGGGGGGGGGGGGGGGGGGGGGGGGGGGGGGGGGGGGGGGGGGGGGGTGGGTGGGTGTTTCTTCCACAACCCCCCCCCCCCCCCCCCCCCCCCCCCCCCCCCGCGACCCTGCCTCCTACTTGTCCTTGCCCTTCGCGGCCCGCATCTCGTGCCACTTCGCGTACATGTCGTTGAGCTCCTTGATCATGAAGCTCAGGAAGTCCCGCATCTCGGCGATCCGCTCACCCGCCGGCGTGTCCGCGCCGAGGGACGAAACGCCCTCGTCGGCGGCGTCTCGCCACAGGGTGATCATGCGGTCGCGCTTCATGAAGGTGGCGTACCAGAGGTCGTCGAAGAGCCGGTAGTGGTCGCGACGCGAGCCCGGCTCGCGTTCCTTGGCGACCAGTCCGATCTGCTCCAGCCAGCGCACGGCCCCCGAGATCGCGGCGGGGCTCACCGAAAGCTGGTCGGCCAGTTCGGCCGCGGTGAGACGACCGGCGTCGGTGGTCATCAACGCGGCGAACACCCTGGCGGGCATCCGCTGCATCCCGATCTGGGAAAGCGTGAGGCCCAGGTGCTCCACGTAACGGCGGACGGCGTCCTCGTCTCTCTGGGTGCTCGAAGCACTCTCAGGCGTCGTCATGAGCACATCCTCTCTTACCGCCCCCAGAGTGATCACATCATCCATACGTTTTCTTAACTTCACAACTTTGTGAAATCACTGTACCTTCAGATTCATGGAAAACGCCATCTCCATCTCCGGCCTCCACAAATCCTTCGGCCGGACCAAGGCTCTGGACGGCCTTGACCTGCAGGTACCCGCTGGGGAGGTGCACGGCTTCCTCGGTCCGAACGGCGCGGGGAAGTCGACCACCGTCCGGGTCCTGCTCGGCCTGCTCCACGCAGACTCGGGCGACGTCCGCCTGCTCGGCGGCGACCCCTGGAAGGACGCGGCGAGGCTGCACCGGCGCCTCGCCTACGTCCCCGGCGACGTGAACCTCTGGCCCAACCTCTCCGGCGGCGAGGTGATCGATCTGCTGGGGCGGCTGCGGGGCGGCCTCGACCAGCGCCGCCGCAAGGACCTCGTCGAACGCTTCGACCTCGACCCCAAGAAGAAGGGGCGCACCTACTCCAAGGGCAACCGGCAGAAGGTCGCGATCGTGGCCGCGCTCGCCTCGCACGTGGATCTGCTGATCCTCGACGAGCCGACCTCCGGTCTCGACCCGCTGATGGAGGCCACCTTCCAGTACGCGATCCAGGAGGAGCGCGAGCAGGGGCGCACGGTGCTGCTGTCGAGCCACATCCTCGCCGAGGTCGAGGCGCTCTGCGACAAGGTCAGCATCATCCGCAACGGGCACACCGTGGAGACCGGCACGCTGGCCGAACTCCGCCACCTCACCAGGACGTCGATCTCGGCCGAACTCGCCGGACCGCCGAACGGGCTGACCAAGCTGGAGAACATCCACGACCTCAAGGTCGAGGGCAACCGGGTCCGCTTCGACGTCGAAACCCGCTCCCTCGACGAGGCGCTGCGTCAGCTCACCCAGGTCGGTGTCCGCAGCCTGACCAGCCAGCCGCCGACGCTGGAGGAGCTGTTCCTCCGCCACTACACCGCCGAAGCGAGCGCGAAATGACCGCGACGCTCGACCGTCCCACCGTTTCAGGACCGTCGCACGGGCTGGTCGGCACCTGGCAGCTGACCAGGCTGGCGCTGCGGCGGGACAGGATCGTCCTGCCGATCTGGATCGTCCTGCTCGGCATCATGCCCTCGACGTCCTCGGGGACGTTCGAAACGCTGTACCCGACGGCCGCCGAACGGGCCGGGCTCACCGCGAGCATGGGCGCGAACCCGTCGCTTTCGCTGATCTACGGCCCCGCCTTCGACCTCTCGACCGCGGGCGGGTTCACCGCCTGGCGGCTCGGCGGCTTCCTCGCCCTGATCATCGGGCTGATGGCGGTCTTCACCGTCACCCGGCACACCCGCGCCGAGGAGGACACCGGCCGCGCGGAACTGCTGGCCTCCGCGGTGGTCGGCCGGTTCGCCCTGCTGACCTCGGGCGTACTGGTGTCCGCCGGGGCGAGTGTCCTCATCGGACTCGTCGAGACCGGGCTGATGATCGGCGCGAAGCTGCCCGCCGACGGTGCTTTCGCGCTCGGCGGCGCCACCGCGGCGACCGGGCTGGTCTTCACGGCTGTCGCGGCCGTCGCCGTCCAGGTGGCCGAGTATTCGAGGACGGCCAACGGGATCGGCGCCACCGCCGTCGGTGTCGCGTTCCTGCTGCGCGCGGTCGGCGACTCGACCTCGGACGCGACCTGGGTCTCGTGGCTGTCCCCGATCGGCTGGGCGCAGCGGATCCGGCCGTTCGCCGACGAGCGCTGGTGGGTCTTCCTGGTGCCGCTGGCCGCGACCGTCCTCGTCGGCGCCGCCGGCTACGCGCTGCTCCCGCGGCGGGACGTCGGCACCGGCATCATGCCGCCGCGTCCCGGGCCCGCCGAAGCGGCGACGTCGCTGCGCAGCCCGTTCGCGCTGGCGTGGCGGCTGCACCGGGGCCCGTTGATCGGCTGGCTGATCGGCACGGCGGTCTGCGCCGCGGTGTTCGGCTCGGTCGCGAGCGGGATCGGCGACGTCGTCGGGCAGAGCGAGCAGGCGAAGGAGATCTTCCAGCGCCTCGGCGGCACGGACGGGCTGATCGACGCCTTCATGGCGGCGATGACCGGCCTGTTCGCCATGGTCATCGCGCTCTACGGGGTGCAGGCCGCGCTGCGGCTCCGCGCCGAGGAGACCGCGATCCGTGTCGAGCCACTGCTCGCGACGGGTGTGGGCAGGCTGCGGTTGCTGGGGAGTCACCTCGTGTTCGCGTTCGGCGGCACGGCGCTGATGATGGTCGTCAGCGGTGTCCTGTTAGGACTGTCGAACGGGATGCGGTCGGGCACCGTCGGCGACGCGATCGGGGACATGGCGGTCGCTTCGCTGGCCCAGCTTCCGGCGGTGTGGGTGATCACCGGCCTCGCCGTGACGCTTTTCGGCCTGGCTCCGAAGTTCTCGACGGCGGCGTGGGCGATCGCCGGGGTGGCGTTGCTGCTCAGCCTGTTCGGCGCGGTGCTGAACCTGCCGCGGGTGCTGCTGGACGTCTCACCGTTCTCGCACGTTCCGAAACTGCCCGCCGCGGAGTTCACCGCGACGCCGCTGGTCTGGCTGACCGGGGTCGCCGTGGTCGCGCTCGTGGCCGGGCTCATGGGCTGGCGGCGTCGCGACGTCGGCTAGCCACAGGGGAAACCGTGAAGGCCGCCCGCGGGGAGGGTGGCCTTCACGGTTCTTGCCGTACTTCGCCGCCGGGCGTGACGACCAGTTTCGCGACCGGCACGCCGCCTCCGCAGGCCTCACCCGCCGGGTAGGCGATCGCCGGTGTCACGTCGAGGACGTGGGGTTTCCCGTCGTCGAAGGTCACCGTGGTCCTGACCGGCGTGGTCGGCAGGCCCTGGACCGGCACGAAGACGTGCTCGCCGCCGGACGCGGATTCGGTCACGCAGTCACCGGCCCAGCACAACTCCAGCGACACGCGGGTGAGGCCGGCGGCCACCTCCGGCGGGACGTCGAGGGAGATCCCCTCCACCAGGGCGATGGCCGGGCACTCTTCGCTCACCCCGCACGCGGTCAGAGTCGCGAGCAGGAGCACGAAAACGGGTAGCCGCCGCATACCGGGCAGACGACGCGAGGGGCCGTCCTGGTTGCCTCAATCGCGCCGGTATCCCGTGGTCGAGGTCGGCGGGAGCTCCGTCGAGGTGGTGGACGGCGTCACGGTCCTGGTCACCGTGCGTGGCGCGGGTGTACTGGTGTGCGTGACGACGAGGGGTTCCGGGACGCTCCCCGGCACGGTCACCGTGACCGGCCCGACCGAACGCGAGGTCGTGGCCGGGGCGGGGGTCGTGCTGACTTCGTGGACGCGGGGTTGTGGCTCGCGGCCTGCCATCAAAAGGGCGGCGACGAGCAGTCCGGTCGCGAGGCCGGCGATGGCCGCGACCGTGACGGAACCGGTGGTGGGACCCTGACCGAACATCCGGCACCCCCTCGCCATGCGAAGCGCAGGTACGAGGACTACTCGCGTTGATCTTACTTTTTGTTACGCAGCGTGCAAGTCGAGTGGAACGTGCGAAGCCCGTCGACCACGATTCGCACGAGGTGCCGTTCTTCGAGCGAATACCGTTCGGCGGCGAGGCATCCGGCGATCAGGGCGCGCAGGTCGTCGCCGTCGATGTCCTCGCGCACCGCGCCCGCGGCCTGCGCCCGGGCCAGCAGCGCCTGCGACGCCGACCGGAAGTCGTTGCCCGCGCTCGCCTTGAAAGCCAGCCCTGTCGTCTCGGCGAGCGCGTCGCACAGCGCCCGGTTGCGGGACGCCTGCTGGACGACGCGCTTGAAGAAGTCGAAGAACGCTTCGCCGGGGTCTTCGGCTGTCAGCAGGTCACGGGCTTCCTGCGCGAACTGCTCGACGCGGTCCAGGACGACGGCTTGGAAAAGGGCGTCCTTGCTGGGGAAATGCCGGTAGACCGTACCCGCGCCGACACCGGCGATGCGGGCGATCTCGTCGAGGGGGACGGCGAGGCCGTTGACGGCGAAGGCCTCTTCGGCCGCTGCGAGCACCTTCGCTCGATTGCGTCGTGCGTCGGCGCGCAGCACGGGCTTGTCCACTGTTCCCCCTCCTCAACCGGGTCCGGCGTTCCGATTCAACGCCGCCGCCGGTGAGGGCATTCCTCACTGCACCGCGGTCTGCGCCCCGTCCGGTGTGAACAGGCTCTGGGCCGTGGTGAACAGGTACTCCCACACGCCCGGGATCAGCAGCACCGCGGCGACCGCGAACACCGGGAAGATCAGCCGGTTCTCCACCTTCTTGCCGGTGCGGAACCGCAACGGCTTCGGCGGCCGGATCTCGTACCAGGTCTCGCCCGCGATCGGGATCGGGAACAGGAACGGGCAGCCGGACTCGGTCAGCGCGTCCCCGAGGCAGTGCACGAAACAGCCGGCCGCGACGGCGATGCCGAGCCAGCCGGAGATCTCCGCGAGCTGCGCCGCCTTGTCCGGCGGGGCGGTCCACACCCACCATCCGATCGCGGCGCCGCTGACCGGCAGGAGCCAGTCGCCGAGCGCGCCTTCCGCGAGCAGCAGGCCGAGGACGACGACGCCGAACACCGCCCACGGTCCGCCTTGGGTGGTGCCCCAGGAGGTCAGGAAGCCGAGGCCGACGGCGAATAAGACGGTGTGCGAGAGATGCCGGTGCTTACCGGTGACTTTCTCGTCCCGGGGTCCCTTGGTCAGCGCGTAGAGGGCCGCCGAAACCCGGCGAAGCAGCCAGGAGATCGCGCCGGTGAACCAGCCGAGCAGCCGCGACGCGCGGGCGCCCGGGTGGTCGAGGTCGGGCAGGAGGGCGAAGCCGGCCGTGGTCGCGGCGAACACGACCGCTTGGTGCACTGTTCCCGCTCCGACGGCGGGCGCGAGCGCGAGACCCGCGCACCAGCCTGTCAGGGCATGCGTCCGCCCCATCATCGTGCTGCTGCCCCCAGGTGTCGCGGATCACGAGCCCACGACCGTAGCGGGGGTTCAGGCGGGGGGCTCTTCCGACACGCTGAGGTGTTCGGCGACGCCGGTGAGCTCGATCACGCGGCTCACCTGCGGGCTGGGCACCAGTTCGAGCTCGACAGCCTTCTCGGCGGCCTGGCGCTGCGCCTGGAGCACCACGTTCAGCGCCGAGGAGTCGAAGAAGGTCACGCCGGTCAGGTCGGCGACGACCCTGCCGGACGGTTTGTCCGTGATCAGGGCCCCGAGGGTCTCCTGGAGCTGCGGGCTCGTCAGCAGGTCGAGCTCACCGGTGACCACCACGCGCGGTACAGACGCTTCGGCGTCCAGCGTGATGCTGAAACCGGGCGGCGTGGTGTTCTGGTCCGCTGCGGGCATGCACATTCTCCTCATCAGGTGAGAACCGACGCTCAGCGCCGGAACGCGCCTGTGGTCTCAAGCGACGGCCGCGCCCAGTCCGGACACGGACGCACGCTCTTCTTCGGCGGGTTGGCTTGGCTGTCCCCGCAACGACAGTCCCAACCCTAACCCAGTACGGACGGGGCGCCACGATCGCCGTCGCGCGCGTCGCCGACCGGTGTCCGGGGCGCGCTCAATGCGCCGTCAATGCCTTACGCCCGGCACGGCGTTCCCGGAGGAACAGCTCACGGCGCTCGATCTCGCCGAGACCACCCCAGATGCCGTACGGCTCCTGGACCGCCAGCGCGTGCTTGCGGCACTGCGCCAGCACCGGGCAGGTGTGGCAGATCGCCTTGGCACGCGATTCGCGCCGCTCGCGGGCCGACCCGCGCTCGTTGTCCGTGTGGAAGAACAAGCTGCTGTCGGCGCCTCGGCACGACCCACGGAGCTGCCAATCCCACTCTTCCGCCACCACGTTGGGCAGCCGGCTCACGTCAGCCACGTCGGTCCCCGCCTTTCCAGGAGATCGTTTGTCACCGGTTACATGCCCGCCGCCTGCGCGAGTCAAACGTGGGTTTGGTTTGCTCACACTCCGGGCAATCGACGACTCGGCAGCGCAGCTCGAGAGAGGAACACACGTGGTGGACAACACCCCGCCCAGCGGGGAGGGCGCTCAACTCATCGAGGTACGCACGGCCGCGGTACCGCACGTGGTACCGACTCTCCGGACGATCGTCGCGGACATCGCGATGCGCCAGGACTTCGACCTGGACGCGGTCGAGGACCTCCGGATGGCGGTGGACGAGGCCTGCTCCATGCTGCTCCCCTCGGCTTCCGACGGCCATCTGAACTGCGTTTTCTCGTGGAAGGACGGACGGATCGAGGTGACCGTCTCGGTGCTTTCGGACTCTCCGGACCACGACGACGAGACCGGTCTGTCCTGGCAGCTGCTCACCGCGCTCGCGACGTCCGCGCGGCGGAGCGTCACCCCGGCCGACGGCGGCTACCTGTCCAGGGTGGAGCTCATCCGGGAGAGCGAGGCGGCCCGGCCGTGACCGAACCCGTCGAGCAAGACGGCGCGGACGTTCCGGCCCTGTTCGAGCGCATGTGCGCGCTGCCCCAGGACGCCCCAGAACGCGAACGGCTGAGGGACGAACTGGTGCGCGCGCATCTGGAGCTCGCGCGCAACCTGGCGCGCAAGTTCCGTAACCGGGACGAGTCGATGGAGGATCTGGTCCAGATCGCGACGATCGGGCTGATCCACGCCGTCGACCGTTTCGATCCGGGCCAGGGCAGTGACTTCCTGGCTTTCGCGGTCCCGACCATCTCCGGTGAGCTGCGGCACCACTTCCGCGACAACAGCTGGTCGGTCCGGGTCCCCCGGCGGCTCAAGGAGCTGAACGCGAACATCTCGGCCGTGCGCGAGGAGCTGACCGTCCGGCTCTCCCGCGCGCCGAAGCCCAGTGAGATCGCCGTCCACCTCGGCATCCCGATCGACGAGGTCTACGAAGGCCTCCGCGCCGGCCAGGGCCGGTACGGGGCTTCGCTCGACAACCTCCTGGAGAACTCGGCGCACACCCGCTTCGGCGAGGCGGACGCCAACCTGAGCCAGGCGGAGCTCCGCGAGGCGCTGCGGCCGATGCTGGAACGGCTGCCCGATCGCGAGCGCAAGATCGTCGCGCTGCGGTTCGGGTCCGGGATGAGCCAGTCGGACATCGCGCGCCGTGTCGGCGTTTCCCAGATGCAGGTGTCGCGTTTGCTGGCCTCCACCCTCAAGAAACTGCGTGAAGGACTGACCGAGACAGAACTCACGGACGGACCCTGATTCGACCTTGACCCTTGTGGGTATCTGGGAGGCGAACAGCGGATCTGGGAGTCTCTCGTGAGGGGAGGTGCGGAACCATGACGATGTCCAAGACGCGATCGGAGGGCTCGTTGCCGGTGGTCTCCCTGCCCCTGCCGGTCGCTGTGACGGCCCCCGCGGTCGCGCGGCAAGCGGTGCGGGCGACCCTGGCGAGTCTCGGCCTGGACGGCCCGGAGGTCGACGACGTCCTGCTCGCGACCTCCGAACTGGTCACGAACGCTTTCGAACACGGCGAGAAGCCGGACAGGCTCGACGTCGAGTACGCCGACGGCAGGCTCACACTGCGGGTCTACGACTCCGGCGCGGACTGGCCGAAGCTGAAGGAACCTTCGCCGATGGCGGCGCGCAGCCGCGGTCTGCAGCTGGTGCACGCCTTGTCCGAAGCCTGGGGCTACGAGCCGTGCGACGGCGGGAAGTACGTCTGGGCGGTCTTCACTCTTCACCGGGCCGACGCCCGAGCCTGAGCGCGGCGTCCGTTTCGGCGATGCGGTCCCGGAGCGACTTCCGCTCCAAGGCCTCGACGGCGGCGACCAGCACCTCTCTGAGCGGGTACGGCAGTTCGGCTTCCAGCTGTTCGGCCGCTGCGCTGGTCGCCGCCCACTCGGCTTCGAGCGTCGGCATCAGCCGGAGCGTCTTCTCGGTGAGCGAAACGATCCTCTGCCGGGCGTCGGTGACCCCGGGCCTGAGCGAGACGAGATCCTGACGCGCCATCTGCGCGATCGTCTGACTGGCCGCGGAATGGGTCACGCCGACTTCGGTGGCCAAATCCCGGATGGGCAGCGGCCCGTGCGTGACGATCGCGCGCACGAACGGGGTGAACCGCGGGCGGTAGTCCCCCAGCCCGATGTCTTCGAAGAACGCGGAGACGTCCGCCTCGGTCATTTCGAGGACATGCCGGAGCAAGGTGCCCATCCCTCGTTCGCGCGGCGGCCTCCCCACGGGCGGATCATAACGACATAATCTCCGGATGACGCCCGAAGAGCTGCTGACGACCACCCGAACCGTCCGCAAACGACTGGACCTGACCCGTCCGGTCCCCCTCGAACTGGTGAAACACGCCCTGCAGGTCGCGCTGCAGGCGCCGAGCGGGTCGAACACGCAGCACTGGCACTGGCTCGTGATCACCGATCAGGGGCAGCGGGCCGAACTCGGCAAGCTCTACCAGCGGGCGTGCCGCGAGTACCTGGATTCCCCGCGGGCGGCGGGGAAACTGTTCGCGGACGACCCGGCGCGCTCGAAGGTGCAGCGGCGCGTCGGCACCAGCGTCGAGTACCTGGCCGACAGGATGGGCGAGGTCCCCGTGCTCGTCATCCCGTGCCTGGAGACGTCGGGAGCCGAGCTGCCCGCCGGCAACCAGGCCGGGCTGTGGGGGAACCTGCTGCCCGCGGTGTGGAGCTACATGCTCGCGGCGCGGGCCGTCACGCTCGGCACGGCGTGGACGACGCTGCACCTCGCGTACGAGAAGGAGGCCGCGGAGATCCTCGGTCTGCCGGAGAACGTGCACCAGGCCGCGCTCATCCCGACGGCGTTCTACACCGGCGACACCTTCAAGCCCGCCGCGCGTCAGCCGCTCGAAGACGTCATGCGCCTGGATCGCTGGTGAGGGCCGGGTGGCGGAGCTGAGGGCTTCGCCCAGAAGGTGACCCTACGCGTGAACCCGCCCCGGCCGAAGGCCCCGCTATCGCGGTGGCAGGGCGCCTTCTCCACCTGCGCGACCTGAAAGATCAGGTCGCGCCCTGCCGACGTCGATCGCGGACGCGGGTTCACCTGGAGACACTGAGGTAGGACTCCAGCCGGTCTGCCAAAAGCTTGGGGTGGCTCAGCGGCACGGAATGCGAACCGGCGATCTCGTCGGGAGCGATTCCGAGCCTGTCCTGGACGACCCGGCGTTGGAACTCAGGCGCGAAGAACTGGTCTTCGCGCGCGATGAGCACCTTCGTCGGGACGTCCGGCCACTTCTCCAGCGGCCAAGGCTGTCCCCATTCGGCGCTGACCTGGTTCCGGGCGTGCGAGCCCGCCTCCGCGACGATGTCCGCGGGGACGCCGTTGTAGAACTGCTCTTCCTCGCTGAGGCTCTCGTCGGACTTGAAACCCGTGTTGCCCCACCAGTCCCCCGGTGACTCGCCCGGTTTCGGGATCATCGCGGTCAGCAGCACGAGCAGCCGCGCCGAGAGCTTCCCCGCGACGATCGGCGCGGTGAAGCCACCGTAGGAATGGCCCAGTATCACCAGGTCCCCGCGGTCGCCGATCGCGTTCACGACGGCGTCGACGTGCTCCGGGAAGCCCGCCTTCTCGTCTTCGATCGGCAGGTTCACGGCCACGACGTCATGGCCGCGGTGAGTCAGTTCCGCCTCCAGGAGGTGGAAGTCCCAGGCGCTGCCGCCACCGCCGTGGATCAGTACGAAGGTCGCCATCGCCCCAGCTAAGCCGAAGCCGGGGAGATCAGCAACGACCGAGCATGTCTCCGAGCGCGGTCTTCTCCGCGGTGGTGATCGTGAGGCCGTAGTAGTGCTTCACGGTGATCCAGTCGGTGGCGTAGGTGCACCAGAACGAGACGAGCGGCGGCTTCCACTGGTCCGGCGCCTTGTCGCTCTTCTCCTGGTTGACGTTGTCGGTGACGGCGAACAGCTGCGGGCGGGTCAGGTCGTTCGCGAACTGGCGCCGCTTCTCGTCCGTCCACGACCTCGCGCCGGAGACCCAGCTCTGCGCGAGCGGGACCATGTGGTCGATGTCGACGTCGGTCGGCTTGGTCCAGGTCTCGCCGTCGTAGATGCTCGTCCAGCTGCCCGACGTCGGGGCGCAGTCGGAACCGGCCTTGACGTCCTTGCCGTCGCGCTTGAGCACGAACTCGCGCGTGTTGCAGTTGTTCCCCTGGTTGTCCCAGTGCGGGTACTTCTTGCGGTCGTAGCCGTCCATCGGACCGCGCGGCGCGACCGTGAGCTCGTCCAGCTGCTTACGCGAGTCCGCGGCGCCGGCCGTGTTCTCGGGCTTGGGTTGCAGCGCGTCGCCCTTGCCGCTGACGAACCAGAACACCGCGAGAACGACGGCGGCGAGGGTGATCAGCAGGAGCAGACGCTGGGTCGTGGTCATCTGCCGGGTACGCGTGGCCACCGCGCGATTCCTCTCGACGGGGATGGGGAGTGCTTCAGTATCGCCGCGCCCGTGTGACGAAACCGGGAGCGACACGGCGATGACAGCAGGTAGTTGTTGTCACATCGGCGCTCTGATCAGCGACTACCCCAGGGACGCTGCCGGAAGGAGCGGGCTTGTGGGCGCCGAAAAACGTAAATGGAACACCAGGGTCGACGACTATCTGAACCGGAAGGCCGCGGAGCGCGGACACGTGATCGCCATGGCACGTATGGGATCCACCGCGCTGGAGCGGGGTGACCTCGACGAGGCCGAGGCGTGGTTCCGGAAGGCCGCCGAGGGCGGGGACAGGGTCGCGATGGGCAACCTGGCGCACCTCCTGCGCGAACGCGGCGTACCCGAACAGGCCGAACGCTGGTACCGCGAGGCGGCGATGGCCGGTGATTCGCATGCCATGGCGCATCTGGGAAATCTCTGCGCGCGACGGGGTGATCCGGACGCCGCCGAGGACTGGTGGCGGCGGGCGGCCGAAGAGGGCCGGGTCGAGGCGATGGCGGAACTCGGCCGGGCGCTGCACCGGCGCGGCGAGCTCCAGGAGGCCGAGCGCTGGGCGGGCGAGGCCGCGGAGGCGGGCGACGTCGACGGGATGATCACGCTCGGCGCGCTGCTGTGCGACACCGGGCGGGGGGCCGAAGCGGAACCGTGGTGGCGCAAGGCGGGCGAAGAGGCCGACGCGACGTCGCTGGTCAAACTCGGTCTCAAGGCCGAGCGCCGGGACGACCTCGCGCGCGCCGAAAGCTGCTTCCACGCGGCCGCGGCCGCCGGTGCCCCCGAAGCCGCCGTCCGCCTCGGTCTGGTGCTGCACCGGCGCGGCGAGCTTGAGGAGGCCGAACGCTGGTACCTCAAGGCCGCGAAACGGGGCGACGCCGCGGCGATGACGAATCTCGGCGTGCTCGCCAACGACCGGAACGACCCCGGCGAGGCCACCGCCTGGTACCGGCGGGCCGCGGAACTCGGCAGCGTCCCCGCGTACACCAACCTCGGCAGGCTCGCCGCCGACCACGGGAACTTCCAAGAGGCAGAGCACTGGTTCCGGGCGGCCGCCGACACCGGCGATCAAGCGGGGCAACGGGATCTGGAGGAGCTGTACCGCAATTCGGGCGTCCGGCACCGGCGAGGTTACTAGGCCTTCCAGTTCCTCATCACCGCGAATCCCTCGCGCAGCCGCTGGAGTTTGCGGCTGCGGTACGGGTCCTCGCCGTCGTCGAGCCGCCACCGCTCCTCGACACCGGCGCGGAACACCGCGAGCCCCTCGAAGCCGAGCCCGGCGGTGAAGTCCGCGATGCTCACGTCCACGCGGCCAGATCCGTCGAGATCCAGGCGCAGCAACCACTCCGCGAGCTCCTTGGGCTCCGGCGGCGAGTCCGCGCAGGCCTCCGCGTACAACGCGAGCGCCGCGCGGACCTCCGCGCCGAGCGCGCCGAACGAGTCCTCGGCGAAGTCCAGTGCCTCGGTGACGAGTTCGACGATGCGGCACAGCAACGGCGCGTCCATGACTTCCTTGGCGGTGGCGAGCACTTCGCGGACCTTCCCCGTGTACGCGAGCGTGCCCTGGAACCCGACGAAACCGCGCAACCGCAACGTTCCCTCGACATGCCGCCGCAACGCGTCGAGGTCCTCGCGGCCCGCCTTGAGGGAGAGCTTGCGGAACAGGACCGGGTCCTCGTTCGCGTGCCCGACGAGCAGCTCGACCAGCTCGGCGCGCTCCAGGGTCTCGACGTACCCGCGGATGTCGGCCGCGCCGCCGTCCGCGACGCCCTCGAGGACCAGCAGCCCGACGGCCACGCAGTGCTTGCAGAAGAAGCCGTCCGCCGCGTGCGGGCAGGAGCACTCGCCGACGAGCTCGCCGCCGACGTTGCGCAAGCGGACCGTGTACCGGTCGGTGCCGCTGACCACCGCCGCGACCCCGCCCGCGACGTCGTCCAGCGCCTCGACCGACTCCAGGTACTTGGCCCCGCGCGCGAAGGAGACGTCACCGGCCTGCCTGCGGAGTTCGTCCTCGCTGAACCACGTCACCGCCCTATTGAACCCCTTGGGCCGGAGGACCGAGGAACAACCCGCCGCTCGCGTCGAGGACCTGCCCCGTCACCCAGCGGGCGTCGTCGGAGGCGAGGAACGCGACGACGTCCGCTATGTCGTCTTGGTCCCCCAGCCTCCGCTGAGCCGTGAGGCTTGTGATTGCGTTTGTCAATTCGGGCGTGAAGATCTCGGTGTTGTCCGCGGTCCTGGTGGCGCCCGGCGCGACGACGTTGACCGTGATCCCGCGGGGTCCGAGCTGGTGGGCGAGGGTGCGGCTCATCGTCTCGAGCGCGCCCTTCGTCATCGCGAAGGACGTCTGCGCCGGGTTGGCCATCCTGGTGGCGACCGAGGAGACGTTGATGATGCGGCCGCCGTCGTTGATCGGTGCGCGTTGGATGAGGAAGTACGGCGCCCTGACATTGACCGCGAAGAGGTGGTCGAAGCTCTCGGGCGTGTCCGTCTCGATGGGCCCTTGTGGTGCGGCTGCGGCGTTGTTGACCAGGATGTCGAGGCTGTCGATACCTTCGAGGGCTCTGTCGACGCCCTCCATCTGTGCCAGATCCGCTTGACTGCTTGATCGCTTGATCGTCCGGATGCCGTCTCGTTCGAGCCTTCGCGCGATCGCCGCCCCGATTCCTCTGGACGCCCCGGTAACCAAAGCTGTCTTCATCGCTCACCCCAGATGTTAGCCACTAACACTTTGATAGTGTCTACCACGTGAGCCTTCGAGACCGCCAGCGCGCCGAAACCCGGCTTCTCGTCCAGACGCATGCGATCCGCCTCTTCACCGACGTCGGCTACGACGCGACCACCGTCGCCGACGTCGCCGCGGCCGTCGGCGTCTCGGCGATGACGGTGTACCGGCACTTCCCGACGAAGGAGGACCTGGTCCTCTACGACGAATACGACCCTGTGACTGCCTCTGCCGTCACTGCTCAGCCTGCTTCTTTGCCTCTGGCTGCGCGGATCGGGCGCGCTTTGGAGTCGACCGCCGCTCTCGGTTCGGCGCAGGAGAAGGCGTTCCTGTTGGCGCGGCTACGGCTGATGATCTCGGTGCCGGCGCTGCGGGCGCGTCACCTGGACAGTCAGTACGCGACTGCCGATGCGATCGTTGCCGCTCTCGGCGGTTCCGCTTTGGGGCCGGACGAGGAGTTTCGGGTGCGGGCTACGGCTATGGCCTGCCTGGGGGCGGCACATGTGGCGCTGTTCCGGTGGGCGGAGACGGACGGGAAGGGAGACCTGCCGGGGTTGATCCGACAGGCTCTGACCAGCGTCTTCGGGGACGTTGGTCATGATCGCTCTAGTGATTAGCCCGTCACCGCGACGCGAGACCTCGTCGATCGATCTCTGGTCGCTCGGTCGACCGGCTTCGCCGACTTGGATGCAAAGCCGGCTTCGGACCCCCTGTCGCCGGATGGGTCATGTCGGTCCAAGGCCGGTGGAGCCCGGCGCGCTAGGCACCCCCGGTGTCGAACTGCTCGCCGGCCTAGCGTTGGCCTTCAGGTGGACTCGGACGGCCGCCCTGATCTTGTCGGCGCCATCGGGGTGGTTTCGCATCATCTCCGCCCACGGGACGCCTTTGTGCAGCTCGTGCCACCGGGGTCGGGCCCCGCTCGTCTGACGGGGGGTTCCCTGCGGGTTTACGCCGAACCCGTCGATCGCCACGTTCCAGACCGGCTGAAGATCGTTGATCATCAGTCGTTCCGCCATGGGGGTGAAGAGGTCGTCCGCGGGCAGGTACCGGATATGGAAGTCCGCGACTTCCAGGTCGGCCGCCTCTGCGAGTTTGCGTCGGTGCGTTCCGATCCGGCGCCAGAGGGGGAAGCCTTCCCATGCGGGTTCGACGCCGACCCCTCGCCGGCCGCCCGCCGGATCGGCCTTACCGACGTAGATGGGGATTTCGCACCGGTCCGACGATATCGCGCGGTAGAGCTCGTGGGCGCCCGCGTAGTAGAGGGCGTAGATCCCGCATCCTTTGAATGGCTTCACGTCGCCCAGGCGTACAGCGGGCGTGGCCACGAGTGCCCAAAGCACGCTTCGGCCGAGGTTCTCGCGGCGGAGGGGGTCGTAGATGCGGTCACGGCGGCCTTCCACCGCTGCGGCCCGCGCGTCCGTTTCGTCGGGCGCCCCTGTGCCCGCGCCCGCGTCGGCGGCCGCGTCGTCCCCCGGGTTCAATCGTTTGACCGGCATAGCCGCGACAGCCTACAAGGTCATCGATCCGAGAGTGGCAAGACTGGCGCGTCGACCGCGAAGATCATCTATTCCGCGGTATGCTTTACCAGTGCCAGATGAGCGGAAAGAACCTACGCAAGACCGAACGTCGGTTGAGTTGTTCGCGGGCGGCGGCGGCCTCGTGCAGGCCGTCAAGAACGCCGGCTTTCGACCGCTTCTCCTCAACGAGCTACCCGGTCACGCATGCAACACCTTGGAGGCCAACGGGGCGAAGGAGCGGGGCGAGGAGGTGGCGCCGCGGCCGGGGGCCCCTTGGCCGCTGGTCAAGAGGGACGTCGGGGAGCTGCCGATGCGGTATCTGCATGGCCAGGTGGACGTCCTGGCGGGCGGCCCTCCTTGCCAGCCGTTCAGCTTGGGCGGGGTGGCGAGAGGGGACGAGGACGGCAGGAACATGTTCCCCCAGATGTTCAGGGCGGTGAGGGAGATACAGCCCAAGGTCGTCCTCTGCGAGAACGTCCGCGGTCTCCTGCGGCCGTCGTTCCGGCCGTACTTCGAGTACATCCTGCGCGAGCTGGCGTTGCCCTTCGTCGAGCGTCGGCCTGGTTCCTCCTGGAAGGACCACGACGCCGTGTTGCGCGAAGCGGCGGACGGTGTCCCCTCCGACGGGACGAAGCGGTACGAGGTCGTGATGACGCCTGTCAACGCGGCCGACTACGGTGTCCCTCAGATCAGACATCGAGTCATCCTCGTGGCGTTCCGCTCAGATCTCGGGGTGGATATCGAATCGTTCAAGCGATCGATCGCGCCGAGGTTCTCCGAGGCGGCCCTGCTTAGGTCTATCGCGTCAGGCGAGTACTGGGAACGCCACAGTGGAGTCCCCGGCCACGTCCGCGATCTTGTTGATTCACGACTGCCTGCCACGTTGCCTATGGATGATGGCTTGTCTCCTTGGCGTACGTTACGTGACGCCCTGAACGGTATCGAAGACGAGAACGGCGTGGTCGCCCCGCCGCTCCCGAAGATTCCCTGGAACAAGCTCGATCGAACCGAATACCATCTAGGCGGCTTCTCGGATCATATTGGATGGCCGGATGCGCGAATTTATGACGGCCACACACCAAATTTACTGGATAGGCCGGCTAAAACCGTGAAAGCTGGAGTACATGGCGTACCCGGCGGCGAATCCGTGATGCTTACTGATGAACGGGTAAAGGATTCCACCAGTCCCGGCGGGTACCGCTACAAGCACCGCTACATGACCGTCCGGGAGACGGCCAGGGTGATGACTTTTTCCGACAAGTGGATCCTGCAGGGGCCCCGCGGCGAGAAGATGCGACAGCTTGGGAACGCGGTACCGGTACTACTCGGCGAAACTTTCGCCAAAGCCATCGCGGCCGCACTAGACGGGGCGGAAGGTTCTTGTGCCGCGGGCGCCTGAGTCGAAACAAAGTAAATGGAGCGAGAAGCCGCCCCCTTCCAAAGCCTGGAAGGGGCGTCCTGGACGCAGTCGCAGAGCGGCTACCGCTGAACAGGATCGGGCGGCAGGAGGTCACGAGTACCGTTCTGTCGCCCTGACCGATGGCCGAACCGCGCATGCATCCGTAGAATTGAAACTACTACCCAACACGCGACGGATTCGAGCTTACCTACGATGGTCGGATCGCAACCGTTCCGTGTCGCGGTATATTGGCGAGGTCGGACAGGACAGCAGAGCCGAGAACCTCGCAGAGGCCTGGACCAAGGCGAGACAAAAAGGCCTTCCGCTCAAGCCCGCACCGTCATCCTCTTGGGCATCGTCTCCCGCCGTCAGATCTTCGATGCGGGGAAATCGAGGTAAAGACACCAAGCCCGAACTTCAACTTCGCTCACTACTCCACGAAATGGGATTTCGGTATCGCGTTTCAATGAAGCCGATCCCCAATCTTCGCAGGACTGCGGATATTCTTTTTCCCAAAATACGAGTGGCTATATTCGTTGACGGCTGCTACTGGCATGGCTGCCAGGAACACTATAGGCAATCCAGAACGAACACGGAGTTCTGGATTGCCAAGATCGAAGGCAATAGAAGGAGAGATTCCGAGACCAACAGCATCCTACTTGATTCAGGCTGGACGGTTATCCGGGTATGGGAACACGAAAACCCTCAAGCGGCCGCCGGACGGATAGCATTGATTCTACGGGAGAAGATGAACCTCAGGAAGGCGACAGCTCGGAGACCGGAGGGCTAGCAACCATTTACCCGCGACCACAGAGAAGGAGTCCTATTATTCCTCGGCGGCTTCTTCGAAGATCGACGGTGCTTCGGCGCCGAAGACATGCTCACCGGGCAGTTCCAAGACAACGCCAGCTTCCTTTCGCCAAGACGCTAGGGAACTCTTGTACGACGAGTCCTCCCGATACAAGATCACGTATCCCGGCAGGGCGGTCGCTTGCCATCCCTCCGGGAGGCCCGCCACCGCCGCTTCGATCAACTGTCTGGCGGTCTTAGCCTCGACTGGGACATCGATCCATTCCCCGATCAGGCGCTCCAGCTCCTTCGCATACCTTAGCAAATACGGGAGATTTGTCTTCAATGAGGAGATATATGACGCGAACGGCTGCCTTCCACGCCTAACGTTATCAACAATCTTGTCTAGGTCCACCGGAAAAAGTGCGTCGAAATGACCTTCTTTGACGATTGAATTATCCCGATTGCGCCCCGGATCCTTATTTCCGAAACCATTGGTGTTCCATGGAACCTCTTCGTTTTCTCGATATTTTTTGATCAAGAGCTTTTCGGGCGCTGCGGCTTCAAGGTCTTCGTCGACGTACAGACACAGGAAGCCCACGTCTGACGGGTCCACACGAACACGTCCGGACAACTTTCGCAGATGGTTACGCAGTCTCTCTTGGAGGTTCGTGCTCGACTTCCCGACGTAGACCAGGTCCGCCTCCAGGTATAGCTGGTAGACGCCTGGACGCTCGCTAATCGTCTTCAGGTTTTCCTCTGTCAAGGGGACAGGCTGAAGAGAATCGAGTGCTTCGGCAAGCTGGTCGGCAAGGGCACGCGTGATGCTCAACTTGAACTCCGCGCTGGCGATGGGAAAGGCCTGGTTCATCACGACACACATCCTATCGCTCTTCGACCCTTTTGACCGCTGAAAAAAGAGTTCCCGTGCCGCCTCCGATACAACGCTTGGGTTCCGGCCGCGTGCCCCGCTCCCTCCAGAACTTGGTCGAACAGATGGGCTGCCGCAGGCTCGACGTTGCCGAGAACCTGCTCGACATGCTCGAGGTGATGGCGTGGTCTGGCCACCTGCTGCGACAGGTCGGCCATCAGCGCGCACCGGCCGACGCGATCGTCGCGGCCCTCGGCTGTCCTTCGCCTGAGGAGGAGTTTCGGGTGCGGGCTACTGCCATGGCCTGCCTGGGAGCGTCGCATGTGGCGCTGATCCGGTGGGCTGGCGGATCAGCAGACCTTGACCAGCGTCTTCGGGAACCCGCCGGCCAACTCGAACAGGGCGTTGCGAGTATGAACCCGTGAAGCTGAAGGCATCGACGGGCGTTCGCGCCAGGATGAGCAAACAGCGCTCTCGCAACACTCGAATCGAGACGGAACTGCGCAAAGCCCTGTTCTCCCGAGGGTTGCGTTACCGCGTCCACCGCAGGCCCGTGAAGGGTGTACGCCGGGAAGCCGACATCGTGTTCGGGCCCGCAAAGGTCGCGGTCTTCGTGGACGGCTGCTTCTGGCATGGCTGTCCGGAGCACGCGACGTGGCCGAAGAACAACGCCGATTTTTGGCGTACGAAGATCGAAACCAATCGCCGACGTGACCTCGACACCGACACGCGCCTTGCCGAAGCGGGATGGCTTGCCGTTCGGGTATGGGAACACGAAGCAGTCGAAGCCGCGGCCGCCCGCGTGCACGAAATCGTGCTCGACAGGCGGCCGGGCTGAAACCTCAATTCATCAGGGAGATGTGCTGGAAGTATCCAGGCACCTCTCCGCCGGGCGCACCGGTGAGCAACGTGCGATCCAGGAAGCTGTTGTTCAGCTCGCAACTCGTTTCGGGCAGCAACACACATGCATGACAGGCCGCGAGATTGACACTGTCTGCGCCGCTGGCCCCGGACTCCATGCACAGGGGGTCGTTCGAACACCACGAAGCACGAGCGAGTGCGGACCGCAGCGTTTCGGTCAGACTCTTCGGGTCCCCCTGAGCGACAATGCCTCCGAGGCTGCCCGCGGAGTCACTGGTCGCAGTGTAAAGAAGGATTCCGGCCATCGACTCACTCGCGTACAGGCGCTCCCTCAGAGCGGACGCAGGGTAGCCGCCGTCGAGACTCCACTCGTTGATCAGGATGTGTGCCAACGTGTGGAGCAGCACGAAACGGGGAGACACAGGTGATTCGGGTGTCTTCGTCGTCGAGTCCGCTGATATTCGCTCGCGGAGACGCGCGAGATGATTCAACCGCATCTGCTCGACTTGCCTGACCACCTCGGGCTTGATCTCCCACTTCCGCAACCGTTCCTCGTCGAACCTGAGGAACACCCCCTCTCCCTTGACCTCGATCGCAGGCAACCAGTTGATGTCCTGGGACTGGTGCAGTGCGGCAAGTCGCTGATCGGGTTCGCTTTCCAAAGGAGCAACACCACGAGTGAATCCTTGCAACGCACGAACTTCACGCAAGCGCTTCACCAACATGCTTTCGGCGATGCCCAGTTCATGCACCGGGGCAAGATCGCCTTCCGCTCGCTCGCAGATGAAATCCTGCCACTCGGCGGAATGTCGCTCCGGATTTCCGTGGCGCAGACGTTCGTATTCCTGCTTTCGCAGGTCGACGTAAAGGTCCTCCGATCCGACTTCCATCCCGCTCGACGCTTTTTTGTCAGCTATTTCACGAGCGACGGCCACCACCTCGTCGAGGTTCGTTTTCGCCTGCTTGAGGTACTCGGGCCACTTCTCGAAGTACCTTCGGATTTCACTTTCCGAATCTCCGATCAACCTTTCCCGCTCGAGCAGTCTGTGGACACCCTCGCCCCACGGCGGGATCGACAATGCGCTTCGCATCACCGGATGCCATGCCGACGAGGAACCTCGCTGCATGGTCCGAGGGTGGCGGGCACACGGCTGCGGCTTGGCCCCGCCGAGCCACGGACGACGCCCCTCGCAGCGAATTCCCAGGTCTTTCAGCGCTTTGACGCGGAACGCGCCCTCCATCGAAACACTCGGAACGCCACACGAGCAGCTCACGACAACAGATCGGAGAGACGCGGCGCTGCCTTCCGTCTTCAGCGCCAGTTTCCCACCGCAGAAGCCGCTCTGCAACGCGTTGCCCCGATGCACCCACTTCCAGTAGGGGAAATCATCGATATGTCCGTCATCGCACGCGAGAATGAATCGCGAGGGAACCAGGTCTTCCTCGCAGTCGGGACAGCGAGCGCGTCCCGGCAGGCAATTGAAATCCTTGTAGGGCCTGAGGGCACTGCAATCCGAGCACGAGTAGAACTCGGGGAATCGCCGTACCCGGACACCGTCGACCCCGTACTCGGGGTCAGGTGCGGGCGGCAAGCGAAAGAACGCGACACCGGGGAGCACGCTCGCGAGCCTGCCTTCCTCGATCTTCGGTGCGTCGTCGATATTCCAGGAGTCGATCCCGGAGACGATGAACGACTCGTTGTCGACCGCGATCATCGCTCCGATTCCGTAAGTGGTGACGAGCTGAGAACGCCGCACCGCACCGAGTTTGCGCGCCCGCGGGTGCGCTGGACCACCGGAGCCACGGCCTCTGGAGGATGGAGGAGGAGTCATCGTTCGTCCCTACCGTTTCTCGAGAAAGAGTGTCGACTCGGCATCGACGTCACGAAGACTCCAGAGCGTGTCCCAGCTCCTGTCGTCTTCGCCACTGTCAAAGCTCTTCAGCAGTGAGGGCTGCCGGGTTCCCCGCTTGGCCTCGTACACCAGGCCCGGCTCGGCCTCTGCTTTCTCACGCCACCAGGTGATGAACTCGTCGAAGCACTCTTCCGTCGCCCTCGACTCCTTGCGATCGACCGACTCGACTCGTTGGAGTATCGCGGGTCGCACCTTCGAGTTGATCTCGGACAGGAACGACTCGATGTCGGCAGCCGCTTCGTTGGGAGCCGCCTTCGTGATCGTCAGCCGGGTGAGTGCGACGACAACCGCGTGGAAGCCACGGTCGCGGGCCCGGGCCGAGAAGGGTGTCACGCTCGTCGACTCCACCTCGCGATAGAGAGCCGAATGGAAGCCCGGGAAGTTCTCGTAATGGGATCGGTCTCTCGAACGCGCCGAGTTGAGCATGACGGCGATAAGGCCAGGGTGCAGGCGACCGACCCGACTCGTCGCCTGGATGTACTCGGCCGTCGTCTGTGGTTGCCCCATGACAGCCATGAGCCCGAGCCGGTCGATGTCGACCCCGACGGAGATCATGTTCGTCGCCAGCAGGAAGTCCAGGACCGACTTCGCCGGCCACGCACGCTTCAGCAGTTTCAGATAGTGGGGGACGGCACTCGAATCCGCGCGACTGCTCAGTTCGATGTGAGCCTCCATGGTTCGCGCCTTGTTCGAACCGTCCCGCTTGGCCAGCAGCTCCAGCCGGTCCTGCACATCGTCGAGTACCTGCAGTTCGGCCGCCGAAAGGAGTCGCAGACTGTTGAAGTATCCGACGAGCGTCCAATAGGCATCACGCACCGCGGGATCGGCCGTGGTGCGCCACACGGCGTGGAACAGTGCCGCGTAGGTCCTGACGAGCAACGTCGCCTGGCTCGTGGCCGGCGTGAGCAATCCGATGTAGCGACGTGACGACTTGTCCGCCCGCGGAGTCTCCACCGCGAACCACGAGTCCCGTGCGTCGAGACCCGCGGGCGGGAACTGGGCCAACTTCCGGTCGAACAACGCTCCCACCTGCCCGGACGCGCGTCTGATCGTAGCGGTCGAAGCGACGACCTTGGGCCGGTCGGCCAAGACGTCCACAGCCGTCTCGTAGAGACCGGTGAGAGTGCCGAGAGGCCCTGAAATGAGGTGAAGCTCGTCTTGGACGATCAGCTCCGGCTTCCGCATCTCGGTACCGAGGTCCCGGTTGAACAGGGCAGCCGTTTCCGGCCTCCACGGCATCGAGGCGAACTTGTCCACGGTGGCGATGACGAGTGTCGGATGAGCGTCGTACACGGCCTCGTCCACGAGATGCACAGGCAAGCCCGCCTCGCTGTTGAACTCGCAATCGCCGTGCGGACAACGGACGATCATGCGAACCGATCGCGAACGGACCTGGTAATCGTTGGCGCTCAAGGGTTCTCCACACCACGGACAGGAGTGGAGCTGAACCGGGTTTTCCTTCTGCAGCGGCTTGTCCGGCTTTGCCCGTAGCTCGTCCAGCCTGGCCTGGGCCCTGTCGAGCTTGTTCGGAGTCGCCGACTTCCCCACCCACATTCCGATCGACACGGGAGTGGTGCCGAGGTCGCCCTCGTTCCGTTCGGCACGAACCCGCTCCATGGCGCAGATCAACGCCGCTGCTCGCTCGAACTGTTGGAGTGTCAGCAAGCGAAGGGTGTAGCGCATCAACACGGTCACGCCTTCACCGTGCTCGCCGTCGCGGAGGCGACGGAGGAAGACGGTGAACGCCACAAGACCGAGATATGCCTCGGTCTTGCCACCACCGGTCGGGAACCACAACAAGTCGGCGATCTCCCGGTCCTCGTGGTCCGGATCGACAATGCCTTCCAGGCAGAGCAACATGAACGCGATCTGGAACGGGCGCCACCGGCCCGCCTTGGGGTCCGGCGAACCCGCTCGCCCCTTTTCGATCCAGTCCGCCCGGCCGCGTTGGCGGCTCATCGCCTGATTGGCCAGACGAAACGCCTCGAAAGCCAGCGGCTGTTCGGGGTCCTCCAGCAACGCGACTCCGCGCCGCATGCGTTCCAGTGCTCGCGAGCAGAACTCGATCTGCCCTCGTGCGACGTTGTCGTATTCCGTCCCCTCCAGCTCGAGCATCTCCTGTCGACGGTCCTCGATCCAGTTCGAGTACCCGTCAAGCAGGCTGCCGAGAGCCTCACCTACTTCTTCGACACTTCCGTGTCCGAGCCGGTGCATCCCGAGTGCTTCGGCGTCGATATCCGGGTTCGAGTCGGTCAGCAACACCTCATGGCTGGGCATGAACTCCGTCCGGACGGACGAAACCGCGGCACGCGCGGGCATGGGAGTCCGGAACGGCGGAGCCGTCCAATCCCAGGCGACCGAGCAGCCGTGCCCGGTCGCGAAATTGGGCGCGTGCCGATGCAACAACCGACTCAACGCATGGTCGTCGTCGACCGCTTCGAGGGAAGCCTTTCGCTCGACGAACGGTCGCGTTCCCCCCGTGCTGAACACCTCCAGCTCCGGCTGGAAGAAACAATCCGCGTCCTGCAGGGCGTAGACACCCACACGCCGCGTATTGACCAGGGTCACGGTCACGGACACCACGCCGTTGACGTCGGCAGGCCGGACCAGTGTGCGCAACTCCAGTCCATTGCCGAGCTTTTTTTCGGGCATTCCGGGCTTCGTGACGTCGATCTCCACCGGGCCGAACTCGGCAGGGAAACGACGCCAGCGTTCCCGCTGCTCCTTGGTGCTGCGAGCCTCGCCGCGATGCGGCTCGACAACCCTGCCGTCTTCGTCCTCGGGTATATACGTCGCGACTCGGACCTTCGCGTACACGACAGTCGCGACGTCGGCATCGACTCCGAACGTCATGCCCATCGACGATGGTTTCCGCTGGTTGGCCAGCGCGATCCCGAGGTCGGTTTCGCCCTGTTCCGGGTCATCCCCCCGGACGATGTCCGGCGGCGTGTCCACCCCGTCCTCTTCGGCAGGCTGGTCCGACTCTTCGATTTGCGGGAACAGGACTCCGATGGGGTACGCCGTGACGGGGGCATCGGAAGCCAGGACCTCTTCCGCACCTCCCTGCGGACCGAGCAGGTCTGCTCGCAGGGCGGCACGAAGTTCGGTGCGCAGCGAATAGTGCGCCGCGTGGCGGTAGGCGGTCACGAGTGGTCATGCCCTTCCGGGAGTCGCTCGGCGTGGGTCCAGTCGAATCGGCCGAGGCCGCACAAACGAGGAGCGAGCCATACGCCGCGGTCACCGAGGCCGTGGCGTTCGGTGAGGGCGACGAGACCGACGACCGTCTCGACGCAATCGATCTGCAGGCCGGTGATCCGACACGGCCAGCGCTCCACGCGAAAGCCGGCCGATTGCTTGAGCAGACGCCACAGGTCATGTCGGAAGCTTCTCGAAATCTCACCGATGGGCATGCCCTCGTGGAAGATCCCGTACGGCGGCGTTTCGGTGGCCGACGGTGGCAGGTCGTGAAGCCTTTCGAGACTCACCAGGCTCCCCGGTCGAACGGAATCGAGCAAGTACTTCTGTGCAGCCACCGGATCCGTTCCCGGCCCCTGTACGCCTGCGGGGATCTCGTGGCACACGTCGGTCTCGAAGCTCTCGATACCCGCACGGACCCACCTGTCGCGGCCGGCCACGAACCAACGCGCGATCGGCTTGTAAAGCTGATCCCCTTTGCGCAATGCCCAGGTGTTGGGGTCTTCGACGCGAAACAGATCGTCGCGAGGACGTGTCATGGCGACGTACAGGAGCCGCGCATCGGCCGCCGGGTCGGTCTCGTCGTTCGTGCGCTGCGCTTTGGCGGAGAAGCCTGTGATCAGTACGCGGTCGAACTCCAGTCCTTTGGCTCGATGAACCGTGGACACCACGATCGACCGGGACGGCAACGCCGTCAGTTCGTCCGGCAGTCTGCCGTCGGCTGTCGCCCTGCGCAAGGCTTCCGGGTCGAGTCGGTTACGAGCAGCTCCCGCGACTGTCCTCAACGTACGCCACGTTTCGGCGACGTCGAGATTTCCGGGCACCCTGAGCTCGGGCAACAGCTCTTCGAACCGTTCCTGATTCACCGTCGCCATGCCTGTGGCGTCGATCAACCCCGCCACCCAGACAGGCGCGGCGCCCGACCTGGGTGACCTCTGGATGTGGTGCGGTATCCCGAGCTTCACCAGCTGTTCGGCCATCAGGAGGACCTGGGCGTTGTCACGGCACAGAATCGCCGTCGTCCCGTCGAAGTACCGCAAGGAATCCTGTGCGAAGGGTGTATCGAACCTTCCGAAGAGCGGAAGGGCGGCGAGGCAAGATCGGAGCTGCGGGAGACGGGCTACCGCCTCGTGATCGTTCCACAAGTGCGCTCCGTGCGGCAGCGCCACCCGCGCCTCGACGGTACGGGCACGGAAGTTGTCGTCGAGCACCACTTCGTGGACTTCATCCCCGAAGGAACCACGCACCCAGCTGAAGAAGTAGCCCGTCTCGTCCGCCCGCTCTCGCGGGTCTGCCACCTGAAAGCCGTAGATCGACTGGGCTGTGTCACCGACGACGGTGAAACCGATGTCCGTGAAATGATCGAGAAAGCTTTCGACCATGTCGCGCCGCAGCCCGACAAGATCCTGCACCTCGTCGATGATGACGTGAGCGGGCTTACCGCGCTCGGTCTTCTCGACGGCACCGTCCAGGATCTCCTGTCTGGCCAGCTCGATCCGCTCGTCGAACGTCGCCCTTGCCAGCTGTTCGGGCGGGTAGCCCACTTCGGACAGAAGCGACGACGCCCAGCTGTCGAAAGTCTGGATACGCACCCGTCTGCCGGTGACCGCGTTCCGCCCTGTCCGGCCGCGGAGGACCCGAGCGGCAGCACGGGAAAACGTCCAGATCAGGATCTCCGAAGCCCCGACTCCCTCGGCCTTCATCAGGTGTTCGACCCGGTGGACCAGCGTGGTGGTCTTGCCCGCCCCCGCCTGCGCCGGGACCAGCAATTTGGCGTCCCGTGCGCTGGTGATCACACGTCGCTGGGCAGGCGTGAGTGTGAATCCGACCTCCCCCTGCTCCATCACTGATGTCCCTTCTGCCAGAGATACTCGAACTTCGTGAACGCGAGGTCCTGGTGGAAGTTCGTGATGTTGTCACGCACATCGAGGATGAGGCAGCTGTCCTTGCCGCCGTTGCGGGTACCACGCAACCCTCGCCCGATCATCTGCTGATAGTCGTTGGGGCTGTACACGGGCCGGGCGATGACGACGGCACGGGTCGCCGGCGCGTCGAATCCTTGGGACAGAACGCCGTAGTTGGTGAGAACCCGGATCCGCCCCTTCCGGAACGACTCGATTCGCTGACGCCGCTCCGGCGTCGGCGTGGCGGAGTCGATCGCAGCGGATCGGACACCTCGGTCGCCGAGCTTGGCTGCCAGGAACTTGGCATGGCCGACCGAGGTCGCGAACACGAGGACCGGCCAGTCCTCCGGCAGAGCCGTGATCTCCTCCAGGAGAAGCTTGTTGCGGGCGTCGTCTTCGGCGAGGCGTTGCTCCGCACTTCGGGGAAGAAATCCCTTGATACCGCCCAACTCGCCCGGGTCCAGCAGGATGTTCGCGCCGGACAGCTCGCGGTGCTCGACCCGAGCGAGCACACCGCGATCCTGCAGACTGAGAATCGGCTCGCCGGAGAAGATCCCGTCGTCCAGCCGCATGTTGCCGAACCTCTGCACCAAACGCCTCGTCAACTCCGCGTCGTTGCGGTACGGCGTCGCAGTCAAGCCCACGAGGTGCCGCGCGGTCTCACGATGGGTGAGACCGAGGTGCTCGAAGAGAGACGTGTACTCGCGGGAAATCGCCACATGAGCTTCATCGACGAAAACGATCGAAGCGTTGCGCAGCCAGGCGTATTCGTCCGTGCCCAAACAGTTCCGCAGCTTCGCGTCCGTCGCGACGACAAGGTGCGGCCGCCCGGTCACGGGCGTCGCGGAGTTCGTCGTCCACAGGCGATCGATGACCAGCGACCGTTCCGGACCGACCCTCTCCCAGACGTGCTTCCAGGACTGAACAGCCTGCTCACAGAGTTCGTTGGTCTGCGCGACCCACAGGATCGGCCCCTCCGGGACACCGTCCTCCCGGACCCATCGGATCGCTCCCTCGGCCGCGACACGGGTCTTCCCCGCCGCCGTCGGCAAACTCAGCATTCCACGCTTCGGCACCGCTGTCCGCAGCAAGTCGGTCAGTCGGGCCGCGAGTACCTCCTGGTAGTCGTGCAGCTCCGGGAACGCCGTCGGACCGTCGGCCTCCTCTCGCATGGGAGGAGCGGGGATCCGAACACCGGCGAAAGAGTCGGGAAGTCCGAGATCGGTCACGAACCGCAGCGCCGCAGGACCGCCGTCGAAATGCGTCGGAGCGGTCTCGAACCGTTCGGCGATGTCCCTCGCGTGCACCCGGAGCACACCGTCGTCGTGCGCGTTGTACGCCATCTGAGCCAGCCTGTGGCCGTCCGGCTCTCGCCCCGTTTCCGACTCTTCACTCGCGACCAGCCCAGTCGGCAGCCCTTCGCGCAGGTTGTCCTCTCCCACCAGGAGAACGATCTTCTCGACCAGACTGTCGCTTTCCCGGATCGTCGCCAGGCGTGCTTGGACAGCACTGTTCTTTTGCTGATCGCGGTGTGCCTCGAGGACTCTCTGGCACCCGGCGACGCCGAGGTCCCAACCGAATTCCTTGTCTGCCAAGACGAGAACGTCCTCGGAAGACGTGTCTTCCGGAACGAGCACCGTGTTGTCCTGCCGGGCACTCCTCAGCGCGGCGGTCCGCGTGCCTTGAGGGGTCCTGGTCATCTCCTCGAGCTCACTGCACCACTGCAGCCGCAGTCCCTGGACCGCCATCGCACCCAGACGCTGCCGAAGCGGCGGGTATTCGTCGCTCATCAAGGTGGCAGGCCTGCTGTAGACCGCGCGCAGGCGCTTCTCGACGACATCGGCCACCCGGCGCATGCCGAGCTCACGGACCATGAACTCGACCTGGTCGAGTTGCTCCGGGAAGTCCACCAGCACAGCGGGATGGCACTCCTGGACAAGCTCGGCGTACTCGACTTCGGTCGTGGCCACCGCGATGTCACCACGCGGCCGCAGCTCCCACGCCTGGCCGACTTGGCAGCGCATGGTCTCTTCTCCCTCGACGAGATCGGAGGCGTACCGCGAGAGCAGGGCATACGCGTGACCGACGAACCTGTCGTCAGTGCTCGCCCGCACCCGTCCGAGGAACTGGGACCACCGCCACGGCTCCAGGTCGTCGACGGACACGACCATCCCCAACCGTCGAGCCTGGTCCGGGCTGATCTCCGCGACGGGGAGCGCCGACGCGAACTCGCTCAGCTGGGGACCGACCGCTTCGCTCACGGCGACCAGTCCCGTCGAGGTCTCGACCATCCCGTGGGTTCGCAGCAGCCAGTTGACCGGCGACAGCACACGCACCCTGGTGCTCACCTTGGTGCCGATCTGCCTCGTCCAGTATTCGACCAAGCCCTCGTCGGGCATCGCGGACAGGAACGCGGCCTTGCCTTCGTCGGACAGCCTGTGGAACAGGTGCAGTGGTCCGGCGATCGGCGGGCCGGTCAAACCGACCGTCTGAAGCTGCACCCTGCTCGCAGTCGCCTTCAGTTCCCGGCAGTACTCACCGTGTGCCCACTGGTGGTACTCCTCGAACCAGCCGTTTCGCGGCGGCCGATGGCCGGGGGTCGGCCGGTCCGTCATGCCGAGCTCCCGCAGGGCGGCCAAGTCGTCGGTGTGGAACCGGACGTCCACGGCCATGCGGGCGTCACGCGAGCCGTCCTCCGGCACGACCGGTCCCGGCAGGAGGCAGACCTCGATCGGACGGAACACCCCGGCCACGGTCATCACCCGGAGCCCGGCCGACTTGTCTTGGACCACGCTCACGAGGTCCACTCCGCCCGCGATGCGGAACAGCTCCCAGAACCGAGTCCACTGTTCTGCACCGTAGCCGGAGAACCCCTGGTCGAGGACGCTGCGAAAGCGTCCTTCGGCGTCAGCTTCACGGATGCCGAGTCGGTCGAGGTCACGCAGGATCTCCGGGTCACCGGAGATCCTGTGATCCACGTACACCAGGTCATCCGAGAGACCGTCTTCACCGTTGATGCGGAAGACGCGGCCGGCTGTCGGTGCGACGAACCCACCGCCTTCGGTCAGCACGATCTTGGCCGTCCGCGCCGCGGCCGCGACCTTGGAGTCTTCGGCGGCGAGTTCGTCGAAGTGCGCCACGATCCGGATGGCGGCGGCGGAAGCCTCCGGCGTTCCGTCCTCGACAAGAGCCTCCAGCCAGGCGACGACACTCTCCGGCTCCGCACCAGCCGCCGCGAGGACGTGATTCACCTTTCCCCGGCGCAATCCGCTGATGTCCGCCGACCTGTGCAGCCAGTTCGTCGGCCTGCCGGGATAGTCGGCCCACAGCATCAGCACCGCTTGGCTCAACTCCGGATGAACGCGCAGATCGGCGGGTTTGCGCAGGACCCCGTCCTGATCGGGAAGTGAAGGCCGGACCGCGGCAAGTGCCCAGACCTTCTCGGTCAGGTGCTCACACGCCCAGTTCGGCGACTCCTTGGCACGTCCCGGCAGCAGCGGCAAGTACGCAGCAGGGTCTTCCGCGACCACCAGATCCGGCAGTGAGGAGAGCACGAGGTCGGCGGCGCCATCGAGCAGCTCGAGGTTGAGGTCGCTGCCGGACAGGAGGTGCTGTCGATCTTCGTTGGTCTTCCACGCGGCATTGACGACGCCGCTGAGTGTCGTCGCGTACTCGGTCGGGAAGGAGGCCCAGAACTCTCCCCTCTCGTGCGGCACCTGACACACGGTCTGTCCGCGGTCGTTCGTCGTGACCGAGTACTCCGGAACAGCCCAGGACATGTCGATCACGACCCGGTCGTGCAGTTCGCCCGCGCCGAGTCGCGTGCGCTCGCTGACCTGATGGGACCGGGCGAACACGCGGTACTGCTCCGAGCGTGATTTCCGGCCACCACGAGCCTCGTGGATCACGTGCCGTACACCGTCGTGCTCGACGGTGATTTCACGACGGACGACCGGCAACTCCCGACGATCCTCGAGCACCATCCGGTGGACGTGGTGCGAGAACACCTGGAACGGGCGAGGGAACTCGACGATGTCCTTGCCGAGCAGATCATCGACGCCGGGCACCAGCGGCAACCGGACGACGGTCGCCGCCTCGGAACTCATCAGCTCGTCGAGGACGGGGTCGAGTGAGCGTTCATGCTCCTCGTCCAGAGGCCAGGCCAGCCTCAGCACCGGGGTGTCGCCCACCGTTTCGAGCAGTTGCTCGCCGTTCGCCGCCCGCTCGTCGTTGACGACCTTGAGGATCTCCTGGGCGGAGCGCTCCGCATCGAACCCGAACGATCCGGACCGGCTGAAGAACTGCGGCGTACTGGTCACGGTCAGCACCGACTTCACGCCGACGCCGAAGCGGCCGATCTGACCGCCGCTCTTCTGCGACACCCCCATGCGCAGGATGGTGTCCGCTCCCTGCTCGGAAATGGGCGCACCGTCGTTCGCGCAGTACATGTGGGTTCCGGTGAGAACGACCTGGATCGTGCCGTCCCGATGTTCGGGCGCCCGCATCTCGTCCGCGCCGTTCTGCACCAGCTCGTACACCTGGCGTTCCCCGTAGCCGCCTTGGTGGATACGACGTTCGGCGTTGGCGTCCTCCTTGATGCGATCGGGGTCGAGCGCATAGGTCCTCAGTGCCAGACCGTCGAGTCTGGCGATCGTGGCGAGCACGGGGCCCGCACGGTCGATCGTCACTGCGTCTTCACTCCTTCGATGGACAGGTTCACGGCCACTGTCCTTCTTGTTCCTGAGCAGATCGGGATTCGAGCGAATGCGCGGCGTACTGTCACCCGACTAGCGCGGAAGACGCGCAAATCGGGTACGACGAACAACGGCCCCGACCGCAGGCCGCGCTTGACTCGCATGTGGATGACTCTGCTGCGGCCCGGATCCCTCCCGAAGTGAAGTCGGCACTCCGAAGGGAGTGCCGGAGCGATGAGAAGACGAGAAGCGGTACAGTCGGACTACATCAGCCGACCGAGGTGATGTCAACCATAAATTGACAGCGCGCAAGTGTCAAATTCGCCTGTTAGACTGCGTGAGACCTCCTGTCGAGAGGTCGCTCGCAGGCACCAGGGAAGGCGATCGGACGAATGAGCGCTCACCAGGCCGAGGACTTCGGCCCGTGGCTCGGACGGCAGCTGCGCCGGGCATCGAAATCCCAGGCCGAGCTCGCGCAGCATCTGGACCTGACTCGTGCGGCCGTATCCGCGTGGATCACCGGACGCGCCGAACCGCGCGAGGAAGTCAAGCGACGGATCGCCGAGTTCCTCGGCATCGACGTGGCCTCTCTGCACAACCGCACCGCGGACGTGGTCGCCAAGCTCCCCCTGGAATGGCACCACAGGCCGGCGCATGCGGACGGCGGACGTGAATACGGCAACGCCGCCGCCTTCGCCTTCAACGCCGACTTGGCCGTCCTCGCCCGCGAGGCGACCCAGAACTCGCTCGACGAACGCCATGATCCTTCCAAGCCGGTCCGGGTCCACTACACGTTGCACGAGTTGAGCGGCGCACACCTCGACTCGTTCCTCGAAGCGTTGCAGTGGGACAAGTTACGCCCGCACTACGACAAAGCCGCTTCCGCGGAGCAGAAGGTTTCCCGCAGTCTGCGAGCGGCGCTGGACGACCTGGACCGGACCAGGTCGCTGCTGTTGTTGAAGGTGGACGACTACAACGCCGCCGGTCTCACCGGCCCCGAGTACAGCGACGGTCGCTTCGCGGCTGTCGTCCGGAGGCAGCTCGACAGCCACAAGCAGCCCGGCAAACGAGCCGGCGGTTCCTATGGACTCGGAAAAGTCACTCTGTGGGCCACCAGCCGCTTCGGTCTGGTCTTGATGAACTCGACGCTGTCGATTCCCCATGAGGGCCGGACCGAACGTCGTGTGATCGGCAGGCTCGACTTGCCTTGGCGAACCGTGGACAAGACGGCTTACGCGGGGCCCGCCTGGTTCGGGGAGCCGGACACCACGCAGAGCCACAAGGGTGTCTCCCGGTCATGGTGGGCGGACGAGGAGTCCGTTCGGGGACTGCAGCTTGAACGCTCCAACGCGGAAACAGGCACTTCGTTCCTCATCGTCGGCGCACACGACGCGTCCGGGGACGCGGAGTCGCTGGAGGAGATGCACGAGAAGCTGGTGCGATCGCTGGCCGATGGCTTCTGGGCGGCGATGATCGGCGGCGACCGGGCCGGCGCACTGCTCGAAGCCCGCGTCACGACCTTGCGCAACGGCCGGGTGCTCGTGCCCGAACAACAGGTCAATCCGCATACCCACCACCCCGCGCTGAGCAGAGCCCTCAAGGCGTACCTGGACGACGAGACGGTGACAGAGCGGACCGCGGGCGATCAGGTCGCCAGTGTCGAAGTGCCGCTTTTCGTCACGCCGCTGAAAGGCGAAAGTCGAGTCCAAGGCAAAGGCGTGAGGCACTCCGCCGTCCTTCTGCTGACTCGTGCCGAGGGAGAGGAACGCACCAACCGAGTGGTCTGCATGCGCGGCAACCGCATGACGATCATCGACAGACGCCCCAGGGATCTCCCCCTGGGCACGGACGCCTTCCAGGCCGTCCTCCTCGCCGGCCATGCGACCGAGAACGAGGGCGAGGACGTCGATCTCGCCGAGCAGTTCCTCCGGGCATCCGAGCCTCCCGAGCACCACAAGTGGGATCGCACGGAAGAACTGACCTCTCTGTACCAGCGCGGAGCGTTGAGCCGCATCAAGGAATTCCTGGAAGAGATCGACAAGGCGGTTCGCGAGCTCGTCGGGCGCCGAGAGATCGGTCATCGGGGTGGCCCGAGTGTCCTGAAGGAGTTGCTGAAGCTCGACGGCGCCGCCGCCGGCGGCAGGCGCGCGCAGGGCGTGCCAACGGTCCGGAGCATCAACGCGCAACTGGACGACTCCGGCGCCTGGCATGTGAGCGTCGACCTCAAGCTGCCCAAAGCGGAAGATCCGTGGTTGCTCACACCGGTCGCCAAGTTCGACGTCAGATCGGGCGGCCGACCGGCCGTGGAGTGGAGCCTCCTGACCGCAGCGGAACACTGCCATGTGGAGAGCGGCAACCTGGTCATCCCGGCGGGGGCGCGATCGGCCTCGTTCATCGGAGTCACGGATCCGACGAGCCACCCCGTCCAGGGACGCCTGTCACGACTCGTCGTGGACGTCCAGAAGACGCGTGGCGGTGCCGCATGAGGGCCGCGTTTCCCTACCTCACGCTCCTCGGCGACGTGAGCCTCGACGTGACCTCGGTGAGTGTGGACGGCACGGAGCTGCCGTACTCGCACCTTTCCAAAGTGGAACAAACAGTCGCGTTGCACCAGACCGGTCGGGAGAAATGGGAGAACGCGACACTGCACCTTGTCGCCAAGCTGCCCGAAGACGAGCTCTCCGAAGGTCCGTGGGTCGACCCGGTGTGTTTGGCCGTACTCACCGAGAAGGCAACGAATGCACGGTCGACGACGCGGCTGGTCCGCGGCCGTGACGGCAGCTGGCGCGGCAGCATCGAGCTGGCTCGCGCCCGTCACCTGAACCGTGCCACGCTCGATCTCACCGTGGCCGCCACGCTCGACGGGATGGCAGGCCGCCTCATCGGTGCCACCGAAAAAGCCTGGTTCGTGGACTTGAAGGTCACCACCCCGGTACGGCAGCGCGACATCGAGATCGTGGAGGTCGACTTCCACGAGGGACCGCACGAATGGTTGCAGGCGTTCAAGGAGTCACCATGGATAGTCGAGACGACAGGTGACATCCCGACGGTCTATTTGAACACCGGTGCGGTCGAGGGACTGATCGATACGTTGCACGGCACCGGCGGAGACGAAAAGCTGCTGCGCGAGTTGACGGCGAGCCAGATCGCACAGGACGCGTGGACCGCCATGTTCCACACGGCCATCAGCGATCTGGACCTCGACGAGGACGGAACGCCCCAGATGCCCGCCGGCTGGCGGGAAGCCGTGGTGCGGATGATGCTGCCGGACGTCCTGCCCGGACGACAGCTCACGGACGCGCTCTTCGACATCAACGAGCGTCGCATCAAGGGGTTCGGTTGGTCCGAACTCCAGACGAGCGTCCAGTACGCGGCAGGAAGACGAAGCCAGATCACCAGAAAGCTGACCAACGCCGTGCGCTCCGTTCGACGTCAGACAGGGGCCACGACCGATGAATCGTGAAGCCATCACCGACCTGCCCCCCGAGCTGGGGCTTCTCGCGGATACGGCAGTCGCCAAGTTCCTCACCCGCGGCATGCAGTCAGGGCACGAAAAACCGCCACTGGTCGCACTTCGCAAGGCGTCGAGCCCTCTTCCGTCGACGGGAGCCCGTTGGAGGATCACACCGATCCGGGAGTTGCTCGACGTCGCGATGGAACGCTTCGAGGGAAGACCTTCGGATGCCGATGGCTGGCTGGCACCGAGACTGCACGCCACCCTGCGGATGACCAGGGCCGAAGCTGCCGACAGTCACCTGTGGAACTTCCTCTCCATGATCGCGGCCCCGGATTACGTGGTATGGCGCCACAAAGGCACCGAGATCACACCGGCCTCACGGTTCAGCGGCCCGCATTACACCCAGGCCTTCGCCCGTCTCTGGTGGGCGGCCGAACTGTTCCGTAACGCGGACGACTACAGCCCGGTGGAAGTCGCCTGCAGTGTTCAAGACGTCCTGAACACGACGATGCGTCTGGACGTGATCGATCACCGCCCGACCTCGATCGCGATCATTCGGGTACTCGAGGAGTTGAAGCGCTCGAACGTTTCACGTCTGGGAGACCGGGCCAACGCGTTGTCGTCCGCTGTCAACGCGGCGGGTAGCACGCTGCTGTACGACGTTCTGGCGCCTGACGAGCCAGTGGATCAAGACGCGGTGCACGACTGGATCGCCGAGGCCGAAGACATGGCACCGGTGCACTGGGACCGTCTTCCCGACGGACCGGACGACGGCGAGGTCGACGAAGACGCTGTCAAGGCTCTGACGCCGCTGTTCAGGCAGCTACTCGAAGAAGCGCCTATGCGACAACGGAAGAAGGTTGCCGAGTCTCCGGAGTAGTGTCCTTTTCGGATGGAGTTGCGATAGGGGTCGAGGGCAGCAAAGGCCGATCGTAGATTCCCGGGTCCCAATCCGCGGCGACAGCCTTGTCGAGGTCTTCGGCTTTGAACTTGCGTCCCAGGGCCGCGGCAAGCACGTGGGCAGCCAGTCGTGGCGGAATGGCATTGCCGACCTGCTGCGCGATCTCCTTGCCCGACCAGGGGTAATCGCCGGGGAAGGTCTGCAACTGCCCGGCTTCCTCTTTCGTCAGCCGGTCGAGCTCGTGCTTGGGCCAGCCGGACGAATACAGCCGATTCCGTGAGATCTTGCCGGTGACCGTGGCAGACGGCTCGTCGGACCTGCGCCTTCCCCTCAACTTGGGATCGCCGCCGGTTCCGTAGTTGGACACCACTTCGAACGGCTCGTCCCTGTCGCGCAAGGCGTCGGACATCGTCACCCACGGCTTGAGAGCGGCTACTCCCTCGGACCGATCCTTGCCCTTGTAGTACCGACGGTGCGTTGGCGTGGGCAGCGAAGCCTCGCCGTGAAGTCGTGCGATGAGGATCGCGCGACGGCGAGTCTGCGGAACTCCGAACTCTTCAGTGTGCAAGACACCGCAGGCGACTTTGTAGCCACGTTCCTTCAGAACATCGGCGTATGCCTGCCAGACCGGCAGGACCGTCGGAACCTGTTCCAGCACGATGGCTTCGTAAGGCATTTCGTAGTCGAGAGCTTCCAATGCCCAGCGCAACGGCTCGAGTACCAGGCCGGAACGTTCCTTGCCGTTACGATTGTCGTCGCCTGCGCGTTCGTCGTCTTCGTGCAGCTTCTCGAGTTCGGCGCTGATGTCTTCGCCTGCGGCCATCCGCTCGACGAAGCCGAGGACCGTGTCCAGTGCACGGCGACCGGCACCGCCTCCCGCGACGGTGTACGTCTGGCACGGCGGTCCGCCCGAGAGCACGGTGGCATCGGGGAAATCCTTGGGCCCGTAGGCCCGGACGTCGGCATGCTTGGTGCCGAGACCTGCGGCTTTTCTGGTCTCGCAGGCGTTGTCGTCCCACTCGATGCCGTCGACGTGCACACCCAACCAGTGTGCGGCGACGTCCAGCCCGCCAGGCCCCGCGAACAGGTCCACCATCTGGATCTGCGCAGTCGTGAACAGCTGCGGCTGCACAGGGGTCATGGGGTGGAAGCTTAACTCGTGTACGACGACCTTGAAATCATCAGGCTCCACCGCGTGTCAGCGCGGCACGAATGGCGAGTCCCAACGCGTGTGCGACGGGCGGTGGTGAGGCATGGCCGACCTGACGGTAACGAACGGTCTTCTTGCCTTCGAACCGCCATTCCGGAGGAAAATCCTGCAGGCGAGCGGCTTGTTCGACAGTCAGCTTGACCATGCCTGCCCGGCCGAGCTCCGGGTCCCAGACGAAGTCGGGCCCGGGCACCTCGTCGGCGACCGTGGCACCGTCCACACCCATTTTGGCCCACGCCCGCTTCGACCCCGTGGGGCCGAGGTCCGGGCCTCCTCGTTCCCAGGACCCGCCGACCAAGGTCGGCGCCAGCTTGTCCGCCTGCTCGGCCCACTCACTCGCCTGGGCCCACCCGCGCGCTTGCATCGACGCTTCCAGTGCGTCACCTACCGTCACCGGCGACTCCAGGCTCGGCTCGGGTTCCTCGAAGGCATCCATGGCATCGCCTTTGAGCGCGACCAGGATCCCTTGCGCACGATTTTGAGGCACACCGTGGTCGGCCGCGTTGACCACGAACCACTTGTACCGATAGCCCAGGTGATCGAGTTCCACACCGACGAAATCCCGCACCGCACTGTAAGTGTCCTTGGTGACGAGGTCCGGAACGTTCTCGACCAACAAAGCGCGCGGCTGCACCCCGTGCATCAACATGATCGTCGCTTTGAGCAGTTCGAGCTCGATATCACTGCCACGAGTCCGGTTGACCGTCGCCGAGGCCTTCACCCGCGGAAGGCCGGCGGACAGCAGATCGACGTCGTAGACCTGCTGGTGTTCCTCTGCGACGAAATCGAGAAGATCCAGTTCGAGGACGTCCCATCGAGGACGATTCGCCCGCAGAGTCCGGCAGGCCACATCGCGATTGTCCAACAGCAGAACGGGGTCGAACCCTGCTCGCTCGAGACCCAGTGCAAGCCCGCCCGCACCTGAACAGACATCGAACGAGGAAAGTCGTTCTGCCTCCGCCGTAATCCCCATCGCGTCCCCTCGATTGGAAGTATTCCAGCGTAACCCAGAACAGCGTTCAACGACGCCGAATAGCCGAGGGCTTCCTTGAGAGTCCACAACGGACAGACAAAAAGGCCCTCCCGCGAACGGGAGGGCCTTAGTGCTGTCTCAACCAGACGTGCGCCCGAAGGGATTCGAACCCCTGACCTTCTGATCCGTAGTCAGATGCTCTATCCAGCTGAGCTACGGGCGCTTGTTCAGTTATCAACCTAGCACCTGCCGGAACAGGCACCAGCGGAGGCTCCGGGATTTGAACCCGGGAGGGGGGGTTACCCCCAACCGCATTAGCAGTGCGGCGCCATAGACCAGACTAGGCGAAGCCTCCCAGGCCCAACGACCACTGCTCAAATAGGTTACACACCCCGGGAACCCCCGCGAAAGGGACCCCCCTTAGATCCGTCGCAGGGCTCTGAGCAGGCCGGATGGGCGTCCGCCGAGACCTTCGGCTTCGAAGACGGCGATGCCGACTCGGGGTAGGTCGCGGGCCGCGGGGTAGGCCAGATAGCGCGGGACCCACCGCGGTCGGAACTTCGCGTTGAAGCGGTAGAGGGTCTCGATCTGGATCCAGCGTGAGAAGAATCGCAGTGTCCGGGCGGAAAGGCGGGCGACGGGGCCGGCGCCGATGCGTTGGCCTTGTTCCAATACGGCGCGGAAGGCGGCGAAGTTCAGGGAGACGTGCCGTGCGGGGGTGGCCAGGAGGAGTTCGGAGATCATCAGCTCGTTGATGCCGTTGTCGGCGGTCCGGTCGCGGCGCATGACGTCCATGGACAGGTCCTTCTCGCCCCAGGGGACGAACTGGAGCACTCCGCGCACGCGGCCGTCGTGTTCGGCGGTCACCAGGACCGAGCCGGGGTCGCCCATGCGGCCGAGGGCCATCGAGAAGCCGCGTTCGGTGTCGGTGCCGCGCCAGGTGGCGGCGAGGGCACGGAGTTCGTCGAGTTCCCCGGCTGACAGGTCCTCGGCCTTGCGGACGCGGACGGTGTAGCCGGCGCGCTTCGTGCGCGAGACGGCTTGGCGGACTCCGCGCATGACGCGGCCTTCGAGGGTGAAGGTCTCGGTGTCGACGACGGCCTCGTCGCCGATCTCCAGCACCTCCAGGCCGAAGCGGGCCCAGACGGTCGCGCCCAGTTCCGAGCAGCCCATGGTCGCCGGGGTCCAGGCGTACCGCCGGCAGACGTCCAGGTACTCCTCGATCGCGCCGGGCCACGCTTCCGGGTCGCCGAGCGGGTCCGCCGAGCACAGCGCGACCCCGGCGATCACGCGGTAGGTCACCGCGGCCTTCCCCGACTTCGAGAAGACCACGAACTTGTCCCGCCGCAGGGCGAAGTACCCCAGGGAGTCCCGCTCGTCCAGCAGCGCCCTGAGCCGTTCGACCTCGTCGTCGGTCAGCTCCGGCGCGGGTTCGGCCGAGCGGAGCAGGAAGTACGCCGCCGTCAGTACCGCGGCGATGCCGAACAGCACGCCGACTGCCGCCGAAAGGTCTTCCAGCCACAGCGCGCGGAACACCGCGGGGCCGCTGACGCCGACCAGCGCCAGCACCGATTGCGCCAGCCGGTCGCCGAAGTCCAGGGGGTCCACCGCCCGCGCGACCGACAGCAGCACGAAGTTGATCGCGACCCCGGCCACCGTCAGCTGCAGGAAGACCCGCACCGCGCGCCACCGGCCGGTCACCGGATCGGGGAGCGCGATGAAGGACCGCCGCGTCGCGATCAGGGCGATCAGCAGCGCGAGCGACACGAGGCCGGGGCCGAGGACGTGCCGCAGCCCGAGGTGCGACACCGTCAGCAGCGCCGCGGCGGCGACAGCCAGCTGCCACGCCCGTCGCTTCCGCCGTTTGAGGCCGGCGGCGAGCAGGACCAGCAGCACACCGGTCACCAGCGCGACCGTCGCCGCGCCGACCGTGGCCTCGTGCGGCAGTTCCAGCCAGGTGGCGACGCGCCCACGCAGGGTGCGCCGCCCGGCCGGGACCAGCACCGAGACCAGGGCCAGCAGTCCGGCCAGCCGCGTCACCCAGGTGATCACCACTACCGAGGTGGCACCCGCCACCCGCCACGCGCCCGCCAAGTCCCGCCCCTACGTTCAGCTCCTTGCCAGCTCCACGAACGGTACAAGGGCTTCGGGGTTCAGCAACGCATCCCGGCTGACGGCGCGGTCAGGTGAAACCCCCGAAAGGATCTTCTTGACCGGAACCTCGCATTTCTTCCCGTTGAGCGTCCGGGGTACCGCGCTCACCTGGATGAACCGGTCGGGCACGTGCCGCGGAGAGAGCGCCCTTCGCAGCTCCTTGCGCAGGGCGGGCTCGATCTCGTCGAGCGACGCGCCTTCGGCCAGCGCGAGGAAGCACAGCAGCTGCCCGTCCTCGTTCCCCACCGCCGACGTGTCGATCACGAGCGAGTCCGCGACCTGGTCGAACGCCTCGACGACCCGGTAGAACTCGGCCGTGCCCATCCGGACGCCGCCCCTGTTCAACGTCGAATCGCTGCGCCCGTAGATGACCGCGGAGCCGCGTCCGGTGAGCCGGATCCAGTCGCCGTGCCGCCAGATCCCGGGGTACATCTCGAAGTACGCCTCGCGCAGCCGCGAGCCGTCAGGGTCGTTCCAGAAGAACACCGGCATCGACGGCATCGGCTGGGTGATCACCAGCTCGCCGACCGTGTCCACCACCGGCTTCCCGTCTTCGTCGAAAGCGGCGACGGCGACGCCGAGCGCGCGCACCGAAAGCTCGCCCAGCCAGACGGGGACGTCCGGAGCCGACCCGACCAACCCGGCGCACAGGTCCGTGCCGCCGGACACCGAACAGATCTGGACTCGTTTGCCGACCTCGTCGACGATCCACCGGAATCCCTCGACGCTCAGCGGCGCCCCGGTGGATCCCAAGACGCGCAACGCGGTGAGGTCGTAGCGCTCGGCCGGTTTGATCCCGGCCTTCAGACAGCTTTGGATGTACGGCGCCGACGTGCCGAAGTAGGTGACGCGGTGCTGTTCGGCCAAGTGCCACAACACGGTGAGGTCCGGGCTGCCGGGGCTGCCGTCGAAGAGCACGATCGTCGTCCCGGTCAGCAGGCCGGAGACGAGGAAGTTCCACATCATCCAACCGGTGGTGGTGAACCAGAAGAACCGGTCGCCGGGGCCGAGATCGTTTTGCAGCGCGAGGGATTTGAGGTGTTCGAGGGTGATGCCGCCGTGCCCGTGGACGATGCCCTTCGGCAGGCCGGTGGTCCCCGAGGAGTACAGGACCCACAGCGGGTGCCCGAATTCGACGGGCTCGAAGGCCAGTTCCGCGCCGTCGTTGTCGGCGAGCAGCGTGTCCCAGTCGAGCGTGCCGTCGAGGCGGCCGCCGGCGTAGTCGATGAGCACGGTCGCTTCGAGCGTGGAGATCCTCTCCCGCAAGGACTCTACCGTCGGCCGGCTGTCGAACCACCGTCCATTGTAGACGTATCCGTTGACCGCGATCAGCACCTTCGGCTCGATCTGCACGAAGCGGTCGGTGATCGCGTGGACGCCGAAGTCCGGCGAGCACGACGACCAGATCGCGCCGAGGCTCGCGGTGGCGAGGAAGGCGATCAGCGTCTGCGGGCAGTTGGGTGCCAGCGCGACGACTCTGTCCCCTTTGGACACTCCCAGTTTCCGCAAGCCCTCCCGCGCGGAGGCGACAGCGGAACGCAAGGCGCCGAAGGTCAGTTGCGACGAGAGGCCGTCTTCGCGGTGGAAGAGCACGGCGATCTCGTCGTCGGCCTTCGCGGCACCCGCGACGCCGGGCATGAGCGAGTGCTCGGCGTAGTTCAGCGTGCCGCCCTCGAACCACCGGGCGTTCGGCATCTCGCCGGTGAGCACCTCACCGGGCCGGTCGTGCCAGCGCAGGCCGAGGAAGTCGCCGACGGCCGTCCAGAACTCCGGCCCCCGCCGCACGGAGAACTCCCACAACGCGTTGTAGTCGTCGGCTTCCACGCCGCGTTCGGTGCGCAGCCACTGGCGGAACGCGTCGATCTTGGTGTCGGACAGGCGGCTCGGCTCGGGGCGCCAGAGGACTTCCGGGGCGTCGGCGGTGTGCGTCACTCCGCGAACCTAACTCCAGTCATCCGAACTGGCGAGCCCCCGTGAACAGCTCGTACGCCATCGTCTTGAGCCGCCCGGCGTCGAGCGGGGTGATCGTCAGCCATCCGCGTTCGCGGCGGAGGCCGTAGCGCCCGTCGGGGGTGTCCACCCAGGTCAACGTGCCCTCTCCGCGCACCCAGCGGCCCTCCCACGACTTCCTGGTCGCGCCGAGCCGTCCGCTGCCGATCCGCTGCGTCGCGATCCGCACCATCACGATGACCTCGGGTTCGCGCAGCCCGGCGTCGCGCAGGACGTCGGAAAACGCCGGCTGCCCGTCGCGCTCCCCCGCCTCGCACGCGGCCGTGTAGTCGTCCACGCGCAGGTTGACCGAGAGGCCCCGCCCCTGCTCGCACGGCGGCAACGCCTGCAGCAGGGTCGCGGCGACGAGCGGTTCCCGCAGCGCCGACAGCTCGACGTCGGTGCCCGAGACACCGATCGCGACCGCGCCGCGATCGGACACGCAGCCGACGGCCCGGTACGACGGATCGCCGTCGAGCCGCAGGTCCAGCGTCAGTTCGCTGTTCGCGAGGGTGTGCAGCAGCCGGAGCAGTTCGGGCGCGGGCGCCTCGACCGTCCCGAGGCCTCGGTCCGACAGCGTCCCGCTCGCCGTGGCCACCAGTTCCGCGCGGAACTCCGGTGTCCGCCCGACGTGCGGAACCTCCAGCACCGCGGGCAGTTCGTCGCGTCCGTGCGCCGACCAGAGCAGGAACAGCTCGCCGACGTGCAACCGGATCCAGTCCATCAGCGGCCGCCCCTCGGGTCTTCGCCGATGACCGGCGGGGTCACTTGCCCGCTGAGGCCCCAGACATCGGCGTCCTCGACGAGGTAGTCCGGCGCCTTGTGCCGGTCTTCTTCGCCTTGTCGCCCCTGCGGAGACCCCATCCCCATCGGCATCCCGCCGAAGCCGCCCATGCCCGCGGCCGCGGCCCGGGTCCCGGCGACTTGGCCGGGCTGCCCCGACGGCCCGAAGCCGCCGACACCGGATCGGCTGCCCTGTCCGAGCTGCTCCTGGGTCCCGCCGGAAGTACCGGGCGGCGGGGCGAAGGTGCCGCTGCTCGCGCCGGGCGCGCGCGGTGCCTCGATCGGCTCCCGCACCTGGATCGGGGCGACGTCGTCGGTACCGCTGCTGCGCGTCGAGTCGTCCGGCGGCGGCACTGGCACCGGTTCCGGCTTCGGCTTCGGTTCCGGAGTCGGTTCTTCGGGTGTCTTGAGCAGCTGCGGCCGCTGGCCGTACGAGGTGAAGCGAGGGACGTTCTCGTAGACCTCGCCGGAGTTCCGCTGCATCCGCGTCATCACGTCGGCGGCCTGACGGTGCAGGTCCTGCGAGCTTTCGTCGGTGGGTTCGGCGACGATCCGCCCGGCCTCGGCGAAGCCGGACTTCGACGGCGACGCGGCCGACATGGCCTGTGTCGAATCGGAGACCGGGATCGGACGGCGTCCCGGGCGCTCCGGTGCCTTGGGCCGCGGCGCGGATCCCGGCGGCTCGGGCATCGTGCGCCGCGCGGTTTCGGCGATGTCCGTCTGGCGGCGCACGCAGTTCGCGACGTTCTCCGCGCGCCAGCCTGTCTCGCCCGCCCACTCGACGAGCTTGATCGCGGCGTCACGGGCCCTGTCCGCGCCCTCGCCCGTCCAGCCGTCGGCGGTGGCGACGATGGCCGCCCTGAGCTCGGTGCCGACCCTGTCGAGGAACGCGCTGATCTTCGCCCAGTGCGCGGCGACGGCTTCCGCGCTCGCGAGGTCCAGGTCGTTGTGGACCATCTCGTAAAGCTCGCGATGCGAGTAACTCATCCAGTCGATGTCGGCGACGAGGCTCTCGGGGCCAGGGCGCGGCTCGGGCTCCGGCGGCGGCCACGGCGCGGGCAGGATGCGCATCAGTGCTCGTCCTTCCGCTCGTGTTCGACGATGTCCTGCATGTCGAACCGGCGGGCGACCTGCTCGAGCTGTTCCTGGCCCGCCTCGTCCGCGGCGACGTACATCTTCCGCGCCGCCATCACGGTGAGCTGGAAGTCCTTGAGCACCACGGCGAAGTCCTCGAGGACGGGCACGGCGGCTTCGGTCCCCTCGGTCGCGGCGCCCTGGAAGCGTTCGCTCATCGTGTGCCCGACGAAGTTGTCGCCCAGTTTCAAGGGCGCCTTGAACTCCGCCGAGTCCTTGATCAGCGCGTTCAGCTCGTGACGCGCTTTCAGCAGCGCGTCGACGAGCTTCTTGGCGGCGTCCTCGGTGACCTTGACGGTCCCCTTCTTGGCATCGGTCTTGGCGTCCCGGATCTTGCCCGCCACCGGAGCCAGCGCCGGAGCCGAAGCTCCGAACGCGGCTTGTGGCGTCGCGGGTACCTTGGGTGACTGTGCCATTCGACCCTCCCCTGTCACATTCAAGGGAGATGTTAGCGCGGATGGAGTCAGCGCAGGTGGGCGTCGAACCAATTCAACGTGCGCTGCCAGGCCTCGGCCGCGGCGTCCGGGTCGGCGTCGAAGCGGTGGTTGGCGCCCGGGTAGTGCACGACGTTAGTCGCGACGTTCGCCGTGGCCGCCGCGTCACGCAGCTGTTCGACCTCGGCGCCTCCGGCTTCGTCGCCCGCGTCGCCGTACATGCCGAGCCACGGGCTGGTGAGCCGTCCCGCGATCTCGACGAGGACCGGCAGCCCGGTGACGCCCTGCCCGCCGACGCTGACCGCCGCGCCCAGCCTGCGGTTCGACGCCACGACCAGCGCGGCCGTCCCGCCGAGGTCGAAACCGACGACACCGACGAGATCCGCCTGGACACCGCGCTCGGCGAGCCAGGAAAGCGTCGCGTCGGTGGCTTCGAGGAGATCCTGCTGCGTGAGGTTGTCCCGATCGAGGTGCGGGGTGACAGTGAGCCAGCCTTCACCTGCGAGACCGGCCAGAAGCAGCTCCAAACCCTCTTCGACCTCTTCGGTCTCCTCGTGCAACACGACGAGCCCGCCACGGACGACGCCATCCGGTTCGGCGAAGGTCAGACGCAGCGTATGGCCGTCGGCGCGCTGGTGTTCCACGGTGGTCGTCAGGGTCATTCCTCCATCAGACCACTCTTAGGTAAATATTCGGAGCTTGCCGTGGCGCGGGAGGATACGGTGTCGGAGCCGTCCCCCAGACGTAGGAGCGCCGAAGATGTCCCCTGTTTCGCCGCGTGCGGATCTCGAATCGTTGCCGAAGTACGTCCCTGGCCGGACAATCCAGGGCGCGATCAAGCTGGCGAGCAACGAGGTCCCCGGTGGACCGCTGCCGAGTGTGGCGCAGGCCATAGCCGAGACCGCACAGGGCATCAACCGATACCCGGACATCACGGCGTCCGCGCTCGTCGAGCGGCTGGCCCGTGAACTGGCCGAGCCGGTCGAGCGGATCGCCGTCGGCTGCGGTTCGGTTTCCCTTTGCCAGCAAATGATCCAGGCCCTGTGCGGCCCGGGTGACGAGGTCATCTTCCCCTGGCGTTCGTTCGAGGCGTACCCGATCGTCACGCAGGTGGCGAACGCCGTGAGCGTGAAAGTACCGCTCACGACCGGGCACGGGCTGGATCTCGACGCGATGCTCGCCGCCATCACGCCGAAGACGCGGCTGGTCTTCGTGTGCAACCCCAACAACCCGACCGGAACGGTCCTGCGGCGCGCGGAACTGGAGCGCTTCCTCGACGCCGTGCCCGCGGGTGTGCTCGTCGTGCTCGACGAGGCGTACAAGGAGTTCGTGACCGATGCCGAGGTGCCGGACGGCGTCGAACTGGCGCGCGGCAGGGACAACGTCGCTGTCCTGCGGACTTTCTCGAAGGCGTACGGCCTCGCCGGTCTCCGCGTGGGTTACGCGGTGGCGCCGGAAGCGATCACCGTCGCGCTGAAGCAGGTTTACGTCGCGTTCTCGGTGAACATGATCGCCCAGGCGGCGGCCATCGCCTCCCTCGACGCGGCCGACGAACTGCTGGAACGCTGCAAGGAGATCATCTCGGAGCGGACCCGCGTGCGGGATGCGCTGGTGGCCAAGGGTTACGAGGTTCCGGAGACGCAGGCGAACTTCGTCTGGCTGCCGCTGGGCGAGCGGACGACAGAGTTCGCGGAGCACGCGCTGGAGCGGAAGCTGATCGTGCGCCCGTTCGCGGGCGAAGGCGCGCGAGTGACCATCGGGACGCCCGAGGAGAACGACCTCTTCCTCGAAGCGGCCGGGGATTTCCCGCGCTGACAAAGCTCTTCGGGAAAGCCCGTACTCCGTTCGCGGGGTGCGGGCTTTCCTATTTGAGGAGCAGCTGCACCATCGCGGCGACGCCGATCACGACGATCACGCCGCGCAGCACCTTCGGCGAGAGCTTGCGGCCGATCTTCGCGCCGAGCTGGCCGCCGATCACCGATCCGACCGCGAGCAGCCCGACCACGGGCCAGCTGACCGGCGCGATGAAGGCGTAGATCGCGCCGGCGACGATGTTCACGACGGCCGAAAGCGCGTTCTTGACGCCGTTGAGCCGCTGCAACGACTCCGACATCAGCATCCCCATGACGGCCACCATCATCACGCCCTGCGCGGCCGTGAAGTATCCGCCGTAGATGCCGATGAGGAAGATCAAGAAGATCAGGAGCGGCCCGATCTTGTGGACCTTTCCGTTCTCCTCGCGGCGTTTCGCGACCCAGGCGGCCACGCGCGGCTGGACGATCACGAGCACCACCGCGAGCCCGACCAGCGCGGGCACGATGGTCTCGAAGGCGTCCTTCGGCAGCGAGAGCAGCAGGATCGTCCCGCAGATCGCGCCGAAGAACGACGCCACCGCGAGTTTGACGACCTGGGGCCAGTAGCCCTTGAGCTCTTCGCGGTAGCCGATGGCCCCGCTGACCGTGCCGGGCGCGAGGCCGATCGCGTTGGACGTCGTCGCCGTCAGCGGCGAGTAGCCGAGCGCGACCAGGACCGGGAAGGTCACCAGCGTGCCCGAGCCGACGACCGTGTTGATGGTGCCCGCCCAGAGCCCCGCGACGAAGATCACTACCGCGTGCCACCACGTCATAAAGCGCTCACTTGCGCACCCTAAGCACCGTTACCTCCTTTCGCGCTCTGGATGTGTCTAGTCGAACATTCAGCGGGCCCGTTATGTCTTGTTCGGTTCTCTCTCCGGCAGATGAGCCGCGGTGATCTCCGCGTCCACCGTCCAGCCGAGCGACAGGTACAGTGCCCGTCCCTCTTCCGTCGCGACCAGGACCGCTCGCTCCGCCCCGGCGGCGACAGCCACCTCGTCGAGCCTGCGCATGACGAACCGGCCGAGCCCTCGCCGCTGGTGCTCGGGCTCCGTCACGACCTGATCGATCACCGCCGTGCCGCCGGCGATCGCGACCCGGCCGGTGGCCGCGCGCGAGCCGTCGGGCGCGCACCACCACATCGGTGACCACGCCGTCGCCGACCAGTTCCGCCCGGTACGGCTCAGGTGCGGCCATGACTGGACGCACCGCGAGCGGAGCGCTCATCAGGTACTCCGGTGGGCCGACCTCCCAGCTCGACGGAACGGTTTTCGCCACCTCTTCACGCGAAGCGCTCACCTTCAGCCAAGTCCCGGGCTCGGTCAGCGCGCGGGCCCGGCTCTCGACCGACCCGGCGTCGGCCAGTACGTATCTCACGCGGTGCCCCGGGCGCCCGACATCGAGCCGGTAACCGTCCGGCTCGGCCACCGGAATTCCCACGCCGCGGGAAAGCGCCCAGCCGTGCACCCATGCCTTGATCAGCCCTGCCACCCCAGTCATCGTCAGATGATGACACCCTCCACCGACATTTCCGGGCGATCCGGCGAACCTGCGAGGATGGGCCCGTGGCCGACGACGAGCGCGAGCAGGTGTGGAGTGCGACCGTCGATCATCTGCGCACGATGATCGATTCGGGCAAGCTCGCCGCCGGGTCGAGACTGCCCGCCGAACGGGCGCTCTGCGAACAGCTCGGGATCAGCCGCGGTTCGCTGCGGCAGGCGTTGCGGGTGCTGGATTCCATCGGTTACGTGCAGGTGCGGCCGGGTTCGGGCACCTATGTCCGCGAGAACCTCGACGAACAGCCGCTCCGGGGCTGGTTCTCCGAGCACGAGCAACTGGTCGAGAAGCTGTTCGACCTGCGGACCACCGTCGAGCCGACGCTGGCCGAGCGGCTCGCGCTCGATCACACGCCGAGGGTGCTGGAGCGACTGGAAGGCACCGTCGACGAGATGGACCAGGCCGCGGCCGACGGCGACATGCTGCGCGTGATCGCGGCCGACGCGGAATTCCACCGGGTGATCGCGGGCAACGCCGGCAACGACGACGTCACCGATCTGCTGCGTTCGGTGCTCTCCCTGGTCGGCGAGGAGCGGCGGGCGGCGCTGCGGCTTCCGGGACAGATCCGCAAGGCCGTCGACGAGCATCGCGCGATCCTCGAAGCGATCCGCCGTTCGGACGCGGCGGCCGCACGGGACATCACCCGGCGGCATCTGCTCGACGCCAAGACCTACGTCCACGACTACACGGCACGGGATTAACGCTTCCTTGATGGCCAGGCCGCCCCCGCGCGAGTATTGTTTTCAGAAGTTTGTGAAACTTCTGATGGGGGTGTGCGGTGGAGAAGGTCCGGTTCACCGAAGAGAAGGCGACGATGCTGGCCACGCTGTACGGCCGGGCGCTCGACGCCCGCAGCGAGCGGCCGATCCTCGGCGACAAGGCCGCAGACGAGGCCGTCAAGCAGATCGACTACGACTTCGGCTCGCTCGGCGTCGACGGCCAGCTCGGGCTGACGGTCGCGCTGCGCGCCAAGCCGATGGACGACTGGGCCGCGTCGTTCCTCCGGGCGCATCCGGACGCGACCGTCGTGCACCTCGGCTGCGGGATGGACAGCCGCGTGTACCGCCTCGACCCGCCGCCTTCGGTGCGGTGGTTCGACGTCGACTACCCCGAGGTCGTCGACCTGCGCGCCCGGATCTACCCGGAGCGGGACGGGTACCGGACCATCGGCACGTCCGTGACGGACTTCGGCTGGATCGACGAGATCCCGTCGGACAAACCCGGTCTGGTGATCGCGGAAGGGCTGACGATGTATCTGCAGCCCGCCGAGGGCGAGGAATTGCTGCGGCGGCTGATCGCGCGTTTCCCGCAGGGCGGCGAAATGGTCTTCGACACGTTCAGCAGGCTGGGGATCAAGCTGCAGAAGCTGAACCCCGTGGTCCGCAAGGCCAACGCGACTTTGTACTGGGGTATCGACGAGATCTCCGAGCTGGAACGGCTCGGGCTGACGCTGGTCTCGAAGCTCGACTCGACGGACTACGCGACGCCGGAGGTGAAGGACCGGCTTTCGACGTCGCTGCGGGCGCAGCTGTGGGTCGCGGGGCGGTTCCCGGCGTTCAAGAAGATGGGGCGGATCCTGCGGTTCCGGTTCTGAGCGGTGTGACTGGAGGCGTGACTCGCGTGATCAGGGACGGAACTCACGTGACTGGAGGCGGAACTCGCGTGTTCGGTCCCTGATCACGCGAGATCCGCCCTGAGGGTCGGGCAGGGGATCCCGACGTTGTGAAAGCGAGGTGGGTGCACCGGGTACCTGCTGGATTCCGGGTGCGGTTGCTCGCGGGGCCGGTCCGTCACGTAGCTCAAGCGGGGCCAGGGCTGGTACCGAGGTGGTCCGGATGGTCGTGAGTGGCGATTCGGGTCAGCGCCAAAAGGTGTCGCGAAAGCCACTTTCGCGACGTCCAATGCCCCGAAAGTGGCTTTCGCGACACGACCACCGGGCGGTTTCGCGTGACTGGAGGGACGACACACGTGACTGGGTGGACGACGCGCGTGATCAGGTGGACGGCTCGCGGTGGAGCGAAAGCACCGAGCCGGTCGCGAGTGGCGATTCGGGCTGGAGCCCGTCCAAAGCGGGCAGCAGCCGCTGGGTCAGCGTGACTCCAGTACCCGCTCCACGAACCGGTGCAGTTTGTCCTCCAGCCGGAAGACGCGCTCCTCGAGGGAGAGCGTCTCCACCGGCTGCGGCACGTCCGGCGTCAGCTCGCCGCGGATGTACTGGCTGCACGCGAGGTTCGTGCACGCGTAGATGCCCAGCGTGTTCCCCTCCCGCCCGGGTTTCCCCGCGCGGCGCCCCGAGAACAGCGCGATGCCGGACAGCGGATGTGTCGTCGTGCACAGGCCGCACATGTTGCTCAGCAGGACACGGCCCTTCGGCCGGGGCGCGGCGCGAAGGGACAGTCCGATGGTTTCCCCGAGATAGGGCAGCACGACATACGCCCTGGCGGTGGCCTTCGGATCGCGCCAGCCGAGGAATTCCCTTTTCTCCCAAGGGATTTCGTCGGGGCGGGCGGGCAGCGTGACGCCCTTGGCCTCGCCGCGCGTGCAGTTCACGAAGGACGCCCTGATCTCGTCCTGGCCCAGCGGTTCCATACCCGCACGGTAACCACCGCGCGCGAGAACTGGCGAACTGTTTTCCGGCGGAGGTCATACGATCACCGGGTGCGCGGGAAGACGATGTCGAGCCGGTTCCGGCTGGTGCTCAGGACCAGCCTGGGGTTCGCCGCGCTCGGCCTCGGGTCCAGTGTGTGCGGTGCCGGTGTGGTGGCGTTGCTGCTGCTCCTGCAGGGCCTGCCGAGCGAGGTCGGCGACCGCGGCTGGATCCTCGGGGTCACCGCGGCCGGGATAGTGGCGCTGTCGCTGGTGGTCGGCACCGTGTGGACGGCGTGGCTGCAGCGGCGCACGGCGGTCTGGTTCGTCTTCGGCCGCCCGCCGACGAAGGCCGAAGCCGCGCGGGCGCTCCGGATCCCGGTCGACATGGGGATCGTGAGCGGGACGCTCTGGCTGATCGGCACGATCCTGCTCGGCGCGCTCGCGCGGGTGCTCGGGTCCTGGCTGGACGCGCTCGGGATGGCGCTGGTCATCGGGCTCGGCGGGCTGACCACGGTCGGCCTCACCTATCTCGCCGCGGAGTGGGTCGCCCGCCCGGTGATGACGATCGCGCTCAAGGTGACCCCGCCGAAGGGGACGCTCAAGGTCACCGTGCTGACCAGGGTGGTCGTCACCTGGTCGCTGGCGAGCGGCGTCCCGTTCCTCGGGGTGCTGCTGGTGGCCACGCCGCCGGACCTCGGCCAGGGCGACCACGTCGCGAGCCTGATCCTGCTTTCGGTGATCGGGCTCGGTGTCGGCGCGATCGGGACGGGCCTGCTCGCGAAGGCCGTCGCGACCCCGTTGCACCGGCTGCGGGTCGCGCTCGACGAGATCGCGCACGGCAACAAGGAGATCGTGGTCGAGGTCGACGACTCCAGCGAGATCGGCCTGCTGCAGACCTCGGTCAACGACCTCGCCGCCGGGCTCCGCGAGCAGGAGCGGATGCGGGACCTCTTCGGCAGGCACGTCGGGGACGAGGTCGCCCGGCACGCGCTCGAGTACGGCGCCTCCCTGTCGGGTGACGTGCGCGAGGTGACGGCCCTGTTCGTCGACGTCGTCGATTCGACGGCCCTGGCGAGCCGCACCCCGCCGGAGGACCTGGTGAAGATGCTGAACCGGTTCTTCACCAGCGTGGTCCTCGCGGTCGGGGCGCGCGGCGGGCTGGTCAACAAGTTCCAGGGTGACGCCGCGCTCTGTGTCTTCGGCGCGCCGACCCGGCTCGCGGACGCGCCGACGGCAGCGCTTGCGGCCGCACGGGCGATCCGGGACGCCGTGCGGGAGACCGGTGAGCTCGACCTCGGCATCGGGGTCGCGAGCGGACGTGTTTTCGCAGGTCAGCTGGGGACGAGCAGCCGGTTCGAGTACACCGTCATCGGCGACGCGGTGAACGAGGCCGCGCGCCTGACCGAGTACGCCAAGGCCGCCGAGGGCCGGATCCTGGCGAGCGAAGCGGTGCTCAAGGCCGCGTTGGAGAGCGAGCGCTCACACTGGGAGCCGGCCGCGGAACTGGAGCTGCGCGGACGACGGGAACCGACGCTGACCTGGGAGGCGAGCGCGCTCAGCCCGGAATGACGTCCGGCCAGCGCAGCAGCGTGGAACCCCAGGTGAGCCCGGCGCCGAAGGCCCCCATCGCGACCCTGTTCCCCGGCTGGAGCGAGCCGTCCTTGACCGCGTCGGCCAGCGCGATCGGGATCGACGCGGCGCTCGTGTTGCCCACCTTCTCGATGTTCGAATACATCACGTCTTCCGCGAGCCCGAGCTGCTTCGCGCAGGTCTGCAGGATGCGGATGTTGGCCTGGTGCCCGATGAACCGGTCGAGGTCGCCGACCACCCAGCCGGCGGAATCCAGCACCGCCCGCGCCGATTCGGCCATCCGGGCACAGGCGTGCCGGAAGACGGTCTGGCCCTGCATCACCAGATAGTGGTCACGCGGGTCTTCCGACCTGCGGTTCTTCGCGCCGCCGGCCTCGACCCAGAGCAGTTCCGCGAGCTCGCCCTCGCTGTGCAGGTCGAACGGGCCGAGCGCGCCGAGCTCGTCGGCGTCCCCCGCGCGCAGCAGGACGGCGCCCGCGCCGTCGCCGAAGATCGGCACCGTGCCGCGGTCTTCGGGGTCGACGAGCGAGGTGAAGACGTCCGCGCCGATCACCAGCACGCGGCGCGCGATCCCGGCGGCGATCAGCCCGGCGGCGGTGGCGAGCCCGTAGATGAACCCGCTGCACACGGCGTTGACGTCGAACGCGGCGACGCCGTTCAGCCCGAGCTTGGTCGCGACCTGCGGCGCGCTGGCCGGGCACAGCTGATCGGCCGTCGACGTCGCGAGCACGACGGCGTCGGCCTCGCTCTCCCCCGCCGACGCCAGCGCCCGGCGCCCCGCTTCGACCGCGAGGTCCACAGTGGACGTCCCGGGGTCGACGACCCGGCGTTCGGCGATGCCGGTCCGCGAGCGGATCCACTCATCGGAGGTGTCCAGCCGTTGGGCGATCTCCTCGTTGCCCACCACGCGCGGAGGCAGCCAAGAGCCGAGACCGGCGAGAACGGCCGCCTGAGATGAGGGCACCAAGAAATCCTTTCGCGGGGTAAATGCGAGGTCTGCCATTCACTTGTAAGCGCTACCATTCAGTAGACCCGCCAGTTGTGTCCCGGGTCACAATTCAAAGAATCCCACCTTCCCCGATGGGGTGATCCACGCCGCTCGACGGCGCGATCAAAGAGCAGGCGCCCCGGCGAGTCGTCCGGTTAGCCTGGCTTGGTGCACACACCCGACCTCGACCGCCTGGACGTCGCCATCCTCGCCTGCCTGCAGTCGGACGCCCGCATGATCGCCGAGAACATCGGCGCCAAGGTCGGGCTGTCCGCCGCCGCCGTGCAGCGGCGGATCAAGCGGCTGCGCGAGACCGGGGTGATCGAACGCGAGGTGGCGGTGCTGTCGCCGCGGGCGCTCGGGCTGTCGATGACGTTCGTGGTGATGGTCGAGATGGAGCGGGAGAACCTCGCGGTGCTCGACGGGTTCCGTCGGCAGGTGCTCGCGGACGACAACGTCCAGCAGTGTTACTACGTCACCGGCAACGCGGACTTCGTGCTCGTGGTGACCTGCCGGGACATGGCGGACTTCGAGGTGTTCACGCGGCGGATGTTCTTCGACAACCCGAACGTGCGGCACTTCACGACGTCGGTGGCGATGGACCGGGTCAAGACGGGGCTGACGCTGCCGCTGGACTCCTGAGCGCCCGGAGATCCAAAGAGGACAGTCCTCAGTGGAACGTTGCACCCTGCGCAACGCCCGGGGCGGGCTCGGAGCTTCGTCACCACGGGTATCGGCCCGAACGCAAGGGGTCTGTGCCCGGCGTTACACCACTATGGACATATGCAGCCGATAGCGTGAACGTGGCGATGTTCGCGTCATCGGGCCCGCGTCCGGCCATCTCCTCCCCGAGACGAAAAGTTCGCGCCGCGCGAACCACGAGAGCACCGAGGAGTGGCCGTGCACACCGACGCAATTCACCAGAGCCAGTTCGTTCTGCTGAACAACAGCAGCACGCCCGTTCTCTCCCGCCTGTCCTTCCACGCCGGCGAGCCGTTCGCGGTCACCGTGGCGTTCCGGACCGAGCGCGGCCGGTGGGTCGAGTGGACCTTCGCGCGTGAGCTGCTCGCCACGGGTCTCACCGACCCCGCCGGGCTCGGCGACGTCCGCGTCCGCCCCGACCTCTCCGAGGACGAGGCGATGCTGACGCTGGAAATCGAGTCACCCGACGGTTACGCGTCGTTCGAGCTCGAGCGCGAGGACGTCGAGACGTTCCTCGAGTCCACCTACGAGCTGGTCCCGTTCGGCTCCGAGAGCGAGCACTTCGACGTCGAGGCGCTGATCGAGGAGATCAGCAACGTGTAACCACCCCCCAGCCACCGCTCCCGCGGTACGGAAAAGGGGCGAAGGGCGGCCCGAGTGCTCTGGAGGCACTCGGCCCGCCCTTCGTCCTTTTCCGTGGTTCTCGGTGACCGGGAAGCGGTCAGCCGAGGACCAGGGAGGTCCCTGTCGCGGACAACGCCGACCGGACCGGGAAGAAGTACGTCACCGAGCTGTTACCGCCGGACAACATGCCCTGGGCCTGGTTGCCCGCGATGAACGAGCCGCCGGAGTCGCCCGCCTGCGAGTGCACGTTGGTGGCGGTCATGCCGTAGACCGTGCCTTCGGAGTAACGGACGGTCTGGTTCTTGGCGCCGACGGTGCCGCAGGTCCAGCCGGTGGTCGAACCGGACTTGCAGACCGAGGCGCCGGTGGCCGCCACGTTCGAGCCGCTCACGCGGGTGCCGTTGTTGATGACGCCGCGCGGCGTCCAGTTGCTGTTGACCCGGACGCTGGCGTAGTCGTTGCTCGGGAAGCTGACGCGGGAGAACGAGCCCATCGCGACCCGGTTGGAGCCGGTCACCGTGCCCGGGCCGCAGTGTCCGGCGGTGAGGAAGCCGCCGCTGACCGAGAAGCCGATCGAGCAGCGCGAAGAGTTGTTGATGTAGTAGGCATCACCGCCGCGGACGTCGTACTTCAGGGTCGGCACCCCGGTGGTCTCGACCACCGAGACGGCGGCCTTGTCCACGCCGGTCTTCTCCAGGTACGTGCCGACGACGCCGCCCTTGCCCGGCAGGACGTTCAGCGTCACGCGGTTGCTCTTGGTGTCGACGCCCCAGCCGGTGATCGCGCCGTCCGCCGCGCGCTCACCCGCGTTCAGTTTGTCCACAGTGGAATCGAGCTGGGCGGCCGAGAAGCGCACGAGTTCCGCTTCCGCGCCACTCGCGACGACCTGCCCCAGTTTCGCGGCGTCGGTGACGCCGACGCGGAGTTTGCCGGTGGCCTCGTTGTAGCTCGCGCCGCCGAAACTGCCGGCGAGCGCCGAGGCGAGTGACTGTTCGAGCGCGCCGGCGGCGGTCTCGCCCTGGATCCGGGCGAGTGCCTGCCCGGCGGTCAGGCCGAGGTCCCGTTGCAGGGCGGGGACCATTTCTTGATTGAGCAGAGTGGCGTCGAGCAGTGTGTCCGAGGACGCCGCCGCGGGGGTACCCGTGACGAGCGCGCCGGTGGCCAGTGCTGCCGTGGCGGCCACACCGAGGAGCTTCGTGATCTTCATGCTTCTCCCTCGTCATCACGCACGGCTCCGGTTCGCCATGCGATAGCCCTCCCCCGACGGGTGAGAGTTCTGGACTCCGGCGAGGCCCGCAATCCGGATCGGCGCGGGATAGGTATACCCATTCTTCGAGGACTGAATCCGCTGCTCCAGGGGTGGTCACCTAGAGCAGGCACCCGTACGGACACGTCCGTAAGTAGGGTTTCGGAGTGAATACCTTGCGTAGTCATTGCCACCCCCTGAACGTGGGATGAATCGCCGGATCGGGTTTCTCGCCGACGTTTCGGGCGTCCGGTGATTTTCCAACCGACGATCCTTCGTCCAACCGGTGACGGTGCGTCGGCGGACGGCCTAACCGGATGCCCGGTAAGGCCGTGTTGGGTGGTTTACGGCCGGGTAGGCAGTGCTTAGGCTCCGCAGGACAACGCACAAGATCGTGTCGGGCTCACCGGGAACTCCCTACCGAGGAGCGCATGATGTGGCTTGCCACCCCTCGCCCGACCTCGGTTTCGGTCCGCGCCGGATCGACGGCACTCGTGGGCCGCGACGTCGAGGTCTCGGCGATCGTGAAGATCCTGCTGCGCCGTCCGGCCGCCGTGCTGATCGAAGGCGAACCCGGGATGGGCCGCAGCAGGCTGCTCGAAGAGCTGGCCGGACGCCGTGAGTTCGCGTCCGCCCGGGTGCTCTCGGGCGCCTGCCAGCCGATGCGCGAGCCGTTCCCGTTCGGACCGGTGCTCGAAGCGCTGCGTTCGGCGGGCGACCGTCCGCTCGGGCCGCTCAGCCCGGTCGCCGGGGTACTGAGACCCTTGCTGCCCGAACTCGCGGAAAGCCTTCCACCCCAACCGGAACCACTCACCGACCGCTGCGCCGAACGGCACCGCCAGTTCCGCGCCGTCCGGGAACTCCTGATCGCCTGCGGCCCCGCGCTCGTCCTGATCGACGACCTCCAGTGGGCCGACGAGGGCACCCGTGACCTGATGCGGTTCCTCGCCGCGGCCATGCCCGCCGAACTGGCCGTCGTCGCGGCCTACCGGACCGGCTCCCCGTCGAGGCACGGGAACGCCGGGATCCCGTTCCGCACCCCGCCGAACGTCCAGACAGCCCGCGTGACGCTGGGCCCGCTCGACGTCGAGGCCGTCGGGAAGCTGGCGGAGGAACTGCTGGACCTGCCGAGGGTTTCGGCGCCGTTCACCGCGAAACTCCACGAAAGCACCGCCGGGATCCCGTTCGTGGTCGAGGAGACCCTGCGGGCGCTGCGGGACGCCGCCGGACGGCTGCCGATCGGCGAAGTGCTCTCGGACCGGCTCCTGGAGAGCCTCGAAGTCCCGATCTCCCTGCGCGAGGCCATCACCGAGCGGCTCGACGCGCTGCCCGAGCCCGCTGTCCGGCTGGCCCGTGCCGCGGCGGTGCTCGCCGTCCCGTCCGAACCCTCGGTGATCGGCGAGCTCGCCTGCCTCACCGGCGACGGGCTCCGCTCGGCCCTTTTGTCCACTTTGGACGGCGGGGTCCTCGGCGAACTCGGTGGCGACCGTTACGGCTTCCGGCATCCGTTGGCCCGCAAGGCCGTCTACGACACCATCAGCGGTCCGGAGCGGACCCTGCTGCATTCGCGTGCCATCCAGGTGCTCGCCGGGCAGGCTGTCCCGCCGCTGACCCTGCTGGCGAACCACTCGCGCGCGGCGGGCCGGACCGAACAGTGGCGCCACTACGCCGAAGCCGCCGCCGACGAGGCCATCGTCCACGGCGACACGTCGCGCGCGATCGACCTGCTCCAGTCCGTGCTGACCGAGGCCGGGCTCGGCGAGGACGACATCGCCCGGCTGGCCACGAAGCTCAGCCAGGTCGCGCTGCGCGGCTTCCGCCCGGACGTCATCGAGACACTGGAGCGGATCCTCGAAGACCTCACCGACCTGCGCCCGAGCGTGCGCGGGACGATCCGGCTCAGCCTCGGGATGCTGCTGGTCCGCACGATCGGGCGGCTCGGCCGGGGCCGGGTCGAGGTGGAGAAGGCGATCACCGAACTGGTCGACGAGCCGGAACTGGCCGCCCGCGGGATCAACCTGCTCGCCCAGCCGATCGACGGGCTGACCCCGCTGTCCTGGCACGAGGCCTGGATGGACCGGGCCCGCGACGTCTTCGACCGGCTGGAGGACCCGGAGCTGCGGCTCGCGCTCCTCGGCGACCGGATCTCCGGCCAGGCGCATATCGGCGACGGCTCGGCCTGGACCGAGTTCACCGAAATGTCCGATCAGGGCGGCAGCGTCGCCGAACGTGTCCAGCTGGCCAGGCTGTGGTGCAACCTCGCCGACGCGCAGTCCTGGGCCGGGCACCTGGCCAGGGCGGAAAAGCTGGTCACGGAAGGGATCCGCCGCGCGACCGACGCCGGCGCGCTCTACGCGGCAGGCCTCGCGCAGGGCACCCGCGTGCGGCTGGACTGGGTGCGCGGCGACTGGTCCGGGCTGGCGGAGGCCACCGAACAGCTCCGCGACGCCTACCCCGACCTCGGCCCGATCGTCATGGAGTCCTCGCTCGTCCTCGGCGGACTGGCCGCCGTCCGCGGCGAATTCGCCGCCGCGCAACGACATCTGACCGCGGCGAGCGTGCACGCGCCGGAACACGGGCCCATCCCGGTCGTCCTTTCGGCGGCGGGTGTCCTGATCAGGGTGCTCCTCGCGACGGACGACGTCGACGGCGCCTGCGCGGCGGCCGACAACGCCGTCGCGGCGGCCCGGCGCAAGGGTGTCTGGGTGTGGGCGGCGGCGCTGGTCCCCGCCGCTGCCGAGGCCTACACGCGGGCCGGGCGCTGGTCGGAGGCGGACGCCGTGGTCGAGGAATTCGCCCGCGGCGTCGGGGGCAAGGACTCGCCGGTCTCCCGGGTCGCGCTGCTGGCGGGCCAGGCGATTCTGCTCGACGCGCGCGGCAAACACCCCGCCGCGGCAACGGTTTTCGACGAGGCGGCGGCGGGCTATGAGGCGCTGCCGATGCCGTACCAGGCCATCGGCGCCCGGGAACGGGCCGCGCTGTGCCGTCTCACCGCGGGCCGTCTCACCGCGGGCCGCCTGACCGCGGGCCGGGTCACGGCGGGCGACAGCAAGGCGATCGAGGAGCTCACGGCGGCCGCCGAGGCCTACGAGCGGCTCGGCGCGACGAGGGACGCCGGCCGGTGCCGCCACCAGCTGCGGGAGCACGGCGCGTGGGCGCCCTCACAACGCGGGCGGCGCGGCTACGGCCAGGAGCTCTCACCCCGTGAGCTCGAGGTCGCGAGGATGCTTTCCGACGGACGGACGAACCGGGAGATAGCCGACGGACTGTTCCTTTCGCCGCGGACAGTGGAACAACACGTCGCGAAGGTTCTTCGGAAACTCGGGTCCCGTTCGCGGACGGATGTGGCCCGCCGGATGACGACTTACGCACCCGCGGCGGCCGACCGGTAGCATCGCGGTGAGCGGCCGCTATTCCTTTAGGGGCAAGAAAAGTGCCCGATCGGGCATTGTGATCCATTCCATCGGGTTCAGCGGTGTTCGTGTGGTTCCGTACAGTCATGCGCTGTGCTAGTTTGTTTTGGCCATTAACAAAGTCGGCCCCCTCTCTGCAGGTCAGCCGATCGTGACGGGGCACGGCCCCCGCGAGGGAGTAGCGCAGAAGCATGGCTGAGCGAGCCGATTTCGCGCTGGGGACGGTAGAGGCGACAGTGGTCGGGCAGGCGCTGGGCGTCGATGTCCGCTTGTTTCCGTTGCGCGTCCGCAACACTTCGATCGACCCGGAGCGGTACACCGCGATCATCCGGAAGGTCTACGCCGATCTCGAACAGCGCCGCCTGTCGGTCAACGGCGAGCTGAGCCAGGCCGTCCGCACCGCGTTCGCGCTGCTGGGAAATCACCGGATCACCATTTCGGTCAACGGCATCGACGGCATCGGCCAGGACATCGCCGTCCTCACCCTCACCGACGGCAGGCAGGCGCTCGGCATCACGCAGGCCCATGGTGAAGACGAGCTGCAGTTCGCGCTCTTCTCCGACGAAGAGCTGGTCGAGGTGCTCTCCGGGGTCCTGCCGCGGATGCGGCCCGCGTCGACAGGCCGCCGCAAGATCGTGCAGAAGGAGGAGCGCGCCGTCTCCGCGATGACCGCGCGCCGCCAGGCCGAAGCCGAATTCGACGAGGAAGAGACCGACGCGTTCGGCAACCTCCAGTTCACCGGCGTCGTCCGCGCCCGGACCGACGCCCCGGCCCCGCGCAACGACGAGAGCGACCTCGAAGTCCTGGAGCGGGTGCTGTCCGGGACCCGCCTCGGCGGCGGATACATCATCGTGAGCGGCATCGGCCGCCGTGGCGAGCGTCTCCGGTCGACGCCGCTGAGCTGGCTCGACACCGAAGACGGCCGGTACCTAGTCTGGACAGAGACCGACGAAGCCTCAGGCGCCGTGATCGGTCACTACGACCCGGCCAGTCAGTCGGGCGTGGCGAACGCGATCCGGGATGCCATCGCTGACATCTACTGACCTTCCTGAACCCGGCGAGAGGATCCTCCGTTGACCGAGGAAGCACAAGAACTACAGCCGACAGCGAAGTTCAAGGCGATGACGCCCCTCGCGGGCGCGCAGCTGAAGCGCATGGCGGTGCAGGGCGGCTTCGCCGTCGACGAGAACACCGGCCAGGAGATGATCCGTTCACTCCAAGGTGTGATCGACAGCCTCGAAGAGCGCTGGAGCGCGCTGACCAAGCTGCAGAAGTCGCCGCAGATGAGCTCGACCGCGACCGCGCAGTGGGTGTCCCAGCACATGCACGGCACCGCGACGGACGCGCAGGGCCTGCTCACCCAGCTCGAGGCCGCGCGCGCCGAGTTCCCGACCTACGTCGAGGCGATCGAACTCGCCAAGAAGAACTACCGGGAACGCGACAACGAGAACCAGCGTGATCTCAAGCGGATCGACACCGAGTTCTAGGAGAAGAGACCTGTGAGCGAATCCGCGGAAAAGACGGCGAAGGTCTCCGACCCGACGTCCAAGGAGTACGACAAGGACAGCCCGTTCTACGACGTCACGGCCGACTCGTCGTCCGGCTACTACGTCGGGCCGCTGGCCGACAAGGCCGCCTCCGGTGACGAGATCCGGGCGGGCGCCAGCGCCGGGACCGACGTCATCTTCAACCTCCTCGGCTGGGGCGACACCGCGCTCAACGGCTTCAAGGACAAGTTCACGCAGAAGATGTACGAGGGGCAGCTGGAGAAGGCGCGCGAAGGTCTCTCGAAGGACCTGGACATGCGCAAGCCCGGCGACCCGCCGTCCACGGTCTGGGGCAACGCCACCCACGAGCAGATGCAGTCCGCGATCGCGGACAACGCGGATCCGGCGGCGGTCGGCGAGACCTCCGAGGAGTGGGTCCGGGCGGGCAACGACCTGGCGGGCCACCAGCGCAACCTGGCGAAGGCGATCAACGCGAGCACGGCCAACTGGGAGGGCGAGGGCGGCGACGCGGCCCGCGAACACCTCGCCGGTGTCGGCAAGTGGCTCGGCTCGACCGCGAACGGCGCGACGCTGACCGGCCGTCAGCAGCAGATCCACTCGCAGACGCTCAACGAGACCCAGAAGCTCATGAACGCGAACCCGCCGGTGGCGTTCAGCGTGCAGGAGGCCAACGCCAACCTGCAGACGATCAAAGACCCGCAGCAGTACATGGCGCAGCTCGGGAAAGACCTCGGCACCTTCAAGAAGCAGCAGGACGCGCGCGACCAGGCCGCGAAGGTGATGACCGACTTCGACACCACGGTCGGCTCGGCGATCGCCACCCCGGCGTTCCCCGCTCCGCCGAAGCTGCGGTCGGCGCAGGCGACCCCGCAGTTGCGGGGCACCCCCATGTCCGGTGGCGGCGCCGGCGGTGGCGGGGCCGAACCCGCGACACTTCGCGACCGGATGTCGCCCAACGGCCCTGACGGCACGCAGAGCCCCAGCCCCTTCAACGTGGGCTCGGACGGCACGATCGCCGCTTCGCTCGACGGGTCGCCTCAGAGCGGACCCGGCGGCACGGGAAGTGGCCCCGGTGGCATGAGCCCCTTCAACGCGCCGAACGGCGGACCGGGCGGGGGTGGCCCCGGCGGTAATCCGGGTGGTGGCTTCCCCGGCGGCGGCCCTGGTGGTGGTTTCCCCGGTGGTGGTTTCCCCGGTGGCGGCGGCCCTGGTGGCGGTCCCGTCACGAACCCGGTCATGCCCACCATCCCGAACGGGCCGACCGGCGGCAACTACAACCCGCCGGGGTCGAGGCCGGGCTTCAACCCGCCGGACATCGGCGACGGGACGCACACCACCGGCTACACCCCGCCGTCCGTCTCGCCGCCGTCGTTCACCCCGCCGAACATCCCCATTCCCGAAGGCGGCGGACCGCGCCCGGGTGGCGGCCTGCCGTACAACCCGCCGAACATCCAGATGCCGAACATCCAGGGGCCCACCAGCGGCGGACCGTCGGCGATCCCGCCGAGGATGCCGCCGATCAGCCGCCCGAACATCCCCAACTTCCCGGACCCCGGCTCCTCCTACAAGCCCACGCCGTACACCCCGCCGAAGATGCCGAACATCCCGGACATCCCGGGTGGTGGCACCGGCGGCAGCGGCTTCGGCGGTAGCAGTGGCGGCACCGGTGGCAGCGGCAGTGGCTTCAGTGGCGGTAGCGGTGCCGGCGGCTCGGGCGCCGGTGGTCTCGGTGGCGCCGGAAGGTCGACGGGCGCGCTCGGCATGGGCGGCGCCGCGGGCGCGATGGAGGCCGAAGCGGCCGCGGCCCGTGCGGCCGGCGCCGGTGCGAACGGCAAGCCGGGCAGCGCCGGCATGGGCGCGATGGGCGGCATGGGCGCCGGTGGCGGCAAGGGACAAGGCCAGGAGGACAAGGAACACAAGGTCGCCGACTACGTCGAATCCGACGACCCGTCGTTCTTCGCCGCCGACGAAATCGTCGCGCCGCCGGTGATCGGTGACTGGCAGAACAAGGACTGGAAGTGACGGCGGCTTCGTTCGAGGTCGAGCCGGACGACCTGACCGCGCACGCGAGCCATCTCGACGGGCTCGTGGACCGGTTGAACACCGCGCACGGCGCGACGAGTTCGGCGATGTCGGCGGACGCGTACGGCCTGCTGTGCGCGTTCCTGCCGCCGATCATCAACCCGACGGGCGAACGCGCGGCGGAGGCGATCAAGGCGGCGGGCGAAGGCATCCAGTCGACGGCGGACAACGTCCGCACCGCCGCCAAGTCCTATGTGGACGGTGACACGACCAACGCGGAACCGTTCAAGGCCGACTTCAAGGCCTTGGACATCGGAGGAAAGAAGTGACGAGCGGGAACGAGCTCGGGGATCTCATCCGGGACCCCGACGAGGCGGAACGCCGGATGGACCAGTGGGCCCAAGGTCTCGAGGACAAGGCTCAGCGCTATGCGGCCGCCCAGGAGCGGACCGAGCAGTTGCGGCTGTCCGCGTCCAGCTCCGACGGCGCCGTCAAGGTGACCGTCGGGGCGGACGGCGGCGTGACGGGCCTCGAATTCGGGAACAAGGCGAGGACGTACCCGCTGGAGGAGCTGTCGCGGCAGATCCTCGCGACCATGCACCAGGCGCAGGCCGGGATCGCGAACCAGGTCTCCGAGGTCATGCAGGAAACGCTCGGCGACGAGGACCAGGAGACCCGGTCGCTGATGATCGGCACCCTGCGCAGCCGCTTCCCGGAGATCGAGGAGGAAGAGCCTCCGGCGGACGATCCGCCGGCTCCGCCGCCATCCGCCGAGACTCCGCAGGCGCCTCGCGAGAAGCGTCACGAAGCACCGGAAGACGAGGGCAACTCACCCTGGTGAGTCCGTCGTTCCCGAACATCGAAGAAGGTTTGTCTTGGGTAACCCGCTGGTCGCTGACGTAAAGGACTCGACGAAGGCCTACTCCGGCTCCTCTCTCCTGGAATCGGCGTTCGATCTGAAGTCGGCCATCGAAAGCGGCGACTGGGCTTCGGTGGCGCTGGGCGCGGTCGGGACCGCGCTCGACGCGCTGTCGATGGCGATGGACCCCTTCGGCGCCATTCTCGCGAACGGTGTCGGCTGGCTGATGGAGCACGTCGGCCCGCTCAAGGACGCGCTCGACGCGCTGGCGGGCGACGTCGACGAGATCACCGCGAACTCCGAGACCTGGAAGAACATCGCGACCGAACTCGGCGCGGTCGGCGCGGATCTGGCCGGGATGGTCTCGGCCGATCTGCAGAGCTGGACGGGGATCGCGGCCGACACCTACCGTGACCGGGCCAAGGACACGGCCACGCTGCTGGACGCGGCGAAGGCGGGCTGCGAAGGCGCCTCCAGCGGGGTGAAGACGGCAGGCGAGGTGGTCGCCGCCGTGCGCGCGCTGGTGCGCGACATCATCGCCGAGCTGATCGGGCACATGATCAGCTGGGCGCTGCAGGTGCTGTTCACCCTGGGCATCGGGCTGACCTGGGTGGTCCCGCAGGTGGTCAACGCCGTGGCGAAGACCGCGAGCAAGATCGCGAACCTGACGAAGAAGACCGTCAAGGCGCTCAAAGCGCTGATACCACTGCTGAAGCGGGCGGACGACCTGTTCGCCGACGCGGCCAAGGCGTTGAAGAAGTTGCAGCCCGGCAAGGGCGCGCCCGCGCCCAAGCCGAACAAGCTGGACGAGGGCACGACACCCAAGGGCAGTCCCGACGGCGACAAGGGCGGCGGCACGTCGCCGTCCGGCGCGCCGCCGAAGAACGATCCGCCGCCTCCGCCGCCACCCAAGAACGACCCGCCGCCGCCTCCGCCGAAGAACGAGACGCCGGACGGGCCGACCTCGCCGTCCGGCAGTCCGCCGCCACCGCCGCCCAAGGACCGCGGCGCCCCCAAACCGGAGCCGGACAACCGGATCAAGAACAACAACAACGATCCGGGCAACGGCGTCCCGCCCAAGAACCGCAAGGGCTGCGGTGACCCGGTCGACGTCGCGACCGGCTCGATGATGCTGACGCAGGACGACGTCGTGTTCGCCGGTGTCCTGCCGATGACCGTGTCGCGGACGCATCTGTCGTCGTATTCGCTCGGCCGGTTCTTCGGCTCGTCGTGGGCGTCCACTTTGGACCAGCGGATCGAGGTCGAGGACGACGGCCTGCATCTCGCGCTCGCCGACGGGTCGCTACTGACGTACCCGGTCCCCCTGTCCGACGCCCCCGTGTACCCGGCTTTCGGGCAGCGACTCGCACTGTCCAAAGTGGAACACGGCTACGTCGTGTCCACTCCGGACGGAATGCTGCTCTTCTCCGGCGACGGGGACACGCTTCCCCTGCGCGGGATCGCGGTCGGCGACGGGCACCGGATCTTCCTGCGCTACGACGACAACGGCGTCCCCCGCGAACTGGAGCACACCGCGGGATACCGCCTGCTCGTCGAGTCGAAGGACGGTCTCGTCACCGCGCTTCGCCTGCCCGGCGCGGAAACCACGATCCAGAGCTACCGGTACGACGAGCGGCGCCGCCTGGTCGAGATCGTCGACGGGGCCGGTTCACCTCTGCGGTTCACCTATGACGCCGCGGGCCGCATCGTGCGCTGGGAGGACGTCAACGGGCGCTCGTACCGGTACGGCTTCGACTCCGACGGCCGTGTCGTACGCGCGCAGGGCACCGGTGGCTTCCTCGACGTCGACATCTCCTACGACCGGGAAAACCTGGTCACGTCGGTCACGAACTCCCTCGGCCACGTCACCCGCTACCAGCTGGACGAACTGCACCGGGTCGTCGCGGAGACCGATCCGCTGGGCAACACCACGCGGTACGAACTCGACAGCTTCGGCAAGCTGCTCAGCCGCACCGATGCCCTCGGCCGCACGACGCGGTGGGAAACGGGCGACGAGGGCAACGTCGTCGCCGTGATCCAGCCGGACGGCGGCCGCGCGCTCGCGGAGTACGGCGCGCTGAACCGGTGGACAAGCATGACCGGACCGGACGGCGCCCTCTGGCGCCGCGAGTACGACGCGCGCGGGAAGGTCGTCCGCGCCACGGATCCGACCGGCGCCACCACCACTTACGGGTACGACGAGTCGGGCAACGTCGCGGTCGTGACCGACGCGCTCGGCGGGGTCACGCTGATCGAGTCCGACGCGGCGGGCCTGCCGGTCTCCGTCACCGATCCGCTCGGCGGGGTCACGCGGTACACCTACGACGCGTTCGGGCAGACCACCTCGGTCACCGACCCGCTCGGCGAGGTCACCAGGACGAAGTGGGACGGTTTCGGTGAGATCGCCGAGCAGATCGAACCCGACGGCGCCGTGTGGCGCTGGAACCGCACCACCGAAGGCTCCATCGACGAAGCGGTGGACGCCCGAGGGCTCTCGGTGCGCACCGAGTACTCGCAGTTCGACCTGCCCACCGCCGAAATCGGCCCGGACGGCGATCGGCTGTCCTATGCCTACGACACCGAGCTGCGGCTGGTGTCGGTCACCAACGAACACGGCCTTTCCTGGCGCTACGACTACGATCCCGCCGGGAACCTGATCGGCGAGACCGACTTCAACGGCCGCACCACCCGCTACGGCTACGACGCCGCGGGGCAACTGGTGTCGCGCGCCAACGGTCTCGGCCAGACGGTCGCCATCGAACGCGACGCGCTCGGCCGGGTCGTCGGCCGCCGGGCGGGCGACGACGTCGCCACGTTCACCTACGACGCGGCAGACAGGATGACTTCGGCGCGCAACGCGCATTCCGAGGTCACCATCGCCTACGACGCGCTGGGCCGGATCGTCGCGGAATCCCTCAACGGAAGGGCGGTCCGCTCGGAGTACGACGCCGCCGGCCGCCGGGTCAGCCGCCGCACCCCGTCGGGCGCCGAGTCGTTCTTCGCCTACGACGCCGCGAGCCGTCCCGTCGCGCTGCGAACCGCCGGGCGTACCTTGCGCTTCGAATACGACCCCTCCGGTCGTGAAGTGCTGCGACGCCTCGACGGCACGCCGGTCGAGCTGCGCCAAGGCTGGGACGCCTCCGACAGGCTGACCTCCCAGACCGTTTCCAGTGGCCGGGGTGTCGTTCAGCACCGCGAGTACGGCTACCTGCGGGACGGGCTCGTCTCGTCGATCTCGGACCTGATCTCGGGGCCGCGGTCGCTGCGGGTGGACCGCGCGGGCCGGGTCATCGACATCCAGGGGCAGGGCTGGCGCGAGAGCTACGGCTACAACCTCGCCGGGGCGATCACGCGGGCGGGCTGGCCCGGCGCGGATCCCGCCGTCGGACCGCGGCAGTACCAGGGCACCCTGCTGACCGGTGCCGGTTCGACGTCGTACCTGCACGACACCGAAGGCCGCACGATCGCCCGGCGCGAACTCGGGCGTGACTGGACCTACCAGTGGAACTCCGACGACCGGCTGACCGGCGTCGTCACGCCCGAAGGCGAGCGGTGGCTCTACCACTACGACGCGCTCGGGCGGCGGATCGCGAAGCAGCACCTCGACCTCCACGGCCGGATCCTCGAACAGATCGACTTCGCCTGGGACGGCTCGAACCTCGCCGAGGAGATCCGAGGCGGCACCGCCGTCGTCTGGGACTGCGAACCGGGCACGGAACGGCCGATCACCCAGATCGAACGGATCCCGGGACAGGACGCCCGCTTCCACGCCATCGTCACCGACCTCGTCGGCTCGCCGAGCGAACTGCTCGACGAAGCGGGCAACGTCGCCTGGCATCTGCACACCTCGTTGTGGGGCAAGGTGCTTTCGCCGCCGGGGCAGGCGTACACGCCGTTGCGCTTCCCCGGCCAGTACCACGACCCGGAAACCGGGCTGCACTACAACTTCAAGCGCTACTACGACCCGGACACCGGGCGGTACCTCTCGCACGACCCGCTCGGCCTCGAACCGGCGTCGGACTCGCTGGCCTACGTCGGCAACCCGACGGACATGATCGACCCGCTCGGTCTCGTCGCGACGAAACCGCAGGTGGGCCCCTGCCCCAAGGCACTGGCCAAGGCCGCCCTCGGCAAGAAGAAGTCGCCGGGCAACCGGGTCAGCAAGCCGAAACCGACGCCTGGGCCGAAGAAGCCGAGGCAGCCACGGCAGAGCTACGCCGACGGGACGCACGGCGCGAAGACCCGTGAGCAGAACCGGCTCACGGGGAAGTACGACAACGACCTCAAGGCCGACGGCCGGGACAAGGTCTCCGGGCAGTCCCACGAGTCCGAGCACCCGATCCCCTACGAGGCGATCGGCCGCGGCAGTGGCGGCGCCCGGGGTTCGAGCCACGACCAGAAGAACCTGGAGAACCACGCCTGGGCCTACCAGGAGGCCAAGCCCGCGCACTCCTCGCATATCGGTACCGGCAACAAGGGCGACCAGGACCTGACGGCAGGTTCGGCGAAACCGAGCGGCTTCAAGAACAGCCAGGAGTACCGCGACGCCGAGCGCAACGCACTGGAAGGCGGCGACCCGAATACCGCGATCCAGCTCAACCAGCTCGACTACGCGTACCGGGACGGGTTCAAGAACACCAACAACACCCTCGACGGCAAGATGGCGGACGACTCGTATCACAAGATGATCGACGACGCCCACGCCAGCGGGAAGGGCCTCACCTACTCGACCGGTCCCGGGACGACCGCGACCACCCCGCCGCTGTCCAGCCACGACGTCAAGGAACTGCACATGTCCCGGGACACCATCCGGGACGGGGACTGGCCCGAAGAGATGAAGCGGCAGAACCGCGAGAGCTACGAGGACGAGGTCTCGCGGATCCACGACGAGACGTACAAGAAGCCGACCCAGGCCGACTGGGACAAGCTGGACGCCGGCGGCTTCGGGCCTCTCGACACCGGCAAGAAGAAGGACCCCAACGCGATGGACACCGACTGACCTCGTCGCGGGTCAGGCGGCGGCGAGCGAGACGACGCGGTTCCGGCCGCTGTTCTTCGCCTGGTACAGCGCGGAGTCGGCGACGTGCAGCAGCCGCTCCAGCACGATCCCGCCCGCCGGGTAGACCGCGGCGCCGATCGACACCGAAAGCCCTCGCACGATCCGCGGCCCCGACGCCGTCGCGACCTCGACCTCGATCGCCATCACCGCCTGCCGGACCCGCTCGGCCACGGGGAGCACCTCGGTCTCCGTCGCACCGGGCAGCATCACAACGAACTCTTCGCCCCCGAAGCGCCCGACAGAGTCGTAGTCGCGGACGTGCTCGGAGATCGTCGTCGCGACGACCTTGAGCACGACGTCGCCCGCCAGGTGCCCATAGACGTCGTTGACCTGTTTGAAGTGGTCGAGGTCGAGCATCAGCACCCCGAGTTTGCTCTTCGCCCTGGCCGCCGACGAAAGCTCCCGTTCGCTCAGCACGTGCCACGCGTGCGCGTTCAGCACCCCGGTCTTGCCGTCGATGTTCGCCGCGATCTCCAGCTGCCGCACCAGCACGCTGCGGTGCAGCACCAGCACGGGCAGCAGGACGAACGGGACCAGCGCGGGCGCGTGCACGATGCCCAGCGCGGTCGAGGTCCCGAGCACCAGGGTGGTGACCTCCAGCAGGTTGTCGTCGCCGGTGCCGAACAGCGAACGCGGCGACCGGCCGCCGGTGTGCAGGTAGACCGAAAGCGCCACGATGAACGCGTTGGCCACGGTGAACACGGCCGCCGCCTCGACGATCCGCAGCGAGCCGGCGAACCCGACGGGCAGGCCGTTCCAGCCCGCGACGATCGCCCCCGATGCCAGGCAGGAGAGCACGATCGCCGCCGCGCAGTACACGACGCGGTAGGCCGGGCGGTGGCTCATCCCCCGCCACACCCGCAGCCAAAGGTGCAGGTAGATGAGCAGTCCGAGGGCGAGCGCGAGCCCCGACGGCAGGACGAGCACCCCCGCGAAAGTCCACACCGAAGTCATGTTGATGTGCGGTCGGTCACAAAGAGTCCGCCGCAACCGTTCTACCGAACGGGAAAGCTCGGCCTGCAGGAAAGCGAGGCCGAGCAGTGATCCAAATCGGACGAATTCCGTGGTCGTGTAGTTCGATCGGAGCAAGGCGATTACGGCGACTGCGGCCGCAAGCCCTTCCATCATAAGAAAAACCGCAGGTACGCCACGTGGTCCGGACCATAACTCCCAGTGTCGGACCCAGGCTCTCAGACGTGTACCGGCCCCTTCTCCGGCGAGTTCCACATCCCCCATAATCATCGTCACCGGTCCCCCTTCCGTACACATTTCAATGTATCCGAGGTAGTACTGAGGGTGGCTCGAGTCAATTCCGGAACACACAGATGGAGCAGTGGGAGGGAGGATCATCATGAACGGTCGCGAGGACTGATCCCACGAATTCAGCCGGTCCGGCTCCCGGCCGGGAGCCACACATCGGACCCGGTGGCGATGGTGCGTTTCCACGCCATCGCCATCGGGCCCGCCGAGGCGACGGCGACCGCCGCGGCCACCCCGACGGCCACGAACGGACCGGTCAGCTGGGCGAGACCGCCCGCGAGCATGATCCCAATTCCTTGCACTGTCACCAAACTCGTCGAGGTCAGGCCCATCACCTGCGCCCGGACGCCGTCCGGCACCGCGCGGGCCATCAGTGCGACGGCCTGCAGGTGGTACGGCGCCGCGAAGGCCCCGCTGAGCCCGATCAGGGCAAGGCAGACAGGCAATGACGGGCGAAAGAAGACAAAAAGCAAAGGAACGACGGATGCGAGCGCGAGAACGCCGACCATTCGCGTTTTCCGCCGCGCCGGAACCCATTTCGTGAAGATCCACGATCCTATTATCGAACCCACCGGATCCGCCGCGAGAATAAGGCCGACCGCGAAACTTCCCGCATCGAGACCGACGGCGAGCGGGGCCGCGAGTCCTTCCGGGGCGATGGCGAAACCGGCAAGCATCTTCAATCCGAACAGCAGGCGGATTCCCTTGCTCCGCCACAGTTCTCTGGCGCCTTCGCCACTGAAAGCCCTTGCCACACGGCTTTTCACCGATGATTCCGTGACAGCGGGTGGCCTGCGACGAACCCCTGTGGACACGAGCAGCGCCGAGACCACAAAGGTCCCCGCGTCGATCACCAGCCCCCAGTAGGGCGTCACGAGCCCGATCACCAGCCCGCCTCCGCCGAATCCGGCCAGCTGTGCCGTTTGGATGGTGATCGTGCGGACCGCGAGCCCGGCGACGTACCTGTCGCCTTCGAGGACGTCCGGGAGCAACGCGAGCTGCGCCGCCCGGAACGGACCGCCCGCCATCGTCAGGATCACCAGCAGCCCGGCCAGTACCGGCAACGACGTCCCCGGCACGGCCATCAACGCCGCGAGCGCCGCGCGCAGCAGATCGCAGACGATCATCACCGTCCGCCGCGAGTACCGGTCCGCCAATCCGGCGAACAGGGTGCCGCCGATCAGCGTCGGCAGATACGTCAACCCGTAGGTGAGCCCGGTCAGCCCCGCCGACGCCGTTCTTTCCCAGACCAGCACCGACAACGCGACCCTGGCCAGCTGGTCACCGGCCTGCGAAAGCGCCTCGGCCGCCCACAACGCACGGAACTCACCGACCGCGAAAGCGGCCTTGAACGCGGTGTTCCGTGCGGGATCCCCCTTCTCCATGAGCCCTCCCCTTGGCTCACGGTAGTCGATCACTTCCGCAGTGTCAGCGGCCATCCGGCCCACGACCTCGGCCAGTGTCCACTGTGGAGAGACGGTCGCGCGTGGTCAGCGGCCGGCGCTGTACCCCATCATTCCCTGCGCCATTTCCATCGCCAGCGAACTGGCGACGGCGGGATCCATCATGTCCCGGAGGCCCTGTGTGGCCTTGTTCTGCGCCGTGATGTCGGAGCGCGGCTGCTCCGTCGGCCGGGGCTCGGCGGGCGGCAGCGCGACGACCTGCTCCCTGGCGGGCTTCTTCTTCGTCGTCGCGGGCACTTGCTGCTTCACGGTGACCGGGACGTAGACGGTCACCGGGGCGGCCTGCGGCGTGGGCTGGACGACCGGCGGTGGCGCGGCGGGCTGGGTCGCCACGGCGGGCAACGGGCGCTCGGGCAACGCGGTGTCGTCGACCGGCGCGAGGCTGAACGTGCCGGCGAACCAGCCGATCGCGAGCAGCGCCACCCCGGCCCCGCCGACCAGCCAGGCCCTGGCGCGACGGTGGATGACGACGGCCTTGGGCCGCAGATCCTTGTCGACGACCGGTTCGCAGACCGGGTTGCGGACCGGCATCGGCTCGGGCTCGATCTCGTTCTCCGGACTGCGCCGCCGTTTCGGCAGGCTCGCCGCGATGATCCCCGTCCGGTCCAGCAACTCGGCTGTCTCGACGGGCACGGTCGCGCAGAGCGCGGCATCGGTCGACGGACGGCGCTGGGCGGCGCGCGGCATGGGGACCTCCGGAAGCGGAATCACGAACTTGAGCATTGTGGTGCATTTCCGACGCCGCCGTAAGTAACGCACCCCGATCGAGTTATACCGAGCCGTCCGGACCACGGAGAGTTACTCCGTTCAGGGGCTTCCCATTCTCTCAGAGGCGCTTCATTCCCCAGCGTCCCAGCAGCGCGAGCGGCCGCTGGTAAAAGGATCCGAGTACGCGGGGAATCGCGTCGATGGCATACGCGTCCGGTCCGATCAGGATCCGCGCCGTCCCTCGTTCGATACCACGCACGATGGTCTGCGCGGCCTTCTCCGGTGTCGTCCTCGCGATCTTTTCGAACCCCTCGGAGGCTTTGCCCATGTTCCGCTCGGCGCCACCCCGCGCGTCGCGGGCGATATTCGTCTTGATGCCACCGGGGTGCACGCAGCTGACGGCGACCGGATGCCGGGCGATCAGCATTTCCTGCCGCAGCGCCTCGGTGAACCCGCGCACGGCGAATTTCGCCGCGTTGTAGGCGCTCTGTGTGGGCACGCCGATGAAGCCGAACACACTCGAAAGGTTGACGATGTGCCCGTCACCCGAAGCGATCAACTGCGGCAGAAAGGCTTTCGTGCCGTTGACCACGCCGCCGAGGTTGATCCCCATCAGCCAGTCGTAGTCGTCCCAGGTCATTTCCTCGACCGTCGCGCCGAGCGCGACCCCGGCGTTGTTCACCACGAGGTTGGCGCCCCCGAAATCGACGGCGACCTCCTCGGCGTGCGAGAGGACGGCGTCACGATCGGCGACGTCCAGTTCGTAGGCTTTCGCGGTCGCGCCCGCCTTCTCGCACAACGCGACGGTGCCGGCCGCACGGACGGCGTCGACGTCGGAGAGCGCCAGCCGCGCGCCCCGCTCCGCCAGTTCGATCGCGAGTGCCCTGCCGATCCCCGAGCCCGCGCCGGTGATCACCGCGACCTTGTCCGTGAACGCCTTCATACCCGCTCCCAAGTTCGACTGTTACCGGAAGTAACACATACTACGGCTGTGAGCTTGCTGTGCGTTGATCGATTCGGGCTGTGTTCGCCGACCGCTTATGGTGATCTGCAACCAGGACAGCCGTGGACCACCGGAAGGAAGACGATGCGCCGCGCCCTGTTGTTCGTGCTCTGCGTCGTTCTGACCGGTTGTTCCGCCGCGTCCGAACCCGCCGAGACCGAGCCCGGAGACACCGCCGCGACGGTGGCGGCCGCCCCCGCCACGCCGCGGTACAACCCGGCGATCGGCGCGCTCTTCCTCGACGGTTCGCATTTCTGCACGGCCAGCGTCGTGCACAGCGGCCCGGGAGACCTCCTGGTCACGGCGGCGCATTGCCTTCACGACGGCGAAGGCGGCGAGTACGCCACGGGGATCTCGTTCGCGCCCGCCTATCACGACGGCGTCGCGCCCTACGGCTACTGGGACGTCTCGGATCCGCAGGTTCCCGACGGCTGGGCCGATTCGTCCGATCCGGACCTGGATGTCGGGTTCGCGACCGCGCGTCAGGCGGGCACCACGAAGACCCTCGAAAGCGTCACAGGCGCCAACACCCTGCTGACCGGCGGCGGGTTCGCCCACCCGATCACCCTGACCGGATATCCCGACGAACGGGAGGCGCCGGTCGTCTGCCACGGCACCAGCAGCCAGGCCGACACCTACCAGATGCGGGTCGGCTGCCCCGGCTTCACGACCGGCACCAGCGGCGGCCCGTGGGTGGTCGACCCCGACCCGGAGACCGAACTCGGCACCGTCGTCGGCGTGATCGGCGGCTATCTGTACGGCGGGGACGACCCGGACACCTCCTACAGCAGCTACTTCGACACCGACGTCGCCACCTTGTACCGGAAGATGGACGCACGGGGATGATCTCCCCATGAGCATCCACGACGTCCCGATCACCGGCGAGCCGATCCGCCTCGGCCAGTTCCTCAAGCTGGCCAACCTGGCCGAAGACGGCTCGCACGCCAAAGACCTCCTCGACGCCGAGGAGGTCACTGTCAACGGCGAGGTGGAGGTCCGGCGCGGCCGCCAGCTGACGAACGGCGACGTCGTGGAGGTCGGCGGCGAAGGCGGCCGCGTCGTCCTGGCCTAGCGGCCCTTCAGCGGTGCCAGGCGAAGCGCCTTCGCGAGGTCTTCGAGTTCGCGGTGCACCGGCTCGTTCAGCGGGACACCCAGCGCCTGGCACTGTTCGAGGTACTGCGCCTCGCGCCAGCCGGGGTAGCGGACCGGGGTCCCGCCCTCCCAGCCGAGCAGGCTGCCGAACAACGCGCTCGCGGCCTTGTAGAACCCGTCGGCGCTGCGCAGCGTCGTCGGGGCGATGGCCATCACCATGAGGCCGGTGTCGTGATCGTGGTCGCCGACGCCCGAAAGCACCCCGGCGAAGATCTCGACCAGCAGCGCGAAACCGGCGACGGCGGCACTGTCGACGTCGGCGAGCGTGTCCATGTCGAGGACGAATTCGGGGTACGCGCCGGCGGGGGCCGCCATGCCGAGCGGGTTCGCGGCCGTCCCGCGTTCCCCGCCCGCCGCCATGACGAGCCCGATCATGGTGTGCGGCAACGCCCTCGCGGCGTGGTGCCCGGCGCGGCCGAACGGCCCGACACCGCGGACCGACATCAGCCCGACGCCGTACCGGCCCGCCCGTGACACCGCCCTGTCCATCGCGTCGCCGACGGCCCACAGGCCCGGCGCGCGGCGGTAGTCGATCAGGGCGGCGGCGCCGCGGTCGGCGATCATCAGCGGTTCGGCCCGCGGCCGGACCAGGCCGTCGACCAGCATCGGAAGATGCAGCCTGGCCAGCTCGGCGACACCCGTTTCCGGGGTTCCGGTGAGATCGCCGTGGCACAACGCCTCGGCGGCCATCCTGGCGCGGGACCACGGCAGGTCATGCGCGGTGAAGATCTCGGTGACGACGTCGATCAGGGCGTCGATCGGGACGCGCTGCCAGACCTGTTCCGGGATCGGGGAGGGTACGGCCGGTTCGGCGATCGGCTCGACGGGCGCACGGCGAAGAGAGCGAGGTCTGAGGGGCACTCCGCCGAGGGTGCCTTCGCACGTTTTTCGGCGTCAACGAACCGGGGCAGCTTCTAACCGACTGTGTGATCGAACCGCCCGGAAACGTCGGTGGGCGGACGTACGATCGGGGCATGTGCCGGAACATCACCACGCTTCGAGGCCTCGAGCCGGCGGCGACGCCGGACGAGATCGAGGCCGCCGCCCGCCAGTACGTCCGCAAGGTGTCCGGGGTGCAGAGCCTCTCCGACGCCACACGCGAACCGTTCGAGGCCGCCGTCGCCGAGATCACCGCGATCACCCGGCGGCTGCTCTCCGAGCTGCCCGCACGCCGTCAGCCACCGACGACGGTGCCGCCGTTGCGCCGTCCCGAGGTCCAGGCGCGAATCGCCGCGAAAGCCGAGAAGAGTCAGGCCTCCTGAACTCCGGCGGTTACGGTGAGCCGGTGACATATCCGCAGGACCCCTACGGTCAGCAGCAGCCCTACGGCCGGCAACCTCCGTACGGCCAGCCGTACCCGCAGCCAGGTCATGGATACGGTTACGGCGCACCGCAGCCGCCGCAGGAGCAGGGCCTGGCGATCGCGGCGCTGGTCGTGTCGATCGCCAGTCTGGTCGCCTGCAGCGGGCTGCCGTCGATCGCGGGCGTCATCATGGGGCACATCGCGTATTCCAAGGCCAAACGCGGGGAAGCGGGCGGCCAGAGCATGGCGCTCGCGGCGATCATCATCGGCTACATCGGCGTCGCGATCATCGTCCTGCTCTTGGGCTTCTTCCTCTTCATCGGAATCCTGACCGACTGGGACTTCGACTAGATCCGAAGCATTCAGGCAAAGACCTGTCGGATACCCTCGACAGCGGTAGCGTGTCCGAGCGGCCGAAGGAACATGTCTTGAAAACATGCGAGGGCTCTGTCCTCCGTGGGTTCGAATCCCACCGCTACCGCCAGTCTTGAAACCGAAAGCTCCCCAGGTCCGCGGACCTGGGGAGCTTTTCGTGTCACGCGGGCACGAGAGCCCAGACGGTCTCGTCGCTACGGCCGCCCACGAAGGGCCGTTGCTCCAGGATCGAGGCCGTGCCGTTGTTGACCTGCCGCACCGCGAACGAACTGGCCCGGTTCACCAGCCCGTAGCGCATGTCGGCACTCCGGAGCAGCTTCCACTGCTGATTCGTGGACGAGCCGCAGTGCGTCTGTTCGAGCTGCGCGCCTTCCGCGGTGCTGCCGGAGACCGGCCGCAGGCATTGGCCGCTCCGCTCGTTGACGATCTTCCAGTACCCGCCGCCCGCGTCGGTGAGGTTCCACTTCTGGCCGTTGTCGTTCTGTCTGGCCACGTGGGTGATCTTCGCGCCGGCGGACGACGAGCCGTCGACGACGGCCGCGCTGTCGCCGTTGGTGGCGACGGAGAGGTAGTACTTCTTGCCCGTCTGCGGACCGGGGTCGGCGATGGGGTTCAGGGTCCACTGCTGGTTGGCCGCCCCGGTGTAGGGCTGCTGGACGAGAGGCGCCGGATACGCGCCGCCGTCGGTGATCGCGTAGCCCGTCAGGTAGTTGAAGATCGCCACCTTGCCGTTGCCCAGCGGCTGGAACGCCCACCGCATGCCGTTCTGGCCGTTGCAGTTGTACTGGAGGATCTGGGTTCCGGGCGCCGTCCCGCTCTGGGCGCTGTCGGCGCACAGCTGGCTGTTGGCGTTGACGAGTTGCAGACCGGTGTTGTAGCCGAGGATCCACTTCTGGCTCGTGGAGTCGGTCCGGGCCCGCTTGCTGAGGTTGACGAGGCCGCCGGTCGAAGAACCGATGACGTCGATCGCGTCGCCGTTGGCTCCCGTGATGACGTAGGTCTTCCCGCCTTGCGCGTGGCCGTCGTCGTTGTCGGGGGTGTCCTTCTTGATCAGGAAGGCGCTGTTGGCGACGTTCCAGTGCGTGGCGAGCCAGCTGCCGGGCACGGGGTTCGTGCTGAAGTAGTCGTCGTTGCCGCAGTCCATCAGCCGGTCGGAATCGCGCTGCGGGCAGTCGAAGGACTGGGTGTCGCCGTAACACATCAGGTCCCATTCCTGGGAGCAGTGCCCGCCGCCCTGGTAGTGCGGGGCCCCGGGCAGGACCGCGCCGAGCACGTGGCCCAGTTCGTGCGCGGTGGCGTTGACGCCCCAGCAGGGGACGGCGATCTCCGTGTAGTGCCTGCCGTTGTTGAAGGCGTTGGCCGGACCGGGCTGGTCGTCGCTGTCGCCCCAGGTGCCGGCACAGGTGAGGGGGTTGTCGGAAAACAGGACGTAGTCGCGGTCGGCGTTGTAGAAGCCCGCCTGGATGGCGCGGTCGCGGATCGCGCCGGACTGGTACGTGCCGTCGGGCACCACGAGGGTGGCGACGGCGACCTGGCAGCCCGCGCCGGCCGTCGTCACGTACCGGATGTGCCTGCTGCCGCCCGTCACGGCGGCACTGTCGTTGAAGCCGTCGTCGATCCCGGACGCGTAGGCGCGCAGGGACGGTGCGACGGTCGCGTACCGGTCGGGCTGACCGGCCTCACGGACGTAGACCAGCTCGATGCGTTTGCCGGAGACTCCGTCGCCCTCGCAGATCACCGGGTTGGCGGCGATCTGCGCCTGGGCGACGGAGAGGGCGAGCGGGGCCACCGGGGTCGCGCCGGGCGGCAACGGCCGGCTGTGGTCCCTGGCGGCGGAGGGGGTGAAGTCGTCGGTGGCGGCGGCCCCGGAGGTCTCACCGATGAGCAGGCCACAGATGAGGCCGGCGGTCACCAGCAGGCCGGCGTAGCGCCGTTTTGCTCTGGACAAAGGACTTTTCCTTTCGCGATGGAGAACGCACACTTCTCGAACTGTCGCGACAAGAACGCTAGAGGTCAGATGTATAGACCACCAGGCAGAAGGACCGGCAGACTGCTTTTCGACGTCGAATGCCATATTCACTCGAACGGATCTTGCGGCGATCACCTTTGAGGTCGGATGAAAATTGTCGTCACTCAAGGTCGCATTGCGGATGTCGAGAACGCGTGTCCTGCTCCGTCCCGGCGATGAACGCGGCCACAATGGCCGCACCACCCATCGAGGAGTCCTCACCATGGCCAAGTACCTGCTGCTCAAGCACTACCGCGGCGCTCCGGCGGCGGTCAACGACGTGCCGATGGACCAGTGGGCGCCGGAAGAGATCACCGCGCACATCCAGTACATGAGGGACTTCGCGACCCGGCTCCACGAGACCGGCGAGTTCGTCGACGAGCGGGCTCTCGCCCCCGAAGGCACCTTCGTCCGCTACGACGGCGAGGGCAAGCCGCCGGTCACCGACGGGCCCTTCGCCGAGACCAAGGACCTCATCGCCGGCTGGATGGTGATCGACGTCGACAGCTACGAGCGTGCCGTCGCACTGGCGGGCGAGTTGTCGGCCGCGCCGGGAGCGGGCGGGAAGCCGATCCACGAATGGCTCGAACTGCGTCCACTGTTCGGCGAACCGCTCATCATCACGGAGTGACCACGGAACTGGACGAGGCCCTGCTCCGGGGCCTCACACCGAACGTCCTCGGGATCCTCGTCCGCCGCGGAGCCGACTTCGCGGCGGCCGAGGACGCCGTGCAGGAAGCGCTGATCGAGGCCGTCCGCGTCTGGCCCGGTGACCGGCCGAAGGATCCGAAGGGCTGGCTCGTCACAGTCGCCTGGCGCAAGTTCCTCGACGTCGCCCGGTCCGACGCCGCCCGGCGCCGTCGCGAGGACACCGTCGACGAAGAGCCGGAGCCCGGGCCCGCTCCCGCGGTGGACGACACGCTGCAGCTCTACTTCCTTTGCGCGCACCCGTCGCTGACGCCGTCGTCCGCGGTCGCGCTCACCCTGCGTGCCGTCGGCGGGCTGACCACCCGCCAGATCGCCCAGGCGTATCTGGTGCCCGAAGCGACCATGGCGCAGCGCATCAGCCGGGCCAAGCGCACCGTCTCGGAAGTGCGCTTCGACCAGGCGGGCGACGTCGCCACCGTGCTCCGCGTGCTCTACCTGGTCTTCAACGAGGGCTACTCCGGCGACGTCGACCTCGCCGCCGAAGCCATCCGGCTCACCCGGCGGCTCGCGGCCTCGATCGACCACCCCGAAGTGCGGGGGCTGCTCGCCCTCATGCTGCTCCACCACGCCCGTCGCGCCGCCCGGACCACGGACGACGGCGACCTCGTCCCGCTCGCCGAACAGGACCGCGGCAAGTGGGACACGCGCCTGATCGCCGAGGGCGTCGAGATCCTGCAGGCGGCGCTGGCCCGTGATCAGCTCGGCGAATTCCAGGCACAGGCCGCCATCGCGGCACTCCACGCCGACGCGCCCGCCGCCGAAGAGACCGACTGGGTGCAGATCGTCGAGTGGTACGACGAGCTCGCGAACCTGACCGGCAGCCCGGTCGTGCGGCTCAACCGCGCGGTGGCCGTCGGCGAGGCGGACGGGCCGCGCGCGGGGCTGGCCGCGCTCGCGGAACTGGACAGCGCGCTGCCCCGGCACGCGGCTGTGGCGGCCTACCTCCACGAGCGCGACGGCGACCTGGCGACGGCGGCGCGGCTCTACGGCGAGGCCGCCGAGAAGGCGTCCAACCTCGCCGAGCGCGCCCACCTGACCCGTCAGGCCGCGCGGATCAACGCCCTCAAGAAGTGACCGGCGGCAGACGCGGGAGCCCGTCGATCTCCGACAGGTGCTCCAGCACCCGCCCGAAAGCCCGCGCCAGCACCCGCTGCTCCTCAGGGCTCAGCAAGTCGATCAGGTGCTCCCGGACACCTTCGACGTGTGTCGGCGCCGCGCCCCCCAGCAGTTCCGCGCCGCGTTCGGTCAGCTCCGCGACGACACCGCGCTTGTCCGCCGGGTCGCGGGTGCGGCGGATGATGTCCTCGGCCTCCAGCCGGACCATCTGGTGCGAAAGCCTGCTCTTGGTCGAGCCGAGCATGCTCGCCAGCTCCGTCATCCGCATCCGGTTGTCGGGCTGGAGCGAAAGGCAGACCAGGACCTCGTAGTCGGCGAGTGAGACGTCGTGGCGCTCGGAGAGTTCGCGATGCAGGCGCTGTCGCAGCCGCATGGTGGCGACGATGTACGAGCGCCAAGCGACCATCTCGGACTCGGACAGCCAGTGCACTTCCTTCTGCTCCACCGCCATCCACGCAGGGTAGATCGTTGATCGCACAAGGCGCATACCCGCCGGTCACTTTTCGGCCTTGAAAAATCCGGGGGAACATTCGCCCGAAGGAGGGTTACGAAAAGGTTGAGACTCGGCGCGAAAAGGCGCATTCTGCTTGTCAGCGGATGGTTCGGGCAAGTACCAGGCGAACTCCTCGGAAGGTCGCCGGACCTGCTCCCAGCCGGGAAAGGTCAGGTGGTGGTATGGCGGGTGATTCTCGCGGTTGACCGCCTGCTGTGTCCCCGCGACCGGAACGGAAAGGACCGGGTCGGTCGCGACTGTGAACAGCGACGAGCGCGGGCATCTCACATGCGCTCGACAATTCTCGCGCATTCGGCGTCACTCCAGCCTGTTTCGGGTTCGCGGCCTCTTCGACCGCCTCGGCAGCGCGGGACGCCGGCCCGGTGATCGCGGCCAACCGGCGATCAGGACAAGACAACCTCGGTAGTTCTGGGTGCGGCCACGCCAAGTGGCCGCACCCAGGCATATCCGGGCTTCTCCGGCTACGCTTCCCCCGTGCGATTCGACGAAGGCGCGGGCCTGGACACCTCCGAAGTCGAGGACCTGCGAGGCGGCGGTGGCGGTGGCGGGATCGGCGGCCGGGTGGCACTCGGCGGTGGCGGGCTCGGCGTGGTCGGCCTCGTCATCTACTTCCTCATCTCCCAGTTCGGCGGCGTGAGCCTGAACCCGTCCTCGGGCGGGCTCGGCGGCCTGGGCTCCGTGGGTTCCGGGCAGCAGATGGACAACACGTCGCTGTCACAGGAGTGCAAGACCGGCGCGGACGCGAACCGGAAGCACGACTGCGCGATCGTCGGCGTCATCAACTCGATCCAGGACTACTGGGGCCAAGAGTTCCAGCGCTCCGGGTCGACCTACCGCAAGGCCGTCACCAACTTCTTCAACGGCGGCGTGAACACGGCCTGCGGCAACGCGACTTCCGACGTCGGGCCGTTCTACTGCCCCGGCGACTCCGAGGTGTACATCGACCTCGGGTTCTTCAACGAACTCCGCACCAAGTTCGGCGCGGACGGCGGGCCGTTCGCCGAGGCGTACGTGCTGGCCCACGAATACGGCCACCACGTGCAGAACCTCACCGGAGTGTCCAAAAAGGGCACCGGGAGCGGGCCGACGTCGGGTTCGGTGCGGCTCGAACTGCAGGCCGACTGCTACGCCGGCGTCTGGGCGAACCACGCCACCACCACACCGACCGAGACCGGGCGGCCACTGCTCAGCGAGATCAGCCAGCAGGACATCAACTCCGCGCTGGACACCGCTTCGCGGATCGGTGACGACTACATCCAGTCCAAGCTCGGCGGCGGGCGGGTCGACGAGTCGAAGTTCAGCCACGGCACCTCGGCCCAGCGCAAGAAGTGGTTCACCACCGGCTTCCAGACCGGCCAGCCCGCGCGGTGCGACACCTTCGCGACCAACAGCCTGGGCTGAAGGGGCCTTTCGCCTCGCAGCGCCGGTCCGTGGAGGCCCCCTCCCCAAAGTACGTGAAGGCCCCCTTCACCGCGCCTAGCGCAATGAAGGGGGCCTTCACGTACTTGCTACTACTGCCGGCGGCCAAAGCGGCGGTGCCGCTTCGGTCCAGTCCTCGTGAGTGGCTAGGAAGGTTAGAACCGTCCTAGCCACTCACGAGGCTCTTCAGCTACTACGCGGTTCAGCTACTACGCGGCGGCGACACCGTGGTCGTCAGCGTGGACGGAAGCCGTCAGGCTCCGCTGCTTGGACCGCTCGGCCGCGCGAAGGGCCTTCGCCTTCGCGGCCTTGCCACCGGGGACACCGTTGATGTTCTCGGTGCTGGTCGCGTAGACACCCAGCGCCCAAGCGACGGCGTCGGAGTTGCGGTCGAGCGCGACGCGGTCGATGTTGCCGAGGTTGTCGCACTTCTGGTGGTAGCACTTGTCGTAAGGAACGTTGGCGCTACCGCCCCACTTGGCTGCCTGGGCAGCGGTCTTCACGCCTTCGGCACCGGTGAACAGGCCACCGGCCGGGATGCCGACCGCGATGAACTGGCCGTAGTCGGAACGACCGGTGAAGTCGGTGCCCTCGACCGGGACACCCTTGCCCTGCTGGAGGTAGTCCACGAGGGTCTTCTCGAGTTCGCCGGAACCGTACGGGCCGGGGCCCGCGCCGGTGACGTCGGAGTCGTCACCGTCGTAGGCGAAGTACGCCGCGTTCGGCGAGCCGATCATGTCGTAGTTGTAGTACAGCGCGATGTCGAGCTGCTGCTCGAAGGTCAGCGAGTTGACGTAGTACGTCGAGCCGACGAGACCGAACTCCTCGGCGCTCCACCAGCCGAAGCGGACTGCGTTGTTGACCTTGGCCTTGCTGCCCAGCTGCAGCGCGGTCTCCAGCAGCGCGGCCGAACCGGACCCGTTGTCGTTGATGCCGGGGCCCTCGGTGACGCTGTCGAGGTGCGAGCCGAGCATCACGACGTTGTCCTTGCGACCGGTCTTGGTCTCGGCGATGACGTTGTAGCTGGTCCGCGCCTCCTGGAAGGCACGCAGGTCGAGGGTGACCGAGGTACCGGCCTTGCCGGCGAGCGCCTGGCCGTCGGCCTGGGTGACGCCGCCGGTCGGGATCTTGCCCGCGGCCGGGTCGCCCAGGGTGCCGTTGACCGGGCCCGGGACGTTATTGTAGACGATCGCGCCGACGGCGCCCGCGGCTGCGGCGGTCGCCTGCTTCTGCGCGAAGGAGCAGCCACCGCGCTGGATCAGCGCGATCTTGCCGGTGACCCCGCCGGCGTAGTCGGCGGCTTCGCAGCCGCTGGTGTCGTCGACCGGGACCACCGCGAGCGGGGCGGTGATTCCGCCGGTGGGCGTCGACGGGCTGTAGGACATGATGATGATCGGGACATCGGCGCCCGCGACAGTCAGCTTCTCCGCGAGGGTCTCCGCGTAGGTGAACGGGAACTCCTGCCGCGTGACCGTGAAGCCGGCCTGCTCCAGCTTCGTGGCGACGTACTCCGCGGACTTCTTGTGGCCCTCGGTGCTGGCGGCGCGACGGCCGCCGTTCGCGTCCGAGATCCGCTGCAGCGCGATCAGGTGCCGGTTCACATTGGCGCCATCGACCTTGTTGACGAGCTGCTTGGCCAGCGCGGGGCCGTCGATCTTCGGCGCGGCTGTCGCAGCGGGAGCCATTCCGACCGTGAGCGCGGCGGTGGCCATCACCACGATCGAGGGAACAATGCTTCTTCGCGAATATGACATGAGCGTCACCTTTGTGTGGTTTAGGTCATAGGTCAACCGACGTTCGGCGGACTTCCCATCACCGTTATAGGGTCGTCTGTATGTACGCGATCACCATCCGTGAGCCCGGCGATCCCGATGTTCTCGAATGGACCGAGGTCCCTGATCCGGTGGCGGGTGAAGGCGAAGTCGTCCTCGATGTCGCCGCGAGTGCCGTCAACCGTGCTGACCTGCTGCAACGCCAAGGCCACTATCCGCCCCCGCCTGGTGCGAGCGACATTCTCGGGCTCGAATGTTCGGGCACGATCGCCGAAATCGGCGAAGGCGTCGAAGGGTGGCGAATCGGGGACGAGGTTTGTGCTTTGCTCGCCGGTGGCGGCTATGGGGAAAAGGTCGCCGTACCGGCCGGACAACTGCTTCCGCTGCCCGCCGAAGTCGAATTGCTCGCGTCCGCCGGACTGCCCGAAGTCGCGTGCACGGTATGGGCGAATGTCGTCATGCACGCCAAGCTGTCCGAAGGCGAGGTGCTGCTCGTCCACGGTGGCGCGGGCGGGATCGGCACACACGCGATCCAGGTCGCCAAGGCGCTCGGCGCGACGGTCGCGGTGACAGCGGGTTCGGACGAGCGGCTGGAGAGCTGCCGCCAGCTCGGCGCCGACATCGCGATCAACTACAAGAAGCAGGACTTCGTCGAGGTCCTGCGCGCCGAGACCGGCGGCGCGGACGTCATCCTCGACAACATCGGCGCCAAGTACCTCGACCGCAACCTCGACGCGCTGGCCATGGACGGCAGGCTCGTGGTCATCGGCATGATGGGCGGGGCCAAGGGCGAGCTCAACATCGGGAAGCTGATGGGCAAACGCGCCAGCCTGTACGGCGCCGGCCTGCGGTCGCGGCCGCTGGAGCAGAAGGCCGCGATCGTCGCCGACGTCCGCGAGCGGCTGTGGCCGCTGGTGGCGCAGGGTTCGGTGAAGCCGATCGTCGGTCAGGTCGTGCCGATGGCCGAGGCCGCTTCGGCGCACAGTGCGTTGGAAGAAGGCACGGTTTTCGGCAAGGTTCTCCTCGCCGCTAAATCCTGACGAGTCAGGCGCAGCCTGTCCGTTGAGGGTGGTGGCGGGGCGGGGTCCGGGCTAGCGGATCTCTTCGAGCACCCGGACGAGCTGGTTGACCTCGAAGACGTTCGAGTAATGCGCGAGTCCGATGCGGACGGCGCCGCCGACTTCGGCGGCGCCCAGTGATCCGAAGACCCCGCTCGTGCCGTCGTCGGCGAAAGCGCAGAGCCCTTGGGACGCGAGGTACTCCGCGACCTCGGGCGACTTCTTGCCCGCGACGGCGAAGGCCAGCGCGGGGATCCGGCGCATGGCGTCACCGATGACCATCACGTGCCGAAGCGAACGCAGCTCTGTGGACAGTTGCGCCAGAAGTCCCGCGTGATACGACTTCGCCGAACCCAGCGACGTCACCAGCTTCTCGCGCCGCGAGCCCATCGCCGCGTCGTCCAAACCGGCCAGATAGTCGATCGACGCGATCAAGCCCGCCAGCAACGGGTACGCGTGCGGGCCCAGTTCCATCCGGGCCGGGCCGCGCGCGGCCGGGTCGAGCGAGACCGACGGCAGGCGTTCGAGCAGCTCGGGATCGCGGAAGACCAGCGCCCCCACCGACGGCCCGCCCCAGGCCTGCGCCGAAACCACCATCACGTCGGCGCCGAGCGCGTTGAGGTCCAGCGGCACGAACGGCGCCGCGTACGTCGCGTCGACGACGACCAGCGCGCCGACGCGTTTGGCGAACTCGATCACCGTCGGGACGTCGGGCCGGGTGCCGACCGAACCGGACGCCATCGTGACCGCGACGGCCTTGGTGCGCGCGGAGACGAGGTTCTCGTACTGCCAGGCGGGCAACTCGCAGGTCTCGATGTCGATCTCGCCCCAGCGCACGACAGCGCCGACGCGTTTCGCGGCGCGGCGCCACGGCGCGAGGTTGGCCTCTTCGTCGAGCCGGGACACGACGACCTCGTCGCCGATCGTCCAGCGATCGGCCATCGCGTCGACCAGGCGGCGGATGAGGTCGGGCGCGTTGGGTCCGAGCACGACTCCGGCCGGGTCGGCGCCGACCAGGTCGGCGACCGCCCGGCGAGCGGCCGTGACAATACTTTCCGCACGCTGTGAGGCCGGAAACGCTCCACCCGGCCCGGACACCGGAGCACGCATGGCCGTCGACACGGCCGAAGCGACCTGTTCAGGTACGAGCATTCCGGCGGCGCCGTCGAAGTGAATCCAGCCGTCACCCAGCGCGGGAAACAACCCACGGATACGAGCGACGTCGAACGCCATGGGGACACCGTACGGACGTGCGGTTTGGCGCTTTACCCGGGGTTGGGTGCCCGACCACGGGGCGCGACGATTCCCGCTACGCTCGGAGACGGCGCCGAAAACCACACTGCGCTTCGCGCCCGACGTAGGCCAGGATGGAGCACATGACCGACCCAGTTTCCCGCGAATCGACCACCCCCGGTGACGGCGGCGGAGACTCCTCACCCCACGTGGTGGTCGTCGGTCCCGACGGCGTCCCGGTCGGCACCGCACGTCTCGCCTCCGGTTCCGACGAGGACTCGCCTCAGGAGGAATCGCTCGGCGACCTCGTCGAAGAACCCGCCAAGGTGATGCGGATCGGCACGATGATCAAGCAGCTGCTGGAGGAGGTCCGCGCCGCGCCGCTGGACGACGCCAGCCGCACGCGCGTGCGCGAGATCCACCAGACCTCGATCCGGGAGCTGGAGCAGGCGCTGGCGCCGGAGCTCCAGGACGAGCTGGAACGCCTGGTGCGCCCGTTCACCGAGAACTCGACGCCGTCCGATGCCGAGCTGCGGATCGCGCAGGCCCAGCTGGTCGGGTGGCTGGAAGGGCTGTTCAGTGGCATCCAGACCGCGCTGTTCGCGCAGCAGATGGCCGCGCGGGTGCAACTGGAGCAGATGCGGCGCGGGCTCCCGGCCGGTCCTTCCGCGGGCGGTGCCTTCGGCGGGCCCGCGGCCGGTGGCGACGCGCACGGGCCGGGCCAGTACCTCTGACAAGTGTTATGAGTGCGGCTTTCATCGCAAATTTTGCGATGAAAGCCGCACTCATAACACTCCCGGGGGGTCAGCGCAGGGGGCGGAAGAACGTCCGCAGGTCGCCGATGAGCAGGTCCGGCACCTCCAGCCCCGGGAAGTGACCGCCACGGTCCAGAGTGGACCAGTGCACGATGTTGTCGGTGCGCTCGGCGAGACGGCGGATCGGGAGCCCGGTGTCCTTCGGGAACACGGCGACGCCAGTGGGCACAGTGGACTTCGGCGGCTCCGCGCCCCAGGCCGAGCCCAACGCGGCGTAGATCCGCGAAGACGAGTTCGCCGTGCCGGTGAGCCAGTAGAGCATCACGTTGGTGAGCAGATCGTCACGGTCGATCGCGTCCTCCGGAACGTCCCGCGAGTCCGAATAGGACTTGAACTTCTCCACCAGCCACCCGAGCTGGCCGGCCGGGGAGTCGGTGAGCCCGTAGGCAAGCGTTTGCGGCTTGGTCGCCTGGATCATCGCGTAGCCCAGCTCGCCGAACTGGAACTCCCGCCCGCGCGCCAGCGCCGCCTCACCGCGCGCGAGCTCGTCGCCGGTGAGCCCTTCGAGATCAGCCTCCGACTCGGGCACCGCGCTCGGCAGCATCGTCAGATGCGCGCCGATCACCCGCTCCGGGCATCGGACACCCACCTGACGCGACACGATCGCGCCCCAATCGCCGCCGTGCACCCCGAACCGCTCGTACCCGAGCCGCGACATCAGCACCGGCCACGCGCCGGCGATCCGGTCGGGGCCCCAGTCCGCCTCGGTCGTCGGCCCGGAGAAACCGAACCCGGGCAGCGACGGCACGACGACATGGAACGCGTCCTCGGGGTCACCGCCGTACGCGCGCGGGTCCGAAAGGGGGCCGATGACGTCGAGGAACTCCACTATGGACCCCGGCCAGCCATGCGTGAGCACCAGCGGGATCGCGTCCGGCTCCGGTGACCGCGCGTGCAGGAAGTGCACGTTCGCGCCGTCGATGTTCGTCAGGAAACCGGGGAAACCGTTGAGGCGCTCCTCGTGGGCGCGCCAGTCGTAGCGAAGGCGCCAGTACTCGGCGAGCTCCTGGAGGTACCCGAGCGGCGTCCCGAGCCCCCAGCCGACGCCGTCGATCCCGTCGGGCCAGCGCGTGTTCGCCAGGCGGGCGGCGAGGTCGTCCAGGTCGCGCTGCGGGACGGCGATCTTGAACGGCGTGATTTCGTCGGTCATGGGGACGACGGTAGGGAGGATCGAGGACAGATGCGGTCCTCGAACGGGGTCAAACCCGGCGTTCCGGCGGAGCCCAATCCGTCATCAGCTCGGCGACCTCGGCAACGTCGTCCTCTCGTCCCTCGGCGCGAAGAGACATCATGAGATCGGGGAGCTCTTGATACAGCTCCTCACGAGGAGTCCGCTCAAGTTCCTCGATGAGCAGCGGACGGCACTTGTCGTAGCGCTTGTCCGCGATGATTTCGAGCAGTCTCTCGCGGAAGTGCTTGCTCACAGTCACGACTTCCCCTGCGCGACGAGCGTGTCCAACCGGTCCAGCACGCGGTCCACGCCGTGGCCGTCCACAACGGACGACGCCGTCTCCGAGAACCGCCGCCGCACCTCCTCGTCGCTCAACAGCGTCCGCAGCGTCTCGACGGCGTCCTCGTCCAGCGCCGCCGCGCTCCCCAGCCCGGCCGCCAGCCCGAGGTCCAGCGCGCCCCGGTAGCCGGTCTCCTGGTTGTCGACCAGCTTCACGACACCGGTCGGCACACCGAGACAGCACAGTTCCAGCAGCGTGACACCGGCCGCGCTCACCGCGACGTCCGTCTCCACCAGCAGGTCCAGCAGCCCCGGTCCGGGCGGCTGAACGCGGAACTCCTGCCCCGGCAGCGCTTCCGGGACGACCGGTTCGCCGCGCACGAGGACATCGGCGACGAACGGCAGCCCCGTGTCGCGCAGGGCGTGCAGCAGCGCGCTGACCGTGCCCGCCCACTCGGTCCCGCCGCCGAGCACCACGGTCACGTGCGGCCGCTCGGCCCCTTCGCGACCGCGACGCTTCTCGCGCGCGGCCCGGACGACGTCTCGCATCGGCGCGTAAGCCACGCCCCTGAGCAGCTCGCCGGAGCCGTCGTCGGGCCTCGGCGCGGGCGCGAAACCGCAGTCGACGACGAGGTCCGCTTCGCGCCGACCGAACACGTCGTCCTCGACGGAGACCAGCAGCGCACCCGCGCCGTTCACTTCTTCATGCAGCTCACCGAGGCCGTAGTGATCGACGACCACCGCGTCGAAGCCGTCGAAGGGCACGGACGGCACCACCGGAACGGCCAGCTCGTCGAACCGGGCGGCCAGCCATTCGGCGTTGTCCACCTGACCCGAGAACACGACCTCCCAGCCTCGCGCGACCGCGCGTTCGGCGTAGGCGACCATGCGCGAGACGTGGCCCGCGCCGATCGTCCCGGAGGCGTCGGCCCGCAGCACCAGCCTCGTCACCTGGCCACCTTCTTCTGCTCGACATGCTGGTTGAGCGTCGCGAGGTCGGGCCGGGAGCGCAACACCGCGACCACCTCGCGCCAGTCGCCGACGCGATCCCCCAGTTCCGCCACGACGCCTTCGATGACCGACCAGTCCTCAGCGGTGTCCAAGGTCACGCGCAGGTCGTCGGCGGGCGGACTCACCACGACGCCGGAGCACGAGTACGTCTCCGGACGCGAGTAGATGCCCGAAGTCACGTGTTCCCGGTCGGCACCACGAGCCGTCTCGACCTGCTCGGCCAGCACTTCCGCGCGCACGAGCTCCGCGTCGAAGCCTCGGGGCAGCGTGCGCACGAGGGTGGTGCTCAAGTAGTCCAGCGACGGCCGCGCTCGCCACAACGTGACGAGCTGCCCGATCAGCGCCGGGTCCAGCAGCGGGCAGTCGGCGGTGAGCCGCACGACGGCGTCGGCCGGGTACGACTCGATGGCCACCGCGAAGCGCGCGAGGACGTCGTCGAGCGGCCCTCGGGCGACCAGGGCGCCGTGCCGGGCGGCCTCTTCGGCCACCGGGTCGTCGTCGGCCTCCGTGGAGGTCGCGACCACGACGTTGTCGATTCCCGGCGAACTCGCGGCGGCGCGGACGACCCAGCCGAGCACGCTCCGGCCCGCCAGCGGCCGGAGCACCTTGCCAGGCAGCCGGGTGGACGACGCGCGTGCCTGGATGACGGCGTTGACCACGTGGGCCCCGGGGTCTGGATCCATGGGTGACATGATGTCGTGCGGCAGTAGCACCGAAACGCGGAGGTCAACGATGTCCGAGCTGGATGGCTCCAGCATCCTGCTCACCGGCGGGACCGGTTCGTTCGGCAAGGCGTTCATCACCTACGCCCTGGCCGAGCTGAACCCGCGACGGCTGGTCGTGCTCTCCCGCGACGAGCTCAAGCAGTACGAAGCCCGGCAGCAGTTCGACAACGACCCTCGGCTGCGCTGGTTCATCGGCGACATCCGCGACCGCCGCCGCCTCGAGCGCGCGATGCACGGCGTCGACTACGTGGTGCACGCCGCCGCGCTCAAGCAGGTCGACACGGGAGAGTACAACCCGTTCGAATTCGTGCAGACCAACGTCGTCGGCTCGCAGAACGTCATCGAGGCCGCGATCGACACGGGTGTGAAGAAGGTCGTCGCGCTCTCGACCGACAAGGCGTCCAGCCCGATCAACCTCTACGGCGCCACGAAACTGTGCGCCGACCGGATGTTCATCAGCGCGAACCACTACGCCGCGACGCATCCGACCAGGTTCTCCGTGGTCCGCTACGGCAACGTGATGGGCTCCCGCGGCAGTGTGATCCCGTTCTTCCGCGCGCTCGCGGCCAAGGGCGAGTCGCTGCCGATCACGCACAAGGAGATGACCCGCTTCTGGATCACGCTCCCGCAGGCCGTGCAGTTCGTGATCGACTCGTTCGACCAGATGAACGGCGGCGAGCTCTACGTGCCGCGGATCCCCAGCATGCGGCTGGTCGAACTCGCGCAGGCCATCGCGCCCGGTTCGCCGATGCACGAGGTCGGCATCCGGCCCGGCGAGAAGCTGCACGAAGAGATGATCGCCCCCGACGACTCCCGCCGGACTTTGCGGCTGAGCGATCGCTACGTCGTCCAGCCGCATATCGCGGGCTGGGGCTACGAGCCGCCGTCGGGTGGCGAGGCCGTGCCGGAGAACTTCGCCTACCGCTCGGACACCAACGACCTGTGGCTCGACGCGGACGAGCTGCGCAGCCTGGTCGAGCAGTATGGCTGAGTTTCTCCCTTACGGCCGTCAGTCCGTTTCGGACGAGGACATCGCCGCGGTCACCGAAGTGCTGCGCGGCGACTGGCTGACCACCGGTCCCGCCGTCACGCGCTTCGAAGAAGACCTCGCCGAGCACACCGGCGGCACGCCCGCGGTGGCCGTCACCTCGGGCACGGCCGCGCTGCACGTCGCGTACGCGGCGGCCGGGATCGGCCCCGGTGACGAGGTCGTCACCTCGCCGATGACGTTCGTCGCCACCGCCGCGACGGCCGCGCTCCTCGGCGGCAAGGTCGTGTTCGCCGACGTCGAGGCGGACACCGGCAACCTCGACCCGGCGGCGGCTTCGGCGGCCGTCACCTCGCGGACCAAGGTCGTCGCGGCCGTGGACTACGCCGGCCACCCGGCGGAGCTGGACGAACTCGGCCGCATCGCGCACGGCAACGGCGCGCTGCTGCTGGAGGACGCCGCGCATTCCGTCGGCGGGAGCTGGCAAGGGAAACCGGTCGGCTCGCTCGCCGACCTCACGACGTTCTCCTTCTTCCCTACCAAGAACCTCACTACGGCCGAAGGCGGCGCCGTGATCGCCGGTTCGGACGAGCTGCTGACGCGGGCCCGCGGCTTCCGCAACCACGGGCTGGTGCGGGACAAAGCGGCGCAGCGGTATCCCGATGAGGGCGCGTGGCACCAGGAGGTGCACGAGTTCGGCCTCAATTACCGGCTGCCGGATGTGTTGTGCGCTTTGGGAAGCAGTCAGCTGCGCAGGCTCGCGGAGTTCAAGAAGCGGCGCGCGGAGATCCACGCGCGCTACACCGCGGCACTGTCCTCTTTGGACGGTGTCCTGACGCCTGCCGTGCGCGAAGGCGCGGACCCGGTGTGGCACCTGTACCCGCTGCGAGTCCTCGAAGGACGTCGCCGCGCGCTGTTCGATCACTTGCGAGGCAAGGGGATCGGCGTGCAGGTCAACTACATCCCCGCGTACTGGCACCCGGTGTTCGAAGACCTCGGGTACCAGCGCGGGATGTGCCCGAACGCGGAGCTGTACTACAGCCAGGAGCTTTCGCTGCCGCTGTTCCCGGCGTTGACCGACGCCGACGTGGACCGCGTCATCGACGAGGTCCACGGCTTCTTCGGCTAGACGCGCTCGGGGGCGGGACTCGTCCCTTCGAAACGGATCGTTTCGAAGGGATCGTCTTCATCCACGAACAGCCTGACGAAGCCGTCCGTGGTGAAGTTGCCGCGAAGCCACTCGAGGATGAGATCGGTGAGCCGTCCGGCGAGCGGCGGCCCTTGGTCGTTGTGGCGCGGATAGACGATGACCGGCCACTCGTCCGGCTCGCCCAGCGTGAGCCATCCGATTTCGTCTCCGCCCTGGGTGTCCAGGACCGGAAGGAAGCCGCCAGGTTCCGGCCACACGGCCAGTGGCTGGTAGTCGGGGGCGTCGGCACGAAGGTCGCGATAGTTGTACAAGGACTCTTCCACCGACTTGGCCAGTCCTAGATGGTCGGAGCGAAGTGGCGCGGGAACCTGCAGCCAATCGGCGAAGTATCCATAGCCGTATCGCTCCATCAAGGCGACGAACTCGGTGGGCAGCCGCGTGCCGAGCCGCTCGAAGAGTTCGTCCCACGAACCCTCGCCGAGGTAGGGCACCTCCGGAGGCGGAACCAACTCACACAAGGCGTCCAACCCGGTCCCTTGGGTGAACGCGGCGAGCCTTCGCGGATCCGGAGCTTTCGGTTCAGGAGGTGGCGGCACGACCCAGGGACGCGCTTGCAGAAAGGCGTGGCTCCGCTCGACCGACGGCGCCAACGGCCCCAGTGTGGCACCGGCGGGGAGCCGGACTCCGGTTCGGACGATGGCGGCCAGCGCCTCGTCGAAGGGCATTTCCAGGTCGAGCCAAGGATTCCCCTTTTGGTCGAGCGCACTCAACTGGGCGACCACGACCGGCCAGCGCTCGGGATCGTCCGAAGCTCCGGTGTCCCAGAACAGATGTTCCGAGTAAGTAGTGCTACCCCAGGCGAGCAGGCCGCCCGGCTTCGGATGGAATCGAGGCCTGTCTTCGACGGGAAGATCCATCGACGACGCGCCGCAGAGCTTGTGCATGTGAGCGAGTGCGTCCGCGTAATCGCGGCGATCGTCGCGGGCGGCGGGAACCTCCAGCCAGAGGCGCCTCCCGACGAAAATCGGGCCGTAGGTGTCAGCCAAGGCCTTGTAGGACCTCGGCAAACGCAGCCCGAGCCAGGCTTCGACACCCGGCCAATCGACGGGGATCGGATCGGGAGGTGGTGGGCCGAGCAGTTCGGCGAACGAGGTGGTCACCGCGCGATGGTGCCAGCCCACCCCGACAATTCCGCTAGATCAGGCCCCAGGTGAGCGCGGTGCCCTTCGGGACGTCGGAAGCGAACGTGCGGCCGAGCACGTTCACGATCTCGGCGGGCGCCAGCCCACCGGCGGGCCGGATCGAGCGGACGTTCTCCCGCGTCACGGTGTCCCCGGCGCGCACATCCTCGACGACGTAAAGGGAACGCCGGAGCCGCAGGCCTTCCTTCTCGCTCTCGCGCGGCCCGATCACGGCGGCGCCCAGCGCCTCCCACGCGCGATGCGACTCGGTCACCAACGCGGCCAGCTCGGCGGGCTCCAGCGAGAACTCCGAGTCGACGCCGCCGTCGTTCCTGGCCAGCGTCACGTGCTTTTCGATGGCGACGGCGCCGAGCGCGACGGCGGCGAGAGGGGCGCCGATGCCGGGCGTGTGGTCGGACAAACCGACGAGCGTTCCGGTCACGCCCGCCAGGACGGGCAGGCCACGCAGGTTGCTCTCGGCGGGCGACGCCGGGTAGCTGGCGGTGCAGCCGAGCACGATGAGCTGGTCGTTGCCCGCCTCACGCGCCGTCCGGACGGCCGCGTCGATCTCGGCGACGCTCGCCATCCCGGTCGAGATGATCAGCGGTTTGCCGGTCTTCGCGCACAGTTCGATCAGCGGCAGGTCGACGATCTCCGACGACGCGATCTTGTACGCGGGCGCGTCCAGCGACTTCAGCAGGTCGACCGCGGTGGGGTCGAACGGGCTGGAGAAGATCTCGAGACCGCGGGCGCGGGCGCGCTCGAAAAGCGGCTCGTGCCACTCCCACGGGGTGTGGGCACGCTCGTAGAGCTTGTAGAGGTTCTCGCCGCCCCACAGTGAATGCGAGTCGCTGACCCGGAAAGCGGGGGTGTCGACGTCGATGGTGATCGTGTCCGGCCGGTAGGTCTGCAGCTTGACCGCCTGCGCGCCGGTTTCGGCGATCGCGTCGACGATCTCCAGGGCCCGGTCCAGTTCACCGTTGTGGTTACCGGACATTTCGGCGATGACGAACGGCGGATGCCCGGCTCCGATGCGGTGCGCGCCGATCCGGACTTCCTGTGCGGACATCAAACGAAACGCCTCCCTGACGACGGTCTGGTCAGGACACAGTCTTACTCAACCGCCGGAAACCGTCGACGCCAGGCGCGGTCTCGGCGTATCCGGCCCGGTCGAAGAGTGCGGCCGAAGCCGCGTTGTCCTGGTGCACGGCCGCCACCACGACCCGCGCTCGGTGACCGGCGGTGAAAGCCCGCTCGCCCTCCGCCAGGACCGAGCCCGACAACCCGCGGCCCCGGCTTTCCGGCGCGAGGGTGATGCTGACCTCCCAGACGCCGTCGTCCTCGCGATCGAACCGGACGGTGCCGACCGGGATCCCGTCGAGTTCGACGACGTACAGCTTCCTTTCGGCCGAGCCGAGCACACCGCGCAGCCAGGCCGAATGCTCGTCGAGCGCGATGACGCCGGTCGACCGCGAGGCCTGGCGGGTGCGCGGGTCGTTCCGCCAGTCCAGCAGCAGCCCGGCGTCGGCCTCCGTGGCCTCGCGGGCCAGCACGGTCACTGAACCTGGTCGACGGTCTCGCGCTGCTGATCCTCGAGACGGCGCAGCCGGTCCTCGTAGCGGGCGATCCCGGCCAGCCGGACGCGGATCTGGGCGTGCTGGCGCTGGATCTCCTGGATCAGGCTGCGCGCCTCGGCCAGTTCGGGCTTGTCGGCGTGCGCCGGCAGCGACAGCGACTCGCGCAGGTCCTCCAGCTGGGCCTCCTGGGCCGCGACGCTCGGGATCAGGCGGTCCAGCTCGGCGCGGGTCCAGCGCAGGTCGCCGCGCGTGTGCTCGAGGCTGCCCTCCGCGCCGTCGAGCCGTCGGCGGTGGTCCGCGGTGGCGTGTTCGAGGTCGTTGACGCGCCCGTTGAGGTCACGGAGCCGCTCGTCGATCCGGAAGTCGATGAGCCGGGCGATCCGGCCGATCACTCCGCTGCGGATTTTCTGCACTGCCATGGGTGGTTCCTTCTCGGGGTGAGCTGGCTGCGGTTCAGCGCAGGAGTTCGGTTTCGCCGGTCTTCGTCCAGGAGTCCAGCAGCCTGCCCTCGGCGGCGATCTGGTGCTCGGGTCCGACGATGCAGGAATCGCCCGCCGCGTGCTCCCAGTGAGTCTGGTCCGGGTTGTCGATGAACGAGAAGCCGGACAGGACCAGGTTGGCGTGCGGGAACGACGTGCGCGCGATCCAGGCGGCCAGCGTCCCGGTGGTCGACCACAGGCCCTGTTCGCGGCTCGGCAGGCCGAGCGCGTCCGAGAGCGGCAGGACGACCTCGCGGTTCGGCACCGGCACGTAACCGAGGTCGCCGGGCCACCAGCCCGGGAGGTCTTCGGGCTCCCAGTGCATCCGCCCCGGCTCGACCAGCAGATAGAGCCGTTTGCGGTAGTCACGGAAGACGTGTTTCGTGGCGCGGACGGCGCGGTTGAACACGACGACGTGCACCCGGCTGCCGACGGCTTCCGGGCCGCCTGGCTCGTCCACGACGAAGCCGTTGACCCTGATCACGAGGTCGCAGGCGTCGATGGCCTTCGCCCGCCGGGAGTCCGGCGGCAGCGGCTGATTCCCGACCACGGCCACCGAACGGGGCTCCGGCCGGTCGGCGTATGCGGCGAGCAGATTGACCATCAGGCTCGCGTCGCCGAGTGCAGCAGTCATGAGGGCACAAAGTACCAGCACACGCACCGCGTTCGGGTGCGAAGCCGACGGTAGCTTTCCGTGGTCGGGACGGGGCGGCCCAGGCCCGATCGGCCCCATCGGTACCCTCGTTCCCGTGCATGCCACCAGCACGGTTCACGCCCCCGACGGTGCTGCGCCGACCTCGGTTCCGCCGATTTCGGACAGCAAGACCTTTTCGCGGGCGTTCGCCGACATCAAGACCGGGTTCGCCGCCAAAGAGCTGTGGGGACACCTCGGCTGGCAGGACATCAAGCAGCGCTATCGCCGCTCGGTGATCGGCCCGTTCTGGATCACCATCAGCCAGGGTGTCATCGCGCTGGGCCTGGGACTCCTGTACTCACAGCTGTTCGGCATGCCGACGGCGACGTTCCTGCCCTACATCAGCACCGGGTTCATCATCTGGGGCTTCATCAGCGGCTGCCTGTCCGAGGGCATGGAGACCTTCATCTCCAACGAGGGGCTGATCAAACAGCTCCCGGCGCCGCTGTCGGTCTACGTGCTGCGCACGGTGTGGCGTCAGACCCTGATGCTGATGCACAACCTGATCGTCTACGTGATCGTCGTGGCGATCTTCTACACCGCGCTCAACCATCCGTACTCACTGAACACCGGCAACTGCAATCCGGGCTACTCCGGCATCTGCCACCCCGGCATCGGCTGGTACTCGCTCACCGCGATCCCCGGCTTCTTCATGCTCGCGCTGAACGCCGGCTGGGTCACGCTGCTGCTCGGCATCATCTCGACCCGCTACCGCGACATCCCGCAGGTGATCAGCTCGATCATCCAGCTGCTCTTCTACCTGACGCCGATCGTGTGGCCGATCGACCAACTGCTGGCGGGCGGCGCCCGTGCGAACACCTCGTGGGCGCTGCCGTTCGTCCACGGCAACCCGTTGTTCCACTTCATCCAGATCGTGCGCGCGCCGCTGATCGGGCAGGAAGTCAGCATCAACAGCTGGTACGTGGTGCTCGGCATCACCGTCATCGGCTGGATCCTCGCGCTGGTCGCGATGCGCAATTACCGTTCCCGCGTCTCTTATTGGGTGTGACAGATGGTCAGCATTGATGTGCACAACGCCTACGTCGACTTCCCGATCTTCGACGCGAAGACCCGCTCGCTGAAGAAGCGCGTGCTGGGCAAGGTCGGCGGCAAGATCGGCACCGAGAGCAAGGTGCCGATCATCGAAGCCCTCCACGACGTGACGCTCTCGCTGAAGCAGGGCGACCGCGTCGGACTGGTCGGCCACAACGGTGCCGGGAAGTCGACCCTGCTGCGACTGCTGTCGGGGATCTACGAGCCCACCCGCGGCTCGGCGAAGATCTCGGGCAAGATCGCGCCGGTCTTCGACCTCGGCATCGGCATGGACCCGGAGATCTCCGGGCTGGAGAACATCATCGTCCGCGGTCTGTTCCTCGGGATGACCGCGAAGCAGATGGAAGCCCGCATCGACGACATCGCGGAGTTCACCGAACTCGGCGACTACCTGCAGATGCCGCTGCGGACGTACTCCACGGGTATGCGCGTGCGGCTGGCGCTGGGTGTGGTCACCTCGATCGACCCGGAGATCCTGATCCTCGACGAGGGCATCGGCGCGGTCGACGCGGCGTTCCTCAACAAGGCCAAGGACAGGCTGAAGGATCTGGTGAAGCGGTCCGGCATCCTGGTGTTCGCCAGCCACTCCGACGAGTTCCTCTTCGAGCTCTGCGATTCCGCGATCTGGATGGACGAGGGACACGTCAAGCAGCGCGGTTCGCTGCGTGACGTGCTCACCGGCTACAAGGGGCGCGACCCGTTCGAGAACATGAGCAAGGAGACGCTGGAGCGGTTCGGCGTCGAACCCGAGACGGTGTCGCTGACGAACGGCGGTCAAGGATGACCAGCGAGACCCGGCAGTTGCCCGAAGGCGCGGTCGTCGGCGTGGTCGTCACGCGCCATCGGCGGGAACTGCTCGCGGACTCGCTCAAGGTGATCGCCGCGCAGACGCGGCCGGTCGACCACCTCGTCGTGGTCGACAACGGGCCGGACAAGTCGGCGCGGGACATCGTCGAGAGCTACCCGCTTCCCTTCACGTACCTGCCTTCGCACCGCAACCTCGGTGGCGCGGGCGGGTTCGCGCTCGGCATGCTGCACGCGCTTTCGCTGGGCGCGGACTGGGTCTGGCTGGCCGACGACGACGGCCGTCCCGCCGACGAGAACGTCCTCGCGATCCTGCTGGACGAGGCCGAAAAGCGGGATCTGGCCGAGATCTCCCCCGTGGTGTCCAACATCGACGCGCCGGACAAGCTCGCGTTCCCGTTGCGGCGTGGGCTGACCTGGAAGCGTTCGTCGTCGGAACTGGGCGTCGACTTCCTGCCCGGCATCGCCTCGCTGATGAACGGCGCGCTGTTCCGTGCGTCCACTTTGGACGTCGTCGGCGTGCCGGACCTGCGGCTGTTCTTCCGCGGCGACGAGGTCGAACTGCACCGGCGCCTGGTGCGTTCGGGGCTGCCGTTCGGCACCTCGCTGAAGACCGCGTACCTGCACCCGGACGGCTCGGACGAGTTCAAGCCGATGCTGGGCGGCCGGTTCCACGCGCAGGACCCGGAAAACGAGGTCAAGCGCTACTACACCTACCGCAACCGCGGATACCTGCTGTCGCAGCCGGGCATGCGCAAGATCGGCGCGCTCGAAGTGGTGCGGTTCGGGCTGTATTTCGTCGGGGTGAAGCGGGACCCCAAGGCTTTCCTGCAGTGGCTGAAGCTGGTGCGCCAGGGCCGCAAGGAAAAGTTCTACCGCTACTGAGTCAGACGAAAAAGGGGCCCCTCGCTCGTGCGAGGGGCCCCTTTTTCGTCTGTCTATTCGCCGATGACCGGCGGCGCGGTGCGCATGTCGGTGCCGAAGACCTCGTCCGGGTCGCCCTCGACGAGGTACGTCGGACGCTGGTGCTCGGTGTCCTCGTCCCCTTCCGACTGCTGACCGCGGCCACCCATGCCGCCGCCCATACCGGGTCCGCCACGGCCGGCGGCGCCACCGCCGAGGCCGCCCATACCGCGGCCTGCCGCCGCTTCGGCGGCGCCGACACCACCGGGACGGGCCGCGCCGGACGCGGAACCCGAACCGGGCGTCGAGCCCGAACCGCCACCGGGCCCGAAGCCGCTACCGCCGCCGCTCCGGCCGCCTCGTCCGTTGTACTCCGAGTCACCCATGCCGCCGCCCATCATGGGCGACATCGGCATGGGGCTCATCGGCATGCCGTTCATGTTGTTGTTCGGGCCGGGCGTGCTGACCGGCGGCTGGTTGCCCAGGAAGCCCGACGGTGTCGTGCTCGAAGGGATGCTGCCCGCACCCGTGCTGCTGCCCGGGCCGGGGATGTTGCCGGAGCCCGGCGGGATGACGGAGCCACCGCCTCCGCCGCCACCGCCGCCGTTGCCTCCACCACCGCTGCCGGGCGGGATGTAGGTGTTGCCGGGGTGGTTGGAGCCAGGGGTGCTCGAGCCGGGCGGCACCTCGTAGCGACCGGACTTGCCCGGGTCCTCACCGTTACCGCCGCCGTCCACGCCGAACTTCGGCGGCTCGGCGAACGACGGCTGCTTCGACGCGGCGTCGTACAGGGCCTTGTCGTAGTTGTGCATGGCCGAGGCGGCCTCGGTGTGCGCGTCCTGGCTGTCCTTCTGCTTCTGGATGGACTTGTCGATGTTGTCGCCCAGGTTGAACGGGTTCGACGTCACCCAGCCACCGACCTCTTCCTTCCAGTTGAAGGGGATCGGCTTGGGCATCGTGTTCTTCACGGTGGAAGCCGCGGTGCCCTGGTCGTAGATCGTCTCGGAGGCGAGCTTCGCGTTCTGGGAGTTCGCCTCGGACCACTTGCTGAGGCTCTTGAAGTAGCCCTGCGCGTTGCCCGCCGCGTCACCTTCCCAGGTGCCCTGCGACGAGCCGACCGCCTTGTCCATGGTCGTCGAGAAGGTGTTGAACGCCTTGTGCAGGTCGTGATACGCCGTGGAGACCTCGGTGACCTGCTCGACGTTCAAGTTGCTGTTGACGAACTGTTCGAGCTTGTCGTGGTCGTAGCCCTGGTAATCCGCGTTCGACGGCTCCAGCCCCTCGACGTACTTGACCTCGCCGTCCTTGGTCAGCTGATCGACGTTCTTGTCGCCGACCTCCTGGGACTGCTGGTGCGCCTTCCCGGAGGCCATGAACTGCTTGACCGCGCCGAAAAGCCAGCCGTCGCTGGGGTCGACGCCCTCCTGGGCCTTCTGCTGGAAGTACGTGTCACGCGCCGCGGGCGAAAGGTCGGAGACCTGCTTCTCGCTCAGGTTCGGTGTCTTCGTGGTCATCCTGATTCCCCCTTAGCCCTTCGGAAGCTTCGGTTCGACGAGGTCTGCGACCTTCTCGGCGATCCCGCAGGCCTTCTCGGTGTCTTCGCCCGCGATCAGGACGTCGACCCGCGCCGACGCCGTAAGTTCGAGAGCCATCAGGCACCCACCCGGAGGCCTGGGTGCGAGTACCGCTTTGCGGCCGTTGACGTTGCCGTTGGTCTTGCCGTTGCCGGCGTCGCTCACCGTGTCGAGACCCTGCGTGTCACGGACACCGACACCGATCGAAAGGCTTTCGGCGACTGTCGCCGCTTCCTTGCTCAGCGTGCAGAGACGGGCCCCGCCCGCGTTTTCGCTGGTCGGCGGCTTGAAGGTGCCATAGGACGCCAAGTCCGCCGCGCTGACGAGCGAACACGGGTCGATCGACGCCGTGTTCCCACCGGACGTGGCCGGGGCGCTGGACGCGCTCGACTGCGCGGGAGGGACCGACGGCGCGGGACTGGCGTTCCCCGGCTTCTCGCCGGAGCACGCGGTCAGTACCAGGGCGGCCGCGGCGAGCGGCACCACGTAGAGCTTCTTCATCGTCCTCAGGCCTGAATCTTCTTGGTGGCGTCGATCGCTTGGTCTTCGACACCCTTGTACAGTCCGGCGGCCCTGGCCAGCGCCTCGTCGGCGTCCTTGACCACCTGCTCGAACTGTCCGATGACCGCGCTCGCGGAGTTGGCCGACTGGGCGGCGCCCTTGTGGTCGTGGGCAGCGACAGCCTTGCCGTAGGGGTGGCCACCCAGCTGCGGCGCGTCGTTGAGCGCCATGGTCTTGATCTTCAGCTCTCTGAGCTCTTCCGACATGTTCGCCAGGGCTTCACGAAGCGGCTTGACGCCCTCTTCGCTGATCTTGAAGCCGCCGCTCTTGGCGGCCGAGACCAGCTTCTGCGTCTCGGCGCTGACCTTGGCGATCGCGGCCTGGTTCAGGCCACCCGCCGCGACGTAGTTGGCCGCCGCGCCCACGGCCGCGCCGATCGAGAAGTTCGGTGCCGCCTGTCCGCCGTCCGCTTCGAAAGCCATCGTCCGCCCCACTGCATCGTCTGCTCGCCCGTGCGTACCGCCCGGCAGTCTACTAGCCGAACACTCAGCGCAACGAGGATCGAGCCTATTCGCCGATCATCGCAGTACGCGCCCGAACTGTGACGAAACGGTCGTCAGACCGGTTCCCGCTGGTTCAGAACTGGCCTTCGAGCTGGGCATACAGCTGCTGCGCGATCCTCGCGTTGTCGGCCGGAGCATAGGTCAGCCAACTTTGCCCGTCGGCCGCCTGTCGCGAGGTCATCATGAACCGGCCCGCTTCGGTGTCGAACCACGCCAGCGGCGGGAAGACCTGGCCGCCGCGGATGAACACGCTGAACTGGCCCACCCGCGTCTTCGACTTCTCGAAGATCCGCTCCACGTGGCGTTGCTGCGGGTTCGACCCGTGGGAGCGGGGCCCGCTGACCTTGGCGAAGGGGTCGTACGCGTCGTCGTTGCGAGGCCGCTTCGGCGCGCTCGCCGGCTTCGCGATGGTGACGGACTGGCCCGGTCCCGCCGGGGTGAGCGGCAGCAGGTCGACAATCGACGCGACGATCGCGGTCGGCCTGGTCTCTTCGAACACGAGCAGGTTTTCTTCCTGGCGCACGACGACCGCGAACTGGCCGTTCGTCGCCGACCTCGCGAACAGCTGCTTGTCCTTCTCCAGCTGCGCGACCGCCCAGACGGCGAGCTGCGGTTTGACGAACGTGGCGATCGCGAGTTCGACGTCGGCGTCGAGTCTGCCGCCGCGCATCAGGCCGCGGCCTTCGAGATCGCGGAAGACAGCGTCGCGCACCAGCGCGCGCTGATCGGTCGTGGTGCCGATGTGCGGGACGTCGAACGGGACCGGCGCCGGGCCGAACCGGCCGTGTTCGAGCAGGATGTCCACCGCCGCCAGCGACAGCGAGAACGAATGCGGCATCGCCTTTTCCCCCCGCGGGTGTCTTGTTCGTCGGGATGAACGTAGTCCACGCGCCCGGTACGCCCGGAGCGAACCCGCTTGCCCGGCCGTGATCAAGGCTGGTGCCATGGGTTCATGGCAGACCAGAAACCCGCGCTCGTGCTCCATCTCGCCACCGGTGGGGAGCCGCTGCTCTTCGCGCTCACGACGGAAGAAACCGAACGGCTGACCAAGGACCTCTCACATTTCGTCCGCACCGGTTCGGTCCAGACGATCCAGACCAGTGACGACTCCGAGGTGGCGATCAACTTCACCCACGTCGCGGCCGCCTACATCGACGACCTGAACCGCAAGACCCGGGTGTTCGGGCTCCACTAGTCCCGCGAGAAGAGCTCCAGGAGTCCCGACTTGATCTCCGGGCGGCTGGCGGCGACGAGCAGGAAGGTGGCTTCCCGGACGAGCCGCTGGGGGTGTCGTCCGGCGAGGACCGACGTGCTGCCGTTGGCCGCGACCAGTGCGCCGGCGGCCCGGAACGCGAGTTCCGCGCCGGCCGCCCGGGCCGCGGGCAGTGCGGGCGGGTCGGCGAGGGCCGCGTCGAGCCGCTCACGGACGGCGACGATCTCGGCCCTGATCCCGGCGGCGACGTCGGCCTTCCCGAGGTCTTCGACGAGCCGGGCGGCGCGGGCGGCCAGGCCGAGCGGCGCGCAGCCGTTGAGCCGGGACGGGAAGGTGTTGCCCGCGACGAAGTCGGCGTGCGGGGTCTTTCCGTAGACGCGGTCGTCGGCCACGAAGTAGCGGGTGAAGGCCAGGTGCACGGTGGACGTGCCCTGCGCCGCGACGAGGTCGAGCGGCTGGACCTCCAGTTGCTCCCCCGCCACCGGGTCGATGATCGCGCTGACGACGGTGTCGCCGTCCCTGGCGCAGAGCTGGAGCAGGTCGATGACGCCCCAGCCGCTGACGAACGGGGCCTCGCCGTCGAGCAGGTAGCCGCCCTCGACACGTTCCGCGCGCAGCCTCGGCGGGGTCGGGATCACCGCGGCGAACGAGGCGCCCGCCTTGAGTTCGCCGGCGATCAGCGCCGGGAGGTAGCGCTCGCGCAGGTCCGCGCGGTCGGTGAGAGACAGCCCGGCGACCAGGCCGTGGTGCTGGACCCAGGTGAACATCGTGCTGAGGCAGCCGCCCGCCAGGGCTTCGAGGACTCCGACGATCGTCGGGAGGTCGACGCCGGGGCCGCCGGCTTCCTTGGGTGCCGCGAGGCCGTAGAAGCCTTCGGCGGCGAGGGCGTCGAAGTGGCTCGAAGGGACTTCGCCCTTGAGGTCGACTTCGGCGGCTGCCGGGAAGAGAACGTCATCGGCGAGGGCTTGGGCTCGGGCGACCGGATCCGTCATACGAGTAAGGCTACCCTTACTTCACCTTGCCGTGGGGTGCCCAAAAACGAGATGAACGGGACTTTCATGGCGAATTTTGCCATGAAAGTCCCGTTCATCTCACTCGCTGAAGCGAAGCGGACTAAAGCTCGTAGAGCCGCTTCCAGTTGTCCCGCGACGTCAGCTCGGGCATGGAGCGCTTGTACTGCTCCTGCACCGCCGCGCCTTCCTTGCGGAGGCGCTGGATCGTCTTCGCACCCTTCCGGGCCAGCTCGAACATCTTCACGCGGTCGTACGAGCGGACCCGCACACCCTCCTGCGAAGCGTCGGTGACGACGGCGGTGTCGAAGGTCGCGACGTGCCACCAGTGCGCTTCGTCGATCGGGATCGCGCCGAGCGAGTGACGGCTGCGGCCGAGCACCCGGTCGAGGATCCGCTTGATCAGCACCAGACGCTGCATGCTGGGCCGCGGCGCGCTGTTGATGATGCCGATGTCGTTCGACGCGATACCCGGGACGTCGGTGGCCTTGTGCCGCTTGGTCTCGGGGTACTCGTCGCGGATCCGGCGGATCTCCTTCATCGCGGCGACGCCGCCGTCACGCAGGACCTCCGGCCCTTCGAGGAAGTCCTCGACGGCCTTGATCAGCGTGGCGGACAGGCCGTACTGCATGCCGAGCAGGTACCGGACCAGCTGCGCGATGAGCACGCGCGAGAGCAGGTTCAGGTTGAACGGCGAGTGCAGCGCGGCGGTGATGATCGAGTTCCGCAGGTTGAAGTAGCGGTGCCACTCGTCCCAGTCCTTCCAGTGGAAGTCGGCGTGCCAGACGCCGGCGCCCGGAAGGGTGACCGTGGGGAAGCCCGCGCCCCGTGCGCGGTAGCTGTACTCCGCGTCGTCCCACTGGAAGAAGAACGGCAGCGGGTAGCCCGTGGCCTTGACGACCTCGTACGGGATCAGGCACGACCACCAGCCGTTGTACCCGGCGTCGAGGCGGCGTTCCTGGCGGTTCGGCTTGAGGGTCTCCTCGTCGACGCCGAGCAGGTCGGCGGTCGAGAGCGAGTGCGTGACCGGCTGACCGGGCTCCAGCGTGTTCAGCCGGGCGTATTCGGCGCCGACGTGCAGCTGGTTCGGGTGCAGCAGGTTCAGCATCTGCCCGCCGACGATGACCGGGTTGACCGTGCGGTTGGAGAACGCGGTCATGCGGATCACCAGATCCGGCTCGAGCAGCACGTCGTCGTCCATGAACAGGACGTTCGCGTGCTCGGTCTCGGTGTGCCCGGCGACCTCGTAGAGGCCGCGGGTGAACCCGCCGGCGCCGCCGAGGTTCGGCTGCTTGATGTAGTGCAGCTTGTCGCCGAGGTCCTTCGTGACCTGCTCGAAGCCATCGCGCGACTCGACGAGGTCGGTACCCTGGTCGGCGACGTAGATCGCGTCGAGCGTCTCCAGCGAGGAGACGTCGGCGGCGAGCGCCTGCAGGTTCGACAGGCAGTCGTCGGCGCGGTTCATCGTGCAGATGGTCACCGCGGTCGGGCGGATCTTCTCCGGCGCTTCGACCGTCCAGCGGACGTTCTCGACGCGCAGCGACTGGCCGCCCTCGGTCTCGATGTCGAGCCAGAGCGCGCCGCCGTCGTAGAACTTGTCGAGCTTCGCGGTGAGCGTCACCTTCCGCTGCTTCGCGCCCGCGACGATCTCGGCGGCGACCACACGCGCGTCACCCTCGATGTCGGAAGCGCCGACGGACAGCTGCCCGTCACCGGTGACGACGGCCTCGACCGCGACCTCGGTCACGTCGGTCCAGCGCTGCCAGTAGCTCGCGGGGAAGCGCCCGAAGTAGGTGTTGCCGGACACCTTCGACGCCGGCTCGATGGCGATGCCCGCGCGTTCGCGCACGGCACTGCCCCATTCGAGTTCGGCGTAGAGGTCCTTGCTGACGATGGGGGCCGGGCCGGCATAGAGCCCGCGCTGCGCGGTGAGACGGCCCTGCGGGGTGCGTTCCGCGAAGCGGGTGTCGTCGATAGTGCTCACCATGGCGCTCGGGGCCTCTCCGGTGACGGCGGCTTTACCGGGCATGAATCCTCAGTTCTCCTCTGTGCTTATGGCGGTGGCGCGGGGCTCACGGAAAACGACCCACTTGAGCATGACGAAATTGATCACGGTCGCGGTTGCCTGCGAAACGACCCAACCGAAAGTGGCCTTCCAGGCCGAGTCCGGCAGAACGTGCAGCATCGTGCGGTTGACGCCGACTGCGACGAGGAAAGTCACGGCGTACAGGAGTACGAAGCTACCGATCTGACGTGCGCCTTCCTGGCGTCCACCGGCGAAGGTGAACTTGCGATTCAGGAAGAAGGCCGTCGTGGTGCCCACGATGAAACTGAACGCGCGGGCGACGTCCACCCACGGCGTCGCGTCCATTCCCAGGGCACGGAGCCCCTGGTAGACGCCGAAATCGACCAGGGCGCAGAAGCCGCCGACGAGCGCGAAGCGGATGAGCTGCCCGAGCAGCCCAGGAGAGGACGGCGCTGCCGCCGTCGAACCGGCTTGCGGGTCGGTCGCCACCACTGCTCTACCTCATAAACTGCTGGGGCTGGTGCCCAAAGTGTAGAAGCGAGCACTTCAGGGTCACGTTCCGGGCAGTGTTCGGCGTGGTTACCCTGGTCGGCGTGACCCAATCACCCAAGACACAGCGGCCAACGACACAGCGGCAGTCGCTCATGGGCTGGGCAAGGACGTCGCCGAGCATCGCGGACGTCCTGAGCACCCCCGACGTGGAGGCCATCGCCAAGGCGGTGACCCAGGCCGGGGAACGCGGCGTCATCGCGCGCGGTCTCGGCCGGTCCTACGGCGACCCGGCGCAGAACGCGGGCGGCCTGGTCGTCGACATGACCGCGCTGGACCGCATCCACTCGATCGACCCGGACTCCGGCATCGTCGACCTCGACGCCGGGGTCAGCCTCGACAAGCTGATGCGCGAGGGCCTGCCGTACGGCCTGTGGGTCCCGGTGCTGCCGGGTACGCGCCAGGTGACCATCGGCGGCGCGATCGCCAACGACATCCACGGCAAGAACCACCACTCGGCGGGCAGCTTCGGCAACCACGTGGTGTCGATGGACCTGGTCACCGCCGACGGGCAGGTGCGCACGATCACGCCGGACGGCCCCGACTCGGAGCTGTTCTGGGCGACCGTCGCCGGCATCGGCCTGACCGGGATCATCGTCCGGGCCAAGATCCAGATGACGAAGACGGAGACGGCCTACTTCAAGGCCGACATCCAGCGCACGGCGAACCTCGACGAGACCCTGGCGCTGGTCACCGACGGCTCCGAGGACAACTACACGTACTCGTCCGGCTGGTTCGACTCGATCTCCCGAGGTGCGAAGCTCGGCCGCGCCGCCTTCCAGCGCGGTTCGCTCGCCAAACTCGACGAACTGCCGCCCAAGCTGCGGGCCGACCCGCTCAAGTTCAACCCGGGCACCCTCGCGACCCTGCCGGACGTGTTCCCGAACGGGCTGGCGAACAAGCTGTCGTTCTCCATGGTCGGCGAGCTGTACTACCGCAAGACCGCGAAGAACGCGCGCGACCAGATCCAGAGCCTGACGGCGTTCTATCACCCGTTGGATCTCTTCGGCGAGTGGAACCGCGCGTACGGCACCAAGGGTTTCCTGCAGTACCAGTTCAGCACGCCGCTGAACGCGCACGAGCCGCTGCGCCGGATCATCCAGAAGGTCGCGGACTCCGGGCACGTGTCGTTCCTCAACGTGTTCAAGCAGATGGGCGAGGGCAACGCGGCGCCGCTGTCGTTCCCGCACCCCGGCTGGATGGTCTGCCTCGACTTCCCGATCAAGGACGGGCTGAGCCGGTTCTGCCAGGAACTCGACGAAGACGTGCTCGCGATCGGCGGCCGTCTGTACACGGCGAAGGACTCGCGCACCTCCGCGGAGAACTTCGCGAAGATGTACCCGCGGCTCGAGGAATGGCGCAAGGTCCGCGCTTCCATTGACCCCGAAGGCGTTTTCGCCTCTGACATGTCCCGAAGGTTGGAACTGTGATCGACGCTGTGGGCAACCCCCAGTCCCTGCTGCTGCTCGGCGGCACCTCCGACATCGCGCTCGCGATCGCGGAGAAGTACCTGGCCGAGCGCCCCCTCCGGGTCGTGCTGGCCGGACGCCAGTCCTCCCGGCTCGACGCGGCCGCGCAGCGCCTGAAGGACAAGGGCGCCGAGGTATCCACTGTGGACTTCGACGCCAAGGCGACGGACACCCACCCCGCCGTGCTGGACAAGGCGTTCGAGGGCGGCGACATCGACGTCACCGTCGTCGCGTTCGGCCTCCTCGGCGACCAGGAAGAGCTGTGGCAGGACCATGCGAAGGCCGTCGAGGCGGCGACCGTGAACTACACGGCCGCGGTTTCGGTGGGCGTCGCGCTGGCCGACAAGCTCAAGAAGCAGGGGCACGGCAAGATCATCGCGCTGTCATCGGTCGCCGGTGAGCGGGTCCGCCGGTCGAACTTCGTCTACGGCTCCTCCAAGGCCGGTTTCGACGGCTTCTACCTGGGCCTCGGCGAGGCGCTGGCCGAGTTCGGCGTGCAGATCACCGTCGTCCGCTCCGGCCAGGTCCGGACCAAGATGACCGAAGGCCTCAAGGACGCCCCGCTGACGGTCGACGCCGAGCAGGTCGCCGAGACCTCGGTCGCCGCCTCCCGCGCGGGCAAGGAACTGGTGTGGTCGCCCGCGCCGTTCCGCCTGGTCATGTCGGCCCTGCGGCACATCCCCCGGCCGATCTTCCGGAAACTGCCGATCTAGGGAACGAGCGCACTACCCCCTTCGTCTCACCCGGGTGCACGGACACGATCCCGTCCGTCCCCGGGTTGAGAGGAACTGATGGCTGACCAGGAAGCCAAGCTCGACGCGGCCATCCGGTCGTTTCAGGAGCAGGCCGCCAAAGCAGCGGAACTGAAGGACAAGATCGCCGGGCTGCGCGGTTCCGCGCGCAACGCCGACGGCTCGGTGACGGTGACCGTCGCCCCGTCCGGCGCGCTGCTGGGACTCCAGCTGTCCCCCAAGGCGATGAACCGCACGCACACCGCGCTGCAGCAGGACATCCTGAAAGCGATCAGGGAAGCGACGCAGCAGGCGGCGGCCGCGATGCAGCAGGCCGTCCAGCCGATCCTCGGCGACCGCGCGGAACAGTTCAAAGAGGCGTTCAACGCCCATGTCGAACCGCTCGGGCCGAGTGCTCCCCCGCCCGCGGAATCCCTCGCCGGACCGGCTTCGCCCGTGCAACAGCAGCCCGTCCGCACCCAGCGTCCGGCGCGCCCCGCTCCCTCCGACGACGAAGACTTCGGCGGCCCGATCCTGCGGAGGGACTCATGACCGGCTTCGGCGTACAGACCGACGCCCTCACCGCGCACGCGACGGGGTCCAAAGAGGCATCGGGGAACTTCGGCAGCCTCGCGAGCCTGCTGGAGCAGGCCAGGGTCTCGGACGACTGCTTCGGCCCGCTCGGCGAGCTGATGGCGTTCAAGTACTTCGAGGGTCTGCAGGAGTGCCAGGACCTCGCCGAGCAGGCGAAGTCCTTCATGGACCAGATCGCCGACAAGACCACCACCGCGGCGAAGACCTACGTCGACCACAACCAGGGCACCGCCGAAGCCATCACCGGGCTCGGCGCCGGACTGGACGACGGCGGCAGCGGCCCCGGCAGCCTCGGTGACCTCAACAGCGCGGGCGACTCCGGCCGCAAGGGGTACTGGGAGCAGAACGGCGGCTACGGCAGCTCGTGGGTCAGCACGTCTTCGGAGGTCGCCAGGGCGAGCAGCCCGCCGGACGTCGCGATCGCGGCCGTACACGCGCGGATGGAACAGCTCCAGCTCGTGATGAGCCCCGGACAGTCCTTTTTGGACAACGGACTCGGCTTCCTGATCGGGATCGTGATCAGCCCGCTGGTCGAACTGGTGCTGGAGCCCGCGATCGGCGACCCCGAGCAGATGCGCAGCACCGCCAAGGGCTGGGAACAGACGGCGAAATGGCTCGACGGCGTCGCCGAGCACGAGCAGAAGCGGGCCGAGGCCACCAAGGAGCCTTGGAAGGGCGACGCGGGCGATGCTTTCCGCGGCCAGATGACCGAGTTCTCGGGCGGCGCCAAGGCGTTCGCGAACGACGTCCGCGGGCTGCAGCAGATCCTGGAGATCGCCGCCGACCTGTTCGACGCGTTCGTCGAGATCGTCATCGACATCATCCAAGAACTGGTGATGGGCCTGATCATCGAGTGGCTGGCCGCGCTGGCCGCCTCGTGGATCACGGCGGGCGCCTCGGTCGGCGCGGCGGGCGCGGCCACGGCCGGTCAGGTCGCGGTGACCGGCGGGCGGCTCGGGATGAAGGTCAAGCAGCTGCTCGGCAAGCTCAAGCCCTTGATCGAGAAGCTCGAAGACATCCTGAAGATGCTCCGCAACGGGCCGCTCAAGAAGGTCGTCGAGCGTGCTGAAGGCCTGCGAGACGGCAACTGGCTGCAGAAGCGGCTCGCCGACCAGATCGACAAGAACCCCCTCGCCAAGATCGTCACGAAGGCCAACCCGGCGACCGGGGCCTCCAAGACCGCCAACAAGTTCGCGGACCGGTTCGGCGTCGGCGGCGAGGGCTCGGACGCCCTCACCACGAACCTCACCGAGGCCGGGCTGCGGGCGATGGGCATGAGCGGGACGACCAGCGTCGGCAAGGCCGCCTTCCGCGGCAGTGCCGGTAACCTGGGCGAACTGGGCGTCGAGCAAGGCGTCAAGGCCGGCTACAACGAGTCGCAGGATTCGTCGTCGGAAGAAGAGCGCCGCGCGGCGACCGACAGAGGGTTCACGATCGAAGAATGAATCTCGGCTACCCGCTCGGGGCCGCGTCGCAGGCCCTGCCTTCGCTGCACCCGGGCGAAAGGTTGCTGTGGGCCGCGTACGGCCGCACGCTGAACTACGACGTACGCGGCCTCGATCCCTGGGGTGTGCCGAAGAAGAGCGTGCTGGGCAAACTCGGCTCGGGCGCGGCGAACTTCGCCGGCGACATGGTCGGCGCCGCGCTGGGCGGTGGCGACGACAGTGGCGCGTCGAATCCGCCGTCACCGCAAGTCATCGTGCTCGGTGAGCAGGGCGGCATCGCGCACGCGGCGGTGCGGGAGCTGTCCACCAGCGGCTCGCTTTCGCGGCTCTGGGCGCTGACAAGCACGCGGCTGCTGGTGCTGGAGAAGGTCGTCCCGCCGGAACCGCCGAAGCCCGCCGAAAAGACGTTCATGTCGAAGGCGATCGGATTCGGCAAGGGCGTGGTGAAGACCGGCAAGGAGATCGCCGCGATCATGACGACGAAGACGTATGGCGAGAACGCCGAGGGCGTCCCGATCGCGCGGCACGAGATGGTGCCGCGCACCGAGATCCCGCGCGAGTCGATCGCCGGTTTCGCGGTGGCCGAGCACGGCAAGAAGCGGCGCCCGTGTCTTCGCGCGTCCTTTATGGACGGATCGGGGATGGATTTCCTGTTCGACTGCGACGATCCGCGGCAGTTCGCCTGGCTGCACTCGGTGACGGTGAGCTGATGGAGAACACGCCGCTGACCGCGAAGACCGTCGACGAGATCGTCGAACGGGAGCTGCACCAGTTCTGGCTCGCGCCCGGGGAACGCCTGATCGTCGGCTGCCCGCCCGCGCACGGTTACGTGGGTCTCCTGCTGGACGGCGAGCTCACGCTGCCCTATACGCCGTCGCGAGAAACCCCTGCGGTGACAGGGAAAACACGGTGGCCACTGCCCGCGCCGGACGTCCTCGAAGACGACTGGACCGACGACCCGACGATCGCTTACTGGGCCGTCGCGCGCTCCGCGGACCAGACGGCCGTGCGTCTCGCGGACCATCTCGCCGGTGGTCACGGCGAGGCGCGGCTGACGCTGTCCGACCGGCGGCTGGCCGTCGTGTATCCGGCGAAGCTGCTGGAGGGCGAGGATCCCGCCCAGCCTTTTCGGACCTACGACGAAATGCCGTCGGGGGCGGTGCGTTCGGTGTCCGCGCAGTACCTGGGGCGGAGTTTCCCGGCGCGGCCGGTGCTTCAGTTCGTCTTCGCCGACGGTTCCGTGGTCTACCAGCGGGACCTGCTGGCGGTCACGCGAGCCGACCGCGCCCACTCACGCCGCTAGCGAGGTCAGCGGGCCGGGAGCAGGTAGAGCTTCTGGGTGCCCATCCACGGTGAGTGGATCGTCCAGGTCGCCAGCGCGTTCGACGGCGGCGTCTTACGGGTGGTGGTCAGCACCAGGTCCGGGGTCGCGGGCGGGACGCTGTGGTCGAAGAACCGGAAGTTCGCCGCCAGCAGCGCCTTGCCGAGTTCGCCGCTACGGTTCTTCGTCTCGATGATCGCCGGGTCGACCGAGCCGCGGTCGGAGAACTGGTCGACGATGTCGCAGTCGCAGGCGTAGGCGAGCGCGCCGACCTCGCCCGCGCTTTCGACCTTGCGTCCCTTGATCAGGTGCGCCAGTTGCGTGCCGATCTGGCGGTATTCGTCGGACGCGGCGTGGTTGCTGGTGATGGGCGCGAACCGGCGCGGCAGCTCGGGGGTCGCGTAGGAGACGACGCTCGCGAGCAGGAACGCGCCGGCGAGGATCCCCGCGCCGAGCCGGGCCCGGCCGGGGACAGCGCAGGCGGCCGCGGCGAGGAAGACCGTCGCGCCGACGATGCTCGGCGCGTAATACCAGTGGTACGGCGGGACGTTCAGCCAGCAGTACGCCAGATAGTGCGCCGCACCGGCGATCGCGAGCGTCGCGAACGGCAGCAGACGCTTCGCCCGATCCGAACCGCGCCGGTAGTGGAACGTCCACAGTAGACCGGCGAGCCCGCCGATCACGAGCGGCAGAAAGGAAAGTGTCGCCTCGAGCGGGAAGTTGCGCCAGTACAGCAGCGGGCCGTTGGTGAAACTGAACGGTCCCCACGAACGCTGCATGATCTTGATGACCAGGGTGTCCGGCACGGCCGAACCCAGCACCAGCCAGCTGAACCCGAACCACGGCAGCATCACCGCGAGCGCGGCGAACGTCATGCGCCAGATGCCCACCCAGAATTCGCGGCGCGCGAGGAACAGCACGAACGCGATCAGGAGCAGGTCGATCCGGATCAGCGCGATCAGGCCGATCACCGCCCCCGCGGCGGCCGGGCGGCGTTCGTGCAGGAACACCATCAGCCAGACGACAGCCGTCGCGCCGAGAGCGACTTCGAGGCCGACCGACGACAGCAGCAGCGGGTTCACCAGCAGCAGGCCCAGCGCCAGCGGCGCGAACCCGCCGGGAAGACCGGTCGCGGTACCGATCCGGCGCAGACCGAGGACGAGCGCCACCTGACTGGCGACGAAGACGATCCCGGCGGCGAAGACGGCGTCACGGACGATGAAGGTGACCAGCGCAAGCACGAGGACGTTCAGCGGCGACGTCGCGGTGTTGGCGGTGCCGTCTTCGATCAGGCCCCAATGGCCGTGGAAGGCGAGGTTCTTCGCATACGACAGCGTGATGTACGTGTCGTCGATCAAATGCCCGCTGACCAGCACGAACACCAGGGCCGAAGCCACCGCCGCCCCGGCGGGCAGGACCCAGGGGCGGGCGAGGAGGGCGACTCCCGGCAGCGCACCGGGAGCCTGGGGAAGTTCAGCGGAGGCGCTTCGCATCACAAGCACCGTACACGGTGCCGTGATGATTCCGTTATCTACCCTCGGTGGGAATCGTCACGCCAACCACGGTCGCCGGGGCCGTCGCGGAAGTCCCGGTGCGCTCCGGGACCGCCCGGACCACGGTGATCGCGGGAGATCCCCGGCCGGTCGTCGTGCCTGGCGACGGCGAGACCGACGGCGGTGCCGATGATCCCCCCACCGAGCAGGAAGCCGATCAGGCCGACCGCGACCAGTTGCGTCGCGCGGTGCCCCACGAAGCGGCGGAATCCACCCTTCGCGGGCGGAGCCTGCTGAGCCGGAACCCAGCCCGGCGGCGGCCCGGCTGGGGCGGCGGCAGGAGTCTCGGCGGTGGTCTCCGCCGGGGTTTCGACGGGTTTCTTCGCGGTCTCGTCACCGACCGCGGGCTGCTCGACCGTCTTGTCCTCGTCTTCGGACGGCCGCTGCGGGTCACTCATCTTTCGCTCCTAGGTCGATGGGAGCGGGCGCACTGCCCGCTCCCATCACCGAGGATGCGTGCGCAACCTGTGGATGCGCTGTGCCGAAGCTGTCGAATCAGAGATAGAACGACAGGAACAGCGTGACCACCCAGCTCGCGCCGAGCACCTGGAGCACGCGGTCCTTGAGCGCGATCTCCTCCGGCTCGCCCGCGTTGCCGCCGTCGACGTCGACGGCGTAGCGCAGGACGGCGACCACGAACGGGACCATCGAGACGACCGCCCAGACCGAGTCGTGCTCCACCTGGCGGATCTCGAACGCCCACAGGCAGTACGACATGATCAGGATCGCCGCGGACGTCGCCCAGACGAACCGCAGGTAGCTCGCCGAGTACTTCTTCAGCGAAGACCGGATCTTCGCCCCTGTGCGCTCGAAGAGCATGATCTCGGCGTAGCGCTTGCCCGCCACCATGAACAGCGAGCCGAACGCGGTGACCAGCAGGAACCACTGCGACATCGCGAGACCGGCGGCCACACCACCGGCGATCGACCGCATCAGGAAGCCCGAGCCGACGATGGCCAGATCGACCACCGGCTGGTGCTTGAGCCCGAAGCAGTAACCGAGCTGGACGGCTTCGTAGACCGCCAGCACGACAGCGAGCTGCCAGCTGGCAAAGAACGAGATGCCGAGACCGAGGGCGAAGAACACCACCGCCGAGACGTAGGCCACCGGGACCGGCACGATCCCGGCCGCGATCGGCCGGTTCCGCTTGGTCGGGTGCGCCTTGTCCGCCTCGACGTCGACCGCGTCGTTGATGAGATAGACCGAGGAGGCCACCAGCGAGAACGCCGCGAAGGCGATCAGTGCGGCGACCAGCAGGCCGGTCCGGTCCGTCGACTTCGAAAAGGCGAAGAACGGTGCGGCGAACACCAGCACGTTCTTCACCCACTGGCGCGGGCGTGCCGTCTTGATGATGCCGCCGACGAGACCGCCGGCGATCTTCTTCGGTTCGGCGGCCCCGGCCACGGGATCTGCGTCGTCGGGCTTCGAATCTGCCTTCTCGGTCGTTTCACTCATCGTCGCTTCAGCTTCCTACGTATCAAGCCGCCGATTACGCCCCCAAGGGCCGCTCCGGCCAGTACGTCGGTCGGGTAGTGGACGCCGAGCACGAGCCGGGAGGCCAGCATCGGCGGTACCAGGGCCGGGACCAGGTTACGCCCGGTCAATCCGGAGTAGAGCACCGCCGCCGCCGCCGTGGAGGTCGCGTGTGAGGACGGGAAGCTCAGCTTGCTCGGCGTGGAGACCAGGACCTCGACGCTCGGGTGGTCCGGTCGCGGCCGCCTGACCACGCGCTTCACGGCGATCGACGCGGCGTGCGCGCCGACGACGCCGACCGCCGCGACCAGCCAGTCCTTGCGGCGCTTCTTGTCGACAGCGGCCCCGACGAGGCCCAGCGCGAACCATCCCGCGCTGTGCTCGCCGAAGTGCGAAAGACCCCGTGCCGCCTTCACCGTGACGTCGCTCTTCAGGACGCCCTGAGCTTTCGACAGAACCGCCACCTCGCCGGTGGGAGCGCCCTTCTCAAGCATCGAGGGACCCATCGAGAGGCGCGCCATCGGTCAGGTGCGGCGCGATCTTGTTGTCGAACGCGGACAGCGCCGAGCCGATGGCCATGTGCATGTCGAGGTACTTGTAGGTACCGAGACGGCCGCCGAACAGCACGTTCTTTTCCTTGGCCTCGGTCTTCGCGAGCTCGCGGTAGGCCTCGAGCTTCTCGCGGTTTTCCGGGGTGTTGATCGGGTAGTACGGCTCGTCGGCCTCGCCGGCGAACCGGGAGTACTCGCGGAACACGACCGTCTTGTCGTTCGGGTAGTGCTTGCGCTCCGGGTGGAAGTGCCGGAACTCGATGATCCGGGTGTAGGGCACTTCTTCGTCGTTGTAGTTGACCACCGAGGTGCCCTGGAAGTCGCCGGTCTCGACGACCTCGGACTCGAAGTCCACCGTGCGCCAGGTGAACCGGCCTTCGGAGTAGCCGAAGTAGCGGTCCAGCGGTCCGGTGTAGACGGTCGGGGTGCCGGCGGGGATGTGCTCGCGGACGTCGAAGTAGTCGACGTTCAGCCGCACCTCGATGTTCTCGTGCTCGGCCATCTTCTCGAGCCACGCGGTGTAGCCGTCGACCGGCAGACCCTCGTAGGTGTCGTTGAAGTACCGGTTGTCGAAGGTGTAGCGGACCGGGAGCCGGGTGATGATGTCGGCGCCGAGGTTCTTCGGGTCGTTCTCCCACTGCTTGGCCGTGTAGCCGCGGATGAACGCCTCGTACAGCGGACGGCCGACCAGCGAGATCGCCTTCTCTTCGAGGTTCTGCGCGTTCGCGGTCTCGAACTCCGACGACTGCTTGGCGATCAGCTCACGGGCCTCGTCCGGCGTGTGCGACTTGCCGAAGAACTCGTTGATCAGGCCGAGGTTCATCGGGAACGAGTAGACCTGGTCCTTGACCTTGGCGAAGACCCGGTGCTGGTAGCCGGTGAACTCGGTGAAGCGGTTGACGTACTCCCACACGCGCTTGTTCGAGGTGTGGAACAGGTGCGCACCGTAGCGGTGCACCTCGATCCCGGTCTCGGGCTCGGCCTCGGAGTAGGCGTTACCACCGAGGTGGTGGCGCCGCTCCAGCACGAGGACCTTCTTGCCGAGCTCGGCCGCGGCCCGTTCGGCCACGGTCAGCCCGAAGAATCCGGACCCGACCACGATGAGGTCGTAGCCGGCGAAATCGGCTTCAGTAATCTTGTCGGGGTTCGTGTGCGCGCTCACGGGCATCGAGGGTACGCAGGTCACCTCCGTGCCCTGCACCGAGCACCGGTTTTCACCTTCGACAGACACATTTTAGGAAGCAGTGCCTACTCCGGACACCTTCTGGTCGTACTTCGGTGCGACTATCACGTACCTTGCCGTGCTGGCCGTCCCCGGCGGACTCGTCGGCCGGGCCGCGGGCCTGCGCGGCTGGGCCCTGGCGGGCCTGGCCCCGTTGCTGTCCTACACGGTAACCGGGCTGGCCGGTCCGTGGCTGGCACTCGCTGGCGTGTCGTACAACCCCCTGACCGTGGCGGGCGTCACTGCCGTGCTGGCCGGGATCGGCTTCGGCCTGCGCAAGCTGGGGCAGAGCCGCGGCTGGATCAAGCCGGGCGCCGAGGAGCCGCCGACGAAGTGGCATCCGCGCGCGCACTACGCCGTCGCGGCCTGTGTCGCGCTCGCCGTCGGTATCTCGATCCTCGTGGTGCTCTCGGCCCGCGGCGGGACGACGGCGGTGTTCCAGCGCTGGGACACGGTGTTCCACGCGAACGGCATCCGCTACATCGCCGAGACCGGCGACGGCTCGCTGACCGGCATGGGCACCGTCAACTGGTACCCGGACGGCTCGTTCTACCCGAACGCGTATCACCTGGTCGGCTCGCTCGTGTACTCGATCTCGGGCACGACGATCCCGGTCACGCTGAACGCCATCACCATGCCGGTCGCCGGGATCTTCGCGCTGTCGATGGTCGCCCTGATCCGCCAGCTCGGCGGGCGCGCGGTGTTCGCGGGCTGCACGGCCCTGGTGGCCGCCGCGGCCACCACCGGCGCGTACGAGTCGGTGTCCAGCGGGCTGCTGCCGTTCGCGCTCGGGATCGTGCTGACGCCGCTGGCCGTGGTCGCGCTGGCCCGGTTCCTCGCGCGGCCCGGCCTCGACACCGGCTACGTGCTCGCGCTGACCGCCGTCGGACTGCTGGCGGCGCACTCGTCGGCGCTGTTCGGCGCGCTGCTGTTCGCCTTCCCGCTGGTGGTGCAGCGCTGGTACCGCGCGCTGCGGCACAAACCGCTCGACGGCGTGCCGGAGGGCCGCGGCGGCTGGCGGATCATCGGCGGCGACGTCGTCAAGATGGTGCCGGTGATGGCGGGGAGCGCGCTGCTCGCGGCGCCGCACATCCTGGGCGCCTTGAAGTTCACTTCGGGTTCCTACCCTTATTACGCGTGGGGCTCGCAGCTGCCGGTGCTGAAGTCGCTGGGGCTGCTGGTGACCTTCCGGCAGGTGCTGAGCGCCCCGCAGGTGTGGCTGACGGTACTGCTGGCGATCGGCGTCCTGAGCCTGTTCCGGCTCGGCCGGATGCGCTGGCTGGGGCTCTCGGCGATCGGGTTCTCGGCGCTGTTCGTGCTGGTCGCCTCGTTCGGCGCGGAACCGTGGGTGATCTCGCTGTCGCGTCCGTGGTGGAACGACCGGTACCGCCTGATGGCGCTCGCCGCGATCCCGCTCTGCCTGCTGGCCGGGCACGGGATGGCGGAGCTGCAGCGCTGGTTCGCGAAGTGGGCGAGCGGGCGTTCCTGGGTGAAGAGCCGTCCCGCGCTGCCCGCCCGGCTCGGGCTGGCGACCGCCGTGTTCGTCGTGGCCGCGTCGGCCGTGCTGACCAAGGGCTTCTACACCGAGTCGAACGCGCACGCGGTGTCGTTCCTCTACTACAACGGGCCCGAGGGCGAGGTCACGCCGCCGGTCAGCGCCGACGAGCTGGCCGCGATGAACGAGCTGACCAAGATGAACATCGGACCGGACGAGAAGGTGCTCAACGAGCGCTTCGACGGGACGGCCTGGCTGTACGCGATCACCGGTATCCACCCGGTCGCCGGGCACTACGACCCGGGCGTGCCGCCGCCGGACGCGAAGTACCTGTCGCTGCACTTCCGCGACTACGACACCGATCCCGAGGTGCAGGCCGCGGTGAAGCGGCTGAACATCAAGCACGTGCTGATCGGGAGCACGCCGATCAAGATCGGTGAGCCGCCGGCGCCGGGGCTGCGGGATCTGGACGGGCTGAACTTCCTGCGGAAGGACTTCGGGAACGCGGGCGCTTCGATCTACACGCTGACCCGCTGACGGCTCCCGACCCGCTGTACCCCTGACCCGCTGTACCCCTGACCTGCTGTGCTCCTGACCTGCTGGGCTCCTGACCTGCTCAGAGCCTCGTGAGTGGCTGGGACGGTTCTAACCCGAAACGCCACTCACGACCACCTGGCCCGACGCGTCACCGCTGCTTTGGCTGCTTGAGGTACGTGAAGGACCCCTTCATTGCGCCTAGCGCAATGAAGGGGTCCTTCACGTACTTGGGGAAGGAGGCCTTCACGGACCGGGGCCAGCGCTCGACCGCAGCCAGAATCCAGTAGGTACCTAAGACATCCTTGGCTCTAACCGTCCCAGCCACTCACGAGGTCGGCCGCAGCTCTGCCTGCTGTCCGCCCGCCGGCTTCCGCATTTCGTCCTCTGAATACGGTAGTCGCAGAGGCAAAAACAAACCGGCTCGCGTGGTCGCGGACTGCCCCCGCCGCGACCACGCGAGCCTCCGTCCCCCATTCACCCCCGGGGTGACCCATGAGGGGCAGCCGTCACCGGCCGCACCCACTCGCTGTACTCATCCCTCAGACGACCGTTAGGCGGAACCGGTTGAGCAAACCCGCCAATGTCACCCGATCGGCCTAGGAGTTTCTTCCCTGGAGTACCGGGAGTACGTCGCTGACGACCTCTTCGAGCGTCGACTCACGGCCGACGTAGTGGTCTCCGGAGCGCGGCCAGTGCGTGACGATGTCGGTGAACCCGAGTTCACCGGCCCGCCCGGCGGCGTCGGTGAAGGCGCCGACGCTGGAGAGGGAGAAGACCGGCGCCGAGTCGAGGCTCAGGAAGCGCTGCACGCCCGCCTTGTCCCGGCCGACGGCTTCGAGGCGCTCGTCAAAGGTCTTCGAGAGTTCCGCGACGCCCTTCCACCACTCGTCCTGGGTGTCCGACTTGATGCCGGTGGTGGCCCAGCCCGCGCCGAACCGCGCGGCGAGCGTCATCGTGCGCGGGCCGTTCGCGGCCACCAGGAACGGCAGCCGGGGCCGCTGCACGCAGCCGGGCAGGTTCCGGGCGCCCTTGGCCCGGTAGTACTCACCCTCGAAGTCGAAGCCGTCGGTCATCAGCAGCCCGTCGAGCGCTTCGACGAACTCGGTGAAGCGGTCCGTGCGTTCCTTGGCCGACAGCTCCGGGCCGTCGAGGACGGCGGCGTCGTAGTTGGAATGCGGGACGCCGGCGCCCACGCCGAGGATGAACCGGCCGTCGGAGATGTCGTCGAGGGTGGTCAGCTCCCGGGTGAACGGGACGGGATGCCGCGCGACGGGCGACGCGACGAAGGTGCCCAGTCTGATTCGCGACGTCACCATCGCGGCCGCCGTCAACGTTGGCATCGCACTGAACCACGGGCCGTCGACGAGAGTCCGCCAGCCGAGGTGGTCGTACGTCCAAGCGTGGTCGAAGCCGTATTCCTCGGCGGCCCGCCATTTCGGCTCGGCCGCCCACCAACGATCTTCCGGAAGGATCACGATGCCTACGCGCACATCGGGAAGGTACTGGTCCAGACCGACACTTCGCCCGATGGGCGGATCTTCGGGGACAATGTGCCGGTGGAAAAACCTCTCTTGATCGCCTCCGATGTCGACGGCACCCTGCTCGGTCCGTTGGAGACCCTGACCGAACGCACGATCGGCATCGTCCGGCGCGTCACCGAGAGCGGAGTCCCGTTCGTGCTGGTCAGCGGCCGTCCGCCGCGCTGGATCGCGCCGATCGCGAACCCGCTGGACCTGACCGGATACGCGGTCTGCGCGAACGGCGCGGTGCTGTACGAGATCGGGACGGACCGGATCGTGGCCGTCCACGGTCTGCTGGAACCCCAGCTCCTGCACGACGCCGCGAGTGCTCTTGATCACGCTCTTCCCGGCTGCCGGTACGCCGCGGAGCGGGTCGGCGAGACCGCGCAGGACCCGCACACGCGCAATTTCGTGATCGAACCGGACTACCACAACCCCTGGGGCGACAACGAGGGCGCGCAGGCGCCGCGGGCCGAGGTGCTCGGGCATCCCGCGATCAAACTGCTGATCAGCAGGCGCGGGATGACCTCCGACGAGATGGCGCGGGCGGCGCGCGAGGTGCTCGACGGCGCGGTCGACATCACCTACTCGACCGACAACGGCCTGATCGAGGTCTCCGCCCGCGGCATCACGAAGGCGACCGGGCTGGCCGAGGTCGCCGAGCGGCTGGGCGTCCCGGACGAGCGGGTGATCGCGTTCGGCGACATGCCCAACGACGTCGAGATGCTGGGCTGGGCCGGGCACGGCGTGGCGATGGCGAACGGGCACCGCTACGTCTTGGACGTCGCCGACGAGGTGACGGCGCCGAACTCCGAGGACGGTGTCGCGCAGGTGCTCGAACGCTGGTTCTAGCGGCCTTCGCGGTCGAGCTTGGTGGCCTCTTCCGGCGTCGGCGCGGTGCCGCCGAGGTGCGCGGGCAGCCACCAGCGCTCGTCGTCGGTGGACGGCTTCTCCGGGTAGCCGGCCTGGACGCGCTCCACGAGCGCGGACATCCGCACGCGAAGGTCCTTCGAAAGGACTTCGGCGTCTTCGTCGGCCTTCGGGTGCATCGGCTCGCCGGCGAGGATCGAGATCGGGACGTGCCGCTTGGTGAGGTCCTTCGGGCGGCCCTTGGTCCACAGCCGCTGCGTGCCCCACAGCGCCATCGGCACCACCGGGACGCCCGCTTCGGCGGCCATCCGGACGGCGCCGGACTTGATCTCCTTCACGGTGAACGACCGGCTGATCGTGGCTTCGGGGAACACCCCGACGACCTCTCCGGCCTTGAGGCGCTCGACGGCTTCGCGGTACGACGCGAGACCCGCGCCGCGATCGACGGAGATGTGGTGCATGCCGCGCATGAGCGGCCCGGCGACGCGGTTGCTGAAGATCTCCTTCTTCGCCATGAACCTGACCAGGCGTTTCGCCGGCTGAGCGCCGAGCCCGCAGAAGATGAAGTCGAGGTAGCTCACGTGGTTGCAGGCGATGACCGCCCCGCCCGTGGCCGGGATGTGCTCGGTCCCCTCCACCCGGATGCGGTTGTCCAGCACCCGGAACATGAGCTTCGCCGCCATGATGACGGGCGGGTAAACGAGATCGGCCATTCGTTCAGGTTACGCTACCGTAGGGTAACCAACCTACGGTCGCGTAGGTCACATGCCGGGTTTCACGACATCGTTGCTGGTCACTGCCCTAAAATGCACAGGTGACGCACGAAACCGCCGAAATCACCTTGCTGCCGAGAGGCAGACCCGGTGCCCAGCGCCTCTGGGCTTATCTCGCGCTGGGCACGATTTCCCTGATCAACCTGATCTCCTTCATGCCGAAGTTCCCCAAACCGCACGAAGCGGCCTGGGGCGACGCGGTGAACTACTACCGCATGTCCGAGCAGACCGGCGCCGCCGTCGAGAACCCCTTCGCGTTGCGGATGCTGAGCCCGTGGATCGTCCACCGGGGCAATCTGCTGACCGGGCTCTCCCTCGACGTCCTCTGGGTGGCCTTCACCTTCGTGGTCACGCTCGCCACGGTAATCGTCTTCTTCGAATTCCTGCGCTCGTACCTGAAGCTGCAGCTGTTCACCTCGGTGCTCGCCTCCGTCGCGCTGGCCTGCACGTTCTGGTACGCGCCGTACGTCTTCAGCAACCCGTGGCTGGTCGACCCGCTCAACAACCTGCTCTACCTGCTGGCGATCTGGTTCATCCTCAAGCGCAAGCTGATCCCGTTCGCGATCGTCATCGTGCTCGGCGCGATCAACAAGGAGACGACGCTCCTCCTGGCCCCGCTGTACCCGCTGATCGCGTGGACACGCGGCCGCTCGTTCCGCGATCGCGATGTCCTGGGGGGCATCGGCGTGTTCGTGGTCGCCGTCGGGATCTACGTCGGCTACCGGATCTGGGCGCAGAACCTCATCGGCGGCGACTACGGCTTCGGCGCGGGCCAGGCCAACAACGGCCTGCTCGACAACATCCGCTTCGCGCTCAACGCGAGCAAGGGCACCGGCCAGGTCGAGCTGTTCACCACGTTCCATTTCTTCTGGCTGATCTTCGGCTACGGCCTCTACCAGCAGTACCGCCGCTACGGCCTGCGCGCGGAACTCCTGATCGCCAGTGTCTGGCTGTTCGCCTGCTGCCTGGCCGGACGGCTCGTCGCGACCGACACCCCGCGGGTGTTCGTGATGCTGGCGCCGCTGATCGTCGCGCTCACCGCGGTCGTGCTGGACCAGCAACGGAGTGAGGGACGGCGGCTCTGGGTCGGCGCGCTGTTCTTCCTCTACATCGCCGTGAACCTGCGGTTCGTCGGCGGCGCGGCGGTGTTCTGGGTCGACGCCGTCGCACTACTCATCTTCGCCGCGTTGGTGTCGTTCCCGACGACACCGCGGTGGGCACGGACCAAGGGCTTCAACGGCTTCCGGCCGCATCAAGGGACCTTGGACGTCGGGGACGACAAGCTCTCCTGACGCGCGAAGGTCACCAGCGCCAGGACGACGCCGAGCAGTGTGCAGTACAAGGCGATCACCTGGTGCTTGACGTTCTCCAAACCGTCGCCCAGCGCGGCCAGCGCGAACTGGCCGGCGGCGACGGCGAGCAGGAAGCCCAGCGCGATGCCCACCGCGTCGCGCCGGGTCTTCCAGCCGCGCCAGGCGAGCAGGCACCAGATCGGCAGCAGGGCGAAGAAACCCAGTGGCGCCAAGAGTTTCGTGATGGCCGACGCCACCGGGACGCGGTGTTCCTGTGCCTCCGGGGCGAAACCGGCCGACTGGTCGAAGCTGCCGAGGTAGGGCGGCCGCGCGGTGAGCAGATCGCCCGCCGCGCGGTCCAGGATCCCGAAGGTGCGCAAGGGATGCGTCGCGAAGTACTCGATGACGTTGCGCCTGCTGATCTGTTCGCGGTACTTCGGGTATTCGGGATCCGTCGTCGCGGGCTTGGGATGCCACCAGCCGTTGCCCGCGTACTGGCCGAACGAGGCGGGCAGGCCCAGTGCGGCGAGGTCGGCCGCGGTGTCGTGGCGACCGTCCACAATGGTCAAGAAGATCGTGTTGAACATGTTGATCTCGCGTGAATCGTCGCCGGGGCGCGCGGCCAGGGAGCCGTCGGGCAGCTTCGCCGGTTCGACGGTCTGCTGCGCGTAGGCCGTGCCTCCGGCGAGCGCGCCGATGACGAACACCACGGGGAGCCAGCGCTTCAGGCCGCGGACGCCGTCCGGGCGGACGAGCAGCGCGGCGAGCGCGAGCAGCGGCAGGATCATCAACGTCTGGACCTTGGCGTTGACAGCGACGACACCGCCGAAGAGCAGCACGGCCAGTCCCGCGTAGCGCCACCATCCGGGTCGTGCGGACACCAGGAGACCGCCGACGGCGAGCAGGAGGCCGAGGAACGCGGCACCTTCGCCGAGCACGGAAGCGAAGTAGCCGAAGAAAGCGGAGTCCGCGACGACCAGCAGCAGTCCCACAGCCGCGAAGCCGCGAACGCGACGCGAGTACGGCAGGCCGACGACGATCAGCGCGACCGCGGCGGCGGCGAGGACGCTGGTGAGCACGCCGAGCACGACCAGGCTGAGCGTCGATTCGAGGCCGAGCAGCCCGCCGATCGACCGCGCGATCCGCGCGAACCAGCTCTGGGTCAGCAGATACGTGGCGTCGCATTCACCCGCCGGCGCGGTGTAGGCGAGGTGCACGAACTGCTCCGGCTTGCCCTTCCAGGGGATACCCGCGCCGCACAGCACGCGGAAGCCGTCGCCGTTGTCGGACATCCCGACCGGCCTCGGCACGAGGAAGCGGACGAGCAGCACGAGGAGCGCGGCGGCGAACACGCCGAGGCCGAACAGGCGCGAAGATGCTTCAAGCACGGCCGGCCGGCTGGGGGAAACGCGTTCGTCGACACTCACGAAGGGCACGGTACGTGGCGGAAATCGGGTGAAAAGTCGAGGGCCGACCTCACCGAGCGCTCGACGTCTGCCCGCAGGAACACGGTGAGCCAGGACGACGTTCCTTCGCGCGCGAAGGTCGCGACGCGGTATCTCGCCGCGTACGCCGGGTCGATCACGCACGACTGTTTCGACGCGTAACCGGTGTCGGTGATGACCGCGACCGTCGGACGCCGCCGGGAGACGACGGCCTCGCCCCCTTCTTCGGTCTGACCGCGGACTCCGACGATCTGCAGTTGCGTCCCGGCGTGGTACGACAGCACACCGGGGGCGGAGGTGCTCACGACCGAACCGGGCGGCAGGTACGCGTCGAGCCAGCGGCCGATCTCCTCCAGCTGCGCGCCGTGGTCGTGCCAGGCGCGCACGCGGGCCAGCATCTCCGGGCTGAACACCGAGACCAGCACCGCGAGCCCGGACAACACCACCGCGGCGGCGGGCATCAGCCGCTGGACCGGCGCCCGCGGCCGTGGGCTCGGTTTCGCGGCAGCGGCCGCGGTGAGCACGCCGTAGACCGACACGGCCGCCACCGCCAGCAGCGGCGGGATCGGCGCCAGCAGCCGCCAGGCGGGCCTCGCGTCGCCGCCGAAGAAGACCACGAACCCGGTGAGCGCGACGGCGGTGACGAGCATCAGCCAGGTCAGCGACCTGGCCTCGGCCTCGTGCGGCGTCCGGCCGGTGCGGCGCAGGAGCAGCGCCACCGCCGCGACCAGGCCGAGCAGCAGGAACCCCTGGTGGACCACCGAAAAGCCCGAGAGGTACTGCCAACCGCGGTCGATCCGATCCGGGACGGCGAGGTCGACCGGGATGACGACCGACGTCGGCAGGACGTGGTCGTAGTAGGTCACCCGCCACGCCGTCCACGGCGCCGCGAAGACGAGCCCGCCGAGCAGCCAGCCCGCCGGCGCCCACCAGGTGCAGCGGCCGCGCAGGGCGGCGATGACCAGCCAGCTCCCGACGAGCACCGCGAGCAGGAGTCCCGCCGGGCGCGTCATCATGGCGAAGGCGACGAGCACGCCCGCGACGACCGGGCGCCGGGCCGCGAGCGAGGCGAAGACGCCGAAAACGAGCAGCACGAACAACGGCGTCTCGGTGCCGGATCCGCCGTACGCGGCGAGCCCGCCCGCGCCCGCGACGAGGACCGCGGCGGCCACCCCGGCGGCCGGGCGCGGCTCCCCCGCGGCCCGCCCGACCACCCGGTTCACCGTCACGTGCGCGAGCAGGACGGTGCCGAGGGCGGAGAGGACGCCGAGCACGATCGCGGAGGTTTCGATATCGGCCCCGAAAGCGGCCTTCGGCAACGCGATCAAGATCATCCAAAGGAAATTCGCGTAGCCCTCGATCCGCTCGCCGGTGTTGAACACCGGACCATTGCCGTCGACGATGTTCTGCGCGTAGCGGAAAGTGATGTACGCGTCTTCCGCGATGGTCGAAAACGCCAGCTGGTGCACCACGGAGAAACCGAGGGTCAGCAGCAGCGCGGCGGCCCGCCAGTTCTTGTCCGCGTTGATCTTGGGCCAGGCCACCACGACGAAGACCGCGACCACGAACCAGGCGACGACGAGCGCGAGCACCACCTGATCCCCACCCTTCCGGGCCGAGCCACTCCCCTGACGAAAGACTACGGTCAAGTATCGATCGCCGCGCCGAGGTGTTTCTTTCGGCGCAGTCAATTGACACGAATGGGGGAATTAGGTGCGCATGGAGTAGGCGAGGTTCCGCCGAATTCCCCGTCGGGATGTGACTCCTTCGGGTAACGGCCCAGTGCCGTTAATCTGGCTTCCCATTCCGTCCCGCGCCTCGGGGTTCCGTGCGGATTCCCCACTCCGCTTTCAGACGCTGAGGAAGCCTTGTGCCCACCCAGACCTCCATGCTGACCGACGTCCTCACGGTCTGCGTCGCGCTGCTCGTCATCGGCCTTCCCGGTCTGCTCACCGGTCTCGCCGCCGGCCTGCGCGGCTGGGTCCTCGCGGGGATGACGCCCTTGCTGAGCTACGCCATCGGCGGTCTCGCCGGGCCGTGGACTTCCGCGCTCGGCCTCCCGTTCGACCCGGTGACGTACGCGGTGGCGACGGCCTTGTTCGCCGGAGTCGCATACGGCCTGCGAAGGCTCACTCTGCGCCGTTGGCCGCCCGCACCGGAGGAACCGCTGTGGGGACGGTCCGGACATCTCGCCGTCGGGGCGTGCCTGCTGCTCGCGGCCGCCGTCGGGATGTACGCGGTGGTGCGCGGGATGGGCAGGCTGGACGCCATCCCGCAGGGGTTCGACGCCGTGTACCACGCGAACGGCGTCCGGCAGATCGCCGAAACCGGCGACGGCAGCCTGTTCGGCACCGGCGAGGTCAACTGGTACGGCGACGCGGCGCCGGTCTTCTACCCCAACGCGTACCACCTGCTCGCGTCCGTGGTGTACCTGCTCAGCCCGGCGAGCATCCCGCTGGCGCTGGACGTGAACACCGCGCTGCTGCCCGCGTTGCTGGCGTTGTCGCTGGTCACGATGGTGCGCGTGTTCCGGGGGCGCGCGGTGTTCGCGGGCGCGGCCGCACTCGTTTCCATCGCGCCGGTGATGGGACTGTACGAATCGATGAGCAGGGGACCTTTGCTCCCGTTCCTGCTCGGTCTCGCGCTGACCCCGCTGGCCGCCGTCGCGGTGAAGCGGTACCTCGACCGCCCCGCGCCCGACACCGGCTTCGTGCTGTTGCTCGGCGCGGTCGGCCTGCTGTGCGTGCACTCGTCGGCGTTGTTCGGCGCGATCCTGTTCGCCGGCCCGCTGCTGCTGCAACGCTGGGTCGCGCCCGGTGAGCGGTGGCAGCGGATCGGCCGGGACCTGCGCGCGCTGGCGATCGTCGGCGCCCTCGCGGTCGTCGTGGCGGGACTGCAGCTGTTCGGCGCGATCGGCCTCGCGAACGGCGAGGTGCCCTACCGCAGCTGGCCGGTCGAATGGCGGGCCTCGACGGCGCTCGGCGCGCTACTGGGCTTCCAGCACCACGAGCCCTTTCCGCAGATCTGGCTTTCGGCCACGTTGCTGCTGGGCTTCATCTTCTTCTCGCGGGCGGGCGCGCTGCGGTGGATCGGCGTGACGGCGCTGGTCACGGGGCTCGCCTACATCGCGGTGACGTCGTCGGAGCAGCCTGTCGTGCTGGCACTGTCCCGGCCGTGGTGGAACGACCCGTACCGGTTCATGTCGATGGCGGCGATCCCGCTGTCGATCATCGCCGCGCACGGACTCGCCGAGACGCAGGCGTGGCTGCGGGACACCGTGGCGCACCGGAAGGTGCCCGCGTTCGTCGTCGCGGTGCTGGTGTTCGGCGGGTTCGCCTTCCTGAGCAACGGTTTCTACGCGCGGTCCAACGCGGAGAAGGTCGCGTCCGGCTACGCGAACACGCCGGGGATCAACCCGCACAAGCTGCCGGTGAGCCCGGACGAGGTCGTCGCGATGGAGAAGCTCGCCGAGTTCGCGAAGCCCGGTGAGCGCGCGGTGAACGACCGTCTGGACGGGACGGTGTGGACCTACGCGCTCTCCGGCGTCCGCACGACTTCCGGGCATTTCGACGAGACGCTGTCGCCGTCGGACGCGCGGCTGCTGGAGTGGCACTTCCGCGAGTACCCGTCGAACGCCGACGTGCGGGCGGCGGCGGCGCGGCTGAACGTTCGGTGGGTGATCCTCGGGCAGTACGGCTACCCGACGGGCGCCCCGCGCCAGGCCGGGCTGCGCGATCTGGACGGGCTGAACTTCGTGACCGAGGTGTACCGGAACGCGGACGCGGTGATCTACCGGCTGACCCCCTGACGCCCGGGCCCGCACGCCCCGCATTTAGTCGACTAAACGCGGGCGGTCACGAGGCGGGCCGAGAGGGCGGCGGCGCCGGCCGTGATCAGGTCGGCGACGGTGAACATGACGCGCGAAGCGATGGCGAAAGCCGTCGCTTGGCCGACGGTGAGGCCCGACGCGGTGAGCACGGCGACCTGCGCGACCTCGCGGACACCGACCCCGCTGGGCAGGATGAACGCGAACGTCCCGACGGTCATCGCGACGGCCATCGCGCCGACGCACAGCACGAAGCCGCTGAAGCCAGGCGTGCCGACGGAGTTCGCCAGCAGCCACAGGTGCACGCCCTGCAGCGCCCACGCGGCCGTCGACGAGCCGAAGACCTTCCCGACGACCGACCAGCTCAGCCGGTGATCCAGCGGCGGGCGGCGCAGGATGCGCAGCACCAGCGACGTGCCCCAGGTCAGCACCTTCGGGTGCAGCATCGCGAGGCCGACCGGGATGAGCACGAACAGCCACATGGCCCGCGGGCTGTTGCTGAACACCGCGGGCGCCGCGAGCAGCGAGACGACCAGCGCGGACACCACGCCGACGCCGAGCTGGATCAGCGAACCGGTGAAGATCCGGGCCCTGGCGAGCCCGGCCTTGCGGCCCAGTTCCATCTGCAGCAGGTACGCCCACACCGAACCCGGCACGTATTTTCCGAGCGAGCCGACGAGGCAGATCTGCGCGCCGCGGGCGTAGCCGATCGGCTTGCCGAGGTCGTCGACCATGATCTGCCAGCCGTAGGTCGACACCATGATCGCGGCGATGAGCGCGAGCAGGCTCAACGTGGAGGATTCCCACGCGACCTCGGACAAGGTCCGCCAGAATTCACCCCAATTGGTGACAAGTGTCTTCGCCGCGAAAGCGACGACCAACAGGATCGCGACCCAGCGGACGACGTCGAGGATCTTCGCCTTGGTGGATTTCGGCTGTTTAACACTTACCGAAGTGTCCTCTTCGGGCGTTTCGACAGTCGTCACTGAACCTCCTCTGCTGTACCTCTGTCGCCGCAGGTCAGGCCTGTACGGTCACCAAGCGGCTGAACTCGGTCAGCAGATCGTAGCCGTCCCAAATCGCGGAGAACGTCAGGGCCGATCCGAAGGGAACGACACGGTCGACGCCGCGGCCCGCCAATTCCGTCACGAATTGCGTCAATTCTTCTTTGCTGAAGCCGAATTGACCGACGGTTTGATCTTTGCGGAGCACGATCGGGACGAGGTCGGAAAGCGTTTCCACCCGCGCGTTGGCGAAAGTGCCCGCGCCGAGCCATTCGCGCGGCAGGATCGCGGGGTCGGCGAGTTCGAGCGTCGCGAGGCCGTTGCCCTGGAACTCGATGCCGCTGACGAGTCCGTCGACGGCCGCGCCGTACGCCGAAACCCGCTTCTGCACGGCCATCGCGGGCTCGGTGACGTGCTGTTTCGTCGCCAGCACCTCGGCGAGCAGCTTCCGGAACTCCTGCCCGGCTTCCTTCGCCCCGGCTTCCTCGCCGACCCAGAACACCGCACGCGGTGACGAGCAGGCGGCCTGGTCGAACCAGTACGAGTCGTTGTAGAAGCCCTCGGCCGCGCCGCGGCGCTCGGTCTCGGAGGCGTTCTGCCAGCCGCGCACCGACGCGACCGCGAACGACGACCTGTCCGGGAAGGTCAGGTCGCGTGCGTGCGGAGCCAGCGGGTACTTGCGCAGCGCCGCGACCGAGGTGTCTCCGCCCCAGATGACCCGCAGGTCCGCGGCGACCGACAGCGCGCCGCTGATCGCGTCGCTGCGGTCGTAGGTGACCATGCGCTGCGTCGCGGTGATCGCGGCGGCGGTGTCGGCGTCCACTTCGGACAGTGCGGCGTTCAGCGCCTCCAGCACCGTCTCGGCCGCACCGGCCGAACGGGAGGACACGCGGACGACGTTGTGGTTGCCCGCCAGCGCCGAAAGTGCCCACGAGTACACGAAAATCGTGTCGACGTTGGCGGGCGGGACGTGGAAGACGAGTCCGCGCGGGAAGCGCAGGGCAGCAGTGGAATTCTCTGAAGCAGCCGAAGTCTCCAAAGTGGACAGTGCTTTGGCGATCTCTCCCTTGCGCAGGAAGAAACCAAGCGATGCGAGCTCCGGGAAGCGGCGAGCCGTCGCGGGCGCGAGCAGCTTGCGCGCGAACTTCGTCAGGAACTCGACGACGCGCGGGTCACCGACACGCAGCCGTCCGCCGACGGGCTCGGCCCGCAGCTCTTCGACGAGCTTGTCGACCTCGATCGCGTCCGAAACCGGAAAACGCTGGTTGAGAGTCATGCCGCCGCCCCCTGGAAGGTGTCCGAGCAACCGCGGGCCTCGGCCTTGGGCAGCCTGCCCATGACGGAGAAGTGCTTGCCCGGCCAGTCGCCGTCGTCGATCCCGTTGTAGACACCGAGGTCTTCGGTGAGCAGAACTTGCCCCGGGTACGAATGCGGCAGCGTGCTGACGACCTCGATCACGCCCGGCTCGCCGACCGGCTGCTCTTCCCAGGTTTCCGGGTTCCGGATCACCACGTCCGCGAAATCGGGGCAGTACAGCGAGTTCCCGGAAGGGCCTTCGAGGAACACGGTGCCGATCTGCTCGATCATCCCGTAGTAGTTGTGGATCCGGGTCAGGCCGGTGTCCTCTTTGAAGCGACGGCGGAACTCGGTGTTGTCGACCGCGCGGTCGATCAGCTTCTTCCAGCCGCCGGAGTGGATCAGGATCCCGTTGGACAGATCGAGCTTGTGCTCACGCGCGACCTCGTAGAGGTACTGCCACACCATGAAGGTGAAGCCGAAGATCAGGAACGGCTTGTCGCCGTAGGTCGCGAGGAAGGTCTTGACGGCCTCGACGTCCGGCTGGTCGTTCTCGTCGAGCACGTAGGTGTGCTTGCGGCCGAAGTTCGCCATGCCCAGCACGCCCGCGCCGCGCGCGGAGAAGGAGCGGCGGTTCTTGATGATGCCGATCGTGTCGACCATCAGCATCGGCAGGCGCTCGTTGCCGAGGACCTCTTGCAGCGTGGCGCCGAGCTGCTTGGTCTGCGCGCCGGCGGCGGCCTTGTCCAGGTAGATCCGGGACGCGCCCGCGCCGGTGGTGCCCGAGGACGTCAGCGTCTTGAAGATTTCGGACTCCGGAATGGACCGCAGGTCGTGCGTCTTGAACATCCGCACCGGCAGCCACGGCAGGTCCGCGATTGAGGCGAACGAAGCGTCCCGCGCGATGCCGAGCGACGAGAGGATGCGTTCGTAGCCTTCGGAGTTCTCGCGATGGTGCGCGGTCAGCTCGGCGAGCTGCGGAAGCAAGTGCTTCTCACGCTCGGCCTGAGACAACGTAAAGACGCTCATACCTGGGCCTCCAGCGACCGGTAGTCGATCTTGCCGCTGGCCAGCAGCGGCACGGTGTCGCATGCGCGGACGTCGAACCCGCTGGTGTGCAGGTGCAGCCGTTCGGACAGCGCCTTCGACGCGTCCTTGCAGATGTCCTTGTCGGCGCCTTCGGCGAACAGGACGACCTTGTCCCCGGCCGCGACGGCGGCCACGACGTCGATCCCCACCGAAGCAGAACGCACGGCGTGCTCGAGATCATCCAGGCTGACCCGGTTGCCGAAGACCTTGCCGATCCGCTTGAGCCGTCCGGTGATGTAGAGGAACCCGTCCTCGTCGAGGTAGCCGAGGTCGCCGGTGGGCAGCACGCCGCCCCATTCGTCGCCCGCGGCCAGCCCGGCCTCGTCGTCGGCGTAGCCCATCATCACGTTGGGGCCGCGGTAGACGACCTCGCCGACGATCTTCGGGTGCTTGGTCTCGGAGCCGTCCTCGCGCCGGATGGCGAACGAGCCGCCGGGCAGCGCGGGCCCGGCGGAACCGAGCTTCTCCGCGAGGCGCTCCGCCGGGACGGTGGTCATCCGCGGCGCGGCCTCGGTCTGCCCGTACATGACGAACATCCGCCCGCCGACCTCGCGGATCTTGTCGTTGAACTGGGCGACGAGGTCGTCGCGGAGTTTGCCGCCCGCCTGCGTCAGCGTGCGCAGTGTCGGGTACTTCGCCGGGTCGAACTTGAGGCGCCGCAGCATCTCGTAGTGGTACGGCACACCCGCGAGCGAGGTGACCTTGTGTTCGTTGACCGCGTCCCAGAACCCGCGTCCGAGCACGCCGGAGGGCTCGATGACCACGGTCGCGCCGCGGACGAGGTGGGAGTTCAGCACGGACAGGCCGTAGCTGTAGTGCAGCGGGAGGCTGGTCGGCGCGATCTCGTGCCGGTCGATGCCGAGCACTTGCGCGATCGCGTCGGCGTTGGCGAACACCGCGCCGCGCGAGAGCCGGACCAGCTTCGGGTTGCCGGTGGAACCGCTGGTCGGCAGCAGGATCGCCAGGTGGGGATGCGGCTCGACACCTTCGGCGGACTCGCGGACCCAGTGCCCGTCCGAGACGCCGTACCCCTCGGGCGCGGGCGCGTCCGGCGCGGACAGCACGGCGGCCGGACGGAAGCGCTCGATGAGCCCCGCCAGGACGTCGGCGTCCAGCGCCGGGTCGATCAGCGCGATCGCCCGGCCCGCTTCGAAGGCGCCGAGGTAGTTCAGCACGCTTTCGAGGTCCACGGACATCCGCGCGAACAGCGCGCCCGGCGGCAGCAGCCCCAGCGCGGCCCCCACGCGGGCGACCTCGGTGTCGAGCTCCTCGCCCGCGAGCGTCTTGCCGCTCGTGACGTCGATCAGTCGTGCGCCCACACCCAACAAGGTCATTACAGAACAAGTCCTCCGTCGATGCCCAGCACCTGGCCGGTGATGAACGAGGCGTCATCACTGACGAGGAACCGGATCGCGTTCGCCACGTCCTCGGGCGTCCCGAGCCGTCCGAGGGGCGTCTTGCCGATGTTCTCGGCCTTCGCGTCCTCCGTCAGGCCCGAGGTCAGGTCGGTGTCGATGACGCCGGGCGCCACCGCGTTGACCCGGATCCCGGAGCGGCCGAGTTCCTTCGCGGCCGAACGCGCGATGTTCGCCACCGCCGCCTTCGAAGCCGCGTACACCGTCTGACCGGCGCTTCCGTGCTCGCCGACGATCGAAGCCAGCACCACGATGGCTCCGGTCTTCTTGCGCATCATCGCCCTGGCCGCGGCCTGGACGGTGTGCAGCGTGCCGGCGACGTTCGTGCTCAGCGTGGTGTCGACGAGCTCTTCGCGGATCATGCCGAGGAGCGCGTCTTCCATGATCCCGGCGTTGGCGACCACGATGTCGAGCTTGCCGTGCTCCTTGGCCACGCCGCGGACCACCGTCGACACGGCCTTGGCGTCGGTCACGTCCAGCGCGAGGCCGCTCGCGGCGCCCGCGGCGGCCGCCGCTTCCTTGGCCTTGGCCTCGTCGCGGCCTGTCAGCACCACGGTGGCGCCCGCCTCGGCGAGCGCCCGCGCGGTGGCGAGCCCGATACCTCGGGTTCCGCCGGTGACCAGGGCGATCCTGCCTTCGAGCATCACTTGGACTGGAGGTCGGTGACCATGTCGACGGCGACCTTGAAGCTGGACATGTCGATCACCTGGTCGGTGTCGAATTCCACATCGAACTCGTCCTCGATGGCCGCGACCAGCGCCATGTGACCGACCGAGTCCCAGGCCTCGATGTCGCGGTACTTGAGGTTTTCGACGTCGACCTCGCCATCGAGGTCCAGCGCCTCGACGAAGACCTCACGCAGCTTGCCGGCGACTTCCGCCATTTTGTGACTCCTAGCACTCACTCGCGCGGACGGGCGTCCCACGCCTTCACCAAGGTAGAGAGGTCGCCGGGCAGCCGGTCGGCCAGCCCGTCGTCAGGGAGACCGGCCTTACCCTTCAGCCACGGTCCCAGTGCCTCGATGGTGGCCTCGTCCAGGCCCCGGCGGGACAGGCCCACCGTATTGACGCCTGTCACCCGTGCGGGGTTGCCGACGGCGATGGTGAACGCGCCCACCTCCTTGCGGACCGCGGAGCTCATCCCGACCATCGCGCCGGGGCCGATGACGACCCGCTGGTGCAGGATCGCGCCCATGCCCAGGTTCGCCCCGGCCCAGATGTGGCAGTGGCCGCCGGTGATGACGTTCGAGGCGACCGTGACGGCGTCCTCGACCAGGCAGTCGTGGGCGATGTGGGAGCCACGGAGGAAGTAGCCGCCGTCGCCGACGGTGGTCGTGCGCCAGGTGCCCTGGTGGACGCTGACGTACTCGCGGATCCGGTTGCGGCTGCCGATGACGACGCCGTGGCCGTCGTGATCGGGATCACCGTTCGGCGCGGATTCCCAGGCGGCGGGGTGTTCGCGGCCGCGGTCCTCGCCCGGGGTCCCGATGGTCACGTGCGGGCCGATCCAGTTGCCGTCGCCGATGCGCGCGGGGCCCACGATGACGGTGAACGGTCCGATGACGTTGTCGTCGCCGAGCTCGACACCCTCGCCGATGATCGCTGTCGGGTGGATGCGGTTCACCACGTGAGATCCGTTCGTCGTGGCTGGGAGGCAGCCTGGGGTAATGGGCGCTTCGGCGGTCCCGGTAACGTGTGGCCCGCGCCAGAGAGGGCGGCCGGGGCGCAGAACCGGCGGCTCACTGTACCGGACGCACCAGAACGCCCAGTCGAGAGAGACTTGCAGATGATCCCCATTACCGTGGTCGACGTCCGTGACGCGGAGGACCTCGTCGTCGAGGTGCTGCGATCCGGCGCCATCGCACAGGGACCGATGGTCAAGCGCTTCGAGGACGCGTTCGCGAGCGTTTCCGGCACGAAGCACGCGATCGCCGTCAACAACGGCACCACCGCGCTGGTCGCCGCCATCCAGGCGCTCGACCTCAAGCCAGGCGACGAGGTCGTCACCTCGCCGTTCACCTTCGTGGCGACGCTGAACGCGATCCTGGAAGCGGGCGCGACAGTGCGCTTCGCCGACATCCGGCGCGACGACTTCGCGATCGACACGGACGCCGTGGCCGCCGCGATCACCGACCGCACCAAGGTCCTGATGCCCGTGCACCTCTACGGGCAGACAGCGGACATGGGCAAGCTCGCGCCGCTGGCCGCCGAGCACGGTCTCAAGATCATCGAAGACTCGGCGCAGGCCGTCGGCGCGTCGTTCGAGGGCAAGCAGGCCGGATCCTTCGGGATCGGCTGTTTCTCCTTGTACGCCACCAAGAACATCACCACCGCCGAGGGCGGGGTCATCACCACGGATGACGACAAGCTGGCCGACGCGCTGCGCGTGCTGCGCAACCAGGGCATGCGCGCCCGGTATCAGTACGAGGTCGCCGGGCACAACTACCGGATGACCGACCTGCACGCCGCCGTCGGCATCCCGCAGCTGGAGAAGCTGGACCAGCTCACCGCCGCCCGCCAGGCCAACGCGAAGCGCCTTTCCGAAGGCCTCGCCGGCACGCCGGGCCTGGACATCCCGCAGGTCCTGCCGGGCCGCGAACACGTGTGGCACCAGTACACCGTGCTGGTCGGCCCGCACGCCTTCCTCTCGCGCGACGAACTCGCCGCCGCCCTCACCGAAAAGGGCATCGGCAACGGGATCTACTACCCGAAGATCGTGTTCGACTACGACTGCTACCGGAACAACCCGCTGATCCCCGACGCCAAGGTCGGAGACTTCCCGGTGGCCGCTTCCGTCGCCGCGCAGGCGCTTTCGCTGCCGGTGCACCCGCACCTTTCCGAGTCCGATCTGGACACCATCATCGAAACGGTTCGCGAGGTACTCGGCGCATGACGACGCACAAGATCGCCCTCATCGGCACCGGGAACATGGGTTCGCTGCACGCCCGTGTGCTCGCCGCGAACGAGCGCGTGGACCTCGTCCGCGTGATCGACCCGCGTGAAGAGGCGGGCCGCAAGGTCGCCGAGCGCTACGAAACCCAGTGGACGCCCGAAATCGGCTCACTGTCCGATGTGGACGCCGTCGTACTCGCTTCGGCCACCGAGGCGCATTACGAGCTGGCGCAGGAGATCCTGGGCCAGGGCAAGCCGTTGCTGGTCGAGAAGCCGGTGTGCAACAGCCTGGAATTCTCCAAGGAGATCGTCGGGCTTTCGGCGAAGAAGGACGTCCCGCTGATGTGCGGGCTCCTGGAGCGCTACAACCCGGCCGTGATGACCGCGCGGGCGCTGGTCAACGAGCCGATCCACCTGATGGCCCGCCGCCACGGCCCCTACGCGCCGCGCATCAAGACCGGTGTCGCGTGGGACCTGCTGGTGCACGACGTCGACCTGGCGATCCAGTTCTTCGGCGGCGCGACCCCGCAGCGGGTCGCCTCCGGCGCCGGCTACTTCCACCCGAACTCGGTCGAAGGCGCCGAAGACACCATCGAGACGGTGCTGTCGTTCGAATCCGGGCTCGCCACGGTTTCCGCGTCCCGCCTCGGGCAGCGCAAGGTCCGTTCGCTCTGGGTGTCCGAGCTGGACCGCATGATCGAGATCGACCTGCTGCGCCGCGACGTCACCATCTACCGGCACGTCTCGCACGACTCGGTCACCGAGGACGGCCTCGGCTACCGGCAGCAGACCGTCATCGAGATCCCGGAACTGGTCACCGCGCGCGAACCCCTCGCGACCCAGTTGGACCGTTTCCTGGAGCTGCTCGAAGGCAAGATCGACGCCGACACCGAGCGCGACCTGATCCTGCCCTCGCACTCCGTCGTCGACCAGGTGCTGACGCAGGCCGCGGCCTGACGTCAGGGACCTGTCCCCGCCGGGCACGGCTAACGTCCGCGGGTGCCCAAGACCCTCAAGCGCGCGACGACCGTTCTGGCCCTGGCGGCGTTGACGTGGATGATCACCACGGGGCTGCTCTCGATCCTCGCCGCCGCGCAAGCCGTGGACACCGAAGTTCCGGAAGGCATGTCCCGCTTCCGTCGGGAGGATTCGGGTTCGTCGGCCATCATCTGGTTCCTCGTGCTCGGCGTCGTCCACATGGCGCTGTGCGTGGTGACCAGGGCGGGCCGGAATTGGGCACGGGTGGCCCTCACCGTTTCGGCGTGCTTCATGAGCCTCATCCTGCTGACCACCGTGATCCTCGCGGTGGTCGGCTATGTGGACGCGACCGAGCGCGCCTCCGAGCTGGGCGGCGAAGTACAGGTGCCGGGCCTGGGGATCGCCCTCATCGTGATCAACATGCTCGTTTTCACGGCGACCGTGTTCGGCATCGTCGGGTTGCACCGGTCCCCGGTCAACGCCTATTTCGCCGAAATCCGGCGACCGCGCCTCGGCTCCGGTGGAGATCAGTCGTTCACTTCGTGAGGCGCTGGCCCCTCGCGTCGTAGGCGATGAGGGGGGTCAGGACGCCCGCCGACTCCACCTGGGAAGCGTCGAACCAGAAGATGGCGACCGTCGGGTCTTCGCTCCAGGGGACCACCTTCGCCTCGACCGGCTTCCCCCGGACCGTGCTGGTGATCCGCGCCGCCGAGCCGGAGAAGTAGCCGAACACGGGGACGAACGCGCCCTGGACCAGATCCCCGCCGTCCACCGCGTGGAAGCCGAACGACCGGTCGGTTTTCTTGTACTCGTTGCTGGTCATCAGGTCTTCGTAGGTACCGTCGTCGTTCCGGTACGCGACCCGCAGGGCGAACTCGACCTCCGGCAGGGCGGGCTCGTCGAGCGCGGAAGCGTAGAGCACCATCTCCCGGCCGCCATCGCCCTTGGTCTCGAGTGAGATGACGTTGCCCAGCGGCGCCGGGCTCGGCGAGGCGCTGGTGATCGTCGGCCGCGGTGCGGGCGTCGGCAGCAGCGACGGCGACGGCGACGACGACGGAGCGCTCGCGGCCGGCGGAAGCGGTCGCTGGGCGGGCGCCGGCTCCCTCAGCGCGACCGCGCCGACGATGACCAGCACCGTCACCACGGTGGCGGCGACCCCGCCCGCGCCGGTCGCGAGACGGCGACGGCGGCGGATACGGCCGCCCTTCGCCATGATCGCGCCGAGGTCGGGCTCGGTGAACTCCTCGGCAGGCGGTTCCCGCAAAGCCGAGCGCAGCGTCTCGAGGTCGGTCATCGTCCCAGCCCCCCGATCAGTTCCGTTCCGTCCTCCGCGGTGATCCGCAGCTTGGTCAGGGCGCGGGAGTTGGTGCTCTTCACGGTGCCCACCGAGACACCCAGCTCACCCGCCACATCGGATTCCTTCAAGTCGAAGAAGTGCCGGAGCACCACTACGGCTCTCTCCCGGTCTGTGAGCGTACGCAACGCGTCAAGGAGCCATTTCCGCTGGACAACGGCCCCGGCGACGTCCAGCCCGCTCGGCCGCTCGGGGATCTCCTCGGTGGCGTTCTCGCGGATAGGGCGCCGCCAGCCGTCGATGACATGGTTGACGAGGACCTGCCGCGCGTAGGCGTAGGCGTCCTTGCGACGCACCCGCGACCAGGCCGCGTACGTCTTGGCGAGCGCCGTCTGGGCGGCGTCCTCGGCCTGATGGCGGTCGCTGGTCAGCAGGTAGGCCGCATGCTGAAGACGGGTCGACGAGTTCCGCACGAACTCGACGAACTCGTCATCGCCGCGAGCCACCCTGGTCCTCATCTCCGTTCGACGGTTGACCACCTGAAAGGTTGCCTCAACCGCTGCCGTTCCGTGAAGGCTCAGTCCTTCCGTCGAGTGAACCGGAGCGCGACGACGAGACCGGCGGCGACCACGGCGACCGCGAGGACGATCCACACCCAGGTCGGCAGCAGGCCTTCGGGAGTGGTCTCGCCGGCCGGCGGTGTCGGGGCTTGGCTGCTCGCCGGGGGCTGGCTGTTCGCTGGGGGTTGGCTGGTCGGGGCCTGGCTGCTCTGGACTGGGGCGCTGAGGTTGAACTTCACCGAGCCGCTCGCGACGTGCGAGTCCTCGAAGGTCACCTTGTAGCGGAGGGTGTACTCGCCCGCGGGTCCGACGGCCTGGACCGGCGCGGTGACGACCATGCCGGCGACCTCCGCCCGGCCGACCGTCCACGAGGCGTTCTCGGGGCCGGTGATCTGGATCGGGTTCTCGGGGAGAGTGACCGGGCCGGTGAAGGTCAGCTTGATCTGCGTCGGCGGCGTCGCGAGCGAAGCGCCCCTCGCCGGGTCGCTGCTCTTCAGCTCCGAATGGGCCAGCGCCGGGGTCGCGGCGCCCAGCAGGGCCAACCCGGTGACCAGCAACGACGCGGCGAACCGCTTTAACCTCATCTGCCACCCTCCTCGCCGGGGAACTCGCACGCTGAGCCTAATAGTCGGCTCTGGCGGGGTGGTGGTTCCCGTCAGACTGAGGATTGAGGCGTAACTCGCGTGATCAGAGACGTGACTCGCGTGATCAGGGGCGTCGCGCGTGGCGGGTGGTCAGCGCGTCGAGGTCGGGGCGGCTCGTGACCAGAACATCCGGTACGCGAATGGTCAACGGCTCGTCGGCGAGCAAAGGTTCGACTCCGGCGAAGGCTGCCAGACCCGCGAGCCGCTCATCCAGCAAGTACGCGAGCCGCGTCACCGCCAGTTGGTGCCGGGTGTCCAGGGATGGTGCCGCGACCAGGACTCCGCCGGACACTTCGACCCGGTTCTGGGGCATGGCCGCCCAGACGTCGAGAGTCACCTGTCGTGAGTGATCAGTGTCGTTAGAACGACCCAAAACACTCACGACTCCGTGAAGTCGCCTGCCGGAGCACCCCAGGACGAAGAAGTGTCCCCCCGCTCCTCAGCCAGCGCACGCCGCCGCGCGTTCTCGCCACGCACACGCTCCACTTCGGACTGGATGTACTCGTCGTCGTAGCGCTGGAACACCCGCGCGGGGTTGCCCGCCACGAGGCTGCGCGGCGGGACGTCCTTGGCGACCACGGAGTTCGGCTGCACGGTGGCGAAATCGCCGATCGTCACGCCCGCCATGATCACCACGAGGCCGCCGATGAAGCAGCCTTTGCCGATCTTCACGGGCTTGCGTTCGATGAGGTCGCTGCCGGAGTGGTTCTGCAGCGTCATGTTCGCGAGCCAGCTGGAATGGGTGAAGATCAGCGTGTTCAGGCCGATGCTGGTGTGCTCGCCGATCTCCAGCCCACCGCTCGCGTCGAGCGCGGCGCCTTCGCCGATCCAGCAGTGTTCGCCGATCGTCAGGTTCTCCGGGCTGATGATCTTGACGCGTTCGCGCACCCTCGTCGACTCCGGCAGCCCGTAGAAACGGGCGCGCTCGGCGTCGTTCATGTACTGCGAAACGAGTTCGGTCAGGATCTGCGGGCGCAGGCGGTTGCTGCGCTCGTCATCGAAGAACATCGGCCTCGGTCACCAGTTTCTCGAAGGTGCGCAGGTGTTCTTCGGCGACGACGTCGAGGCCGAAGTTGGCCCGTACCATCGCGCTTTCGCGCTGTGCCACCAAAGCCCGCTTCTCCGGGTCGTCGAGCAGTTCGATGACGGTGTTCGCCACCGCCTCGCTGTCGTCCGGGCGCACCAGCAGGATGTTCTCGCCGTTGCGGAGTTCGATGCCGGGGTAGTTGTCCTCGGTCACCGAAGCGATGGTCGCGGTACCCGAGAGCATCGCCTCCAGCGACGCGGTGCCGCAGCCGCCGTTGAGGTCGTGCGTGACGATGTCTGCGGCGGCGAAGTACGCGGGCACGTCCGCCTTCGGGACGGCGCCGGTGACGATGATGGCGTCCGCGACACCGAGTTCTTCCGCCCGCTTCAGGAAGACGTCGTGATAGACGCGGCCGACGACGACCACCTTCACGCCGGGGTGCTTGTCCAAAATGGACGGCAGCGCCTCGACCAGCGGAAGCCGGTTGCGCAGCGGGATCACGTGCCCGAGCGAGACGATCACCGGACCGTCGCCCAGGTTGTGCTCCGCCCGCACGTCCTTGGTGAGCGGCTTCTCGAAGTTCCCGGTGTCGACGGCGATCGGGAAGTAGTCCGAGTTGTCGTCGCTGGTGCCGTAGCGCTCGACGCAGTAGTCGACCCCGAGCTTGTCGAGGATGACGTACCGCGGCTTGAGGTAGCGCAGGATCGGGTTCACCAGCACGGTGTCCAGGAACCGGAAGACACCACCGTACAGCTTGTTGTCGCTGATCAGCAGGGTGTGGATGGTCAGCAGCATCGGCAGCTTGTGCCGCCGCGCGTACCGCCCGGCCAGCCACGACAGGTCGAAGAACTGCCCGTGCAGGTGGATCGCGTCCGGTTTGAACTCGTCCAGCAGGGCCCGCAGCCGCCGCCAGTTCCCCGGCCGCAGCGAGGCGAAGCTCATGTCGAAGTCGATCGACAGGCCCAGCTGCGGCATCTTCACCGCGGGCAGGCGGACGACGCGGTAGCCGTCCTTCGTCTCGTCGGCCGGGGCGTCGGCGTAGGCCGCGGTGATCGCGAGCACCTCGTGCCCGCGCGCCGCGTACTGCTCGGCCAGGGACGCCGCCATGTGCGCGCTTCCGCCCACCCTCGGCGGGAAGAAATTGTTCACCACGGCGATACGCATGGGGCGGCTCTCCCCTGGCCCGGCACTCACTCGGAGGCCTTCACCAGTTCGTGCATGCCCTCTTCCACGGAGATCTTCGGCTCCCAGCCGAGGACCTCGCGGGCACGGGTGATGTCCGCGGCGCGCCGCGAAACGAGCACGTCGCGCTCGTTGAACAGCGGCTCGACGTTGACGCCGACGGCGTCGATGAGGATCTTCGCCAGCGTCGCGATCGAGGTGTCGATCCCGGTGCCGATGTTGATCGGCACTCCTGACTGCTCCGACTCGAGCGCCGCGACGACCGAGCGGGCCAGGTCCGTGACGTGCACGAAGTCCATCGACTGGTCGCCGCGGCCGTCGATGATCGGCGGCTGGCCGGCGCGCAGGCGCTGGATGAAGTGGTTGATCACCGACGTGTAGTAGGCCTCGATCTTCTGGCCGGGGCCGTACACGTTGAAGAACCTCAGCGCGTTCCAGGACAGGCCCTTGGTGCGCTCGTAGAAGCCGAGCATGTCTTCGCCCGCGCGCTTCGAGATGCAGTACGGCGTGAGCGGCTTGAGCTCGTCGTCCTCGTGCATCGGCAGGCGCTTCGGTTCGCCGTAGACGGACGCGGTCGAGGCGAACACGACCCGCTCGACACCCTCGTCCGCCGCGGCGGCGAAGACGTTGTGGTTGCCGACCATGTTGATGTCGATCGACTCGTGCGGGTCCGCGACGGACTTGTTGATCGACACGGTCGCGAAGTGGATGACGTGCGTGCAGCCGCGCATGGCCTCGCGCACGGCGCCGCCGTAGCGGACGTCCTTCTCGACCAGTTCGACCTTGCCGGTGGCGACGAACTCGTTGATCCGGGCGCGGTCGCCGCGGGTCATGTTGTCGAAGACGCGGACGGTGTAGCCACCCTCGATCAGCATCGGGATGACGTGCGCGGCGATGAAACCGCCGCCCCCGGTGAAGAAGACCTTCTTGTCGGGCATTTCTCTCCTAGCTCGGCAGTGCGGCGCTGACGGTCCCGATGACCCTGTCGACCTGGGCATCGGTGAGGTTGGCGTGCATCGGGATGGCGAGATGACGGGCGAAGAGGTCCGCCGACACCGGCAAGGTCTGCTTCTTGCCGTAGATGGGCTGCAGGTGCGAAGCGTAGGTGCCGAAGTTGCACTGCACGCCCTGCTCACGGATCCGCAGCGCGAGCGCATCGCGGTCGATCTCCGGGGCCACGGTGAGGATGTAGGCCTGCCACGGGTGTTCGCGGTCCGGCAGTTCCACCGGGACGTCGAGACCGGGCAGGTTCTCGAAAGCCTCGTGGTAGCGCTTGGCCACCGAACGGCGGGCCGAGAGCAGGTCCGGGAGGCGGTCCAGCTGCACGTTCATGATCGCGGCCTGCACGTCCGAGAGCCGGAAGTTGTAGCCCAGCTCGTGGAACTCCGGGATCGGCAGGGCGCCGGAACCCTCGCGGGTGATGGCGGGCTCGATGCCGTAGGTGTGCAGCTTGCGCGCGTGCGCCATGAGGTCTTCGCGGTCCGAGACCAGCGCGCCGCCTTCGCCCGCGGTGATGCCCTTGCGGCCGTGGAAGGAGAACGCGGCCAGGTCGGCGAGGCTGCCGGCCGGGCGGGTCTTGTAGGTCGCGCCCGCGGCGCAGGCGGCGTCCTCGAAGAGCCACAGGCCGTGCTTGTCGGCGATGGCGCGGTACTCGTCGAAGTCGCCCGGCTGCCCGGCGACGTCGACGGCGAGGATGCCGACGGTGCGCGGGGTGATCAGGGCTTCGATCGACGCCGGGTCGGCGCTCCACACGTCCGGGCGGATGTCCGCGAACACCGGCGTCGCGCCCGCTTGGAGCACGGCGTGGCCGGTGGCGGGGAAGGTGTAGTCACCGACGATGACCTCGTCGCCCGGCTTCACGCCGAGCACACGGAGCCCGAGGAAGAGTGCCGACCCACAGTTGCTGGTGGTCAGGGCGTGCGCGGTGCCGACGGTCTTCGCGAAGCGTTCCTCGAAACGGCGGCACGCGGGGCCGGCGCCGGCCAGCCAGCCGGACCGGAACACCTCCGCCACGGCGGCGAGTTCTTCGTCGCCGACGGTCGGCTGACCGAGGACCACCTGTTCCTGCTCAGACATACCTCTCCCATTGCGTGGGGACCCGGCGAAGTGTATAGACGCCATTCGGCGGTTCTCGGGCGGGCTGGATCCACCCAGGTCAACACCCGGACACCGTTAGGCTTGCCCTCATGCGATTCGGCGTTCTGGGGGCGACGGAGGTGCGCCGCGAGGACGGCACCACCGTCGGAGTCGGCGGGCCCCGGGTCCGGACGCTGTTCGCGCTGCTCGCGCTGGAGGCGGGCCGGGTCGTCCCGGCGGAGCGGCTCATCGACGGCCTCTACGGCGAGCAACCGCCCGAAGGGGTGGCGAACGCGCTGCAATCGCAGGTCTCGCGGCTGCGCGGGGCGCTGAAGGACCTCGCGCCCGTCGAGTTCAGCCCGGCGGGCTACCGGCTGGCCGTGGACCCCGGCGACGTCGACGTGCACCGCTTCGAGCGGCTCGCTGCCGAAGGCCGTCGCACTCTCGCCGCGGGAGACGCCACGAAGGCGGCAGAACTGCTTCGCGAAGCTCTCGGTCTCTGGCGTGGCCCGGCGTTCGCGGACATCACCGACGCGCCGTTCCGCGATCCGCAGGTCACGAGGCTGAACGAGCTGAAGACGTCGGCGATCGAAGACCGTGCCGAGGCCGAACTCAAGCTGGGGAGACACGAAGACGTCCTCGCCGGGCTTCGCCAGGTCATCGACGAGCAGCCGCTGCGGGAACGGCCACGCGCGCTGCTGATCCGCGCGCTGCACGCCGCCGGACGTCAGGCCGACGCTCTCACCGCGTTCGAGGACGCCCGGCGCGTCCTGGCCGACGAACTCGGCGCCGACCCCGGACCGGACCTCACCGCCGCGCATCTGGCCGTGCTTCGCGGCGAGACGCCGCCCGTCAAGACCACGACGTCGCCGCTCCCCGCGCAGCTCACCAGCTTCATCGGCCGCGAAGGCGACCTTCGGCACGTGCTCGGCCAGCTGGACCGCTCGCGGCTGGTGACGCTGACCGGCCCCGGCGGAGCGGGCAAGACCCGACTGGCCGTCGAGACCGCCGCCGCGTCGGATCTTCCGGCTGTCTTGGTCGAGCTCGCGCCCTACAGCGAGGACGCCGACGTCGCCCATGCCGTGCTGACAGCGCTCGGCCTGCGGGCTGTCCCGCTCGGGGCGGCCACCGCTCCGGTGGAGCACGCGCCGCTGGAGCGGCTGATCGACGCGCTGGCCGACCGCGCGGTGCTGCTGGTACTCGACAACTGCGAGCACCTGGTCGAGGCCGCGGCGAAGCTGGTCGCCCGGCTGCTCGGCGCGGCCGCGGCGCTGCGTGTGCTCGCCACCAGCCGGGAACCGCTGGGCATCACCGGCGAGGTCGTCTCCCCCGTGCCCCGGCTCGCCGTGCCGCCGCCGGGCACACCGCCCGCGCGGTCGCTGGAGTTCGCCGCCGTCCGGCTGTTCGCCGATCGCGCGCGTTCAAACGACCCGGGCTTCGCCGTCGACGACACCACGGCGGGCGACGTCCAGCGCATCTGTGCCGCGCTCGACGGGCTGCCGCTGGCCATCGAACTCGCCGCCGCCCGCGTCCGGACGCTGCCTGCCGGGGAGATCGCCTCCCGCTTGGACGACCGCTTCAAGCTGCTCTCGCGCGGCAGCCGGGTCGCCGAGGACCGGCATCGCACCCTGCGCGGCGTCGTCGAATGGAGCTGGGACCTCCTGGAAGAGGACGAACGCCTGCTCGGCAGGCGGCTGACCGTCTTCGCGGGCGGCACGACCCTCGCCGACGCCGAAGCGGTCTGCGCCGTGGCGGACACCGCGGAGCTGCTTCCGTCCCTTGTGGACAGATCACTCGTCGAACGCGGTGGCGATCGGTATCGGATGCTCGAAACCATCCGAGCCTTCTTCGCCGGGAAGCTCGCCGAAGCGGGCGAGGCCGAGCAGCTGCGGCGTACGCACGCGGAGCACTTCCTCGCCCTCGCCGAGGAAGCGGACCCGCTTCTGCGCACCGGGGATCAGCTGGTCTGGCTCGACCGTCTCGACGCCGCCTACGACGACCTCCTGGCCGCATTGCACTGGGCCACCGAAGCCGACGTACGGATCGCGCTCCGGCTCTCGGCGTCGCTGGTGACGTACTGGTGGATGCGCGGCCGCCGGTTCGAAGGTTCGACGCTGTGCCTGGAAGTGGTCAAGAACCTCGGCCCGAAGCCACCGGACAGCCTCGAAGAGGAGTACCAGCTCTGCGTGCTCAGCGCCGCCGCCGGACTCCGCGGCGGTGTTGAACATGAAGCCCTCGTCCGTCACTTTCCCGAGGTGGACGGCCTCGTGCGGAACATGGTCAGCGCGCCGAGGAACCCGGCGCTGCTGATGCTGATGGGGGTGGTGACCGGGCCGCCCGGCGACGACGACGAGCTGCTCAAACGCGGTCAGGCCCTCTTGGCGCACAGTGACGCGTGGAGCCTCGCGCTGGTGCCGACCGGATACGGGTTGCGCATGCTGATGCAAGGCGAACTCGACATGGCGGAAGGACTTCTGCGCGAAGGGGAGGCCGCGTTCCGCGCGATCGGGGAACGCTGGGGCCTTTCGATGACGCTCGACCACCTGTCGCAGATCCTGATCTGGACGAACCGGCAGGCCGAAGCCCTGGAAATGATGGACGAGGCGCTCCGGCTGATGCGGGAACTCGGCGCCTCCGACGACAACGCGGACCTGCTGTGCCGCCGTGGCACCAGCAAGCTGCTCCACGGCGACGCGGCGGGAGCGCGGGCGGACTTCGACCTCGCCATCGAGATCGCGCGCCGCGCCGGGATGCCCGAAAGCCGGGCATTCGGGTACGTCGGCCTCGCCACCCTCTCGCGACACGGAGGCGATCTGGCCACGGCTCGCGCGTTGAGCGAACTCGCGCTTTCGGAGTGCTCCGGTGGCTCTTTCACGTCCGAAGGGGGCCGCTCCGGGGCGCGGATCTCACTCGGCTGGGTCGCGGCCGCCGAGGGCGACATCGACCAGGCCGAGGAACTGCACCGGCAGGCGCTCGAATCGGCGGACCAGTGGAACGACAGCACCACCTTGGCCTGCGCCGTCGAAGGCCTCGCCGGGATCGCGCTGCTCCGCGACGACCCCGAGCGGGCGGCGGTCCTGATCGGCGCCGCGGTGACCATCCGGGGCACCCCGTTCGCCGTCGATCTGGACGCCGCCCTGCTCCGGACGTCCGCGCGGAAGCGGCTCGGCGACGACTTCGACCGGGCCTACCGCCGAGGGCTCGGCGTCCGCGGCGCCGCTCAGCCGGCCGGGTTGCCCAGGGAGTCCTGAGCGCGGGTCAGCCGGATCCCCTGCGGCGCGAAGCGGCCGATGGCCTCGGTCAGGAGACGCGGATCGAGTTCGCTGTCCTGGACGGCGACGTACAGCGGTTCCGCGTTGACTCCGACCGCGCCGAGCCGGGTCATGCCGGGGCCGACCGGGTCGGTGGTGAGCCGGGTGACGTCACGCCAGGGCACGACCGTCCGCTCGATCCGGACGCCCACCGCGTCCAGTTCGAAGAGCACCCACTGCTGGTCGTGTAGCGACCTCACGTAGGCGATGGTGCCGACACCGCCCGCGATCAGGACGATCCGCAGCGGACCGGGCGCCCCGATCGAACCGAGCAGGGCGGCGATGCCGAAGAAGGCCACCAGGAGCCCGGTCAGCTTCGCGGCGCCGACGAGGCCCGCGTTCGGCTTGTGCACCCGGAACCGCACGGCACGCATCAGGTGCTTGGTCAGCACGCCGCCGCCGACCGCGACGGCCAGCGCGATCAGCGTCACCGCCAGCGAGACCGGGGAGAAGTCGACGAGGACGTTGTAGCCGGCGATCAGTGCGACGAACCCGCCCGCGACGGTCAGGAGCAGCGCGCCCTTGCCCTTGCGCACCTCCCGTTCCCGGCGGTCGAGCGCGGCCTGGTCCGGCGCGGCGAGGAAACCGCCGTCGATGTTCCTCATCGGGCGTCACGCTGTGGCGCGGCGGCCGCGCGGCGCTCGCGCTGACGGCGGTCGAGGACGTACAGCAGCGTGCCGGCACCGGCGCTCAAGACGGCGTAGAGCAGGTCCTGCAGGCCGTCATCGGGGTAACCGGTGGAGAACTCGACCATCGCGAGCGCGACGAAGAGGACGCACAGCACGCCCCCGGCGATCATGTACACCTTGTTGCTCAGCATGGTTCCCTCGCTTGTCGTTTGCCTTGGTGAGAACACTTTCGCGCGGGGCACATGACATTCGGATGACAAGCCGTCAGCGCGTGGTGCGCGGACGGTCAGCGGCGGCGGACACGCTTCCCGGCATGACCTACCTCGCGGGATCTCCCGAAGACTTCCTGGCCGTGCGGCACCTGACACTGCGCGGCACCCAGGCCGAGATCGGCCACGCCCTCGGCGCCGAAACGAAGGCGCGCTCGGACTGGGCGCCGCCGACGATCGACCCGCTCGCCGCCAGGGCGCGCCGCACCTGGTTCGCGCGGAACTGGCCGCAGTACGCCGAACGCACGGCCGGGTTCGCCGAGGCGTACGGGCTCTCGGCCGACGCGGCCGTGTCCTTCGACAACGCCTCCGCCCTGCCCGCCGGCTCGGGCTGTTCGGCGCTGTGGACCGGGAGCACGCTCGGCCGGAACTACGACTTCTTCACCTTGAGCTGGACCCAGCTGGGCGCGGTGATGGCGGGCGCGGAACCCGTCGACGACGGGACCGTGCCGATGGCGTCACGGCCCTACGTCCTGACCACGATCCCCGACGACGGCCTCGCCTCGACGTCGCTCACCATGTCCACAGTGGACGGTGCGATGGAGGGCGTGAACGAGGCCGGGCTCGTCGTCGCGCTGCTGATGGCCGACCTCGAAGCGGCCACACCGCTGGAGCACGATCCCGGCCCGCAGGCGGGTCTCTCGGTACCCCAGGTCTGCCGGTACCTGCTGGACACCTGCGAAAACGTCGACGAGGCCAAGGAAGCGCTGATGCTCGCCAAGCAGTACGCGCACGGCGCGCCGTGTCACTACATCGTCGCCGACGCCTCCGGCCGCGGCTTCGTCTACGAGCGCGGGGCGCACGACATCGAGTACTTCGTCGAGGTCGCCGACGGGCCGCTGTGCGTCACGAACCATCCGCTGCACCGCTACCCGGACATCGACGCGCTGCCGGAGGACACCCCGGAGACCATGCTCACCTACCAGCGGCTGCGCACCCTCACCAAGGAGGCGGAGGCCGGGCCGCGCGACGCGCTCGACGCGGTGTCCGTCGCGATCGAGCCGGGCGCGCCGTGGCGGACGTTGTGGCGCACCGTCCTCGACCCGGCGGCCCGCACCATGAGCACGCGGTTCTACCTCGGCGACGGCGCGAACGGCACCGCGCGGCACTCGCCGGAACTCACCTTCGGGATCTCCCGGTGACCATCGGCAAGGGCCGCAAGATCGGCACGGTCGCGGTCTGCGTGCTGGCACAGCTGCTGATCGCGATCGACCTGACCGTGCTGCACCTGGTGCTGCCGTCGCTTTCGGAGCAGCTGCACCCGTCGACGACGGAACAGCTGTGGATCGCCGACGCGTACGGCTTCGCGCTCGCCGGGCTGCTGATCACGATGGGGAACATCGGCGACCGCATCGGCCGGAAGAAACTGCTGCTGATCGGGGCGTCGCTGTTCGGCGTCGCTTCGGTGATCACGGCGTACGCGCCGACGGCGGAACTGCTGATCGCCGCCCGCGCGCTGCTCGGGGTCGCCGCCGCGACGCTGATGCCGTCGACGCTGTCGATCGTGCGGAACGTGTTCACCGGCAAGGAACGCGCGGCCGTGATCGGGGTGTCCAGCGGGCTGACGATCCTCGGTTTCGGCATGGGGCCGCTCGTCGGCGGTTTCCTGCTCGACCATTTCTGGTGGGGTTCGGTGTTCCTGGTCAACGTGCCGGTGGTGGTGGTCATGGTGATCGCCGGCGCGCTGATCCTGCCCGAGTCGAAGAACCCGGTCTCCCACCGGATCGACGTGCCCAGCGTGCTGCTGTCCGTCGCCGGCATGGTCGGGATCGTCTACACGATCAAGGAAGTCGCGTACAAGGGCTGGGGGCACTGGGACATCGCTCTCGCGGCGGTGCTCGGGCTCGGCTGCCTGCTGGCGTTCGTCCTGCGGCAGCCGCGGCTCGCCGAACCGCTGATGGATCTGAAGCTGTTCGCGCAGCGGGCGTTCTCGGCGACCGTCGGGACCACCATCCTGGCGATGTTCGCGCAGCTCGCGGTGTCGCTGATGTTCGCGCAGTACCTGCAGCTGGTGGCGGGCTGGTCGCCGCTGAAATCCGGGCTCGCCGGGCTGCCGGGGATGGGCGGCGCGATCCTCGGCGGCGTCCTCGCGCCACTGGCGATCAAGGCCCTCGGGCGGGCCGTCACCATCGCGCTGGGCTGCGCGCTGTCGGCCGTCGGGTTCGCGCTGTACTCCGGTGTCGGTGTGACGATCGTCTACCCGGACCTGCTGTTCGCGATGATCGTCTTCGGGGTCGGGCTTTCGCTGATCCTCGCGGTCGCGACGGACACGGTGCTCGGCGTCGTGCCGAAGGCCAGGGCGGGCGCGGCGTCGGCGATCTCCGAGACGGCGACCGAACTCGGCGGGGCGCTGGGGATCGCCGTCCTCGGCAGCGTGCTCGGCGCGCTGTACCGGAGCGAACTCGTCATCCCGGCGGGCGTGCCGCCGGAGTCCGCCGGGGCGATCTCGGACACGCTCGGCGGCGCTGTCCAGGTCGCGGCACAGCTACCGCCCGAGCAGGGAGCCGTGGTCCTCACCACGGCGAAGACGGCGTTCGTCGACGGGTTGCAGCTGACGATGCTGTGCGCGGCGGGGCTGATGGCGCTGCTGGCGGTGAGCGCGCTGTTCACGCTGCGCGGAGTACCGAAGGTGCTTGAAGACCCTGAAGAGGCTTCGCCTGCTACACCGGTCGCTGCGGCGGCATGACACTCGTCAGCGGGGTCCGGCGAGCGGGACCGCCCGCTTGTCACCCGACCGCACCATGGCCAGCAAGGGTTTCGTGGCCACCGAGAGCAGCCGGGCCGCGAAGGTGCGCCCGTTGCGGCGCGCGATGTCCGGGCCGAAGGCGTTCATCAGCGTGACGATGCCGGGCAGCGGCCGCACGAACAGCGTCACCTCGGTGATGAGCCCGTCCTCGCCGAGCTTCAGCACCGCCGCCTCTTCGAGCTCCTCGTCGCCGATGCGCGCGCTGTAGACGACGACGCGTGTCGACTCGTCGCCGGTGTCGGTGTGGAACCGCACGTCGCGCAGATGTGTGTAGGCGACTTCCAGCAGCGGCTTGAGCTCGGCATGCCCGGTGAACCGGACCCGGCTGGTCAGCGGCGAGTGGATGACCGCGTCCGGCGCGAAGGCGCTCAGCGCGAGTTCGACGTCCCGGGTCTCGAGTCCCCGGCGGTACCGCTCTGTGGTGTCGGTGCTGTCGGTGCTCATATGTCCTCCTGGATCAGATTCCCCAGACCGCGCCACAACAGATCCGTCGTGAGCGCGACGACTTGGTCCCGCGGGATGTCGCGGTTGCTCCACCACCAGGTGGCGATGGCGTTCAGTGCGCTCTTCGCCGCTTCGGCGAGCGCTTCGTTCGCGCGGTCGCGCGGCAGGTCCGCGGTCAGCGCCAGGCCGGGGACCTGCGCGAACACCTCGGTCAGCTGTCCGGTGGCCCTGGCCTGCCCGCGCCGGTGCACCTCGGCGACGCCCTCGTCGGACGGCGTCTCGGCGAAGATCATCCGCCAGCCGCGTTCGTTCGTCTCCATCCAGGCGAAGATCGCCGCCACCCTGGCCCGCAGCAGTTCCTCCGCGGTCTCCGACGGCGGCAGCCCTTCCCAGCCCGCCAGCAGACTGTCCACTTCGGACTCCAGCAGGCCGGCGTACAACCGCGCCTTGGACGGGAAATGGTCGTAGAGCACGGGTGTGCTGATCCCGGCGGCCGTCGCGACCTCGCGCATCCCGGCCGCGTCGTATCCGGACGCGGCGAACACCCGCGCCGCCGCGGCCAGGATCCGCTCCCGGCGTTCGTCCTTGCTCAACCGTTTACCTGACATCGGTCAGGTACGCTACCAGTTAACCTGACGCCTGTCAGGTAGCGGTCCGGGTAACCTGGTCGATCGTGCGCACAGTCGTAGTCATCGGGGGCGGGATCGTCGGTCTCGCCACAGCCTGGGAACTGACCAAACGTGGTCTGGACGTCACGGTGCTCGAAAAGGAGGACCACTGGGCGGCCCACCAGACCGGGCACAACTCGAACGTCGTGCACGCGGGGCTCTACTACAAGCCGGGTTCCTTCAAGGCGAGGATGTCCACCGCGGGCAACCGGTCCATTGTGGACTTCGCGCGGCAGTACGGGGTGCCGGTCCAGGTGTGCGGCAAACTGGTCGTCGCCACCTCCGAAGCGGAGCTTCCGGCACTGAAGGTGCTCGCCGAACGAGCCGAAGCCAACGGCGTCCCGGCCAAGCTGATCACCCCGAGCGAGGCCCGCGAGTACGAACCCGAGGTCTCCTGCGTGGCCGCGCTGCGCGTGGAGTCCACCGGCATCATCGACTTCCCCGCCGTCTGCACCGCGCTGGTGCGGCTGCTCGACGAGTCCGACGCCGACCTGCGGCTCGGCACGCCAGCGCTGGGGATCCGCCAGGGCCGCACCGGCGGCGTCGAGGTGGCGACCGGCGACGACGTGATCCACGCGGACGCGCTCGTCAACTGCGCGGGCCTGCACGCGGACCGCGTCGCGCGGCTCGCCGGGCTCACCCCGAGCGCGCGGATCGTGCCGTTCCGCGGCGAGTACTACGAACTGAAGCCCGAACGCCGCCATCTGGTGCGCGGCCTGATCTACCCGGTCCCGGACGCGTCGCTGCCGTTCCTCGGCGTGCACCTGACCCGCATGCTCGACGGCAGCGTGCACGCCGGCCCCAACGCCGTGCTCGCGCTGCGCCGCGAGGGCTACACCTGGCGCGACGTCTCCGCGAAGGACCTCGCCGAGGTCGCCCGCTTCCCCGGTGTCTGGCGGCTCGCGCGCAAGTACGCGTACCCGACCGGGCTCGGCGAGGTCCGCCGGTCGTTCTCCCGCCGCCGCTTCGCCGAAAGCCTGGCCCGGCTCGTGCCCGCCGTCACCGAGGACGACATCGTGCGGCACGGCTCCGGCGTCCGGGCTCAGGCGCTGCGCCCGGACGGCTCACTCGTCGACGACTTCCTGATCGAGACCGCGCCGAACCAGGTGCACGTCCTCAACGCGCCCTCGCCGGCGGCGACCAGCGCGCTGGAGATCGCGAAGTACATCGCCGACGAGGTGAGTGTCTAAGAAGCGGGCAGGTTCGCTGTCACCAGCGGCATCGCGGCTTGCGGGATCTCGCAGGCCTTGGCGTTGTCGGTGAGGTCACCGGTGTCGAGCTTGACCGAGGAGGTCTCCGTGACCGGCAGCATCGCGACGCAGATCGGGCTGTTCGGGCTCGAGTAGACGACCCACTTCTTGCCAGCCACCACCTGCTCGACAGGGGTGCCTTCGAGACCGGGGACGTCCTCGAGTTTCGTCGCCGTGTAGACCCACAGGTCGAGCGCCTTCTTGCCCTTGTCGCCGTCGGTGTCGTCCCATTGGCAGCCGTTCTTGGGATCGTTCGACGAACCGTTCATCGGCCTCGCGGCCGCGAGGTTGAGCGGCGTCACCTGCTCCGGCTTGAGCAGGGAACACGGATCGACGGCCACGAGCGGTCCGGAGGCTTCGATCGGCTTCTGGCCCGGGGGCGGGGTGAGCGGCGGGCTCGGCTGTCCCCCCGGCAGGTGGGAGGCGACAGCGGGAGCCGCGGCCTTCGCCATGTCGCAGGCCTTGGCGTTGTCATCGCCGGGGGCGTCACTCGTGATCTCGACGAAGGTCTTCGGGTCCAGCTCGGTGATCAGCGAGCAGTAGCTCGGGCCGAGGATGGTCGCGTACCTGGTCCACGTGAAGCCGCCGATGCCGAACTTCTCCCCCGGGACGGCGCCGTTGGAGTAGTCGGCCTGGGAGAGGTCGAAGCTTTGCGAAACCTCGAGCGCGACCCCGTCGGGCGCGTCGTCCAGCTCCGGATACCGGCAGGTCCCGGGGATCTTCCGCGCCTTGTCCGCCGGGCGCTCCTTCCCGGGGAAGGTGACTCCCAGGGCTTCAGCCTGCTCCTGCGTGAGCAGCTTGCACGGCTCGGCCTTCGTGATCACCGGTCCCTGTCCGGGCACCGGCGAGGCCGTACCGCCGATCGTCGACGTGCAGCCGCCGAGCGTCAGCACCGCCAGCCCGAGCGCGAGCGAATTCCGAAACCGCATGCGTCCCCTCCTCATCGGCTCGCACACTACTTGTGCGCGGCCGCCGTTCACGAACCGGCGGGCAGCGCCGCGCTCACCGTCGGCAGCGCGGCCCGCAGCAGGTCACAGGCCTTCGCCTGGTCGTCCCAGTGGCCGCTGGAGACCTCCACGGTGGACGTCCCGGTGATCGGCAGCGCGGCCGTGCGGTACTTCAGGGAGGCGTTGGACCGGACCGTCCACTTGCGACCACCGAGGTCGGCCTCCTCGGGGGTGCCGTCGAGCCCGGCGACGTCGACGCTTTGCGTGATCGAAAGGGTCACGCCGTGCGGCGAATCGTCGCGTTCCGGGGTGAGCAACGAGCACGGCGCCGCCTTGGTGAGCACCGGCCCCTGGCCGGGCACCGGCGACGCCGTCCCCGAGATCGTCTCGGAACACCCGCCGAGCAGGAGGACCGCCGCGAAGAGCGCGGTGATCGGCTTGCTGCGGCGGTTCATGCGGGGTCCCTCCTCGGCGCGGACCCTACTTCGATGTCGGCGTGAGCACCTCGGTTCCGCCGAGGAAGGGACGAAGCGCTTCCGGGACCCGGACGGAACCATCTTCGAGCTGGTGGTTCTCCAGGATCGCGACGATCCACCTGGTGGTGGCGAGCGTGCCGTTCAGCGTGGCGACGGTCTGAGGGCGGCCGTCGTCGTCGCGGTAGCGGATGCCGAGGCGGCGGGCCTGGAACGTCGTGCAGTTCGACGTCGAGGTCAGCTCGCGGTAGGTGTCCTGCGACGGCACCCACGCCTCGCAGTCGAACTTCCGGTACGCCGACGTGCCGAGGTCGCCGGTGGCGGTGTCGATCACCCGGTACGGGACCTCGATCTTGGCGAGCATCTGCTCTTCCCAGTCCAGCAGGCGCGCGTGCTCGGCTTCGGCGTCCTCGGGACGCGTGTAGACGAACATCTCGACCTTGTCGAACTGGTGGACGCGGATGATGCCGCGGGTGTCCTTGCCGTACGAACCGGCCTCGCGGCGGTAGCAGGACGACCAGCCCGCGTAGCGCTTCGCGCCCTTGCGCAGGTCGAGGATCTCGTCGGCGTGGTAGCCGGCGAGCGGGACCTCGGAGGTGCCGACGAGGTACAGGTCGTCGTCGCGCAGCCGGTAGACCTCCGACGAGTGCGCGCCGAGGAAGCCGGTGCCCGCCATGATCTCCGGCCGGACCAGGGTCGGCGTGATCATCGGCGTGAAGCCGTTCGCGGTCGCCTGGGCGATCGCCATGTTCAGCAGGCCGAGCTGCAGCTGGGCGCCGATGCCGGTGAGGAAGTAGAACCGCGAGCCCGAGACCTTCGCGCCGCGCTCCATGTCGAGCGCGCCGAGACCCTCACAGAGTTCGAGGTGGTCCTTCGGCTTGAAGTCGAACTTCTTCGGCTCGCCGACGTGCTTGAGCACGACGTAGTCGTCCTCGCCGCCTTCGGGCGCTTCGGGGTGGACCAGGTTCGGCACCACGCGGTGCAGCTGCTCGAACTCCTCCGACGCCTCGGTCTGCTCGACCTCGGCGGCCTTGACCTGGGCGGCGAGGTCCTTCGCCTTGGCGAGCAGCGCGGCCCGTTCTTCGCCCTGTGCCTTCGGGACGAGCTTGCCCAGCGATTTCTGCTCGGCGCGCAGCGTGTTGGCGGCGGCGATCGAAGACCGGCGGCGGGAGTCGAGAGAGAGCAGCTTGTCGACCACTCCTTCGTCCTCGCCACGGGCGCGCTGCGAAGCGCGCACGACGTCCGGGTCATCGCGCAGAGTCCTGGGGTCAATCACGAGAACTGAGGTTAGTACTAGGTCTGACGGCGCTTCGAGGCAGTTTCCCCGAACAGACTGTGCGGGCCGCCGCGGAGAACCCGACAGTCTGATCGTTGTCGCCCGTTTCCGGCCGTCCCCATACTGAAATCTCCTGCTGCGGACGGAGAAACCCGATGACCGATGCGGACCTGCTGGCGCGGCACAAGGCGGTACTGCCGTCGTGGCTGGCGCTCTACTACGACGAGCCGATCGAGATCGTGCACGCGCAGGACCGCCGGGTCATCGACTCGACCGGGCGGAGCTACCTCGACTTCTTCGCGGGTATCCTGACGAACTCGATGGGCTACGACGTCTCGGCGATCAGCGACGCCGTGCGCAAGCAACTCGACACCGGGATCCTGCACACCTCGACGCTGTACCTGATCCGCTCGCAGGTCGAACTGGCCGAGCGGATCGCGAAGCTCTCCGGCATCCCGGACGCGAAAGTGTTCTTCACCAACTCCGGGACCGAAGCCAACGACACCGCGCTGATGCTCGCCACCCAGTACCGGCGCAGCAACCAGGTGCTGGCGATGCGGAACTCGTACCACGGGCGGTCGTTCGCGACGGTCGGCGTCACGGGCAACCGCGGCTGGTCGGCGTCGTCGCTCAGCCCGGTGAAGGTGAGCTACGTGCACGGCGGCTACCGGTACCGCAGCCCGTTCCGGGCGCTTTCGGACACGGAGTACATCGACGCGTGCGTCGCGGACCTGGTCGACGTGCTGGAGACGGGCACTTCGGGCGACGTCGCCTGCATGATCGCCGAGCCGATCCAGGGCGTCGGCGGGTTCAGCTCACCGCCGGACGGCCTGTTCAAGGCGATGAAGGAGGTCCTCGACCAGTACGGGATCCTGTTCATCTCCGACGAGGTGCAGACCGGCTGGGGCCGGACCGGGGAGCACTACTGGGGGATCCAGGCGCACGACGTCGTCCCCGACGCGATGACCTTCGCGAAGGGCCTCGGCAATGGTCTCGCGATCGGCGGCCTCGTCGCTCGCGGCGACCTGGTCGACTGCCTGGCCGCGAACTCGATCTCGACCTTCGGCGGCAACCCGGTCGCGATGGCGGGCGCGGCCGCGGTACTCGACCACATCGCCGACCACGATCTGCAGGCCAACGCGCTCGCGCGGGGCAACGAGCTGCTCGACGGCCTGCGCGCGACGGGGAACCCGCTGCTCGGGGACGTCCGCGGCAAGGGCCTGATGATCGGCGTCGAACTGGTGAAGCCGGGCGGCATGGAGCCGGATCCGGGCGCCGCGACGCGGATGATGGAGGAGACCAAGGCGCGCGGGCTGCTGATCGGCAAGGGCGGGCTGCACGGCAACGTGCTGCGGATCGCGCCGCCGATGACGCTCACCGCCGATGAGGCGGCGGAGGGCCTGGGGATCGTCGTGGACTCCCTGGCCGCGATCTCCTGACGCGTGAGATGAACGGGACTTTCATGGCAAATTTTGAGATGAAAGTCCCGTTCATCTCACTTAGGAAGTCACGAAGCGCGCGATGACCTCGCCCAGCCGCACACCGGCGTCCTCCTGCAGGAAGTGACCGGCGCCGGTGATCGTCGGATGCTCGAGTTCGCGGGCGCCGCGCATCGCGCCCCGCAGTTCGAGGCCCCACGGCGCGGTGATCGGGTCGCCGTCGGAGAACGAGACCAGGAACGGCTTGTCCAGTTCCGCAAGCCCCTTCAACGCGGCCCGGTTGGCGGCCGAGGCCGGATCGTCCGGGGTGATCGGCACGAGCGACGGCATCGCGCGCGGCGCGGCCTTGTACATCTCGTTCGGGAAGGGCGCGTCGTAGGCGGCGCGGACCTCCTCGGACAGCCGGGTCTGGCAGCCCGACTGGACGAACCGCCCGACGTCGATGACCTGCGCGTTCTCCATGGTGTCGCGGAACTTGTGCCACATCTCCGGCATGTCGGTGTCGCCGGTCGGGAGGCCGGTGTTGGCCGCGACGACCCGGGCGAACCGGTCGGGGTTCTCGGCGACCAGGCGCAGGCCGATCAGGCCGCCCCAGTCCTGGCCGACCAGGGTGACGTCGGTCAGGTCGAGCACGTCGAAGGCGAACGCGCGCATCCACTCGACGTGCCGCTGGTAGGTGTGGTCGACCATGTCGCCGGGTTTGTCGGAGCGGCCGAAGCCGACCAGGTCCGGCGCGATGGCGCGCAGTCCGGCGTCGGCGAGCACCGGGATGACCTTGCGGTAGAGGTAGGACCAGGTCGGCTCGCCGTGCAGCAGGAGGACGGGTGGCCCGTCCTCGGGTCCGGCCTCCACGTAACCCACTCTGATCACGCCGCCGTGAAGGTCGACGAGTTCCGCGTAGCGCGGTTCGAAGTCAAAATCGGGCAGGTCCGAGAACCGGTCGTCCGGAGTCCTCAAAAGGCGCACGACACCCACGTTAGTGGGAATCGTGCGCCTATGCCGGTTTCAGGATGTCAAAAGATCACGAAATGGCGGCGGCGACGATCAGGCCGAGGGCCAGGTGCGCCGAGGCCACCACGACGCTGGCCGGGGCGAACTTGTCGCTTTCGATGGTCGAGCGGATGTCGATGCGGGTCGCCCACTCCAGCAGCCGGACCGCGAGCACCTGCACGATGATGCCGAGCAGGCCGTAGACCAGCGAGGTGACGAGACCCTCGGTCAGGTCGCTGGCGGAGTTCGCGATCGCCACGACGATGATGAACGCCATCGACAGCAGGCCCGAAGCGGTGACGATGACCGCGTTCGGCAGGCCGCGGGTGACCAGTTGGGACAGCTTGCCGGGCGTGGTCCAGTCGATCGCCCAGAACCCGGCGAACATCATCAGCAGGCCGACGACGCCGTACAGGAGGATCGCGCCGATCCCTCGCACGAGGTCGGAGCCGAACGTGTCGGACAGCGCAAGGGTGGTCGTCACAGGGTGCTCCCAGAGATGCAGGTCGAGAATGTCAGGTTTGTGCGGTTGCTTCTATCACGACTCGACGATGCGGTGCGGGACGAACGCCGCACCGTCGTCTGTGACGAGTCCCGCGGTCTCCCGGATCCCGAGGCCGGCGGCCTGGTCCCCGACGATCCACGCACCCAGCGCGGGCCGGTACCCCTGGAACTCCGGCAGCGGGTCGAACGCCTGGTAGACGTACCCTTCCGCGCCGTAGACGCCGTCGGTCTGCGTCTCGTACCCGGTGGCGACGATCTGCACGTTCGCGCCCTCGCGGCCGAGTTTCGGCTTGCGGACGTACTCGGTCAGCAGACCGGGGTCGTCGGCGAAGGCGGGCAGCAGGTTCGGGTGCCCCGGGTAGTTCTCCCACAGGATCGCGAGCAGCGTCTTGTTGGAGAGGATCATCTTCCACAGCGGCTCGACCCACAGCGTGCGCGGCATGGTCTCGACGGCGAAGCGGCCGAACTCCTCGTCGACCACCCATTCCCACGGGTAGAGCTTCACCACTGTCGCCATCTGCGACTCTTCGAGGTCGACGAACCGCTTGAGCACCGGGTCCCAGCCGATCTCCTCGATCGACAGGCCGACGGTGTCGAGCCCGGCCTCGGCCGCGGTCTCCTGCAGGTACGCCGTCGTCACGTGGTCCTCACCGGACGGATCGGCGGACGACCAGGTGAAGTGCAGCTCGTTCGAAGGCAGCTTGTCGGCGAGCTCGCCCCAGCGCTCGACCAGCTTCTCGTGGATCGAGTTCCACTGGTCGGCCTCCGGGAAGACCGCGGTCTTCCAGTGCCACTGCAGCACCGCGGCCTCGAGCAGCGAGGTCGGGGTGTCCGCGTTGTACTCGAGCAGCTTCGCCGGGCTCTTGCCGTCGTAGCGCAGGTCGAAGCGGCCGTAGACGTGCGGATCCTGCCGCTTCCACGACTCCGCGATATGCGGCCAGACCCACTCGGGGATGCCGAAGCGGTGGTACTGCTCGGTGGTGATCACATTGTCGACCGCTTCGAGGCACATCGAGTGCAGCAGTTCGACGTCCGCCTCGACGGACAGGATCTCGTCCATCTCGAAGACGTAGTGGACCGACTCGTCCCAGTACGGCCTGGACTTGCCGGCACCGTCACGGGCGGGAGTGCCGAAGACCAGGCCCTGTTCCTCGACGATGTTCTGCCAGTCCCGCCGGGGCGGCTTGGAATCCCGATACAACTACGAGCCCCCGCTCTTGCCGGTACCGCCGGAGGTACCGCTCTTGCCGCTGATGCCGAACCCGCCGCGCTGGACGGACTTGCCAGATTTGGTGCTGACGTTCGCGTTCGGCGGCGCGGTGTACGAGCCGCCGGAGACCCGCTGCCCGATGGCGCCGGTGCCGCCGTAGTTGTACCTGTAGCTGTTGAAGCCGCCACCGACGATCGGGATGAAGAAGAACCCGCCGCTGACGTGACCGCCGTGCGACCGTACGTAGTTCTCGTCACAGTTCTGGTCGTTGTCGACGATGTCGTCGTGCGTGCAGGTCGCCGTGACGTTCTCCGGCTTCGCGACGGTGTAGAACGTCGCGATCAAGCCGACCAGCCCGACGGTCACACCGGTGCCGATCAGGAGTTTCTTCTTGGTCGAAGACTTCTTCTCGGCGGCGCGAGCCGCTTCGGCGTCGAGCACCTCCTGGCGCTCCTGCTCCGCCAGCGCCTGCTGCCGTGCCCGCTGCTCGGCCAACGACGGTTGCCGCGCCTGCGTGCTGTCGTCCTGGAATCGCATCGAACCGCGCTTTGGCGGCTCCTGGGGCGGCTGTGCCCCCTGGTTGTCATCCTGCGTCATCGAAGCTCCGTAATCGCCCGCCGGCCCGAACCCGTGTCCAACACTAACCACCCGGTACGCGCACCTTACGTGCGGCGCGGGCATCATGGAGTGGATGTCTCAACAGGCCGAGCGGTTCCGTGATCCGCGAAACGCGCTGAGCACCCTGCGCACCCGGCTCGTCATGGCCGGTGTGTTCGTGGGCGCGATCATCGCGCTTTCGCTGAGTGTGGCTTTCTCGTGGAACGTCGGCCCGGAGGGCGGTGCGGGCGGCGGCGCCCCCAAACTGTCGCCCGCCGCGGTCGAAGCGTTCCAGTCTCCCCCAGGCACCTGCCTGACCTGGAACAACCCGGACGCCAACGACGCGAAGCGCGTGTCGTGCGCGGAGTCCCACTTGTTCGAGGTCACCAGCATCGTCGACATCGGCGCGCAGTACCCCGCCGGGGTGCCGAGCCCGAACCTGGAGCAGTGGCAGGAGATCTCCCGGTCACGCTGCACCGTCGACGTCAAGCCGTACCTCGGCCGCACGCTGGATCCCTACGGCAAGCTGAGCATGAACCTGCTCCGGCCGACGCCCGCGCAGTGGGAAGACGGCGACAGGCAGTTGCGGTGCGGGCTGCAATGGGCAGGTCAGGGCGGCAAACTGCAGCCGACCAAGGGCCCGGCGAAGGAGCAGAACCAGTCGGCGGTGTGGGAGCCGGGCACCTGCCTCGCGCTGCTCAACAACAGCTTCGGCGACCCCGTCGACTGCGCCCAGCCGCATTCGTACGAGATGATCGCGACGCTCGACCTCAAGACGAAGTTCAAGGACGGCTACCCGTCGCAGGAGCAGCAGAACACCTGGCTGGACACCGAATGCTCGACGGCCGCGCAGGAGTACACCGGCAACGCGGACCTCGCGGCGAAGAAGCTCATCGGCAGCTGGGACGTCCGCGAGCAGGAGAGCTGGGACGCCGGGTCGACGCTGGTGAACTGCAAGGTGGCGGCGGTCCTGCCGGACAACAAGGGGCTCGCGCCGGTCACCGGGAGCGTCAAGGTCGGCAACGGCGGTGGCAACGGCGACGCCCCGCCCTCCGACGGTGGCGGCCCGCCGCCGTCGTCTTCCTCCGCGCCGAAGACCGGCGGGTGATCCCGTGCCCGTCGAGATGACCCAGCAGCGCTTCGAAGAGCTGGTTTCGGAGGCGCTGGACGAGCTCCCGCCCGAATTCGCGGACGCCATGGACAACGTCGTGGTCCTCGTCGAGGAGTTCAACGAGGAGTCGCCCACGATCCTCGGGCTCTACCACGGTGTCGCGCTGACGGAGCGGACCCACGAGTACGGCGGGGTGCTGCCGGACCGGATCTCGATCTACCGGCGGCCGCTGCTGCAGATGTGCGACACCGAGGAAGACGTCGTCGAAGAGGTGCTGATCACGGTGGTCCACGAGGTCGGCCACCATTTCGGCATCGACGACGCGCGGCTGCACGAACTCGGCTGGGGCTGAGCCGCCGGACAGGCGATAGCAAAGGTCCCTTGCTCCCATCCCGGCGGATTCCGCGCCGAAGGGGGCACGGTCGGTGATTTTTGTGCGTTGAGCACTACGAAACCTCCGGATTCTTAACTGGGTGTAACAACCCCACCACTTTGGGCGACAGCCCCGCTAAACTTTTTCGACACGTTGTCGCCGGCCGCCGCCGGCGAATGCCTGGGGAGGCGGTGCATGGCCGAGTCGACGGTGCGCAGGCGGGGTGACCGGCGGTTGCGCTGGCTGCTCGCGTCCAGCGCGGCGTCGAATCTCGGCGACGGGATCGGCAAGGTCGCGTTCCCGCTGCTCGCGGTCACCCTGACCCGCGACCCGCTGCTCATCGCCGGTCTTTCGGCGACCCAGTTCCTGCCGTGGCTGCTGTTCGCGCTCCCGGCGGGCGCGCTCCTGGACCGGATCGACCGGCGGCGCGCGATGATCTTCGCGAACGCCGCCCGCGCGGTCGTCGTCGGCGGGACGGCCGCCCTGGTCGCGGCCGGCGGGGTGACGATCTGGGTGGTCTACGCCGCCGCCCTGCTCATCGGCGTCGCGGAAGTGGTCGCCGACAGCGCCGCGAACGTGCTCATCCCGGCCGTCGTCGGCGAGGGTTCGCTCGACAGCGCGAACAGCAAGCTCCAGGCCTGCGAGATCGTCGGTCAGACCTTCCTCGGCGGGCCGGTCGGCAGCGCCACCTTCGCGCTCTTCGCGACGTTCCCGTTCCTGCTCAACTCGGTCGGCTTCGCGATCGCGGCGGCCGTGCTGATCGGCCTCGCCGGGAGCTACCGGGCTCGTCCTTCGACCACGGCCTCCGAGAACTCGCGCACCGCGCTTCGCGCCGAGCTGGCGGAGGGTTTCCGCTGGCTGAAGCACAACCGGCTGGTGCTGCGGCTGGTCGTCGTCGCCGGGCTGATCAGCCTGGTCAGCGAGCTCGCGCAGGCACAGCTGGTGCTGTATGCGATCGATTACCTGCGCCTCAGCGAAGCGGCCTTCGGGCTCTTCGCGTTCGTCGGCGGCATCGGGGGCCTGCTAGGTGCAGGGGTGGCTCCGCGGCTGGTGAAGGCGTCCAGTCGCCGCGCGGTGCTCATCGGGGGCACCGCCTGCTCCGGCGTGGCGTTCACCGGCATGGGCCTGACGAGCTCGCCGGTGGCGGGCGCGGCACTGTTCGGCCTGTTCGCGGCGGCCGTCGTCGCGGTGAACATCGTGCTGGGGACGGCACGACACAAGCTCGTCCCCGGCGAACTGCTCGGCCGGGTCCTCGGCGTGTGGCGCACCGTCGTCTGGGGGGCGATCCCGATCGGAGCGCTGCTCGGCGGAGTCCTCACCCACGCCCTCGGTTCCCCGGCCCGGACGTTCCTGACGTCCGGGCTCCTGCTGTTCGGCGTTGCCGGTTTCGCGTTCGTCTCGTTACGGCGAGGTGCCTTCGATGACGAATCGGCCACGGACGTGCGGGTTCTCCACCAAGACCGGTGAAAACGAGGGCCTTTGGTGCTGGAATAGCCCATCACCGCCCAGCTGGTGACGGGAGAAGGTCCGCGATGCAGCAGACACTGGTGCCGGAGGCCGGCGTGGGGACGACAGAACCTTCCAGACGTCCGCAAGTGGTCACCGCCGTCGCCGGGTTCGTGATCGGCGGCGGCGTGATCGGCATGCTGTGGGCGCTCTCGGGCGTCAACGCGGGGGCGCTCGAAGACGCGCAAGACGCGTGTTCGGCACTGGCCAGGGTCGGCACGATCCCGGACACCACCGACTCCCCCGGCGACCGGACCGTGGCCGTCCTGGCCCCCGAGATCCTGCACCGGATGACGGCCGCGCGCGAACTCTCCGCCGCGGCGGCCGCCGCCAGCGACACCTACCGGCCGCTGGCCGAACACATCGACGGCGTCAGCAGGATGGTGTTCAGCCTGCACTTCAACGAGATCGCCGGTCAGCGGCATCTGGCGCAGGCCGAACAGCTCTGCACCCAGCTCTAGCCCTTGTGGAGCGTCTTCACGGTCAGCTGGTTGCCCGGGATCTTCCCCGAGCAGCCGAGTCCCTGCACCGCCACGAAGTTCGACGCCGTCTCCTGCGGCAGGTACACCCGCAGCCCCCGGGTCTCGGTCGGCTTGCAGGCCGCCTCGTCGTAGTTGCGGACGTTCACGAAGCCGAGGTCGGCGATCGCCCGCTCGCCGTTGTTCAGCTGGACTGGCCCGCCCTTGTCACCGTCGCGGAACGCGGCCTCGCCGACCTGGTGGCCGTCGGCGCCGGTCACGTAGGAGACGCCGGGGAAGCCCTGGACGGTGCACGGGTGCCCGCTCGTGTTGGTGATGACGAGCTGCCGGTACACCGTGCCCGCGGCGGCGTCACCGCCCCCGACGGACAGCTTGACGTCGCCCGCCTTGCAGAGCCCGTCGTTCTTCGGCGCCGGGGCGGGGGCCTGAGCGGGCTGCGAGGCCGGTGCCGGGCTCGACGAGCTCGCACTGGGCGCGGCCGAGGTGTCCGGCGCCGAACTGGACGGCGGCACGGACTGGCTCTGCGCGACGGGTGCGCTTTCCGAGCCGCAGGCGCTGAACAGCAGGAGCCCGGCGGTGCCCGCGACGAGACCGCCGATGGAGATCATCTTCGAACGAACCATGGTCATTCGCCTCCCTGTAGCCGGGTGACCCACTACTGAAGTAGACGTGTTGTCCACGGCGCGGGTTGCGCTCTCCCGGTTAATTCCCCACAAGGTGTTAATCGATCTTGTGGGGTGCATACCCCGGCGGGAGCGGAGGCAAACGTCCCTGGTCAGCGTTCGACGGGGGCTTCCGCCCAGGTGAGGCAGGTCCAGCCGGCCTGGGTCGCGACGAGTTCCACGATGCCGGTGTTCGGGATGAGGCCCTGGTTGGCGACCTCGGCGGTCACGTTCCCGGCGAGCCATTCGCCGCCCAGCCGGATCGCGCCGCCGTGGCTCACCAGGACGACTGTGCCGTCGGGGTCGGCCTGCTCGTGCTTGGCGCGCAGCCGGGCGACCGCGTCGAGCATCCGGGCGCGGACCTGCGCGCCGGTCTCGCCGCCGGGGATCGGCGGGTCGAGCTCCCCGAGCGTCCACCGGCGCACGACGCTCATGTACGTCGTGATCGAGTCCTTGTCGGTCTTGCCTTCGAGGTCACCGGCGGCGACCTCGTGCACGCCGTCGACGACCTGGACGTCGAAGCCGAGCTTGGCGGCCAGCGGCGCGGCCGTCTGCTGGGCGCGGACGGCCTGCGAGGCGTAGACCGCGACGATCGGCTCGCCGTCGAGCCGCGTCGCGAGGTCCTGGGCCTGCTCACGGCCCAGTTCGGTGAGCGGCGGGCCGGGAAGCGCGGTGTCGAGCGCGCCCCGCACGTTGCCGTCGGTCTGGCCGTGGCGGACGAGGAGAAGTTTCACGCCTGAGCTCCCTTCCGTACCGACTCGACCCAGGCGATCGCGTCGGTGAAATCCTCGTTGGCGGCGCCGGGCTCGATCTCGGTCGTGCCGTTGTCCGCGCGCGGGTGGGAGCCGAGGAACCGCACGTTGCGGCACCGGCGGCGCAACGCGGCCAGCACGTCGCCGATCCGGGGCTCGGACACGTGGCCCTCGAAGTCGATGAAGAAGCGGTACTCGCCGAAGTTGTTCCTGGTCGGGCGGGCGTCCAGTTTGGTCAGGTTGATCCCGCGGACCGCCAGTTCGGTGAGCAGTTCCGCCAGGGCCCCGGTCCGGTTCGTCGCGGCGGCGACGATCGACGTGCGGTCGGCCCCGGTCGGCTCCGGCAGCTCACCGGGCGCGCGGACCAGCAGGAACCGGGTCTTGGCGTCGCGGACGTCGGCGACTTCAGTGGCCAGCACCTCCAGCGGGTAGTGCTCGGCGGCGACCGGCGCGGTGACGGCGGCGTCGAAGTCGCCCGCGTCGACCGCGACAGCGGCCGCGGCGGTGGACGACGTCGCGACCGGACGCGCGCCGGGCAGGTTCGCCTCGACCCAGTGCCGGACCTGAGCCAGCGCGTGCGGATGGCTCGCCACGGTGCGGATCTCGGTCGTGCCCGGCCGGGTCAGCACGCTGAAGTGGACCGGCAGCAGCACCTCCGCCACCGCGATGAGCGGCTCGGCTTCGCTCAGGCTGTCGAGGGTGGCGGTGACAGCGCCCTCCACGGAGTTCTCGATCGGGACGCAGGCCGCGTCGGCCGCGCCCGAGCGCACCGCGGCCAGTGCCGCCGGGATGGTCTCGGCGGGGATCAGCTCCTCGCCGGGAGCGAGCCGCCGCGCGGCCTGTTCGGTGAAGGTTCCCTGGGGGCCGAAGTAGGCGATCCGTGACACCCCGCCAGATTACGCACGCCGCGGGTGGTGACTTTCACTCGGACAGCCGGTACGCGCACCGGTTACGCCGGGTGGCTTTTTTTGCCATGCTTAGGGCGTGACCGCAGAACCGGGCACGCACACCGGCCGCGAGGACGCCGGCTCGTCTTTCGCTCCCCTGCCGGACCGTCCCACGCCGGAGCTGGTGCTGTGCGCCGTCGATGACCTGCTCGCGCAAGCCTGGGCCACCGTCGCGGACACTGTGGACGGCCGGATCTTCGTGCACCGCGGGTCCGTGCTCGACGTCGTCGCCCAGGCCGTGGTCAGCCCCGCGAACTCCTACGGCTGGATGCGCGGCGGTATCGACGCCGTCTACGCCCGCGCCTATCCCGGTGTCGAGCAGAACGTGCGCAGCGCCGTCCTCGCCTTCCACGGCGGGGAACTCCCGATCGGCGAAGCGGTGATCGTGCCCACCGGCGAGGCGGAGCCCGCCTGGCTGATCAGCGCGCCGACGATGCGGGAGCCCGGCGAGAGCCTCCCCCGCGACACCGTGCACCCGTACCTGGCCGCCAGGGCGGTGTTCCGGCAATGGCGCGACGGCAGCCTCGACCAGGGCCGGATCCGCGATCTGGTGCACACGATCGCGATGCCCGGACTCGGTACCGGCGTCGGCGGGGTCGCTCCCGCCTCCTGCGCCCGGCAGGTCGCCGCGGCGTGGGACGAGGTCTTCGCCCCCGGCCGCCCTCGTAACGGACGGTAACGCCCCGAAGCGGGGTACATCACATCGCAGCGCGTTCACGAGCTGTAAGCCCTACCGTTAAAGCGGCTTCATCCGGTTCGCGGCACGTTCCTCCGCCGAGAACTCGTCAACACGGTTTTGTACGGCGCCAGCGCAGGCGACGGGCGAGGAGTGTGCGATGCCGCGGGTCCGTGAGCTCAGTCCCTACGTCGAGCTGCACCGTGAGCAGTGGCGCGAGCTGCGCAGGTCGACTCCCCTGCCGCTGACAGCCGCGGAACTGCTGCGGCTGCGCGGTCTCGGCGAACAGGTCGACCTGGCCGAGGTCGCCGAGGTCTACCTGCCGCTCTCCCGGCTGATCAATCTCCAGGTCGCCGCCCGGCAACGGTTGTACGAAGCCACCACCACCTTTCTCGGTGAAGACAGTCGGGGCACCAAGGTGCCGTACATCATCGGGATCGCCGGCAGCGTCGCCGTCGGCAAGTCGACCACCGCGCGCATCCTGCGCACCCTCCTCGCCCGCTGGCCGGATCACCCCAGGGTCGACCTGGTCACCACCGACGGGTTCCTCCACCCGCGGGCGGAACTGGTGCGACGCGGGATCATGCACCGCAAGGGTTTCCCGGAGAGCTACGACCGGCGGGCCCTGCTGCGGTTCGTCACCGAGGTGAAGTCCGGGGCGGAACGGGTCAGCGCGCCGGTATACTCGCACCTCGCCTACGACATCCTTCCCGACGAGGAACAGGTCGTCGGGCAACCCGACATCCTCATCCTCGAAGGACTGAACGTCCTCCAGCCCGGACCTCGCCTCAGCGTCTCCGATCTGTTCGACTTCTCGATCTATGTGGACGCGGCGACGACCGACATCGAACGCTGGTACGTCGAGCGCTTCCTCAAGCTGCGGCACACCGCCTTCGCGGACCCCGCGTCACACTTCCACCACTTCGCCGGCCTCCCGGACGACGAGGCACGGGCCGAGGCGCGCCACCTGTGGCGCACGATCAACGAGCCGAACCTGATGGAGAACATCAAGCCGACGCGGCCCCGCGCGACCCTCGTCCTCCGCAAGGACGCCGACCACGCGATCAACCGGGTCCGGCTCCGCAAGCTCTGAAACGGAACGGTCGATTCTCTTGAGCGGCAGCCCGGCGGAGTCCGGCTCGTTCGACGGTGCGCGGCCAGGGCGAAGGCGTGACTCGCGTGATCAGACGGCGAACTCGCGTGATTGAAGGCGGAACTCACGTGATCGGATCCGGAACTCGGGTTTGCGGCCGCTGACCACCCGAGACGAAGGCCGCCAGCGCACGATCAACGAGCCGAACCTGATGGAGAACATCAAAGCGACGCGGCCCCGCGCGACCCTCGTCCTCCGCAAAGACGTCGGCCGTGGGTGACCGAGCCTTGACTTACAGAGCGTGGTGGCGAGTGCCGGGCAGACGTGTCGCGACGCCTCTGCCCGGCGGAGTCCGGCTCGTTCGACGCTGCGCGGCCAGGCCGGAGGCGTGACTCGCGTGATCAGACGGCGAACTCGCGTGATTGAAGGCGGAACTCACGTGATCGGATCCGGAACTCGGGTTTGCGGCTTCTGACCACCTGAGACGACGGCCGCCACCGGGGACGCTAAGTAGCCGGGCACGTACGGAATCTCTACTCACGGCGAGTATTCACGACGTCATTCAAGATCACTTCGCCGGAAGCCGATCACACGGGCGAATTCCGGGCTTTCCCTCACAAGGACCAGCCTTTGCACGACCGGCGAGCCTCGGTCGCCGGTGTGTCGCGCACCGCTACCGGTGAGCGGCATTCCTCGGCCGATCGGCCGATCCACGCTCCGTACGTGTAACCGGTTGGCCGATACCGGCTACAGCCCCCCGAGGCGACCCTTGTGTCAGGGGTTCAAGAGGTCTCGAAAAAGGACCTTGAGCAGGGAGGAGGCTCACGATGTTCTCGATCATCCTGACCTGGGTCGGCTCGATCCTCGGACTCGCACTCCTGGTGGCCATGGCCGCCGGCGCCTTCGTCGTCGACTTCGACGACGCCCGCGGGGACCGTCGCCGGAAGAAGTCGCAAGTCACGGAGAGCAAGGGCACTCCCGCGGCACCGCTGGGCTGAACTGAGCTGAACTGGGCTGACCCGAGCTGGGCTGAACTGAGCCGAGCTGGGCATGGCCGATCAAGGCGTCCGGACGTCTTGATCCGTTTCTCGAAAAGCGTGACGGCGGAGCCTGAAGCCGGGACTGGAACTCAGTCGAACGGGTTGTGCACCGACGCCCCGAGCCCGGCCATGTCGGCGAGGTTCCGGGTGACCAGGGTCAGCTCGTGGACCCGGGCGGTCGCGGCGATCAGCCCGTCGACGGACGGCACTTTCCGGGGCGCGTACTGCCTGCCCCATTCGGCCGCGATCTCGGCGGTCACCGGAAGGATCCGTTCCGCGAACTGCGCGGTGAGCCCGGCCAGCCAGTCCGCCAGCGCGTCCGCGCGCTCCGTCTCCTGGTCTCCTCGGTGCCTGAGTTTGCTTATCCCCCTCTCGATCTCTCCTACGGTCAGCGCGCTCAAATAGAGCCTGCTCGACGACACCCCACCCCACCACCGGGCGAAACCCGGGTTCTGGGTGCGGCGCCGAGCTTCGGACACGATGTTCGTGTCCAGCAGAAAGCTCACCCGCTCACCTCCACGACATCTCTGGGCAGATCCTCCGCGCGTTCGGCGGCGATCTCCTCCAGCACGTCGGCCAGCGCCTCCCCGTATTCGGGATGGTGATGCTCACCGGAGAGCACGAGTTTGAAATCGACGGCTTCACCGCCTCCGGCCAGCCGCCGGTAATCCATGATGTCCAGCACCACGGCCACCTCTTCCCCATGTTTGGTGACGAACTGCGGCCCCTCGGCCGCGGCCCGGCGCAGCAGCTCGCTCAGCCGCTGTTTGGCGTCCTGCACTTGCCAGGTTGCTGCTTCCATCTAGACAGACTAGATGGAATGGGTGGGGTTGGCAAGGTTGAAGGTGGTGACCGGGGGAAACGGGGTTTGTCAGGCGAGGTCGCCGAGCGCCTTCCGGTAGTCGTCGACGTCGTAGTCCATCTCGTGTTCGCCCGACTCGGTCAGCTGCGCGGCCAACGCGTCGACGAGGCGGTCGAAGATCTCTTCGCGCTCCTGCCCGGTCTCGCTCAGCCGCCGCACGGCCTGCCAGACCTCGGCGGGCTCGTCGTCCCAGAGCTGGTCGACGATCGTGGTCTTGAGCGCGAGCCGCATCCTCGGCTCGCCGTCGAAGGTCTCCTCGGCCAGCGCCTCGTGGTACTCGGGGTGCTCGCCGATCACCAGCAGCCGGCGCTGTTCGGGGTCGGCGGGCTCGAGTTCCAGCTCCTCGTCGCCGATCTCCGTGTAGACCGTCGGGACGGCGAACATCCGGCGCTCGAGCGCCTCCGCGAGTTCCGCCGGGTCTTCGATCCCCTCGGAACCGTCGAAGTAGACGTCGAGCGTGGAGTCCTCGTCCTGCGCGAACTCCTCGAGGAACTCGGTCGCGCTCTCCAGCAGCGCCACCCGCGCGGCCTCGGGGAGCCCGGCGCGGTCGGTGGCCCAGCCGACCCAGCCCAGCAGGGCGGGCTCCAGCGCGTCCTCGTACTCCTCGTCGACCTCGAACTCGCCGTCCAGCAGCGACTCCAGGAACCGGGCGAGCTTCTCGGGCCCGACCCGCAGCGGGCTGCCCGGCTCGGTCTCGCAGCCGTAGTCGACGAGCAGGCGCGCGTAGAACCGCGTCGCCTCCGTGTCCTCCACGAGCCCGGACCCGATGAAGTCGGCGACGACCTCTTCGCGGACCTGCGCGGGCCATTCGGTGATCTCGGGCGACGGTTCGGGCTCGGGAAGCGACCGGATCCAGGCCAGTGCGAGCGCGTGGAACCGCGCGTAGTCCTCGCTGACGTCGGGCTCCTCGACGACGTCCGTCGCGGCCAGTCCGTCCGCGAGCAGCTGGTGCGCGCGCTCGGGCAGCACCCGCTCCAGCGTGACCAGCTCGGGGTCGTCCGCGGCCTGCTGCCGCATCTCGGCCAGGACGTCCTGCGGCTTGTCGACCACGACGACGTCGCGGATGCGGCCGCCTTCGGTGAAATCGACCAGCGCGAGCAGACCGTGTTCGACACCGCCGCGGGAGAAGACGCAGAGCAGGGAGGACTCGTCGCCGAAGACGTCACCGGTCCGCCAGCAGTCCCCGACGGTCACCGCGGCCAGGTCCGCCACCCAGTCCGGCTCGGGGATCCCGCGGCCCAGCACGGTGTTCAGCGCCGAGGCGGCCGCCTCGCGCTCCTCTTCGGTCTCGGCGAAGACCCGCATCCCGGCGAGCAGCGCGGCCGCGGCGGGGGTGATCTTCCGCTCGGCGAACGCGATGAGCTCCAGGCCCAGCGGCTGTTCGCCCTCCTCGACCTCGATGTCCCACCACTGGCCGAGCACCTCGGAGGTCAGCAGCTCGACGTCGAGCACCTCGGGTTCGGCGCCGAGGGTCGAGAAGTCCCGGAGGACGTCCTTGAAGAGGCCCGTCACACTCGGGGTGGAGGGCTGGGCTGCCTTCTTGCGGGCACGACTGACCGGACTCATGGCGACATGTTTTCACGCGGACCCGATCGGGCGCGTCGCGGTGGTCCTGGGCGCGAAACACGGGGTCCCGGTCGCGGGGAGGGCGCGGGCGGACACCGGTTCCGGACCACCGCGACTTCACTGGCCCGCCAGCGTGGCTCGACCTTTTTCGCCGGGTTTTCCTCGGTTTCACTTCGAATAACGACCGACGACGGGAGCGGTTACGCCCTGACCGGTTTCGGAATCGCGATTCTCGCCGCCTTGACCTCGGCGATCAGCCGCGTCTTGCGTTTGTGTATTTCCACCAAGGTGCCCAGGTACGAGCTGAATTCTTCAGCGGTACCGGCCTTTTTGTGCACCGCGCGGAGTTTGCGCAGCTGCCGGGCCGCCTCGCGATAGGAGTTCGGATCTTTGTGCGTGATCAATTCTTCGACATGGTCCCGATACACGGGAATGGTTTCGGCCGGATGGGCGATCGAACGCGAATCCGCGAGTTCGACGCGCACCGGTAAAGAAGCTTCGAAACGCACCGCGGCCCGCCAGGCCTCGTCCAGGCGATCCTCGCCGAGCAACGCGCGGACGAGTTCGTCGGCGGCCTCCGTGCTCCCGGCGGCGAGTTCCCGCAACCGGGCCAGCGCGGTCTTGCGCTGCGCGACCCACCGGCCCGTTTCGAGCGACTCCTCCCGCAGGGCGAGATAGGTAGCGGCGCCGGGTTTCTCGTCGAAGTCCTTGCGCGACGGGGAAACCGGCTCCTCTTCGCGCGGGGGCGGCTCCTCCTTCTTGTCGTGCGTAAGCGCCCTCGCCGCGTGCGCGATCGCCTCGCTGTGCCGTCCCGCCGCGCGCAGCACGCGCACGATCTTGAGGCTGACGTCGACCCGCGGCGGCTTGGCGGCGAGGATCGCGACGAGCGCGTCGACGTCGCCGGACACCTCCGCCAGCTCCTCGCGCAACCGCTCGGCCGTCTCGCGTTTCGCCCCGGACGGCTGCTCCGCGAGCACGCTGTCCACAGTGGACTTGATCCGGGCGATTCCCTTGTCCCCCAGCGCGGAGGCGAAGTCGGCCAGCTCGATGGCCGGCCAGCCGGGTCCGTCGAACTCCACTTCGAGGATCCAGCCCGCCAGGATCTCCGGATCCGGCGGACGCGCGACGCAGGCCCGCGCGTACAGCTCGACGGCGCGGTCCAGCCTGTCCGCGACCTCGCCCGAGGTGTCGTCGATCTGCTCCAGCATCTCGCTGATGTCGTCCACCGTCCGGCGGGCGAGCGGGGCGAGATCGGCCCGGCTGCCGGCGTCGAGGAGACGCTGGAGCGTGTCGAGGACCGAGCCGACCTTCGCGGCGTACTCGACGTTGCCCGCCATCACGGCGGTGTCGAGGAGACGGTGCGCCTCGGCGAGGTCACTCCCCTGGGTGGCGAAGCGACTCTCCAGGGCCTGGCGTAACACAGGGTCACGCTCGGCCTGGGCGTACAGCAGGTCCGCCAGCGTCTCCGCGTCCAAGGTGCGCAGGTAGGGGCGCAGATCCGTCGTGGGACTCACCCGGAACAGTCTGCCCGACCCCTTCACCGACGCGTGTGGGCCAACAGCGTGCTCTTTTCGGCGTAGTCGCTCACCAGGTGTGACCAGGCCTGCGGCGTCGCTTCGACGCGCGAAGGGCAGCGGATGACCGGGATCGGGAGCCGCCGCGCGAGTTGCAGGACGATCGCCATCACCACCCCCGCGAGCAGCGCGATCGACGTGGCGGCGGCGAGGGCGCCGCTCAGCACCCGGCGTCCGCCGTCGACCGCGAGCTGCGCCGAGTACTCGATCTGACGAGCGGCGAGGTTGCCGAGGGAGCGGCCGACGACGCCGGCCGCGGCGCGCCAGGCGTCCTGGCCGACGGGCGGCGGTGTGGCCGCGCTCAACGCGGTTTCGACCGCGCCGAACCGGCTCCAGTCCACACTCGCGACGAGATTCCGGTAGGCCTGGCGGTTACTTTCCGTCAGTTTTCCGGCGACCGCGTCGAGCCTCGACCGGTAGGCGCCGACGTCCGCGGCGTAGTCGCGGCGCCCCTCGTCGTCGATCCCGGCGACCGCGAGGGAATCGCTGCGGTCCATCCCTTCGACGACGGCGAGCAGTTCGACGGCGATCGTCTGCTGGTAGCCGACCTCAGCGTCGGGCGCCGACCTCGCGATCTCGCGCAGCGAGGAAAGCGAGGCGTCGATGCGATCGGCGTACGCGGTGTAGGTGGCGGATCGGCTGCCCGGTGCCCGCAGCGCGACCGCCCGGTCCCGCTGCAGTGCCGCGATCCCCCGGCTGGCCTCGGCCATGGTGACCGCTCCGTTTTCGGCGTCGTCCCGGTCTTGGATGGCCTGCTGGACGAGGAATCCGCCGATGAACAACGCGACGAGCAGCAGGGCCGCGCTCGGTACGAAGGCGATTGAGAGCATGCGAGAGCGAAGGCTTCGCTGGTACGTCAAGACTTTCCTTCCGGATCGGTTTCCCGACGCGGAGCGACGTTAGGGAAATCGCGATTTGCCCGTCAACGCTCGTCCGCCATACGGCCGTTAGCGCACCGTGACGATCTGGTAGGCACGGCACGTGACTCTCGAGAACCTGAACCAGCGCCTCCGCGACTTCGCCGCCGCACGGGACTGGGAGCCCTTCCACACCCCGAAGAACCTCGTCATGGCACTGTCCGGCGAAGTCGGCGAGCTGACTTCGCTGTTCCAGTGGCTCACCCCGGAGGAGTCCGAGAAGTGGCGTTCCGACCCTGAGCTGGCGCACAACGTCGTCGACGAAATCGCCGACGTCACGCTGTACCTCCTCCAGCTGGCGAACAGCCTCGGGGTGGATCTGGTCGACGCGGCCAACGCCAAGATCGACCGGAACGAGCACCGGTTCCCGGCGCCCGAACGCTGAGCAGCTTTCGCATCGGCTGGACGAAACCGTGGCGATGCCGTGCGCGCTGAACGGCTACGGTTCGGGGCATGCCCGTGTCCCGTGGCCGGAAGCCCAAAAAGCACAAGAAGGCCAAGAAGCCGAAGTCTCCGCTCGCCGGCGAACCGGTGTCCTTCCCGCACTGGTTCGACGAAGCCATCGAGAACATCTTCAACAGCATCAGCGGACTGCTGGCCTGTGAGACGGCGCGCGACCTCGAACAGGCGACCTGTGCCTTGCTGGGCGCCGAACTGAAACGCGTCCTCGACGAGGAGTACGACGGTCTCGACTTCGACCTGTTCTTCGCCGCCCTCGTCGGTGACGTGTCCGTTCTGTCGAAGACTGAGCCCTCGGAAGCGCTGTGGCGGTTTCTTCACGGTCTGCTCGCGATCTCGGCACCCGGTGTCATGCCGATGCTGCGGTCCTCGATCACCCGCGTCAAAGCGGCATCGGGGCCGGCGAGCCTGTCGGAATGGCCGACCACCCTGCAGAACATCGAGGCGACCGGTGAGGTCTGGGAAACCCGCGACGTCTACGGCACCCGCCTCGCCGTGATCGCGGCCTACAGCTACCCCGGCGTCTATCTGTTCGACGTCGACATGTCCGGGCTCTGCGCCGTGGCCGACGGCGGCGTCTACGACGACGTCGAGCAAGCTTTCGCAGCGTGGCGGAAGAAGATCGGTGACGAGGCCGTCGATGCCGCGCCGCGAGCCGTGACCGACGTCGGACGGCTGATCGGCCTGGTCGGCTGCGATTTCATGGTGATCGGCGACGAATCACCGGCCGCGCTGGACAACTGGTACCGCGCGCAACGCCGGTTCGAAGACCTCGAAGCGGCACTGAAGAAGCGGAAGACGCCGCTCCCGCCGCTCCGGAGTTTCTTCGACGACGCCGACCCTGCCGAAATGGCCCGCCCGTTCGCCGCCTGGCACATCGAGCGGTACGGGAACGAGCCCGATCCGGTGATCGTCGAGGATCTCGCCGAGGAATGGATGGGCGGCCTCGTCCCGGACACCCGGTTCTCGGCGTCCCCCGACCGGATCCGCTACTACCAGGACGTGATCGGCGACTGGCGGGATCACCCTCATCGCCCCGTCGCCCAGGCGTTGCTGCCGAAGTGGGTGCGGTGGCTCGGCGAGCGGGCCGGGCTGCCGTCTCCGCTGGTGGAAGGGATGGTCGTCAAGGCGACGAAGTAACGTGGGGGTATGCCGATCCAGGTGCTGCTCATCGACGACCACGAGGTGGTGAGGCGCGGTCTGCGCGACCTCCTCACCGACGAGCCCGACATCGAGGTCGTCGCCGAGGCGAGCGGGGTCGACGAGGCCCTCGCCGTGGCGATGCACGTGGAGCCGGACGTCGCGGTGGTCGACGTGCGGCTCGGTGACGGCGACGGCATCGCGCTCTGCCGCGAACTGCGCTCGAAGGCGAACCCGCCGCAGTGCCTGATGCTGACCGCGTTCGACGACGAGGAGGCCATGGTCGGCGCGATCATGGCGGGCGCTGCCGGGTACCTGCTGAAACAGGTCCGCGGGCAGGACGTCGTCAACGCGGTCCGTGAGGTCGCGGCGGGCCGGTCGCTGCTCGACCCGCTGTCGACGGCGCGGGTGCTCGACAAGCTGCGGCATCCGCCGGAGGACGAACTCGGCTCCCTCACCGAACGCGAGCGCGAGGTGCTGGACCTGATCGGGCAGGGCATGTCCAACCGCGAGATCGCGGAACGCCTGTTCCTCGCCGAGAAGACGGTGAAGAACTACGTGACGTCCGTCCTCGCGAAGCTGGGCATGCAACGGCGCACCCAGGCCGCGGCATGGATCGCGCGCCGGGACAGGTAGTGCGCGAAAACGGCTACCCCCCCCCGTCGTTTTGGGCGAAAGTCCCGGTTGATCCCGATTTCGATCAGTGGCTCACCATCGGTGTCGAGCGCAAGGTCCTGGTCGTCGTCCGCACGGTCACGACGCTGACCAGGTTGCTGGACATCCTGTCGCTGATCGAAAACGATCGCCGCCTCCAGCTGGTCTTCACCTACGACGCGGACAGCACCGCGATCTTCGGCGCCGGTGTCCCCGAGTTCCTCGGCACGCTGCGCGCTTCCGTCGTCCCGTGGCGGCAAGCCCTCCAAAGCCGCTTCGACCTGGTGATCGCGGCGAGCGAGAACGACGACCTGCATCTCTTCGACGCGCCGATCGTCCTGGTGCCCCACGGGATCGGCTACCAGAAGTTCTACCCGCGGAGCCGGACGGTCGCCGGGATGAATCCGGCCCGGCTCGTCCGCGACGGCCGGGTCGTCCCCGCGATGGTCGCGCTCTCCCACGCCGAGCAACGCGCCCACCTGCGGGACGCGGGCCCGGAGGCGGCGGCGCGTGCGGTGATGGTCGGGGATCCGTGCCACGACCGCCTGCGCGCGGGGATCCATCGCGCGTCCGCCTACCGCGCGGCCCTCGGGGCGCCCGACCACAAGCTGGTGGTCGTCGCCTCCACCTGGGGGCCCGGTTCCCTGCTGGGGACCGTGCCCGATCTTCCGCTGCGGCTGGTGTCCGAACTCGAGTACGACGGCTATCGCTGCTGCGCCGTGCTCCATCCGGGGATCACCGCGGCCCACAGTCCTTGGCAGGTCGACGCGTGGCTCTCCGAGGCGCGGCAAGCGGGCTTGCGGGTGCTCCCGCCCGAGGCCGGTTGGCAGGCCGCGCTCACCGCCGCTTCGTGCGTCATCTCGGACTTCGGTTCGCTGGCGCTGTACGCCGCCGCCGTGGACCGGCCGGTGCTCCTGGTCGGCGACGGCGGCGAAACCATGGTTCCCGGTTCACCCATCGCAGCGCTCGCCGAACAGACCGCGCGACTCGATCCGGACGACGCGCTGGGACCGCAGATCGATCTCGCGATCCACCGGCACAGCCCCGGCGACCACGCGGCCGTCGTCAAACAGGCCGTCGGCGCCGCGGACCTTTCGGCCGGGCTGCTGCGGCCGTGGCTGTACCGGCTGATGAAGCTTCCCGAACCCGCCACCGAAGCGTCCTTCCCGCCCCACGAGGTGCCCGACGTCGAACCGCAGGAGGTCGCCACCTTCGTCGTCGGCGCGGAGGAGGACGGGCCCGCGATCAGGATCGTGCGGTTCCCGAGCACCGGCCGTCGCCACGATCTGGCGGGCAAACACCTGGTGGCGCACGAAACCCGGGCGACACTGCGGCAGCTTTCCGGCGCGGCGATCGTCTACCGCCGCCTGGAAGAGCAGGACCGGTTTCCTAGCTGGTCGGAGGAGATCCTCCGCCAGTGGCCGGACGCCGAGGTGGCCGCGGCGACGGTCGACAGGAGCACCTGTCTGGTCCGGACCCGTGACGGCGCCCGGTACGAACTGACCTTGGCGAGCACTTCGCTCGACCCGCTGATCGCCGCTTCGCTGGCTTACCTGGGCCGGTTGTCGCCGACCGAGGTGGTCAAGGTCGGCGATCGGCCGGTGACGATTCGAGTGCGGTGAAGTACCGGTCGGCGCGGGGATGGCCGATCCGCGTGGCGTCGTAGGCGAGCCGTCCCCAGACCTCGATCGCGCCGGGGTCACCTTCAGCGGTCAACAGCCGTGCCTGCAGTTCCCTGAGTTCCCAGACGTATTGGGTGGCTCGCTGGGCCGCCATCTGATTCCAGGCCGAGTCGAAGCGCGCCCGTGCTTCGGCGAATTCGCCGAGCGCCAAGTACGCGTTGGCGTAGACCATCTCGATCCGGGCTTGGTTTCGTCCCCGCGCTGTCATCGTGCCGAGGACGGCGATCGCCTCGGCCGGTTCGCCGGATTTGATCAGGACGTTCGCGAGCATCCGGGGGTGGATGGCGAGCGCGGGGCCATCGGCTTCCGCTGTGCTGAGCGCGCACGCGACCCGGAGCTGACGGACGGCCTCCGTGAGCTCTCGCGTGATTTCCGCGTTCCCGGCCTGACGGTGGGCGAGCAGGTCCGCGCGCTCCTCGTGGAAGCGTCCCCGGAATTCCGCCAGCGACGCCCGCAGCTTGCGCCATCGGCTTTCCGTGATGCCCGCCGCCGGACCGGCCAGGATCTCCGCCGCCCTGTCGAGATCCTCCAGCGCGGCCGGGAACCAGCGGGCCATGTAGCGAGCCTTGCCCCGCATCATCAAAGCCCGCGCGAGCTGCGCGGGTTTCGCGTCCGCTTCGGCGGCTTTCACCGCCCAGTCGCTGATCTCGACGAACTCGCGCCAGTACCAACGTTTGTTCACGAGCGTCTCGAAGGATCCGGCCAGCTGCAGGGTTTCCTTGTAGCGGCGGCGCAGGCAGGCGAGCTTCACCAGCTCACCGATCAGCGACCGATGCCACTCCAGCCAGTCGATGTGATCGACACGCAGTTCCCAGACCGGATTCGACGGAACGACATAAGTGCGCAGACGCTGGGGGTTCTCGCGGAAGTCCGCCGCGACAGCCGTGTCCCGGACATACCCGAGCAACCGATCGAAGCCCGCCTCCCGGTCTGCGGACAGAGTGCGCGCGTACTGGCCGACGAGGATCGTGAGCGAATACCAGTCGCCGACCTGCTGGGTCAGGCGCGCGGCGATCAGCTCGTCGAGGACCTTCGGGTCGCCGGTCATCGCCGCCGCTGTCGCCCTCGTGAAGAAGCCGCCGGGATGCTCGGCCAGCAGGGCGCAGGCCTCGACAGCGGCATCCGAAAGCCGCGCGAACGTCCGCCGCAAGGAATCCTGGATGACTCCTTCGGCATCGACGACACCCGTCGCGTGGTACTCGTCGAGTAGCGTCGCCACCGGCCGGGCTTCCCCGGCGCGACCGGCGAGGGTGACCCCGACCTCGCGGAGCGCGAAAGGCATCCGGTCGCAGAGCGCGATCAGCCTGTCAGCCTCGACGGGTTCGTCCTGCGGCCGGACCTTGCCGCAGAAATCCGTGAGCAGCTGGCGAGCGCCATCGACGTCGAGCCCCCGCAGTTCGATGGCGGTGGGATCACACGCTTTCAGCTCGCGGCTGTACACCGAGGCCGTCGCCAGCACCAGGCTGGTGCGGAACCGGGTGAACAAGGCCAGCTCGGCGGCCAGCTCGACGTCGTCCAGGATCAGCACGAACGATCGGGTGACCAGCACCGACAGGAACTGCCTGTCCAGCTGTTCGTCGTCGACCGGGATCTCGCCGTGCGGAATCCCGAACTCCTGGAGCACATACCGTTTCACCGCGGCGGCGTCGAATCCGTCGCCTTCGCGGTACCGGGCGAGCGGCACTTCGACCCGGCCCGACGGGAAGTCCTCCTGGACCCTGTCGGCGAGCTGGCGGGCGAGTTCGGTCTTACCCGAACCGCCCTGGCCGACGATCAGCTTCAGTCCGGCCCGCGGCGGGTCGGCGAGGATGGCGAGGTGGTTGCGGAAGTTCTCGATGCCCGCCGCGGCCGTCGAGGTGTCTTCCGCGTGGAGCACGGACACCGCTTCGATCAGGCGCTCCGCCCATTCCCTGTCCGCGCGGGCGGCGGCCAGCGCCCGGGAACTCAGCGCGTCCTTGCCGGATTTGCCGGTACCGAGCCGTTCCTTGAGCAGCGACACCACGTTCCGGGTCGCCGTGGAGACCGTCCCCACCGCCGAGGCGGCGGCCGCCTTCGCGGCTTCGTCGACGACGACCTGCAACAGGTCAACCACGGCCTCCCCCTCACTCAGCCAAGAACGCCACGGTAGCAGCGGGGCGACCGAGCGTCACGCATCGTGAACCCGCTCAGGGATGCACGGTGTCCCGCTGGTCCGGGATGACCGTGCCGTCGTCGCGCAGCACCGGACCGTGGGTGCCGTCGGCGTTCTCGTACGCCGTCGTCGAGCACGGGTAGGTGCGGTTCAACGCCGGGAAGGGCTCGATGAACATCGGGTTCACCGCCCACTTGCCGTCCGCGTTGTCGTAGGCGCGGCACATCAGTTCGTCCTTGTTGCGGTTGAGCGTGACGCGGACTCCGGTGGCGTCGCGCAGCATCGTGACGTCGGTGGTCGCGTCGCCGCCGGCGAGCGCCTGCCGCTTGTCCGCCGGTGCCGCTTCCATCGCCTTCGCGCCGCGGATCCCGAGGATCCTTTCGTTGATGAAGCAGCGTTTGCCGTCGATGTAGGTCATGATCTCGTCGGCGCCGTCGGCGTGGCCGCCGCAGCCTTCGAGGTGCCCGTTGATGCGGCCGTTCGTGGTCTGCGAGTAGATCCCGAGCGTGCGGCTCGGCGGGATGCCGATCGCGGAGCCCCAGACGTCGGCGAACTCCTTGGGCGAGGCGGAAACGACCCAGGTCGAGAAGCCGGCCTTGTTCAGCGTCGCGACCAGGTCCTTGATCTCGGGGTAGTACCGGATCCACGCGACCTGGGTGCTCGAACCGACCTTCTGGGTCGCCCCGATCGGGGCCAGCAGCGCCGCCGCCCTGGCCTGCCGGGCGATCGCGCGGACCTCGTCCGGCCGGTATCCGGCGTTGATCTGCGCGACCCAGGCGTAGGCCGCCTCCATGTAGCGCCGGTTGTTCCCCGCGAAGACCTCTTCGCCGATAGTCGTCTTCGCGTTCTTCCGCACCGAGAGGAGCTCGTCGGCGCAAGTGAGGTTCTTGCTGGTCGAGAGCGGTTTCCCGGCCGGGGTGGCGGTGCCGCACGCCTTGCTGAGCGCGTTCGCGCCGGCGTCGGTCATGAACCGGCTGGTCGTCCGCCAGTCCTTGTTCCTCGGCTGCAGGACCTTGTCGTGCCGGATCATCCAGAAGACGGTCTGGTCGGAGATGTCGTTCTTGATGACCGTGTTGTCCCAGTCGAACACCGCGACCGGCCGCTCGCCGTGCTTCGCGCCGCAGCGGCCGCGTTCGTCGATGACCTGCTGGATCTTCGCCGCGTTGCCGCCGTACCAGTGGTCGGCCAGCCGCAGCTGCGGGCAACGCGCTGTGACCGAAGCGGCGGACGTGCCGGGCAGCGCCACCGGTACGACCGCCACGGCGGCGGCAAGGGCCACGGCTCGCAGGAACCTCGGCATGTCATCTCCCCACGTCTTCGTCGACAGTTCGGGGAGATCCTGTCATTTTCCGGCGAGAGTCACGACCTGCCGGTTGTGAAAGTAGTCGTCCTCACGGAGCATCGTGACGCTGCCGGGTGAAGCGCGGAAGTCGACGTACCCGGCCGATTCGAGCGGCATCCGGATCCACGCCGCGATGACGAAGGTGAGCGCGCCGCCGTGCGTCACGACGATCTGGTGCGCACAGCGGCTTTCCAGGATCGACTCCATCGCCGCGTACACCCTCGCGGCCATCGCGCCCTTGGTCTCGGCGCCGGGGATCCCCTCGTCGTGCCCCAGCCGCTCGCCGACGGCGGGCGGCGGGACGAACCGGCTGTCCAGCCACTCCTGCGGCTTGCCCCCGGCTTCCCCGTACGACTTCTCGCGCAGCCGCCGGTCCAGGATCGGGGTCACGCCGAGCCGTGCGCCGATCACCTCCGCCGTCCGCGCGGTGCGGCGCAGGTCCGACGAGTACAGCTCGACGTCGTCCGGCACCTTCGCGCGCAGCGACTCGGCGACGGCGGCGGCCGCGCGCTCGCCGTCGGGTGTGAGTGCGGAGTCGAACCAGCCGCCCACCAGGCGATCGACGTGATGGGTGGCCTCCGGATGCGTGACGACGTAGACGGTGCGCATCCGGCGAATCTACGCGCGGACCAGTTTCGCGAAGGCGACGACGTTGTCGAGGTAGTTGCCTGTCGAGGAGTCGAAATCCCCGCCGCAGGTGATCAGGCGCAGCTCCGGACCGGTCGTGTCGCCGTAGACCTTCTCCGTGGGGAAGGACGTCTTCGGGTGCCGCTCGACGGCGTACACGGTGAACACCGCGGTGACCCCGTCCTCGCGGTGGACGAGGGCTTCGTCGCCGGTCTTGAGTTCCTTGAGTCTGCCGAAGATCCCGGGGACCTTCTTGTAGTCGACGTGCCCCGCGAGGACGGCGGGCCCGACCTCGCCGGGTGCCGGGCCGCCGGTGAACCAGCCGGTGGTGATCGCGTCGCGCGGGACCTGCAGGCTGCCGTCACCGGTCAGGCCGAGGTCGACGATCTCGCCGGTGCGGACCCCGATCGCCGGGATTTCGAGCTTCACCGGTTTCGCGGACGCGAGCGAAGGGGCGGTGGCGGTGGGCGAGGGCGCCACCGCGGTCACCGTGGAAGGCGCCGCCGGTGACGCGATCCTGCCCGTCGGACCGGCGGCGCACGCGGTCAGCGCGACCGCCAGCCCCACTCCGATGAACGTGCCGATGACCAGCGGAAACGGCCATCGGCACCAGGAAGGCCGGATCATCGTTCGGCACGCCGCCGGAGCAGCAGGGACGCACCCGTGGCCGACACGGCCAAGAGGGCGGCGCCGGTCAGCGCGACCACGCCGATCTCCAGGAGACCGCCGTTGGGTTCGACGGGTTCCCCGCCACCGGTCGCGACGCCGCCGACGGGCTTGACCTTCACCTGGCCGGTCCTCGCGGGTTCGCCGAACCGGGATTCGCAGGCGTATCCGTCGTGATCACCGTCGAGCTTGTGCGGATCACGCGGGTTCTTCTTGAGCTCGGCCTGTGCGGCGGCCTGCGAGGGGAAATCGGCGCAGTCCTTGTCGACGAAGGGCACGGACCGCGTTTCCGTGGTGATCGACGGAAGGCTGGGCGTACTCGTTTTCGTCGGCGTCGTTCCGCGCTGGGGAAGGTTTTCGCAAGCGATTCCGTCGAACTGGAAGCCCTCGCAGTTCTGCTCGGCGACAGCGGGCAGCTCCAGCGCGTACGCTACGGAAACCGGACCGAACATGGTGAAACCGGCGAGTATCGCGGCCGTGCCGAGGACGCGACGAACCGAGGACATGTGGGGTCCTTTCGCTGGGAATCCGCGCTCCGAGCGCGCTGATTTCCTTTACAATCGTGTGGTGGCCCCGGTCGTTACGGATTAATCCGAAAACCCGAATCGTCACTCGAATGAACGCAAAAGACCGTTAATTTCACACGGCTTGATCGAGTGGAACGTCGAAAGCGACCAAAGTCCCCAGGCTCGGCGACGAATTGATCGAAAAACGCCCGCCGGACGTCGTCGCGCGTTCGGAGAGATGGCGGAGACCGCGTTTCGCGACCCCTTGCGGCACACCGGATCCGTTGTCCCGCACGCGAAGTTTGACGCCTTCCTCGTCACGGCTGAGCGTCACGCGGGTTTCGCTCGCCCCGGAATGTCTGACCACATTGGACAGTGCCTCGCGGAGCGCGGCGCGGATGTGGTCCGCCTGCTCGGCGGGGATGTCGGCGAGCTCTCCCGACAGTTCGAGGGTCGGCGGGTAGCCGAGCAGCTCGCCCGCGATGCGCACCTCGCCCCGCGCGGACTCGGCGAGGTCGGTGGCGGTGACGGTCTCGTTCGCGGGTTCCGGGCTGCGCAGGGCGCGCACGGTGCCGCGGATCTCCTCGATGGTCTGGTCGAGCTGGTCGATCGCCTCGGACAGCCGCGCGCCGTCGGCCTGCGCGAACCGTTTCCGCATGTTCTTGCGGACCCGGTCGAGCTGCATCCCGGCACCGTAGAGCCGCTGGACGATGACGTCGTGGAGTTCGCGCGCTATCCGTTCGCGCTCTTGGTAAAGCGTCACGCGGTGCCGGGCGTTGGCGCCTTCCGCCAAGGCGAGCACCACGCCCGCCTGCGCCGCGAAGGCGGTGAGCACCTCGACAGTGCTGGCGGAGAACGGAGCCCCGCCATGGCGGCGGTAGACGGTGAGCGCGCCCAGGACGCGCCCGCCCGCGCCGAACGCCGACGCCGCGAATGGCCCGAAGCCCCGAAGCTCCGGCGGAACGAACGGCGCCGTGCGGGGATCGACGGTGAAATCCTCGCTGACGACGGGTTCCCCGCCCCGGGCGACCTGTCCGGCCGCGGAATCGGCGGCGAAGGCCAGCCCGCGCAGACCTGGGGTGGTATCCCCGTGCACGGCCTCGACGACCACCTGTCCGTCGTCCGCGCGCACCATGACGAGACCGAGGTCGGCCTCGGCCAGTTCGACGGCGCGGGCGACCACGGTCTCCAGCAGGTCGCCCGGGTCGTCGCCGGACAGGGCGGTGCCGGTGATCTCGGTGGCTGCGGACAAGGCGCGCGCGGCAAGCGTGGGATCCATGAGTGCTGCCGACATTAGTCCGCTCCGGCCAGTGCTCGCGTGGTGACGCGGCCCTCTCGGACCTCCAGGATCACGTCGGCTCCGGCGGCTTCGGCGGCGTTGTGCGTGACGTGGACGACGGTTTTCCCGGCGAGCGCCTCGACGAGCCGTTCGCGGACGGCCCTCGCCGTCGGTTCGTCGAGATGCGCTGTCGGTTCGTCGAGCAGGACGAGATCGGCGTGCGCGGCGCCGAGCACGGCCCGCGCCAGCGCGACCCGCTGCGCCTGCCCGCCCGACAGTCCGGCACCCGCGCTGTCGAGCATCGTGGTGAGCTCGACGTCTTCGAGAACGGCCTGGTACAAGGCTTTCCGCAGGTCGTCCTCGGACGCCGTCGGCCGCGCGAGGCGCAGGTTCTCGGCGACGGTGGTCGAGACGAGCATCGGCTCCTGCGGCGCCCACGCGACGTTCTCGGGAGCGGCGACGTCACCCTTGCTCGGCTTGAGGAAACCGAGCAGGGCCGCGACGAGCGTCGACTTCCCGGCGCCGCTCGGGCCGATGACGGCGACGTGCGTCCCGGGCGCGATGTCGAGGTCGACACCGGTGAGGACCGGGTGCGCCGTGCCGGGCCAGCCGAGGTCGGCGTTCCGGATCCGCACCCCGCCGGTGTCATGAAAGGGTCGTTCCTGACGTTTTTCGTCCTGAACGACCCTTTCATGACACGCGGCGAGGCGCAGACGGGCCTGGCGCAGGGTGTCCCAGTGCTGCGCGGCGGGCGGAAGAAGGGAGAGGACTTCCGCCAGCGCGAGCGGCACCAGGGCGACCACCGGCGCGAGAACCGGGTCCAGCGCGCCGGCGGCGACGGCGCGCACGGCGAACCCGGTGCTCACGACGGTGGCGGCCCCCGTCGCCAGGATGATCAGGGCCTCGGCCGCGCCGGCGCCGAAAGCCTGTCGTCGCGCTTCGGCGGTCAGCGCGGCGTCGGCCGTGGCGATCCGTCGACGTCGCTCCTTGTCGGCCCCGTACGCGATCAGCTCGGCCGCCGCTTCGAACAGGCCCAGCACCTGCGCCGACACCGAACGCCGTCCGGCAGCCAGGGCGCTGGTCGCGCGGCGTTCCGCCCGGAGCGCGAGCAGCGGCGCGAACGCGCTCACCACGACGGCCACGGCCAGCGCGAGTCCGGCTTCGGGCAGCACCGAGGCTTGGACCGCGACAGCGCCCGCGGCCACCATCGCGACCACGATCAGCGGCGTGATCACCCGGGGCAGCAGATCGCGCACGGTGTCGGTGTCGCCGACCAGCCGTCGCTGCTCCTCCCCGGCCCGAAGCGCCCGTGCCGGCCCGAGCCGCACCAGCGACTCCCACAGCCGGACCCGCAGGCTCCCGGCGATCCGGAACGCGGCGTCGTGCGTGACCAGCCGTTCGAGGTAGCGCAGGCCCGCGCGGCCGAGGCCGAACGTCCGCACGCCGACGATCATCACCGTCAGGGTCAGGATCGGCGGCTGCTGCGACGCCTTGGCGATCAGCCAGCCCGAAAGGGCGGTCAGCGCGACCCCGGCGAGCAAGGCTGCGGCACCGAGCAGCGCCCCGCCGAAGAACCTCGGCTGCAGCAGGTCGCGCCACGGGACCGGCCTGGTCGCCGTCCGCTCCTCCGTCGTGACGACTTCCTTCACCGTGTCGGCCGACATGTCGACACCGGAAGTGCGTTCGTGCGCGGCGATGATCGCGGCGGCGCCGTTGTCGACGGCCTTGCGGACAGCGGCCATGACGAGTCCGGCGTTGACCTCGTCGAGGTGGGCGGTGGGCTCGTCGAGCAGGAGCAGCCACGCGCCCGACCGAACTCGCACCAGCGCCCGCGCGACCGCGACACGTTGGCGTTGTCCCTGCGACAGCTTCGAAACCGGCCGTTCGGCCAGTCCAGCGAGCCCGAGTTCGCCGAGGATGTCTTCGGCGCCGGCCTCGTCGCGGACCGTGCCCCCGCCGAAGACCGGCGACTGCGGCACCCAGGCGACGCTCTCGCGCCAGCGCTCCAGATCGGCGTCGGCGAGCCTGGTGCCGCCGACGGTGATCGACCCGTCGTGGACCTGCACGAAACCGAGCAGCGCGGCGAGCGTCGTCGACTTGCCGCCGCCGCTGGGCGCGCGCAGCCAGGTCATCTCACCAGGCCGGACGGAGAACGTCTCGCCGTCCGGAGCGAATCCGCCGCGCCTTGCGACGCGCAGCCCGCCGACGTGGACCTCGCCCTTGGCCGGCGTCTCGGAACCGTTGGGCGGCAAGGGCTCCGCGAGCACGTCCGCGACCCGGCGCACGGCCTCGACGCCGTCTTCGCTGGCGTGGAACGCGGCGCCGACCGCGCGCAGCGGCTGGTAGCACTCCGGTACGAGGATCAGGACGCCGAGCCCGATGGCCAGCGGTAAGTCGCCGGAGACCAGCCGGACCCCGATGACGACCGCGACCAGCGCGACCGAAAGCGTCGCGATCAGTTCCAGCGCGAACGCCGACGCGAACGCGACCTTCAGGGTCTTGAGCGTCGCGCGGCGATGACGTTCGGAGATCTTCCGCACCGTCTCGGCCTGCGCCTCGGCGCGGCGGAAGGCGCTGAGGATCGGGAGCGCGCGGACGAGTTCCAGCAGATGTCCCGACAACCGTTGTTCGGCGTCGGCGGCCTCGGCGACCCGCTCGGCGGTGTGTTTGCCGATCAGGATGGCGAACAGCGGCACCAGCGGCACGGTGATCACGACGAGCGCGGCCGACGGCCAGTCGGCGAACAGGATCGCGGCACCGGCGGCGAGGGGCACGATCGCGGCGGTCACCAGCGCCGGGAGGTACTGGGTGAAGTAGGCGTCGAGCGCGTCCAGCCCCTTGGTGGTCAACGATGTCAGCTCGCCGTGACCGCGGCGCGCGATCCACTCCGGGCCGAGTTTCAAAGCGTGGTCGAGGGCCTTGGCGCGCAGTTCCTCCTTCGCGCGGGCTGCCGCGCGAGCGGAGACGACCCGCACCGCCCAGCCGGTCAACGCGCGCCCTGCGACGAGCGCGAGCAGCACGGACAGTCCGGCGGTGCGGTCCCCCATGGTTCCGCGGACGACCGCGGAGAGGACGTCGGCCAGCAGGAACGCTTGTCCCACCAGCAGTACGGCGTTGACGAAGGACAGGATGGCGCTGAGGATCAACGCCCGGCGCGCCGTTGCCGAAAGCGGAGCGAGCGCGCCGAGCGGACCCTTTCCCGGTCGCGCTGGGTCCATTGTGGACTCCGTGGCGGAAAGGGTGTCGCGGCCGGGAAGTTCGGTCATGGTGCGTGCACCGGCGGGATGTGCCGGGTGCCGATGCGCTTGCGGAACACCCAGTACGTCCAGCCTTGGTAGATCAGGACGGCGGGGGCGCCGAAGAGCGCGACCCAGGTCATCACGGTCAACGTGTACGGGCTCGACGCCTCGCCCGCGATGGTGAGCGTGTTCGCCGGGTCCAAGGTGGACGGAAGGACGTTCGGGTACAGCGCGACGAAGATCGCGACAGCCGAGGCGGCGATGACCCCGCCGAGCGCGGCGAACGCCTGCCCTTCCCGGCCCGCGCGGATCCGGAACCACGCGACGGCGGCCGAGACGACGGCGATGCCGATGAGCAGCAGCGTCCAGAGATCACCCGAGCGCAGTTGCACGACGATGAGGAACGCGAGCAACGGCAGGAGCGCGACCGGGAGCAGGCGTGTGGCCAGCTTCCGCGCGCGGTGCCGGAGGCCGCCCTCGGTCTTGAGGGCGAGGAACGCGGCGCCGTGGACCAGCGAGAATCCGACGACGGCGAGCGCGCCGAGCAGCGTTTCGAAGCGGACGGCGGCGAACGCGCCGCCGACCCGGTTGCCGTCGGCGTCGAGCGGGAGGCCGAGGACGGTGGTCGCGAGGAGCAGGCCGACACCGAACGGCGGGATCCACGAGCCGATCCCGATGACGCGGTCCCAGTTGCGGCGCCAACGGTCGGTGTCGACCTTGCCGCGGTATTCGAACGCGACGCCGCGGCCGATGAGCGCGAGCAGGACGACCAGGAGCGGCAGGTACGCGGCCGAGAACAGCGACGCGTACCAGCCGGGGAAGGCGGCGAACATCGCGCCGCCGGCGACGATCAGCCAGACCTCGTTGCCGTCCCAGACCGGGCCGATCGTGTTGACCATGACGCGGCGCTCGGTGTTGTCCTTCGCGAGCGCGGGCATGAGCATGCCGACGCCGAAGTCGAACCCTTCGAGGAAGAGGTAGCCGAGCCAGAACAGGGCGATGACGCAGAACCAGACCGTTTCGAGGGTCATCGGGCGCTCCCTTTCGTGGACCTCGCGGGCCTCGTGGGCCTCGTGGGCTGAAGGACGCTTTCGCCACATGCGACGCGGTGAAGGGCCCCTTCAGCCCTCCCTGCCCGCTTCCGGGTCGCCAGCCCGGTCACGTACCCGCTCCGGACGTTGCGAAAGTGGCTTTCGCAACGCACCGCTACCACGCCGGCCCGCCCGATCCGACGCTTCCACCCCTGCTCGCCCTGAGTTATCCACAACCACCCGAGTTGTCCACAGATTGGCTGTGGGTAACCCACCCGAGCGATACCCCCGATACGCTGGGTGCGGGGCCGTCCCCCGGGAAGGGCGGGGGGCTGGGTAAGTGACGTCAAGAGGCGATCAGTAGGCGAAGGCCAGCGCGTCGTCATCGCCGTCACCGCCTTCGGAATCGCTGTTCTTGCTGGTCGAGGTCGGTTTTTGGGGTGGCATGACGGCGTCGACGCCGCCGCGCACGTACTTGCGCATCAGGAAGACCTCGACAACGCCGAGAGCCGCGTAAACGGTCGTCAGAGCGATCAGCGACGTCCAGACCTCGCCTGTGGACAACTTCGAGACCGCCTGCGCGGTGAACATCCACACCCCGTCGACACCGGTCGGGTTCGGCACCACCACGAAGGGCTGGCGGCCCATCTCGGTGAAGATCCAGCCGGCGCTGTTGCCGATGAACGGCGTCGCGATCCCGCCGAGCACGAGCCACGGGAACCAGCGTTGCCCGGGGATCCGTCCTCGCCTGGTCAGCCACAGCGCGAGCAGGCCGATCCCGGCCGAGATCGCGCCGAAGCCGATCATCGCGCGGAAACCCCAGTAGGTCACCGGCAGGTTCGGCACGTAGTCGATCGGCTTGCCCGCGAGCGAACCGAGCTGCGGGTCGTCCGGGTAGTTCGTGCCGTATTTCGCCTGGTACTCGGTCACCAGGTTCTCGACGCCCTTGACCTCGGTCGAGAAGTCGTTGTGCGCCAAGAACGAGAGCAACGCGGGCACGTTGAACGTCTTGACGTCCTCACAGTTCGAGCCGCTCACGTCCCCGATCGCGATGATCGAGAAGCTCGCCGGTTTCTCCGTGTGACACAACGCTTCCGCCGACGCCATCTTCATCGGCTGCTGCTCGAACATCAGCTTGCCCTGCATGTCGCCGGTGATCGCCAGCACCGCGAAAGCCACCACGCCGGTCCAGCCGCCGAGACGCAACGACGAACGCCACACCGCGCGGTGCTCGTCGTCCTCCGAACGCTTGCGCCACAACTGCCAGCCCGCGACACCGACCAGGAACGCAGCCGCCACCGAGAAGGCGCCCGCGAGCGTGTGCGGGATAGCGGCCAGCGCGGTGTTGTTCGTCAGCACCGCCCAGATCGAGTTCATCGTCGGCTTCCCGTCGACGAACTCGACCCCGACCGGATGCTGCATCCACGAGTTCGCCGCCAGGATGAAGTAGGCGGACGCCACGGTCGCCAGCGAGTACGCCCACGCGCACGCCAGGTGGACCTTCTTCGGCAGCTTGTCCCAGCCGAAGATCCACAACCCCAGGAAGGTCGACTCGACGAAGAACGCGACGAGCCCTTCCATCGCCAGTGGCGCGCCGAACACGTCACCGACGAACCGTGAGTACGCGCTCCAGTTCATCCCGAACTGGAACTCCTGCACGATCCCGGTGACCACGCCCATCGCGAAGTTGACCAGCAGGAGTTTCCCCCAGAACTTGGTCATCTTCAGATAGCGCCGGTCACCCGTGCGGACCCAGGCCGTCTGCATCCCGGCGACCAGGACCGAAAGCCCGATGGTCAGCGGGACCATCAGGAAGTGATAGACGGTGGTTATGCCGAACTGCCACCTAGCGAGATCGAGAACCTCCACGCCTCAAGCCTGCTCAACGCCCGGTGAGCCCGCCAGTTCAAGTGGTCCCGTTCTCGGCAGGACGTAGGTCCCAGGCCCTGGTTCAGCCGAGACTGGCGAGTGTGAGCCTGGCCTCGTCGGCGACCTGCCGCCGCACACCCGAATCCCCCAGTGTCAGCACGTGGTCCAGCGCCAACGCGTACGCGGCGTCGAAAGCGGCCTCGACGTCGGCGGCGATATCGGGCTGGACCCCGACGCCTTCCCAGTTGGTCCCCGTGACCGGGTTCACGGCCCGTCCACCCGGGACGGTGACATCCAAATGGGTGTCCACTTTGTACTGTTGCCGCGGGTTCGCCCCGCCACCGGTGACCGCGCCGACCGTCTTCGCCCGCCCCAGCTGCTGCAACGAGTAGCTCAGGTCCTCGGCACCGGAGAACGTCGTCGGACCGGTCAGCACCCACACCGGCTTGTCCGCCCCGAACTTGCGGCCCGGGACGTACGGCAGCGTCCAGAACTGGTTCGTCACGTCGCCGTCGCGCAGGTAAATGCTGTTGTAGTGCGTTGGCTCGCCGACCAGGTAGCTGATCAGCAGCGCGACCGCCATCGGGTCGCCGCCCCGGTTCTCCCGGACGTCGATGATCAGCGCGTCGGTGGTCGCGAGCAGTGTCATCGCCGCGGCCAGCGCCTCACCGGCGATGTCCGGCCCGTAGAGCAGCTTCGTCTCCAGGTAGCCGACGTTCCCGGGCAGTCGCCGCGCCGCCGCGATGCCGTGCCCGTTCAGTTCCGCCTCGCGCCGGAACTGCTCGGGATCGAAGGACTGGCCGTCCACCTCGGGCAGCGGGTCGACATGGTGGCGCAGCCGCAGATGCTTGTCCCCGTTGACCGACTGCAGGTCCTGGGTGACCGCGACGGCGAACGCCTGGTCGTCCAGCCCCGCGTAAGCGCCGTCGCCCAGCCTCGCCCGCAGGAACACCGTCAGCTTCTCGGCGACGTCGGGGAACACGTAGTGGTCCTTCAGCCGCCTGCACACGTCCTCGATCCGCGCTCTCTCGTCCATGTTCGCGGACGCTACCAGCGCGCCGGAAAAAAGAATTCGGTTCGCCGAAACCTCCTTTGTGCCCGGCCTGGAAAAACAATTCGCCCCGGCCTGCCGTGCGATTCGGAAATGCGATCAGCTTGCCTTTATCTGAATCACCCCTTTATCGTTGCAGTGAAAGGGGTGGCAAATCATCATGTCTGACTCGATGCTGGCGCTGATCAGCGCGTTCGGCCTGGTACTGGCCGTGGAGCTGCCGGACAAGACCCTCGTCGCCACCCTGGTTCTCACCACCCGTTTCCGCGCCTGGCCGGTATTCGCCGGGGTCACCGCGGCCTTCGCGGTGCAATGCGCGATCGCCGCCATCTTCGGCAGTGTGCTCACTTTGCTTCCGGGGACGCTGGTGACCGCGATCGTCGCCACGATGTTCGGTATCGGCGCGTACATGCTCCTTCGCGAAGGGTTCAGTCCCGGCCAGGATGGCGGCGAAGACGCGTCGCGCTCCGGAGTGGGTCCCGCGACCTTCCTCCGCTCCGCGCTGACGTCGTTCGGCGTGCTGTTCGCCGCGGAGTGGGGTGACGCCTCACAGCTCGCGACGGCCAGTCTCACGGCCCGCTTCGGCAACCCGTTCGCGGTCGCGCTCGGCTCCTTCGTCGCGCTGGTCGCCGTCGCCGGGCTCGCCGTCTTCATCGGCGCGAAGGTCCGGAGCCGGATCCGCCCGAAGCTCATCCAGCGGGTGGCGGGCTTCGTCTTCGCCGGGTTCTCGCTGTTCGCGCTGGCCCAGCTCGCCTTCTGAGGCGCACGGCTTTTTCACAGGTTCGCCGGGTAACCTTTCGGGAACGAAAAGGTGAACACCCGCCCCGACGTGCCTGGAGAAACCGGTCGTGACCTCGCCCAAGATCCTCACGGCCCGTGCCGTCTCCCCACTGCACGGCAGGCTCGCGATCTTGGGCATGGCCGTCGCCGTCGCCATCTCGATCGACCTGCACCTGAGGCTGTCCAGCCAGGTCAGCCCGATCTGGCAGACGCTGTCGGAGTACGTCTACGGCTATCTCTCGCCCGGTTCGACGGCGGCGCCGCTGTTCGGCGCGATGTGCCTGGCGCTGGGGTTCGGCTCGCTCGCCCTGCTCGGCGGTATCGCGAAGGCGCACCGCAGCGGGTACGAATCCGTGCTCGTCCTGCTCGGGGTGTGGTGCGCCGGGCTGTTCGTCCTCGCGCTGGTCCCCGTCGACCCCGAGGGCCAGGCCCGGTCGCTGGCCGGGCAGATCCACAACTACGCCGCGCTGACGGCCTTCCTCGCGCTTCCCGCCGCCGCCTGGGTGCTGACTCGCCCCGGCCGGGCGCGCTGCCCGTGGGAGCCGCGCCGCACGACGATCCGGCGGCTTTCGGTGGCCAGTTTCGCCGCCGTGGTGATCGTGCTCGGCGGGTTCGTCTGGACGATGCTCACCGGGCCGTCGCACCAGGAGGTCACGCTCGGGCTGTTCGAGCGGCTGCTGTTCGCCGTCGACCTCACCCTGCTGGCGACCATGGTGCGCCCGCTGCTCAGCACCCGCTGAGGCGCTACTCGGGCTGCTTCAGCACCTCGGCCAGCCTGGCGGCGGCCCCCACGACAGCGGGGCCGACCACAGAGGCGTCCAGCGGCTCCAGTGACACGACGCCGAGGCTGGCCTTCAAACCAGGCACCCCGCGCACGGGCGCGGCGACCCCGGACGCGCCCGCCTCCAGTTCCCCGGACGAGACCACCCAGCCTTCGCCGCCGCCGGGGCGCAGCGTCATCGCCTTGCCCGCCGCGCCGGAGGACAGCGGATGGCGTGTGCCGACCCGGTACGCGACGTGGAAGCTCGTCCAGGACGGCTCGACGACCGCGACGGCCTGCGCCTGGTCTCCCTGCGCGACCGACAGGTGCGCCGTCGCGCCGACCTTCTCCGCCAGCTCCCGCAGGACCGGCCTGGCCGCCTCGCGCAGCTGCGGCAGGACCTGCCCGGCGAGCCGGAGCAGGCCGACGCCCAGCCGCACCTTGTTCCCGTCGCGCCACACCAGGCCGCGTTCGGACAGCGGGACGAGCAGCCGGTAGACGGCGGCCCGGCTCGCGCCGATGGCGACGGCGAGCTCGGAGATCGTCGCCGCCTCACCACCGGCGTCCGCCACGGCCTGCAGCAGCGCCAGACCTCTGTCCAGGGTCAGCGACCCTTCGCGGGTCACAGCAACCCCAGTTCTCCCAGGTCGGCGACGGGCTCGTCGAACGAGGCCGCCGCGTAGGACGCGAAGAGCCCGCGAACGGCCTTCGCGGCCGGCTCCGACATCCCCTTGGCTTCGTCGGCCAGCGCGTCGCTGTCGGTCGACTCCAGGGCGGCGCGCACGTCGCCGCCCGAGAGGCAGCGTGCCGACGCGACGATGAGGTTCAAAAAGCCGTGGTGGGTGAAGCCGCTGGTCTCGTCCGTGTGGCGGACGGCGCGGTGCAGGCTGTTCGTCGCCTTGAACGACGCCCCTGACGAGCCGCTGACCACCGCGAGGAAGTCGGCGACCTCGTCGACGCTGGGGAAGTTCTCGCCCGCCTTGCCGCCGCAGCGGATCTTCGGCCAGCTGCCGTGCTCGATCACCTTCCGCACGCCGTCCAGCCAGCCGACGCCGCGCCGCGGCTCGACGACGCGGATGACGTCCTCGGGCACGAACTCGGAGACGCGCTCCAGCCAGACCTCGTCGACGTCCGACGGCGCCGGCATCTCCACCATCCGCAGCGCGAGGATCTCGCTGCGCGACTCGACGATCGAGATCGCCTTCGGAACCCCGCCGAGGCCGGTGTCGATGATCAGCGACAGCGGCAGCGGTTCCTTGGGTTTGATCTTGATGAGTTCGGTGATGAGCTCGGGCAGCCTCGACGCCTGGCACAGGAACACACCGAGGACGCCGGAGTGCTCACCGGACCTCGACGCGAAGTGCGCACGCAGCGCTTCGGGCATGGACGCCTCGCCGGGCGGGAACAACGCCGAGTCGTCGACGAGCCGCGCGAACAGGGGAGGAATTCCTCGGGGGCCGGGTGGCGTGAGTTCCACAGCGCTTGACACGACTGACACGCTAGTAGCGTACGACATCAGGACAAAATCGTTCGCACAACGGACACGTTCCGGGGAGATTCCGATGCCTTACTACCGGCAGGTAGGCGAGATCCCGCACAAGCGCCACACGGCGTTCCGCAAGCCCGACGGGGGCCTGTACGCCGAGGAACTGATGGGTGTCGAGGGCTTCTCGGCGGACTCGGCCCTGCTCTATCACCGCGGCCTGCCCACCGCGATCGTCGACGCCGTCGCGATCGAGGACGAGCGTGGCCCGATCGCCCCGAACCACCCGCTCAAGCCCCGCGCGTTCAAGACCCACGACCTCGAGTTCGGCGACGCCGACGCGGTCACCGACCGGCGTCGGTTGTTCGGCAACGCCGATGTCACCATCGGCTTCGTCCACGCGACGCGCCCTTCGCCGCTGTACCGCAACGCGGCGGGCGACGAGCTCTTCTACGTCCAGGGCGGCAGCGCGACCGTCGAGACGATCTACGGCTCGCTGGAGATCGGCGACGGCGACTACCTCGTCATCCCGACGTCGTGCACCTATCGCGTGCTCCCGCACGACGACGGCGGCGGGGTCAAGCTGCTGACCATCGAGGCGCGCGGCCACATCGGCCCGCCGAAGCGGTACCTGTCGGCGAAGGGCCAGTTCCTGGAGCACTCGCCGTACTGCGAACGCGACATCCGCGGCCCGTCGGAGCCGCTGGTCGTCGACGGCACCGACGTCGAGGTCCTCGTGCGGCACCGCTCCGGGCTGACGCGCTACACCTACGCGACGCACCCGTTCGACGTCGTCGGCTGGGACGGCTGCCTGTACCCGTGGGTGTTCAACATCGACGACTTCGAGCCGATCACCGGCCGCGTGCACCAGCCGCCGCCCGTGCACCAGACGTTCGAGGGGCCGAACTTCGTGGTCTGCTCGTTCTGCCCGCGCAAGGTCGATTACCACCCCGAGTCGATCCCGGTGCCGTACAACCACGCGAACGTCGACTCCGACGAGCTGATGTTCTACGTCCGTGGGAACTACGAGGCGCGCAAGGGTTCCGGGATCGAGGTCGGCTCGCTTTCGCTGCACCCGTCCGGCTTCACGCACGGGCCGCAGCCCGGGGCTGCGGAGGCGTCGATCGGGGCCCAGTTCTTCGACGAGACCGCTGTCATGGTGGACACCTTCGCGCCGCTGGACCTTGGCGAGGCGGCCGACGCTTCGGAGGATCCGGGCTACGCGTGGACCTGGTCCGGCCGGGGCCCGGGAGCTTGATTTCCCTCGTCGCGGCCGTGGCGGGATAACTACCGCCACGGCCGCAACGGTTCGGCAACGCCGACCCTGCCGAGGCGAAACCTCCGGATAATCGGTGTTCCCACCGGCGGAGGTTCTCCATGGTCGTGAATCCTCAGCAGTCCCGCGGCGGCCGCAAGGTCCTGGCGTTCGTGGCCGCGGCGGTGGTCGCCATCGGCCTGATCATCGGGTTGCGCGCGATCACGAGCGACTCCGGCGAGGAGGCCGCGGAAGCGAAGTGCACGACGGGCGACGCGGTCAAGCTGCAGGTGTCGTCGTCACCGGAGAAGGCCGGGGTGGTCACCGAGATCGCCAAGGGCTACAGCGGCCGCACGGTGGCCGGACGCTGCGTCGACGTGCTCGTGCAGTCGAAGTCCTCCGGAACCGCGATGCAGGCGCTGTCCCGCGGCTGGAACGAGGCGGTGGACGGCCCGCGGCCGGACGTCTGGACGCCCGCCGCGTCCGGCTGGGTGAACCTGCTGCGCCAGAACCTCACCGGCACCGACCACCCCGCGCTGGTGCCCGAGGGCGACCCGGAATCGGTCGCGAACGCGCCGCTGGTCGTCGCCATGCCGAAACCGATGGCCGAGGCGCTCGGCTGGCCGGGCAAGGGCATCGGCTGGAAGGACCTCGCCGCGCTCGCCACGGATCCGCAGGGCTGGGCGAAGTACGGCCACCCGGAGTGGGGGAAGTTCCGGCTGGGCAAGACGAATCCGAACATCTCGACGTCCGGCCTCAACGCCACCATCGGCGCCTACTACGCGGCGACGGGCACGTCTTCGGACCTCACCGCGAACGCGCTCGCGAAGCCGGAGGCGCGCACGTTCGTGCAGAACGTCGAGCAGGCCATCGTCCACTACGGCGACAACACGCTGACGTTCCTGACGAACCTGCAGAAGGCCGACGATCGCGGTGCCGCGCTGTCGTACATCTCGGCGGTGACGGTCGAGGAGAACTCGCTCGTCGGCTACAACCAGGGCAATCCCACCAACGACCCGGCGAAACGCGGCCAGCACGCGCCGCCGAAGGTGCCGCTCGTCGGGATCTACCCGAGCGACGGCACGCTCAACTCCGATCACCCGTTCACCGTGCTGAACTGGGCCGACGACCTCCACAAGCAGGTCGCGGCGGATTTCCTCGCGCATCTGCGCGGCGCCGAGGCGCAGCAGAAGTTCAGCGACATCGGCTTCCGCACGTTCGACGGGAAGCCCGGCTCGCAGACCACGACGGAGAACGGCGCCCAGCCGGACGCGAAGCTCAACCTGATCCGCCCGCCGAGCCCGCCGGTGCTGACCGAGGTGCTGAAGTCGTGGAAGGACCTGCGGAAGAAGGCGAACGTGCTGCTGGTCGTCGACGTCTCCGGTTCGATGGGCGACGGGGTCAGCGGGACAGGGAAGAACAAGATGGATCTCGCGAAACAGGCTGCCGTGGCGTCGTTGCCGCAGTTCAGCGACGCGGACAAGGTCGGGCTGTGGATGTTCTCGACGAAACTGAACGGCGACAAGGACTACTTCGAACTCCGGCCGGTTTCGCCGATCGGCGGTGAACCGGGCAGGCAGGAGCTGGCGTCGCGGCTGAACGGGCTGACCCCGCAGAACGGGACCGGGCTCTACGATTCGTCGCTCGCGGCCTACGAGTACATGAAGCAGCACCTGGACCCGAACGCGATCAACGCCGTCGTCGTGCTCACGGACGGCCGCAACGAGGATCCGGGCGGGATCGATCTGCCGAACCTCGTCGGGCAGTTGCGGACCGAGGGCGGCGGTGAGGCGGTGCGGATGTTCACCATCGCCTACGGCTCCGACGCGGATCTGAACGTGCTCAAGGAGATCGCCGAGACCACTCAGGGCGTGGGGTACGACTCATCCAAACCGGACTCGATCGACCAGGTCTTCACCGCCGTGATCTCGAATTTCTGAGATCCTCGGATATGCGTTTCGTCCGTGAGCTAGCCGAACCGTGGGGAATGCTCCTCGCGGCGACTTCGGCGGGTGCGGCCTGGGCTGTGCAGCTGCCAGTGGTCGCCGCGCTCGGCATCGGCGTGACCGTGCTCGCCGCCCGCGCCGGGGTCGCCGCCGCAACGCGGGCGAAACCCGCGCCAGAGCCCGAAGAGCGGGCTCTCCCCGACGTCGAACCGGGCTCCCCCGAGGCGGACTGGCTGCGGCGTGCGGAGGCCGCGGCCGACGGGTTCCGGTCGATTTCCGGTTCGCTCGACGCCGGCCCGCTCGCCGACCGGGTGGCCGACATGGAACCGGTGGTGCGGGAAACCGTCGACACCCTCCGGCGGCTGGCCGGTCGGGCGTCCGCCACCGGGAAGGCGTTGAAACGGGTGGACGTCGGCGCGGTGTCCGCCGAGAAGGCCCGGCTGCGGAAGGAACTGAAGACCGCCGACGACGACATCCGCGGCGACCTGACGCAGTCGCTCGAAGCCGTGCAGGCCCAGGAAGACGTGCACGCGCGGCTTACGAGCGCGCAACGGAAGCTGTTGGCGCAGCTGCGATCCGGCGCGCTCGGCCTCGACGGTCTGGTCGCCAGGGCGGCCGAATTGTCGGCCGCCACGGGCGATTCGCTGCTCGACACCACCACGATCGGCGAGCTGGGTGAGCAGCTGGAAGGGATCCGGCGGGGTGTCGTGGAGACCGAGGAGGCGACGCGACGCTCACTCAGCTGAACTTGACCGGCCCGAAAACCGCATGACCGGGCACTCCGGCCTTCGCCGCCTTCCCCGCCCTCGGCACACCGAGCACCCAGAGCCGTCCGGTCGCGGCGATGCCGGCGGCCAGTGACGGGTCCGAACCACCGGCCTGGACGGTGACCTCACGGCCGTCGGGCAGCACCGTCCGGCCCTTCACGGTGACCATGCCGAAGAGGTTGACCGACGCCGGTCCGGAGACGACGGCGAGTTCGGTCCACCGCGGCTCCGGGGACGGCCGGGCGACCACGAGTGCCGTGATGGCGAGCCCGAGCGTCGCGAGGACGCACAGGGCGGCCACTACCCGCGCTTCCGCCACGAGACCGCCGTGGCGGTCCGGGAAGTCGGCGGCGACCCAGATCGAGAAGGCGGCCGCCACCAGGGTGAGACCGGCGCCGAGCAAGTAGTACGAGGCCAGGAGCCGTCGCTGCAAGGTGAGCATCCGCCCCGGCGTGACCGGCTCGGCCGTCAGCGGCGCCGAGCCCTTCGCGGGGGCGTCCCGGAATTTGCCGCGCCGGGGACCGATGACCCCGGGAAGCATGAAGAACGGGCCGAGTACCCACAGCCGCCGCTGGGCCGCGAGTTGCGCGCGGAGCGGGGCGGGCAGCCGGACGACGAGCCATCGGCCGTCGAGCGGGACGCTCACCCGCGAACCGGCGACGACGGCGCCGTCCAACCCGCTCACCAGGCGGAACGGGTTGGCGGTGAGCTTCCGCATCGGCGAAGATCCGGCCAGCACGACATAGCCGGAGTAGAGCGAGACCGCTGCCATGAAGGTGATCAGGAAGGTGGGCACGGCGACCCCGTACCGTCCCGAAAACGCCAGGAAGACGCCCAGCACGACGAGCATCCCGGACGCGAAGCCCGTCGTTCCGTACGTCACGGTGAGACGGTCGAGCAGGGGCACCAGGGCCGGCATGTTCGCCGCCGGAACCCCTTTGGGTGGTTCGAGCACCTGGATTCTGTGGTCTTCCACCTGGTCAACGTATACGCGCCCGGGGTGAAGTGATCGAAGCTACTTCCGCTCGGCGCGTAAATCAGGTTAGGCTCACCTAACTTAGGAGGTGAGCCGTGACCACACCCACGTCCATTCGCCGCCCGCCGGCGCCGAACCCCGCGGAGCGCGCGAAGACGATCGCCACCCGCAACGGGCCGGCGACGCTCATGCCGACCGCCGAACAGCGTGACCAGCCAGGACAGTACGGCCGCGTCATCCCCGAACTGCACCACGTGCACACGAGCGGCAGCGTCAGCATCCTGCTGCCCGACGAGCACCACCTGGTGAAACGCGCGCACGAAGCGCAACGCGGCGAACTCGCGGTGATGGTCGAACTGACCGATCAGGCGCCGGTCGACCTGCGTGAACCCATCCGCGGGCTGCTGTGGATCACCGGCTGGCTTCGCCCGCTCTCCGAGGTCTCGGCGCGCGCCCGCGCGGTCTCCATCGCCGAAACCCGGCCGGACGAGCGGCTGCTGGACGTCGGGCACGGCCTGACGCTGCTGAGGCTGACCCCGGCGTCTTTGGTGCTCGCGGACGCCGAGGGCACGCACTCGCTCCGGCCGCATATGTTCAGCGCCGCGCCGCCGGACCCGTTCCACGACTACGAAGCCGCGTGGCTGCGGCATCTGGAGACCGACCACGCCGACGTCGTCCAGCAGCTCGCCAAGCACGTGCCCACCGAACTGCGCGGCGGCTGGATCCGGCCGCTCGGGCTGGACCGCTACGGCCTTCGGTTGCGGGTCGAGGCTGACTCCGGCGACCACGACGTCCGGCTCGCGTTCTCGCGTCCGGTCGAAGGGCCGCAGCAGCTGAGCGGCGAGATCCGCCGCCTGGTCGGCTGCCCGTATTCTTTCGACGCGCACTGAAGTCTCCGTCGGGCGCAGGGCGCCCTTGGGGAGACCTCGTTGTGTCTCGCTAGGCCAGCTCCGCCGGGAAACCGCCCTTGGCGATCGGCCCCCACGAGTCGATGGTGACGCGGATGATGCTCTTGCCCTGCTTCACCATCGCTTCGCGGTACTCGTCCCAGTCGGGGTGCTCACCCGAGATCGCGCGGAAGTAGTCGACCAGCGGCTCGACCGAGTCGGGGAGGTCGAGCACCTCGGCGGTGCCGTTCAACTGGACCCACTGGCCGTTCCACTCGTCGGACAGGACGCAGGCGGACACCTTCGGCTCGCGTCGCACGTTGACGACCTTCGCGCGCTTCGGGTACGTGGCGATGACGAGACGGCCTTCGCCGTCGACGCCGCAGGTCACCGGGGAGAGCTGCGGGCCGCCGTCGGCCTTGGTGGTCATCAGGATGGCGCGGTGACGGGTGGTCAGGAAGTCGACGAGCTCGGCACGGTCGACGTTTTCGTTGGTCGCGATACTCCTGGGCATGACCCGACGGTAGCTTGTGCGGGATGAGCTGGCTGCGTCCCGAACGCCCGGCGCTGCCGGAGTTCGTGGAAGACCCGGCGCGCCGCCGCGCGATCGTCATCGAACTGGTCGTCGTCTTCGGCATCACCCTCGGCCTGTCCGGGCTGCGCAGCCTGCTGTCCCTTGTGGACTCACTGCTGCAGCCTGTCCCGCTGGCGCAGCAACAGGCCCAGCTCAACGTCCCCCAGGCGACGCTGAGCCTGGTCGACCTGCTCAAGCAGCTCCTGAGCGTGGGCCAGCTGGTCGGCTGGGGCGCGCTCGGGCTGTACCTGTTGTGGCGCGGCGGGATGAAGCTCGCGGAGGTCGGGCTCGACAGGCGACGTCCCGGCCGCGACGTCCTGCACGGGCTCCTGCTCGCGGCGGTGATCGGGATTCCGGGGCTGGGGCTGTACTTCCTCTCCTACGGCCTCGGGTTCAGCCTGTCGGTACAACCGTCCACTTTGGGCGAAACGTGGTGGCGCCCGATCACGCTGACGTTGTCGGCCTTCGGGAACGCGTTCGCCGAAGAGGTGCTCGTCGTCGCGTATCTGCTGACCCGGCTGCGGCAGCTCGGGCTGCGCGAGAACACCTCACTGGTCGCGTCGTCCGTACTTCGCGGGTCTTATCACCTGTATCAGGGATTCGGCGGTTTCGTCGGCAACGTGGTGATGGGCCTGGTGTTCGGCAGGCTGTGGCAGAAGACGAACCGGCTGTGGCCGCTGATCGCCGCGCACACCGCGCTGGATTTCGTTTCCTTCGTCGGATACGCGCTGCTCAAGGGGCGAGTTTCCTGGCTTCCCTAGCTACTGTGAACCCGTGATTGACGAGACGACTCCACCCCGAGTTGACAGCGAAGTCGGCCCCCTGCGCGCGGTACTGCTGCACCGGCCCGGCAACGAGCTCAAAAGGCTCACGCCTCGCAACAACGACCAGCTCCTGTTCGATTCCATCCCTTGGGTGGACCGCGCGCAGGAGGAGCACGACGCGTTCGCCGAGGTGCTGCGCGGCCGCGGTGTCGAGGTGCTGCTGCTGGCCGACGCGCTGCGCACGGCGCTCGGCGACACCCGTGCCCACGCGGCCGGCGTGCACGCGGCCGTCGACGAGCGGCGGCTCGGGCCCGACCTGGCCGATTCGCTCCGTTCCCACCTGTCGAGCGTCTCGCCCGCGGTGCTGGCCGAGGTCCTGATGGCGGGGATGACCTTCGAGGAACTGCCCGCCGCCGAGGGCGCCTCGCTGGTCCGGCTGATGAACCACCCGAACGACTTCGCCGTCGATCCGCTGCCGAACCTGCTGTTCACCCGCGACTCGTCGGCGTGGATCGGCAACCGGGTCGCGGTCTCCTCTCTCACCATGCCCGCCCGTGTCCGCGAGACCGCTGTGCTGGACCTGATCTACGCCTACCACCCGTGGTTCCGCCACGCGTCCCGCGCGTACGGCGCGCATTCGGCGCCGATCGAGGGCGGCGACGTCATGCTGCTCTCGCCGGGTGTCCTGGCGATCGGCGTCGGCGAGCGGACCACCGCGGCGGGCGCGGAGTCGCTGGCGCGTTCGGTGTTCGCCGACGGGATCGCGCACACCGTGCTCGCCGTCCCGATCCAGCAGACCCGCGCGACGATGCATCTGGACACCGTCTGCACGATGGTCGCGGCCGACGCCGTAGTTATGTACCCGCTTTCCCGCGATTCACTGACCGCGTTCACCATGCGGCCCACCGACGACGGTTCCGTGAAGGTGGAAGGCCCGGCCCCATTCCTCACCGCCGCCGCCGAAGCAATGGGAATCGAGCGGCTTCGCGTCATCGACACCGGACTCGACCCGATCACCGCGGAACGCGAGCAATGGGACGACGGCAACAACACTCTCGCGCTCGCCCCCGGCGTCGTCGTCGGGTACGAACGTAATGTGGAAACCAACGCGCGCCTGGCGGAAGCCGGGATCGAGGTACTGGCCATCACCGGCTCCGAGCTGGGCTCCGGCCGCGGCGGGCCGCGCTGCATGTCGTGCCCGATCCGGCGCGAAAGCATCTGAAACAGAAATTAAGTAAGCCTTCCCTAATCGATTGCCATTGATTAGGGAAGGCTTACTTAATTGAGGTGGGCCTATGTATTGGGAATGGTAACCTAATAGGGGGCAGATCACCAGGTAAAAGTGGAAATCGAATAGGGACATGACGTATCGTCGAACACATGGCCCTCACTAAGAAGCAACCGCGCTCGAAGTTCTACGAACTGCTGCAGGCGCAGATCCACAACGAGTTCAACGCCTCCCAGCAGTACATCGCGCTGGCGGTCTGGTTCGACGCCGAGGACCTGCCGCAGCTCGCGAAGCACTTCTACAAGCAGTCCGTCGAAGAGCGGAACCACGGGATGGCGCTGATCCAGTACATGCTGGACACCGACCACCACGTGGAGATCCCCGGCACCGGCGACGTGCGCAACGACTTCTCCGACGTCCGTGAGCTCATCGAGCTCGCGCTGCAGCAGGAGAAGGACGTCGCGACCGACATCCAGCAGCTGGCCAAGGCCGCCCGCGCCGAAGAGGACTACATCGGCGAGCAGTTCACGCAGTGGTTCCTCAAGGAGCAGGTCGAAGAGATCTCCCAGATGTCCACGCTGCTCAACATCGTCAAGCGCGCCGACGGCAATCTGTTCGAGGTGGAGAACCACCTGCACCGCGAATCCATCGGTGACGGCGGCGTCGACTCGAGCATGCCCCCCGTCGCGGGCGGCGCGCTCTGACGCACTGACCAACGCTCCCACCACAGGGAAAACCCGGGCTCTCCCCCTTGGAGCAGCCCGGGTTTTCTCTTGCGCGCGGCCACTTCGGCCTCAGCTGAACTGGCAGTCCTGGTTGATGCTGGTCAGCAGGATGCTGACGGCCGACCCGTCCTTGGCCACGAAGATCCGGTACGCGCTCACAGCGCTGACAGGCGCGACGTAGGCGCCGCCGTCCTTGGTGCTGCCGGGATAGGCGGCGAGGATGTCCGCCTCGGTCGAGCCGACGCCGATCCCCTCCGGGGTGTGCACCGTGCCCGCCGGGTTGATGACGGTGATCCCGTCGGCCTCGGTCAGCGACACCGACGTCGGCCCCGGAACGGCGGCCCCTTCCGCGTAGCCGTACGTACAGGCGCCCCGGACCTCTTTCGCCCGCAGCGGACCGGCCGTGGCTTCCGCCTCGGGCTCGCTCATCCCGAGCCGGAGCTTGCCGAAGCCGGCGGAGGTCAGCAGCGCGCCAGTGGTCACCTTGCCCGGTGCGGGCGGCTTCGTGGCGGCGGTGCTCTTCGGTGGCTTGACGGGCCCATCGGAGACCGTCGAATGCGGCGGCACGGTCGTCGGGTCCGGTGGCTCCGCCGCCGAGGACGGCGGTGGCACCGCGGTCCCCGGTCCCGGCCGCACCAGGCTCGACGAGGCCGCTCCCATGGTGAGCTGGTCGCCGGGGAAGGCCGCGCCGTTGTCCGTGTCGTGGATCGTGAAGACCGTGAGTCCGCCGCCCAGCATGACCACCGCGGCGGCCATCCCGCTCGTCGTCTGCATCAGCTGACGGCGACGGCGGCGGCGACGGGCGCCCGCGACGATCGTCTCGGGATTCAGCGTGGAAGACGCGCCCAGCCGTTCATCAGAGAACAGGTCGCGCAGCTTCTGCTGCACGTCCTCTTCGGACATGTTCATCCCGCTTCCCTCCCTTCGTCCTTGGGCTCGAACAGGGCGAGCTTCGTGCGCAGCGACGCGATCGCCTTGCTCGCCTGGCTTTTGACGGTGCCCTGGCTGACGCCGAGCGAATCCGCGATCTCCGCTTCGGACAGCCCTTCGTAGTAACGCAGGACCATCACCGCGCGTTGCCTCGGCGGCAGCGCCCGTAACGCCTGCCACAGCGGCTCGTGCTCGAACGGGTCCGCCGGACTGTACGGCTGGGTGTCCGGCAGGTCGGCGACCAGGCTCTCCCGTTTGGTCCGGCGCCAGCGGCTGATGTGCGCGTTGGCCATCGAACGGCGGATGTAGGCCATCGGGTCACCGGTCTTGTGCTGGACGTAGGACCAGCGGGAGCCGATCTTCTCCAGCACGGTCTGGACCAGGTCGGCGGCGTCGTGCGGGTTCCCGGTGAGGGCGTGGCCGTACCTCAGCAGGCCCGGAAGGCTGGCCTGCACGAAGTCGCCGAAGTCGGTGAGCTCGCCCGGCACTTCTCTCCCTCGGCTTTCGCCGGCCCCCCAGACGTCCGTCCCCGGGATGACCGTCGCGGCAGCGGTCACCGTATCGCCTCCTCCCGGGGTCACACGGCCAGGTCCACCTGGCTCACCTCTCCCGAAACGCATGACCGCCCCCACAGGTTGTCTCTTGCCGCGAACCAGTTCGAGAGACGTCCGTCCCCCCGAGGCGTTGCCGTCGTCAACGTCTCGACACGGACTCGGGAATTCTGAACGAACCATCCCTCTGAACAGGGAATTCGTGCACGGCCACCACGGCGTTACGCGGTATCGGACCGTACACATGGGGGAACTGGATACCCGCCGGATGCGGCGGGTCGCCGTCCTCCCAGACGACGGGCGCGCCGACGAGCGCCGGGTCGATCTCCAGCAGCACCAGGTCGGTGCGACCGGGGAACACGGCGTTGGCCGGGATATGCGCCGTTCCCGGGTCCGAGCAGTGGATGAAGCCGTCGGAGTCGAGCGACGCGGCGGTGTAGACGCCGCCTTCGGGCACGGCGGCCCACTCGCCCTCGGTGCAGATATGAAGAATCACGCGACCATCCTCGCGCACTTCGTCCTCTGAACGCGGTGGTCGCGCGTGCGACTACCGCGTTCAGAGGACGAAACGCGGGGAACGGGTCAGCGGATGGTGAGCTGGCGGCCGATCAGGCCGTCGCGCGAGCGGCGCTCGGTGGCGTTGAGCGGCTCGGTGTCGAGGGACTTCAGCGCGGCGTCGAGCCGGACGCCGAGCTGGTCCTTCGCGTCGGCCCACTCGCGGGCGTGGGCCTCGGGGTCGAGGTCCCACACCGGGACGAGCAGCCCGTGCGCGCGGAACGAACCGGCGTAGCGGGAGCCTTCGCCGAGGCCCAGCTCACCGGCCGCGGACAGCCGCGCAAGCGCTTGCAGCAGCAGGTTCTCCGGTTCGGGGCGGACCCAGCGCAGGTGCGCCTTCTCGCCGGCGAGCACCCAGTAGGCACCCGCGCCGAGACGCTCGGTCGGCATGATCGCCGCGTTCGCGCGCTCGAGGGACAGCGCGACGTCGCCGCTCGCGTCGGCGTCCTCGGGCAGCCACCAGGCGAAGTCGTTGTAGAGCGTGGCGTCGAGTTCGACGCTCGTTTCGAGCAGGTCCTGCAGGCGGGCCTTCTCTTCGGCGGTGGGCGGCGTCGTGGTGTCCGGCACGGACAGGACGTCACCCTCCTTGGCGTCGAGCACCCACTGGAGCGCGCGGCCGAGGTCGCGGCTGATGTCCGAGGACCGGGTCTGCACCTGCATCCCGACGTAGCGCTCGCCGTCGGACCGGACGAACGCGGCCGCCGCCATCGGCAGCACCGTGCCGAGGGTGACCTTCTCGCCGGAGCCCTTCAGCGTGAGCGCGGCCGTCGCCGACGGGACGAACTCGCGCAGCGCGATCAGTTCGGTCTCCGCCGCGAGTCCCTCGAAGGGCTGGCCGACGAAGACGTCGCGCACCTTCGGCTTGCGATCCGAGGTCGTCTTGGGACCCTTCTTGCGCGAACCCTTGCCCACGTCAGCCTCCTCAAGCTCGGTTCGGAACGCTATCGCGGGAAGGGCGTGCGCCTCGTAAGGCCCCCGCCCTTCCCGCGCGCGATCAGGACCGCGAGGCCGGACGACGGCGCATCAGGACCGCGCCACCGGCGCCCGCCACCCCCGCTCCGGCCAGCCCGGCGATCAGCCAACCGGCCGAAGACGGCTCGTCGACGGGCCCGCCACCGGTCTGCGGCGCACCGGCGGGAACCTTCGAAACCTGCTTCGGTGCTTCCTTCTTGACCGGCTCCTTCTTCGTCGCCGGGACGACCTTCACCGTCGCGGCGGGCTCGACGGTGTCGCACAGCAGGACGAACAGGTGATCGCCGGGCTTGACGCTCGGCCGCAGCTGGAAGGTCACCTTGACGTCGGTGCCACCGGCACGCTTGACCGACTTGTCGGCGACCTGCGTGAACCCGTCCGGCGCGACGATCGAGAAGCCGTGCGGCGTGACGCAGCGGCCCTGCGCGGTCACCTTTCCGCCCACCTCGACGGTCTTCGGCGACACCCAGAACTTGGTGCCCTTCGGCTTCTCCGGCATCTCGACCGGTGCTTCGGTGGCGAAAGCGGTCGCGGGCAGCAGCGCGAGCGCGGCGGCGGTGACCCCGGCGAAAACGGCATGACGAATACGCATGGAAATACCCCAGTTCGAATGAGTTCGTTTCACTTCCGGACCAGACGGCCACGGCAGTCCCCCTTGCCGTCCCGCGCTACCGCGTTCCGACATTCCTAGAGACGCCATGCCCTGTCCGAGGTTCAGCGGGGTTGGTAACGAAACCATCGCGGATGAACACCCCACCGGCCGCCGGGTTGACCGGATCGGCCGGTTTCAGCGGCCGATCGTGTATCACGCAAACGTGACTGAAAATGGTTGTCATCATCCGGACGATCTAATCGCGGGTGATCAGCCTGCCGTTTTCCCCCTACCTCCCCGAATACTCGATCTCGGCGCCATCCGGCGTCGTCGTGCGGAGAAGGGATCACAGATGAGCACCTCGAAACGCCGGGCCGCGTTGGCCGCGTTTCCCGTGGCACTCGGGCTGATGCTGGCCGGGCCCGCCGTGGGTACGGCATCGGCCGCGCCACAGTCCGAATCGACCGACCAGGCGCGCCACTGCCTGCTGCTGTGCGTCGGCCACCACGGGCACCACCACCACGGCATCGGCCTGCACCTGGGCCTCTGGCTGCATCTGTGACCCTCGCGCCGCGCCGGGACGGGCTCCCGGCGCGGCGCGGCTACAGTCGGGACGTGTTCGACCTCGCCGACCCGGCCTTCCTCGCGAATCCGTATCCGTACTTCGCCGAACTCCGCGAGCGCGGCGAAGTCCACCGGCACGACGGCCTCGGTATCGCCGTGGCGGTGTCGCACGCGGCGTCGGCCGCCGTCCTGAGGCACCGGGGGCTGGGCCGGATCTGGCAGGACGCGCTGCCGGTGGAGCGGTTCGCGTCGTTCAACCTGCTGCACCGCAACTCGCTGCTGGAGAACGAGCCGCCCGCCCACACCCGGCTGCGGCGCGTGATCGCGGGCGCTTTCGGGCGCGGGCACGTCCAGCGGCTGCGGCCGATGGTCGGCGAACTCGCGGACGGCATGGTCGACGGCCTCGCCGCCGAGATCGCCGAGACCGGCTCGGCCGATCTGCTGGCGCACCTCGCGCAGCCGCTGCCGGTCGCGGTCATCGCGGAGCTCCTGGGCGTCCCGATCGAGGACGGGCCGCGCATGGTCACCCTGTCGAACCACATCGTCAAGATGTACGAGTACGGGCTAGCCGAGGACAAGCGCGACGCCGCCGAAGCCGCGGCCTCGGAGTTCGTCGAGTACCTGCGTGGCGTCGCGAAGCAGCGCGCGAACTCCCCCGGCGAAGACATCGTCAGCGATCTCCTGCGCAGCGAACTCACCGAGGACGAACTGGTCGCGACCGCGGTCCTGCTGCTGATGGCCGGGCACGAGGCGACGGTGAACGTGATCGGGAACGGCGTCAGCGCGCTGCTGACCCATCGGGACCAGTGGGAGCGGCTGGTGGCCTCCCCGGAGCTCATGGAGCCGTGCGTCGAGGAACTGATCCGCTTCGACGCGCCGCTGCAGCTCTTCGAGCGGACGGCGACCGCCGACGTCGAGATCGCCGGGTTCCGGGTGGCCGAGGGCGAGAAGATCGGCGCGCTCCTCGGCGCCGCCGCACGGGACCCGAAGGTGTTCGACCGGCCCGACACCCTCGACATCGGCCGCACGCCGAACGCGCATCTCGGCTTCGGCATGGGCATCCACTACTGCGTCGGGGCCCCGCTCGCGCGGGTGGAGATCGCGGCCGCGCTGACCTCGCTTGCCACGAAGCTGCCTGGTCTGGAGCTCGCGGAGACACCGGAACGGCGGCCGGAGTTCGTGATCCGAGGCCTGCACTCGCTCCCCGTCACCACGCGCTGAAAGCCTCGTGAGTGGCTAGGACGGTTCTAACCGCCCTAGCCACTCACGAGGCTGGACCTGCTCGGTTCCGGGGCCCGTTTGCTTGAGGTACGTGAAGGGGCCCTTCATTGCGCCTAGCGCTGTGAAGGGGTCCTTCACGTACTTGGAGCAGGTCAGTCGGCAGTTTCGGGGTAGAGCGTGAAGTGGGAGACGTGCACCGGCTTGATGTGCTCGAAATGCCGCCGGTCCACCGTGGCCACCTCGACCGTCTTCAGCCTTTCCGCGGTGGCCTTCACGTTCTCGGACGCGTCAGCGGGAAGATCGAGCATCCCCAGGAACGATGGCAACGAGTAGGTCTTCGGTGTCTCGTCCGTGACCGGCCCAGGCCTCCGGATTCCATGACCGGTGAGCCTTGTTTTCACCCCAGGTGAAAACGCCCCGTGACAGCCTTCGTGGCGGACGGCTTGTACAGACCGAGCACAGCAGGCCTGGCCCGGCGGGTCTCCCCGGCCGGCAGGTCACACTCCTGCTGCTCGCTGTTCATACCTCCATGTTACCGACCGATCGGCCTTCGGCAGGGTGCGTGGATCCGCATTCGACAGTTGGTGGCAAAGCAGGTCAGCGCACGGAAGCGGCGGGGCGTTCGCGGCGTTCCGGGTCCGGGGCGCCGTCCACCTTCAGCACGCGAAGCAGGCGAAGCCGCTTCTCCGCCACAGGCGCGAGCAGGCCGGACATGCGCTTCACGAGCAGCGCCGTCACCACCGCCAGCCCGGCCGCGGCCAGATCGGTCAGCGCGACCAGCACGACCCCGTCGGCCAGCGCCTGGACGCCGTCACGGAACCGCCAGACGATGACGAGCCCGAGCAGCAGCCAGTTGAGCGCCCAGACACCCCACCAGACCAGCACGAGCCGCGACGGCTTCGGCCGCGTTTCCCGGGTCCGGCGCAGGACGGCGTGTTCGAGTTCGGCGACGATCGGCAGCACCATGACCAGGTTCACCACCGGCACCAGCGTGAACACCAGCACCTGCCACAGCGGCCTCGGCGGCACCTCGCCGGAGGCGTCCGCGGCGGCGTGCCTGGCCACGAGCAGCCACCACACGGTGAGCCCGGACGGCAGCAGCGAAAGGATCGTCGTGAGCAGGCCCGCGGTGATCACGAAGCTGTCGGACACCGAGACGACGGACGTCGACAACGCGGAGTCACGGCTCTGCACGAGCAGCACGTAGCGCCAGATCTCCGAGGCCGCCGCGACGACGGCGAGCGCGGCGAAGGTCCACAGCACCGGCAGGAGGCTGCGCGTGATCACCCGCAGCCGCTCCCCGGCGGTGACTTCGCCGGACGCCGTCCCGGGGACCGCGGTCGGACGGCGCCAGACCAGGTTCGGGAAGCCCCAGCGCGGCGGGACCGGATAGGACGGCGGACCGGAGTAGCGCTCGGCCACGGGTTCGCGCCGCTGCGGCCAGGCACCGGGAGGCGGCGAAGCGACCCAGCGGACGCGATAACGAGCCGGCTGGGGCCTCGGCTGCTGCATCGGCGCCGGACGCACCGGCGGTACCGGGGTCCTCGGCGGGTAGTGGCCTGGCTGCACGGTTACAGCACTTCGGGGTCGACGCCGGGATGGTCGCCGACCATCGGGCGCCCCTCCTGCTTCCAGGATCCCATCCCGCCGGCGACGTTCACCGCGTCCCAGCCGCTCGCGTTGAGCCACGCGGCGGCGCGGGCGGACCGGCCGCCGCTGCGGCAGATCACGTAGACCGGCTGGTCGTCGGGCAGATCGTCGAGTTCGCCCACGCGCGCGGGCAGTTCACCCATCGGGATGTGCTTGGCGCCCGGGACGTGCCCGGCGGCCCACTCGTCGTCCTCGCGGACGTCGAGCAGCGCGACGCCGTCCTTGGGCAGGTCACGGACGGCGACGGTCGGGATGTCAGCAGGGCTCACCACCCTGCCATCCTCGCATCCCGTCCCGTTGCGCGCGCGTGAAGAACAACATCAGTGTTGGGTGGCCTTTTCGGCGCCCGCACCGGTGAGGGAGCGGACCTCCATCTCGGCGTACTTCTTCTGGTTGTGTTCCTTGGACAGCACCGTCCCAAGCCAGCCGAGGAAGAAGGCGATCGGGATCGAGACGATGCCGGGGTTGTCGAGCGGGAACCAGTGGAAGTCGACGCCCTGGATCATCGACGCACTCTTCCCCGTCTTCGCATCGACTGGCTTACCCGAAACAGCCGGCGAGAAGACGATCAAGATGACGCACACGATCAGCCCGCCGTAGATGCTCCAGAGCGCGCCCTGGGTGTTGAACCGCTTCCAGAACAGCGAGTAGAGGATCGTCGGCAGGTTCGCCGACGCCGCCACCGCGAACGCGAGCGCCACCAGGAACGCCACGTTCTGGTTCTTCGCGAGGATGCCGCCGACGATCGCGACCGCGCCGATCACCAGTGCGGTGATCCGCGCGACGCGGACTTCGCTGTCCGGGCCGGTCTTGCCCTTCTTGATCACGTTGGCGTAGACGTCGTGCGCGAAGGACGCCGATGCGGTGATCGTCAGTCCCGCGACCACCGCGAGGATCGTCGCGAACGCCACCGCCGCGATGAACCCGAGCAGGACCGGGCCACCCAGTTCGAGTGCCAGCAGCGGCGCCGCCGAGTTGGTCGTCCCCGGCGCCTTCGCGATCACGTCCGGGCCGACGAGCGCGCCCGCGCCGTAGCCGAGCACCAGCGTGAACAGGTAGAAGATGCCGATCAGCGCGATCGCCCACACCACCGAACGACGCGCGTCCTTCGCTGTCGGCACCGTGTAGAAGCGCATGAGCACGTGCGGCAGGCCCGCGGTCCCGAGGACCAGCGCGATACCGAGCGACAGGAAGTCGAGTTTCGTCGTGCCGGTCTTGCCGTACTGCTTGCCCGGTCCGAGCAGCGCTTCCCCGGCCTTGCCGCCCTTGTCGACGGCGGCCTGGAACAGGTCGGAGAGGTTGAAGCCGTACTTCCCGAGCACCCACAGCGTCATCGCGAACGCGCCCGCGATGAGCAGGACGGCCTTGATGATCTGGACCCAGGTGGTGCCCTTCATCCCGCCGATCAGCACGTACAGGATCATGATCACGCCGACGACGGCGATCACCAGGTCCTGGCCGAGGTTCCCCTCGATGCCGAGCAGCAGGTTCACCAGACCGCCCGCCCCGGCCATCTGCGCGAGCAGGTAGAAGAACGAGACGGCGAGGGTGGAGATCGCGGCCGCGGCCCGCACCGGGCGCTGCCTCATCCGGAACGCCAGGACGTCACCCATGGTGAACTTGCCGGTGTTGCGCAGCAGTTCCGCGACCAGCAGCAACGCCACCAGCCAGGCGACGAGGAATCCGATCGAATAGAGGAATCCGTCGTACCCGTTGATCGCGATCGCCCCGGCGATACCCAGGAACGACGCCGCGGAAAGATAGTCGCCCGAGATCGCGATCCCGTTCTGCGGGCCGGTGAAAGCGCGCCCCGCGGCGTAGTAGTCGGACGCGGTCTTCGTATTCCTGCTCGCCCGGAAAACGATCACCAGTGTGATCGCGACGAACACCGCGAAAATGGTGATGTTGAGCGCCGGATTGCTGCCTTGGACGCCCGCTGCCAGCGTTTTCACCGTTCGGTCCCTTCGACCTCGTGCCGGATCTTGTCGGCGAGCGGATCGAGTTTCCGGTTCGCGTACCGGACATAAAGCCCGGTGATGACGAAGGTGGACACGAACTGCAGCAAGCCGAAGACCAGGCCGACGGTGATGTTGCCGAAGAGCTTGGTGCCCATGAACGCGGTCGCGTAGTCGGCGAGGAGCACGTAAAGCAGATACCAGAGCAGGAACAGGACCGAGACCGGGAAAACGAATACCCGGAGCCGTCGTCGCAGCTCGGTGAATTCCGGGCTCGCCTGCACCTTTTCCCAGTCGGATTCCGGATCGGACCCGAGGCCTTGCTCGGTATCACTCACTTCGGACCTCCCATCTACCTCAACCATTCGGTGATTTCGATGTCACGGAAGATCATGCCCCTCTTGGGGCGCGAGAGGGGCAATCCATTTGAGTGAACGGTGCGACTCTGCGTAGAGCGTCACGACTCGAAAGAGTGAGTTTACTTGCGGTGGCGTCCCTTGCCGGCGGTCCGCGTCTTCTCTTCGGCCTGCCCGAACCGGGCGACCGCGCGATCGCGCATGAACCCGAGCGGATCGGGCGCGTGCAGCCGCAGCATCACGCCGTGGACGTCGTCCGGCCGCCCGTAGCCGGTCGCGCGGCTCACCACGTAGGTGGTCAGGAACGCCGCCGGCACGGTGATCAGCGCGGGCTGGTTCGAGAACCACGGCGCCCAGCCACCGGTGTACTTGCTGACGATGTTGACCACCAGCGCGGTCAGCACCAGGCCGCCGCCGACGAGCATCCCGGCCAGCGCGCCGGGCCAGCTGAGCTTGCGCCACCAGACCCCGAGCAGCAGCAGCGGGCTGAACGTCGAAGCGGCCAGCGCGAACGACATCCCGACCGAAAGCGAGAGGTCTTCCGACGGCAGCAGGATCGCCAGCACGAACGGGATCAGCGCCACGATCGCCGTCGCCACCCGGAAGTCGCGGACCCTGCCGGGCAGCACGTCGGTGGACACGACCCCGGCCACGCTCACCAGCAGCCCGGACGAACTCGACAGGAACGCCGCGAAGGCGCCGGCCGCGGTCACCGCGCCCAGGATCTGCCCCCAGAGACCGGGCAGGACCGCGGACGGCAGCAGCAGGACGGCGGCGTCGGTCTTCCCGGTCACCAGCAGTTCCGGGACGTACATCCGCGACAGCGCGCCCAACAGTGTCGGGAACAGGTAGAACAGCCCGAGCAGCAGGAGAACGTGCACCGTCGTGCGGCGCGCGGCCTTGCCGTCGGGGTTGGTGTAGAAGCGGACCAGGACATGCGGCAGGCCCATGGTGCCGAGGAACGTCGCGAGGATCAGCGAGTAGACCTGCAGCAGATCGGTGAGACTGCCCGAACTCGGCCGCAGCCAGTCGCCGTTGGACGGAGGCGCGTCGCTGACCACCGGGACCGGGGTGCCCGCGGTGAACTTCAGCGTCGTGCCCTTGGCGACCTTGTGCCCGGCCTCCGGCGTCCAGACCGCGAAACCGTTGGCGCGCGCGCCTTCCACCTGCCCGTACGCCTCGAGCACGGTCACCGAGGTGACCTTCAGCGTGACATCGGCCTGCACCGAGACCGTGGTGTTCTCGGGGAACGTCGGCGGGGCGGGCTGCCCCAGCGGGCGCGCGCTGCCCGGCGGGCCGGCGCCGAGGAACACGATGCACAGGATGAACGTCGGCACCGCGATGGCGAACAGTTTCAGCCAGTACTGGAAGGCCTGGACGACGGTTATCGCGCGCATGCCGCCCGCGATAACGTTGAACCCGACCACGCAGGTCACCAGGATCGCGCCCGCCCAGGAGGGGACGGGCAGGATCGTCGCCAGCGTCAGGCCGGCGCCCTGGAGCTGCGGGACCATGTAGAGGATCCCGATGAACACCACGAACGCCGTCGAAACCCGGCGCAGCATCGTCGAACCCAGCCGCATCTCGACGAAGTCCGGCAGCGTGTACGCGCCGGACCGCCGCAGCGGCGCGGCGACGAAGAGCATCAGCGCGAGATAGCCCGCTGTGAAGCCGATCGGGAACCACAGCGCGTCGGCGCCGTCCTTGAGCACGATGCCGGCGACGCCCATGAACGACGCGGCGGACAGGTACTCACCGGAGATCGCCGCGGCGTTGCGGCGGGACCGCACGGTGCGCCGGGCGACGAGGAAGTCGTGCGTGCTGACCGCCGACCTCGAGGAGCGATGCCCCAGGTAAAAGGTCAGGACCGCCACCAGCACTATGCCGGCCATGGCCCACGGATTCAGCTGCACAGCAGCGATCCTCGCACGTGCGGCTCCGCAATCAGTTCTCGATCATGTCGACGAAGTCGCGTTCATGACGTTCGGCAAGCCGGTTGTACCAGAGCCCGATGCCGAACAGGAAGGGAAAAGGTGCCACCCCGAGGATCAACCAGGGCAACGGAATGCCCACGACGATCACCCGTCCGAATGACGGGATCAGGTAGAAGAGCACCGGAAGCGAACACAGCGTGACCATCACCAGTAGCGCCAGCAGGGAGGCCGTCCGCAGCTGGATCTTCACCAGGTCCCGGACCAGGAGTTTTCCCCAGCTGGTCTGTTCTTCGAGTTCGACCCGGGCCCGCAAGGTGCTCGTGGCCTGCCGCGGATCGGCGAGGATCACCCGCTGCCGCTTGGGTTTCGCGTGGTGCTCGGGTTTGCCCTGCTCGTGCTTCGGACCGGCGGGCGCGCCGGGCACCGGCTCGACGGCGGCCCCCTCGGGCGGCGCCGGTTTCCTGTTCCTGCCCTTGCCGAGGGTCGGGTCCGGTTCGCGAACCCCGTTGACCCGCCGGTAGTAGTCGTCGGTCATGTCCCGCTGCTACGTCGACCGGTTGGCGCCGACCAACCGGTCCTTGAGCGCGCGCGTGTGGCGGCGGCTCACCGGCAGCACCTTCTCCTCGTTGCCGATGACGACCTGGTAGCCGCCCTGGCCCATGCGCAGCTCGGTGATCAGCGGCAGCGAGACCAGGAACGACCGGTGGATCCGGACGAAACCCGCCTTCTCCCAGCGTTCTTCGAGCTGCGCGAGCGGGATGCGGACCAGGTGGCTGCCGTCGTTGGTGAACAACCGGGCGTAGTCACCCTGCGCCTCGACCCAGCGGACCGAAGACCGCGGGATCAGCTTGGTGGTGCCCGCGAGCTCGACCGGGATGACCTCGTCGTCGTTCTTGACCAGCCCCGGACCGCCCTCCGGGCCGTACTGCGGGGCGGCGTTGGCGGCGAGTTTGTCGATCACGCGGGTGATCGCGCGGTCGAGCCGATCCTGCTGGTACGGCTTCAGCACGTAGTCGAGTGCGCCGAGGTCGAAGGCGTTGACCGCCTCTTCCGCGTGCCCGGTCACGAACACCAGGGCGGGCGACGGGCGCAGCGCGGCGAACACGCGCGACATCTCCATGCCGGACAGACCGGGCATGTCGATGTCGGCGAACACCGCGTCCACGATCGGCAGGCCCCGTGCCTTGCGGTCGGCCAGCCTCGGATCGTCGGCGGACAGCAGGCGCAGCGCCTCCGAAGCGTCTATCGCCGGATAGACGAGGGCGACGTGCGGGCTGTTCCGGAGACAGTGGACGAGTTCGTCTAGCCCTTTGGGCTCATCGTCCACCGCCAGGACAATGAGCTTCCGGGTGTCATCGTGAGCACTCACAGTGAGACGCATCCTGCCCATTGCCGGGTTCCTTGTCCAGCCCGCTTCACGAAAGTCGAACGAAAAGGACGGCACCGGCACCCCCGCGCCCGGGGTGGCCGGTGCCGTCATCTTTTTCCGGTGACACGAACCGCCTAGCCGTGTCACATCTGGAGGTCGATGCTCAGGCGCCGCGGGTCAGGACCGTGACGTAGTCGACGAGCATCGGGTGTCCCGGCACGATCCCTGGTCCGGGGGTCGTGGTGCCGGAGTTGTTGTTCGGGAACGCGCCGCCGATCGCGAGGTTGAGCAGCACGAAGTAGCCCGCGTGGTTGGTCATGTTCGCCCAGGTGGTCGCGTCGACCTGGTTCTGGGCGACCGAATGGAACTGCTGACCGTCCACCAGCCAGCGGAAAACGTTGGGGCTGACGCTCGTGTCCCATTCGAAGGCGTAAGTGTGGAACGCGCTCTGGCAGCTCGCGCCGGGGCAGGCCCGGCTGCCGACGAGACCGGTGGTCTCGTCGCACGGGCCGCCGGGGTTGACGCCGCAGTGCAGGACGCCCCAGACCGAGTCGATCCCGTTGACGTTCTCCATGATGTCGAATTCGCCGACGGCGGGCCAGTTCCAGTAGTTGCCGCGATACGGCGAACCCAGCGCCCAGAAGGCGGGCCAGTAGCCGAGCGCGGCGGCGCCGGTGACGTTCGGCATCTGGATGCGGCCTTCGATCCGCAGCGCGCCACCCTGCGGCGGCTTGAAGTTCGTGCGCTGTGTCTCGATCCGTGCCGACGTCCAGTTGCCCGCGCCGTCACGCAGCGGCGTGATCCGCAGGTTGCCGGAACCGTCCTGGGCGAGGTTGGCGGGGTCGGCCGTGTAGTTCTGGATCTCGCCGGTGCCCCAGTTGCCCGGGCCGCCGGGGTAGCCGTGGCCGGTGTCGACGATCCAGTTCTCGTTCGACGGGAGCGAACCCGCGGCGCCGGTGAAGTCGTCGGCGAACACGGTGGTCCAGCCGGACGGCAGGGGCGGGACGGCGGCGGACGCCGGGCCGGCCGGCGGGATCGCGATCAGCGCCGCGGCGAGCACGGCCTTCCAACGGCCCCGGCGGGAAGAAGTAACGGACATCGGACCTCCTCGTCAACACTGTCGAGGGTTTGTTGCCGTTCACAACAAATCGGTATGTCCGATATGAGACCTGGTCTGAACCACTTACGCCTACCACCGTTCGGGTGAATCCCTCCCGGCCCCGGACGCAATGAAAGGGACTTTCATCGCAAATTTTGCGATGAAAGTCCCTTTCATCTCACGCGGGTCAGAGGCCGAAGCGGCTCCAAGCGGCCTTGCTCTGGACGGCGTCCAGCAGCGCGCTCGCCGCGGCCGGGGCACCGATGCCGAGCCGCGCCAGCAGCGGCTTCTTCGGTTCGGCGATCGCGATCTCGGCGTCCGGGTACCGCTCGGTGATCACCTGGCGGAGGCTGCCGACGCCGTCGACGAGGCCGAGCTCGACCGCGCGGGCGCCCAGCCAGACGTCGCCGTTGAACAGGTCGTCGGAGCCGGACAGCCGGTCTCCGCGGCGCTCGGTGACCCAGTCGACGAACAGCTCGTGGAGCTGGCCGTGCATCTTCTTCAGCCACTCGACGTCTTCCGGCTTCTCCGGGCTGAACGGGTCGAGCCGGGACTTGTTCGTCCCCGCGGTGTGCAGCCGCCGCTCGATGCCGAACCGCTCCAGCAGGCCGGTGAACCCGAACCCGCCGCTGATCACGCCGATCGAACCGACCATCGACGTCCGGTGCGCGTAGATCTCGTCGGCCGCGCAGGCCAGCCAGTACCCGCCGGACGCGGCGACGTCCTCGGCGAAGGCCAGGACCGGCACGTTCTTCTCGTCGGCGAGCTGGCGGATCCGTTCGGCGACGAGGCCCGACTGCGTCGGGGCGCCGCCCGGCGAGTTGATCTGCAGCGCGACGGCCTTCAACCGGTCGTGCGCGAAAGCGCGGGTCAGCGCGGACTCGACGGCGGCGAGGTTGATCGACCCTCTGGCCAAGGGTGACGGGGTCGGCGTGATCACCCCGTGCAGCTTGACCACGGCGACGATGTCCTTGCGCTCACCCCTGTCGCCGATCATCGGGAGACGGGAGGCCAGCTTGTCCGCAACGCTCATACCGCCAGGTTACCGACGTTCAGGACGGCAGCACGCCGCTGCGCGAACCGGTCACCCCGCTGGCTTCGTTCGGACCGCCCTGCGGCGGGACGGCGGCGCTGTCGGCGGAGAAGTCCGGCAGGTTCGGCCGCACGCCGGGCATGAACTTCGGGACCCGCAGGGTCACCTTCATGCCGGCGCCGGGCGCAGTCTCGACCATGAGCGCGTAGTCGCGGCCGAACACCTGCTGCATCCGCTGGTTGATGTTGCCGAGGCCGACGTGCGCGCCCGTGCGGTGCTGGCTGCGGAGGTCGGCGAGTTTGGCGGGCTCCATGCCGATGCCGTCGTCCTCGACGCTGATCAGCGCCTCGGCGCCGTAGTCCTCGGCGATCACCGTGACGCAGCCGCCCGAGGGCTTCGACGCGAGACCGTGTTTGACGGCGTTCTCCACCAGCGGCTGGATGATCAGGAACGGGACGACCACCGAAAGCACCTCGGGCGCGATCTTCATCCGCACTTCGAGGCGTCCGCCGAAGCGGGCGTTCTCGATGGTCAGGTACCGGTCGATGTTGCGGAGTTCTTCGGCGAGCGAAGTGAACATGCCGGACGTCCTGAACGAGTAGCGCGTGAAGTCCGCGAAGTCCTGAAGCAGCTCTCGCGCTTCCTCCGGGTCCGTCCGGATCAGCGACGAGATGGTGTTGAGCGCGTTGTAGACGAAGTGCGGCGAGATCTGCGCGCGCAGCGCCTTGATCTCCGCCTGCTGGAGCTGGTTCTTCGATTCGTCCAGGCGCGCCAGCTCGAACTGGGTGCAGACGAACTGCGCGACCGCGTCGGCCATCTGCACCAGCCGCCCGCGCGTGCGCCCGACGACCAGCAGCGCCGCCTCGGTCTCACCCTCGACGATCAGCGGCACGATCACCGCTGTCCGCATCCGGCAGGTGCCGCGGTGGTTGCACGGCATCTTGTCGTGTGCGACGACCTCGCGGCGGTGCTTGCGGATCGCGTTGCCGATGGCGTCGACGAGGTCGACGTAGTGGTCGTTGGCCTCGCCGTCCCAGGACAGCAGCGTGCCTTCGCTGTCGGTGATGCCGACGGCGACACAGTCGAGCATCTCCAGCAGCTGGCTGGTGATCTTGTCGGCGACCTGCTCGTCGAGCCCCTCGCGGAGGTCCGGTGTCGCCTTCGACATCCGGTGGACGGCCTGCAGCACCGCGTTCTCCACGATGCTCGCGGGCCGCCTCAGCTTGATCAGCAGGACGACGACGAGGATCGCGAGCAGCAGCGCCACACCCCAAGGGATGATCTGCGCGATCTCGAGCCCGGACACGGCGTCCATGCTCTGCGCTCGACCAACCGGGTGCAAGGCTTACTCCCCACTTTCCGTTGAGTTGTGACAACCGAGGGTGGGGTCGACCCTACCCAAGACGGGGGTGTTCCCCCCATGGTCACTCCCCGTGGCACGGGAAAGACTGTCCGCAGGCAATCGCTTCCGGGAGAGGAACACAATGCGCGGATCGGGGAAACTCGCGGCGGGTGTGCTGGCAGGGGTCCTGCTGGCGAGCGCGTCGGCGGGGACGGCGGCCGCGGCCGGGGATCCGGTGCGCGCGGCTGTCGGTCACCTGGTCGCCGAAGGGGGTTTCCCGGGCGCGGTCGCCTGGATCCGGAACGGTGAGGCGGTCTCGCGCTTCGGCGCCGGGTACGCGAACCCGGTCACGCGGGAGCCCGCGGGGCCGCACCACCGTTTCCGGATCGCCAGCAACACCAAGGCGTTCGTCGCCACGGTGGTGCTGCGGCTGGCGGGCGAAGGCGCGCTTTCCCTCGACGATCCGGTGGAGCGGCGGCTGCCCGGTGCCGTCCGCGGACCGGGCTACGAGCCGGAAAAGATCACCTTGCGCATGCTGCTGAACCACACGAGCGGCGTGCACGATCCGCTGGATCCGCACTTCTTCGACCCGTACCTCGTCGAGGGGAACCGGGCGCACGTCTATACGCCGTCGGAGGTGATCCGGCGGTCGCTCGTCGACCCGCCCACGTTCACGCCCGGCGCGAAGACGGAGTACTCGAACACGGGATATCTGTTGCTGGGCAAGGTGATTGAGAAGGTCACCCGCAACGACGTCCGCGAGGAGATCCAGCGGCGGATCCTCGACCCGCTCGGCCTCGGGCAGACGTATTTCCCGCTCCGGTCGCCGTTCCTGCGCGGACCGCATCTGCGCGGATACGACCTGAGCGAACCGGCGAAGGACATGACCGTGTTCAGCCCGTCGTACGACTGGACCGCGGGCGCGATGGTCTCGACCGTCGACGATCTCGCGACGTTCCATCGCGCGCTGCTGGCGGGGCGGTTGCTGAAACCCGCGCAACAGGCCGAACTCGAGAAGCTCGTGCCGCACGGCGAGTTCGGCGCGTACGGCGCAGGCGTCGAGACGCTCAACCTGCCCTGTCCTGGCGGGACGAAGACGGTCTGGGGCAACACCGGGGCCGGGCCGGGGTTCTACAGCGTCTCGATGAGCACCGAAGACGGCTCGAAGCAGATCGTGCTGGCGCTGAACGTGTACGACCTGGCCAAGGACGTGGCGCACGAGGCTCCGCTGCCGAGCAGCCCTCTTCCGGCGGTCGCCGCAGCGCTGTGTTGATCCCCGCGGCGGCGGGTCACTTGAGCAGGCGCGACATCCGCCGGTCGGCGAGGGGCTTCCCGCCGGTCTGGCAGGTCGGGCAGTACTGGAACGACTTGTCCGCGAACGAGATCTCGCGGATCGTGTCGCCGCAGACCGGGCACGGCAGCCCGGTCCTCGCGTGCACCCGCAACCCGGACCGCTTCTCGCCCTTGAGCCGGGCCGCGGACTGGCCGACAGAGCGCGTCACGGCGCTGGTCAGCACCTCGCGGATGGCCTCCGAAAGCCCGTCGAGCGCTCCTTCGGACAGCTTTCCGGTTGTGGCGTAAGGAGAAAGCTTCGCCATATGCATGATCTCGTCGGAGTAGGCGTTGCCGATCCCGGCGAGCAGCGACTGATCGGTCAGCGCCGTCTTCAACCGCTCGGTGCGCCCTGCGAACAGCTTCTCGAGCCCCGCGCGGTCCAGCGAGAGCGCGTCCGGCCCGAGCCGCGCGATACTGGCGACCTCCTTCTCCGGATCACGCACGATCCAGACGGCCAGCCCCTTCTTCGTGCCGGCCTCGGTGAGGTCGAAACCCGGCCCGGCGGCCGCGTCGAGGTGGACGCGCAGCGAGATCGGCCCCTTGCCGGGTTTGAGCGGCGTCGGCGACAACGCGTCGGACCAGCGCAGCCAACCTGCCCTCGCCAGGTGGACGACCAGATGGAGATCCCCGGCGACGAGATCCAGGTGTTTGCCGAAGCGGCCGGCTCCGGTGACCTCCCGGCCGTGCAATTCGGGCAGGGGTGGTGTCGCCGTCTTCAGCACGCTGAGGGACGACACGTCGACACGGAAGACCGTCTTGCCCACCGCGTGTTCACGCAGGTGGTGAGCGAGCGCTTCGACCTCGGGTAACTCGGGCATGGTCCCAGTCTCGCGCGTTCAGGCCGCCGCGACTACTCCACCGGATGCAACGGGCCGTCGAAATCCGGCAGCGAGTGCTTCTGGATGGTCTTGGTGATCTTCGAGACCTCGCCGCGCACGGTGAACATGCCGCGGATGGTGCCCACCCAGCGCTCGGACGGCCTGTCCCCCGCCAGATCGCCCTCGGTCTCGGCGACTACGGTCCACGGGCGGCGCAGAATCCACCGCAGCGGGAAGAACAACACGATCAGCAAGAGCGCCAGCGGGACCCAGGACGGGATCATCACGTCGGCGGGTGTCCACATGATGAGCACGATCGCGAGCAGCGCCGTCACGGCGATCATCGCGATACCCGGGCCGTAGCTGCCCGCCACATCGTGCTCGAAATCGTCCGCTGTCGCGGGAGCACGCCATTCCATCTGGGCTCGGACCACCCAGTCACGGCCGTCCTCGCCGTGCACCAGCCGGTTCATTCAGTCGCCTCCCGCGCGGCCGCTCGCTCGTCGTGAGCGAGTTCCACCGTACCGTGATGGCGGCCGGATTCGCGAGAGTTCGGAGGCGATATGCCCGCTCGGGCGTTATGGGCACGTCGGGTAGTCGACACCTGGTTCCGGATAGTGAGAAGTCGGCTTGACCGGGCTCGGTTCGTTTTCCGAAGGTTCACCGGACGGCGTCCCTGTCGTGCTTTCGGGAGTGCCTGTCACCGGCGAAGAAGACCCTTCCGGGTCAGTCGTCGACTCCGGCGTGTTCGACTCCAAAGGCTTCGTGGAGTCCCTTGAGGTCGTCGTGGTCGGGCTCAGCGACTCTTCGGTGGGATTGAGCGATCCCCCCGGCGGGATGTCGTCCCGCTTCGAGGTGGTCTGGTTCGTGCCGGTTTCCGGGACCTCGTTCCGCGGCGAGGTCTCCTGCAGCGGCTTCCCCTCCGACGGTGGCAGCACGACGTCACCGCCGCCCAGCTCCTTCCGCGACGTGCCCACCCCCGGCAGGCTCGGCACATCGGCCACGCCGAGCTCGGCGCTCGGCCCACGGCCGGTCACGACCGGCTCGGAACCCTTGCCGTGCAGCCGGTCCTCGGCGATCCGCTGCGGCGGGATCTGCACCGGCTGGTCGTTGGCGGGCGGGGCGACCTGCGCCGGCAGCAGCGCCAGCTCCGGCAGCCCACCCCCGGACAGCCCGACCGTGTGCGTGACGTCGGTACCGAACACGGCCGGACCTGCGACGATGCCGACAGCGCCCGCGGCGGCCGTCGACGCCACCGCCAGACCGACCTTCACCTTCGACCCGAGCAGAAGTCCCTTGACCGACGCGGCGAGCCCCGACAGCGCCCCGCTCGCGTGGGCACCGGCGGCCGCCGGCACCAGCAGCGCCACCACACCGGCGTGCGCCCGCAGCGAGGAACAGACGTCACGCAGCTCGTCGTGCGTCGCCCGGCAGGACTGGCACCCGATCAGGTGGGTCTTGATCCGGCGCGCCTCGGCCCCGGTGACACTGCCCGCGGTGAACCCGCCCAGCTTCTCCACCACCGCCCGGCACGAATCCGGCCCGCGGTTCACCGACAGATGCGCCTGCAGATACGCCGCACGCAGCCCCTGCCGCGCCCGTCGAGCCAACGCCGCCGTCGCGTTCGCGCTCAACCCGAAATGCGGCGCGACCATCGCGGGCTGCTCGCCCTCGACCTCGGTCTGCCACAGCACCGAACGCCAGCGCTCGGGCAAGCTCGTGAAGGCGGTCGTGATCAGCGAATGCTCGGCCGTACGGGCGTGCGTGTCCGCCCCCGCCCCGGCCCGGAAGGTCAGCTCGTCGTCGCTCACCGGCACGTCACGACGCGCCCCGTGCCACTCCCACGAGACCCGTCGAGCCACCGTCAGCAGGTAGGCCCGCACGTAGTCCCGCGGCCCGGCCCCCCGGCGCAACGCCTGAAGCACCCGGAAGAAGGTCTCGGCCGTGATGTCCTCCGCCTCCGACCGATCGGAGGCGAGACTGCGCGCCAGCCGCCGCACCGCCGCGGCGTGAAGTTCGAAAAGCTCCCCGAAGGCGGCGTCCTCCCCATGACGGAGCCGCTGGAGCAATGCCTGCTCGTCGGATTCCGAGGCCGCCTGAAGCGGCACCGTGCCCTGCTCGGTCATCCGGCCAGGCACCTCCTCCCCGAAGGACTCACCATTCGGTCGAATGGGGACACCATACGGAGGTATGCAGCCGTCGTCACCCCTTGTACGCCAGCTGTGACGCCGAAGCACCTGTAGGGGTGGGTCAAAATAGCTACAGACGGTCGGTGTATGGTTTCCCCACTGCTTCAAACGAGTGTTGAAGCCAGTGAGTCACATGCGGATGTAGCGCAGCTGGTAGCGCATCACCTTGCCAAGGTGAGGGTCGCGGGTTCGAATCCCGTCATCCGCTCGCACGCGGGCACCGCGTGCGCAGGGAAAGCCTGCGCCGCAGCGTTCTCGCCATAATTCCCGGGGGGGGGCCGAGCCCCCTGGAACCCCACGGAGCCTGTGCCTCACCTTTCGGGTGGGCATGGAGCACATGGGGTTTTTCGGGTTTCTTCGCTTTGGTCTCTGATCTTGATGGTTACTAAGTGCTACAGGTTCGGTGAGCGGAGTCACACGACCGTAGTAATTCGGATTTGTGCATATGTGGGGCGAGGGCGCACCGGCCGAAGCCGGTGCGCCCTCGTGCTCAGGACGGCATGCAGGCCGGCTGCGGCCGCTGCCAAAGGGTCACCAGCCGACCGTTCGGTAGGGGCTGCGTCGCGACCGGGGTGAACCCCGTGGCGGCGGCCGCCTCGGCCATGGCGGGCGGATCCACCTTCGGCAGGAACTCGTTGTTCAACCCGGTCGCGGTGAACAACAGGCAGGCGGTGCTCGCGTCCCCGGAAATGCTGTCCTGGTATCGCGTCAGCCAGCGCTCGTAATCCGGTCGTGAGTTCCCCGCCTCGACCGGCCGGATCTGCGGCACGGCCACGCCGTAACCCAGCTTCCGGAGCACGGCCAGCTGGACCGTGTTCGTATTGAAGATCCGGTCACGGAAACCGAACGCCGTCACGCCGCGGATCGCGTGCCGGTCGACGATCTGCTGCGCCGCCCAATCCGCGGCGACGATCCACTGCTTCGCGTCCTCCGCGCTCACCGGCTGCGGATCGACGGACTCGACCCCGAGTCCCGCGAACTTCTGCGGAACACCCCGGCCGTCGGTGATGGTCACCCGCCCGACCACCGGTAGCTCCGCCTCCCACAGCCGCGCCGTCGGCGCCCGCAGGTCCAACTGCGGGACCAGCGCCACCACGCTGATCACCGCGACCACCACCGGCAGCGCCTTGCGAAGCCGGACATGCACGCGATACAGACCCCACAACGCCACCAACGTCATCGACGGGGCCAGCGGGAGCGTGAACCCGTTCCCGGTGGTCTTGGACGTCACGAAGGCCGTCACGCCTTCCAGCACGAGCACCGCGGGCGGGAACAACGGCGAAGCGACCATCGCCTTCGCCGTCTCCTTTGCTTGCCCGCCCCGCAGCTTGCGGATCGCGACGAAGACGGCAACGACGAGCCCGACACAGATGAAGAGGACGTGCGGCAGATACTGCTCAAGGGTCAGCAGATGCAGCCGGTACGCCCAGGCTGCGGGGTTGAAGATCCCCGCCTCGGTCCCGTACTCGGCGGACTGCGGCCCGTAGCCGAAGCCGGTCAGATAGCGGTAGACCTGCGCGCCGTTGGGGATCAGCCAGATCGCGGCCACCGCGACAGCCGCGACCGCGGCGATCCCGAACCCGATCAGCCGCTTCTTGCGGTCCGGAGCCAGTACGGCCTGGACGAACGCGGCGAGCACCAACGCGGGCACGAACGCGATGATCATCGTCCTGGTGAGCGGCATCAGCCCGACGAAGACACCGAAGGCGATCGTCGGCTTGATCTTCGTCAGCCCCTCGGAACGGATGAGGAAGTAGACGGCCGCCAGCGTCACGGCGGCCGCGGGCGCGCCGAAGTGATAGGCCCTGGCCTCGACGATCACGCCGGGCATCGTGGCGACCAGCGCCGTGGCGAGCCACGCGAACGGCCTGCCCGCCACCCGGTTCGCGACCGCGTGCGTCAGCAAGATGATCGACAGACCGGCCAGCATCGGCACGGCGAAGGCGGCGACGACGCTCGTCCCCGTCACGAAGAACTGCAGTGACGTCAACGCCGGAGTGACAGGAGCCTGGATTCCCGGCGCCTCGACAGCCTGGATCCAGCCGAGCACGCCGTCACGTACGGCCGCGTAGTGGTCGTTGAGCGCCATGCCGATATAGCCGGCCTCGTCGATTTCCAGCACCTGGCCCTGGCGGTAGCTGATGATCCACCGGACGTTGAAGGCGAGCCAGACGACCGCCACCCCGAGCAGGACCCATGTGTTCACCTGGACGCGGCGAATCCCCCTGGTCAAGACCATGGTCGAGAATGTAGCCGCGCCGCTTGCCCGACTAGAGCGCGGGCGCTTTGAAGGGGTCGTGCTCGGACAGGAGCTTGTCGACCCGCGCTTGGTCGACCCTGCTGACGACGGCGTTCTCGTCCTGCCGGTCACGGATGCACTTGGCGAGCGTGAACGCCGACGTGGTCAGGAAGAGCATGCCGAGGGCGAGGAAGCCGCGGACCCAGCCGTCGACCGGCAGGTACCAGATGCCGACGACGACCGCGACCAGCGCCAGGCCGAACGAGAGGGCGGCCTGGACGAAGAACGCGACGGTGGTGGGAGGCGCTGCGGAAGTTTTCGTCATGCGTACCACGGTCGCGCTGAGGACCCCGCAGTGTCTTGAGTACAGCTACTCAAGGAAGGTTGCGATTCAGCAGATCAGCCGCCTCTTGTCGATCGGAATTCCTCTACACAGTTCGAGGTTCTGTTTGACAAACACCGCAATGTCGCCGAAGGAATCTTCACCTTGCCCGCCGAGCACCCAACTCTTTGAAAGTCAGTGTCGGCCACCGGTGCCGTCACCTGCTGCCGCCAACCCGACCAGGAACCCGTCAGACAATGCTCGAAGCGGCCGAGATTCGCTAACAAGAAACGGGCCTCGGCCAAGGATCGAGTCCCGGATCAGAGTGCAGGCAAACAAGCGGGCGATTCGCACAGACCGCCAGCTCCAGGGAGTGCTCAAAACTGGAACCGAGCTCCCAAATCCAGCCCATACCAGCGGCAACCACCCTCCCCTCAGCCTCGATGAATACGCTTGAGTAACTGAGCCATTCACCGATTGGGAAATAGTTCCCGCCGAGGACACTCTCTACTTCTTCCGTCAGATCGCGTTGCCCTGATCCAGCGGCAAGGGGATCAAAATTATAAGGCTCGTCATTGCCAAAGTTCGGGCCGACTCGATTGACCGGCTCGACCGAGAGCCCTCCCACTGCAGCGAGGATTTCTTCAGCCAAGGGGTGTGCCCGGTACCCTTCATCCTCCAACGGCTTCACCCACTGGCCGGCATCGACTTTCCTGCCGGTGCTCCATCCGGACAAAGCAAGCGCTCTAAGCAAATCCTTGCTGAGCGAGTCGAATCGAATCATGGACATCAGTTGATCCCTAGGTATTCCAGTAATCGACCACAACGGCCGCAAGGGTGAGCCGGGTCACCGTGCCCAGCCGTATTCGATGTCGGCATGGAGTTATTCCGCGTCTTTACCGTTCGCATGGTTCCACCCCTGATGGCGCCTGGCCCCTCATCCTTCTGCGCCTTGATCAGACAGTGCACCTCCGCGCACCCTCCATGATGACCTGTCTGTCCGAGTGCATCCGCCAACGGCCCTGTTGCCGGAAGGCCGTGCCTATTGTGTCCGCGGTACTTCCCGCCTGAAGGAGATGTGTACTCGGCGGCAAACTTCACCCCCGGCCTGTTGCGAACCCTGTCCGCATAGCTTCCCAAGTCGTTGCAGTTGTGCGTGAGGACCGGCGTAGGCCCGGCCAGCACAGAGTACGTGTGGACGTCGTCGACGGTGAGGTTGTGGACGCGAGCAACGGCGTCAAAGGTGCGAAGCGTGGTGACCTGTACCCAGGTACCGCTGCTGGTCTGTAGCCAGCTTCCGACCGTCAACTCGTCGGCGGGGACCCACTTCCGCAGGTCGGGGACCCAGAACGGGTGGCCGTCGGTGGCCACGATCGGCGCCCCGCCGGCGATGCCGATCTCGACCAGATGTTTCTGACCTTGCCCGATGATCGTGGCAACGACCTTCCGAGCCGTGGTCTCACCGGTCACCGGGTCTGTGGCCTGCACCTGATCGCCGAGCGTCACCTCTTCGATCGGCTTCGTCGTGCCATCCGACATCAGGACCTGGGTACCGGGGACGAAGCTGTTGCAGCCCGAGTCGCTCGCCGCGGCAGCACCGCCCATGGCCGCGGCGGCCGCACCGACGACGCCCTCACCCTCGCTTACGGCGACGACTACTTGCACCGCGTTCGCCGCCATCTCGGCGTCGGCCAGGATGCGCTCGGTGTCGGCGATGACCTTCTGGGCCTTCTCCACTTCACGGCCGAAGGTCGCCAGTGCCCGCGCGCCCTTCCAGAAGCTGGCGACGATCTCGCCGACCTTCAGGATCTTGCCCCAGGGGATGAAGTTGAGGAGGGTGCTGATGCACGAGCCGACCGAGCCCTCGATGCAGCCCATGATGTCGTCCCAGCCGATGAGGCTCTTGATCAGCTCACCGGCCGCGTCTATGAAGACGTCCCATTTGGACTTCTTCACAACGGCTTGCGCTTCTCTGTAAGACTTCTCGTTGTAGCCCCGCTTGGCCTTCTCCTGCTGCTCGGCCGCGTATTTCCTGCCCTGCGGCGACGACGGGGAGCTGGCCATCACCGTGCAACTACCCGTGCACTTGGCCGCTTGCTCGGTGCCTTCATGGCAGAACAGGCCGTCCTCGCCCATGTGGAAGCAGGCCGACAGGCCGGACGGGTCCGTCATCGTCGCCGGGGAGTTGTTCGCGTAGGAGTACGGGTTCCACAGCTGCGGGACCGCTGGATCCAGCACCGGGTCGGTCTTGGTGAACCGGCCGAGCGCCGGGTCGTATTCGCGTGCGCCGAGGTGGGTCAGGCCGGTCGCGTCCTGGTAGCCGCCGACGAAACCGTGCTTGTCCGGCCAGGTGGACGGAGCAGGGCCGCGAGGGTTGCCGAAGGGATCCATGTAGCGCTGGGTGGGAGTGAGCGTCCCCGCGGAGATCGCCAGGCCGTTCGTGCCGTGGAGATCGCCGAGCATCCACTTGAGGGCGGAGCCGCCGACTCGCACCGCGACCTGTGCTCCGCCGTGCGAGTAGAAACGGGTCGCCGAAACACCGGTCGTGCCGGTGGTGGTGACCAGCTCGAGGTCGCCGATCGTCAGCGTGGTCCCGGTCGGTGCGCGGGTGACGAGCCGGTTGCCGCCGGCGTCGTAGATGTACTTGCTCTCCCCCGTCGGCGATGTGACGCCTTCGGTCCTTCCTTCGTGGTCGTAGGTGAACGTCTGCGTGTCGCCGCCGACGTTCCGCGTCAGCATCGAACCGGCTTGGTCGTAGGTGTAGCTGCTCGTCGAGGTTCCGTTCGGGCCGCTCGTGTCCACCTTCTGCAAAGCGTGCGGCTTGACGGCGGTCGGCCCGGCTGCCGGATAGGTGGAGGTACTGGTCACGTCACCGGTCGACTTGTGGTCGACCTCCTTGGTGCGGTTTCCGGTCTTGTCGAAGGAGTACGACTTCCAGTACGGCGCGGCGCCGCCGAGCGCGGAAGCCGACTTGGCCGTCGCGCAGTCGCTCGAAGACGGAGTCCACGCTTCGGTCATCCGCCGCTGGTAGTCGTACTCGAAGCATTGGGTGTCGGCCGGCGCGCCTGACGGGGTGTCGGAGATCTTCGTGACGTTGCCCGCCGGGTCGTAACCGTAGGTCCGGTTGGTCAGCTGCGATCCGATCTGGGTCGCCCGGTTGACGGTGGTCGTCTGCGGACGCCGGGTGATCTCGTCGTAGGTCTGGGTCACGCCGACGTTCACGGAGGACTTCTCACCGTCGAACTGCATGCGGGACATCTCGTTGAACGAGGTGTAGTCGGTCTTCGACACCAGGTTCGTGGTCGTGCCCAGAGAGTCGATCGCGTACGTCGTGGATGGCAGTCCGAGCTCGTTGTACGTGTGTCGTACGTGTTCGAGCGGCAGGTTCCCGGCCTTCGGGCTGATCGTGGACGCGACAGCGCCCGTCGCCGTGTAGGTGGTGCCGAACTCATAGGTCCCGGCCAAGCCCTTTTCGACGGCCGGCACATCGACGGCGTTCTTGGTCGGCCTGCCGTACTTGTCGTAGGCCACGACACGGGTGACATACGCGTCCGTGCCCACCCAGCGTGTCGACGAGGCGGGAAGGCCGATCCCGTTGGGGAGGGTGTCGTAGGTCCAGCCCGCCAGCTTGGTGCCAGTGGCCGAGTCCGCGTTGGTCTGCGTCTTCCGTCCGAGTTTGTCGTAGGTGTAGAAGGTGGCCTTGCCGCGGGAATCGGTGGACGACGTCACCTGCCCGCCGTCGTCGTAGGCGAAGGTCGACTCTCCCGCGTCCGGGTCGGTCTGCCGGATCTTGCGGCCGCGCAGGTCGTAGCCGGTCGACCAGACGTTTCCGGCCGCGTCGGACATCGACGTCATGGCGCCCGCCGCGTTGTACGTGTAGTTCGTGACGTCGGCCGGATTGGCCGCTCCCGGCGTGTACCCGTCCGTGTAAAGCAGCCGCTGGACGGTCTGCCCGTGCACGTCGGTCACCACGGTCTGCGGTGACGCGCCCCTCGGCGGAATGGTCGTGACCCGGTCGCCGCCGTAGATGGTCGACGTCTGCCACTGCTTGACGCCCTTGGACATCAGGATCGACGCCGTCGCGCGGGCGCGGCTGTCGTACTCCGTCACGGTCTGGTTGAACACCGTGTTGTCCGCGACGGTCACCAGCTTCGCGACGGGCCCGGAAGCGTCGTTGAAGTAGCCGTTGTTGCTCTTGAACGGAAGCCCACGTGAGTCGTAGACGGTGTCGCTGATGATCCGTCCGCCACCTGACGCGACGGACTGTGCTTGCCTCGTCCGTCCGAGGCCGTCGTAGATCGCGTACGACGTCGTGTACTCACCGTTGTCCTGCAAGGCTTTCGTCGCCACCGTCGTGGGGACGGCGGTCGGTGAAGTCGCCGCGTCGGTGTAGGCGAAGGTCGCTGTCGCCTTGTCACCGTCGAGCTTGCTGCGGCCCGGATTCCAGACCGCGGTCTTGCGTCCCAGCGCGTCGTAGGTGATGTCCGTACGGACCTTGTTCACGTCGACCGAGAACACCGGGTTTCCCCGAGCGGGTTCCTTGGTGGTCGTCGAGACCCAGCCCAGCGGGTTCGTCACGGTGACTTCGGTGACCTGTCCGCCGGCACTGTGCACATACCCGGTCTTCGTCACCGCTCCGGCCACGTCGGTCGACAACACTTCACGGCCGTAGGCGTCGTACTCGTTCGTCGCGGTCGTCAGGAACTTCTTGCCTGTGGCATCCCAACCGCTGAGCGTGTCGGTACGCGTGATGTTGCCCGCCGTCGGCGGAACACCGAAAGCCTGCTTGTCATAGGAGACCTGAGCGTTGGTGATGACCGTGGACGCCGTCGCCGTACCCGCACAAGTCCCGGCGAACATCACGACTTCGCTCGACTTGTCGAACATTCCCGTGGTGTTCGGGACGTAGGTCGTCTTGGTACAGGTGTCATCCGTGGCGACACCGGTGTCGCCGAGGTCTTCCTGCTCGATGACGAGCCCGTTGTCATTGAACTTCTTGTTCACCTGGTTGCGGCGATAGGTCTTGCCGTCGGACAGCAGGGTGCGGCCCCGCACGGTGGCGATGTCCACCGAATGCGCCTTGAGCAGGCCGTCCGCGCTCGTCGCCGTCGGACCACGGAGCCAGGGGTCGTTGATGGTCGCGTTGTCGACCGTCGTTGTTCCGGGGAGGTACGTCCTGGACTCTCGGAGGAAGCCCTGCAAGGGATCCTGGTCGACGATCGTTCCCTTTTCGGAGTCCTCGACGGAGGCCGGGCGTTTGCCGCCGTTCGGCAAGTGGTCGCCGTCCATCCCGCGCAGGTACACGGATTCCGTCACCGTCTGGGTGGCGGACGGATGACCGATGGACGTCCGGACGACACCGTAGCCACGCCACTGACTCCAGGTCTTCCGCTCCTTCGGCGTGAACTGGCCCTCGTCGTAATGCCACGCGGCATCGCCGAGGTAGTCGTAGTGCGTCTTGACCGCGACCCCGCCCGCGGTCAGGTCTTCTTCGGAAATGTCCGTGACGACGTACTTGTGGAACCAGTCGAGGACCGGGTCCTTCGCCGCCGGCGGGCTCCAGAACGACGCGTAGCAGCGCATCGTGTCGGTCTCGGGTGACGCGGGCATGCGTGACCCCGCCACGCAATCAGGGCCGGAGTAGGCGACGCCGATCCGTCCGCCGGTCTCGGTCCTGATCTCGTTGACCCGGTAGCGGGTGATCGGGTTGTACTTGTCGCCGACCGTGTCGACCCGGTTCGCGAACATGAATCCACCGAACGTCGTGGCGGGGAGGGTAATGCTCCCGCCACCGCCCTTCCCGGTGTGGGTCACCGAGGAGAGCCACAGCGCGGACGGGGAGGCGTCACCGGTACCGGGGAAGGTGTGGGCCAGGTTCCAGGCGTCGACGTCGGTCTGCGTGCCCGCGTTGTTGTACTGCGTCCGGACCGTGGTGAGCCGTTTGCGGGTGAAGAACGCCGGCGAACCGTAGTCGCAGGGTTTGTCCTTCGCGCAGATCTGTTCGGACGGGACGTCCGGCCAGGACGAGGCGGTCGTGGAGTTCAGTTGCGAGGGGTCGCAGGTGATCGCCCCGGACGGGAGGCAGCGCTCCGCAGTTTCGAAGACGACCTGGTTCGTGGGAGCGGAACCGTAGACACTGCCGTCCTTCAGCCGCAGGCCGTACTCGACCCGCAGGGGATACCCGCCGGCGGTGTACTCGGTTCCGGCGGTCGTGACGTTCTGGTTGAGCCCGTAGTAGTTGATCTCCGGCTGGTAGTAGTACGTGCTGGCGTTCCCGTGCGGGTCCACCACGTAATCCAGGTTCCAGCGCCACGGTTGACGGCACGACGAACCGGCGAAGTTGTTCGGCTTGTAGCAGGCTTCGCCGTCGTTGTTGCCGAACACCGGGACCGTCCAGGCGGACTGGGTCTCGGCCTTGCCGGACGACCATCCGGGCGGGCGGTTGAGTCCCAGGAAGTACTGGGTCCCGTCGCCGGTGGTGACCTTCCAGTGCTGCCCGTCCTGGGCGTTGTTGGCGGCTCCGGTGAGCAGTTCGATCTTGGAGCCGTCGTCGTTCTTCGGCCGCCACTGATTCGTCCCGGCGAGTTTGATCAGCTCTGTCGACTTGCCGCCGAGGACGAGGGTCGCGTTGTCGATCCCCCAGCACTGATCGCCGGTCTTGGTCTGCCCGTTGTTGCCACCGAGGTCTTCGCTGCACGGCAGGTAGTTACGGACCACGTAACCGCCCGGCGTGAAGTCCCATCCGTCGCCGACCCAGGACGCCTGGTTGTTGGTCGCGGAGGTCAGCCCGTCGACGCCACTGGACGAGTACGAAAGCGCGAGGCTCGGCGCCGCCCCGCTCGGCGCGGACGGGACCGCGAACGGGTAGTTGTAGGAGAAGCTTCCGGAAGAACCACCGCTGGACCACGATCCGGCCGCGGACAACGGCTGGGCGGACACATTTCCAGCGGAACCGCTCGACGCGGCTGTCACCGCGAAGACCCGGGGCGCGGCGCTCCCGAGCACTACGTCCGCTGAGACTTGCCGTGTCTTGCCGTCGTTCACCGTCCCGGGAACCGGGGTTTTCGTCCGGCACTCGGCCTTCGCCGGTGTCAGCAGCGCGCAGCCCGGCAGTTCCACCAGCTGCAGCCGATCGGCCCAGCCGCCGCCGTAGGCGCTCCCGAAGGCCCGGTAGTCGACCGCGACGTTGACCGGTTCCGCACCCGCACCCGTATCGGTCACGGAGAGCACGACACCGCGGAGTCCGAGCGCGTCGCTGGCCTTCTGGTCGGCGACACGGACGCGAACCTTCGGCGCGGGCCCCGCCTTTTTGGCGGCGACGTCCTTCGCCCGTGCCCAGCCGACCTTCACCGGGGTGCCGTTCGCGGCGTTCTGGACGCCGAGCCCTTGCGGCTGACGACCGTCGCGCGCTCCGGCGAGCACTTCGACCTCGGTTTCCGCCGCTCCCGGCCAAACCGGCGAAGTCACCTTCGCGTCCGGCAAAACCGGCGGTGGCGACGCCGGGGCGACGAGCGGCGTGACCGGCACGCTCTGGTCCTTCTGGCCCGGCCCGAGCGACCAGCCCGGCGCACTCCCCCTGCTTTCGAGCGCGATCGCCGCGCCACCGGACGCGAGCATGATCGCGGTCACAGCCACCGCGGTGACGCGGGAAAACCGGCCGATGCGGGTCCAGCGAGTGTCTTTACGCATGACGAAGCCTGCCCAAGGTTCAGATGGAGCGTCTGCCGAGCCGGAGAAGAAGGATCAGGGATGGTCGAGGATCATGTCCGCGGCGATGCGTTGCGCGTCCAGCACACCGGTGTAGACGCGAACTCCACGGATATCGCCGTACCAGAAATCGGATTTGTATCCATCCCAGATACCCCGTCCGATCAAGAAACTCGCGATATCACTGTTGCCGGCCCAGCCCACGACGCCGTTCTGGCACACGGGTTGGAACTGCCGCTCGTCGGTTTCCGCGTAGAGGCAGGCCGTATCGGTGACCGCGTCGTAGGTTCCGGTCAAATGCGTCCACGTGTTCTCGTCGACGCTTTCCGACGTGACCCCGATCGCTGGAGTCGGCTGCCCTGCAGTGGCGGACGGTGAGCTGGCCAGCCAGCTCCACTTGCCGTACCAGTTGCCGGCCGCGTCCTTGGACGGCCGGTACCCCAGAAGGAAAGGCGAGAACTTCGGATCGTTCAGCGCGACAGCGGCTCGGGTGGCATCGTCTCCACCCACGCTGTTCGCAGGACTGCGAAGCTTGGCGTCCTGGACGTCCGCAGGAGTCCACCTGTGCTTCACCCAGGCTTCCACAGTGAAGCTCCGGTCGGCCCGAAGCGCGGGCGGGCGAGGCCCCTCGATCTCCCCGCTCCAGGACTTGTCGAACTTCGCGACGTTGACGCCGTTGTCGCTGACCATCGCCGCGCCGCCCGAGACGACACCGGTGGCGCCGGTGACCCCGTCGGCGGTGCTGCCATCGAGCTGGTAGTTCGCTCGGAGCACAGCGGTGTTGGCGAGACCTGCGGTCTCAGCAGCAGGGAGAGCACGGTCCCAGACCTGAACCTGGTCGATGCTGCCCTTGAAGTACGGTGACGGATGACCCTGCCACCGCACTTGCCCGACAGCGAAGCCGCCGGTCGCGGTCCAGGTGGTCCCTGCGGGAATGGCTGTCTGCCCTTCAAGAACACCGTTCACGTAAATCAGCACTTTGGTCGTGGAAGAGTCGTAAACACCGGTCAAGTGTGTCCAGACACCCACCTGCGGGACGCTGGTGGACGACGCCCACCGGTACTTGTCCTCATCGTCGTCGGCGGCCGAAAGCCCCATGATCCACCGGTTCACATCCGGGGAGTAGCGCAACTGGAAGGCACTTGAGCGGATGCCGTCTTGTCCGACCACGACGTAGTAGCCGTTGGCGTCGGCCAGCTTCACCCACGCCGAAACGGTGAAGCTCTGTGCGGTGTCGATCACCGGTGTCTTCGTCTGCCCGTATCCGGGTCCGTCGCTGACGAAACCCTGGCCGGACGACTGCCCGACTTTGCTCTCCGTGGCGGATTGTCCGGCGGAGTCGCTGTACCCGGTCGCGAACCCCGAACCGGGAGCGAAAGTGAGCGCGCCGTCGTTTCCGGTCGCGTCCACCGTGCTGCTCTCGAACGCGTATTCGCGGATGGCCGACAGACCGGTCGGCACACCGTTGTTCCCGTGCAGTGAAACGACTTCCGCCGCGGTCAGCGCGCGGTCGAAGAGCACGGCCTCGTCGAGTTTGCCGGAGTACAGGTTGGTCCGGACACCGCCGGACTTCCCACCGCCGACGACCAACGGTCCCGCGCCACCGGAGCCGGTGGCGCTGACCGTGGCCTGCGCTTGCCCGTTGACGTAGAGCGTCGCCGTTTTCGCGGTGGCGTCGTAAACGCCCGTGAGATGTGTCCACGCTCCCTCGGTCGGAGCGGCAGTGGAGAAGGCGGAACTCTGCGCCGGGTTGGCCTGGGCCGAGTCGGCGATGCTGAAGGCCCACTTCCCGGATTCGTGATACTGCAAGGCGAAACCGCTGCTCTGGCTGCCGTCCTGCGACAGCACGACCCGCCTGCTGTTCAATCCGGTGGGGTTCACCCAAGCGGAAGCCGAGAAGGACTTCGTCGTGTCCACCACCCGCGCACCGGTCGCGAAGTAGTCGCCTGCCTGGCCTGACAGGGACACGCCTTCACCGATCTTGCCGTCGGTGAACGCTCCCCGGCCTTCACCGACGTAACGCAGGCCCGTCGCCTGCGACTTGCCGTCACCTTCGAACTGCCAAGACGCGAGAGGAGCCGTGACGTCGCGGACGCTGAAGTTGTAGTCGACCCTCGTCGACGGGGTCTTCGCCCGGTTGCACGACCAGGCACTCAGGACGTGCGTGCCCTTCGTCTGAGGCGCGATGGCTACAGTCGCGGGCCCGCTGTACGCGGCGGGTTTCACGGTTCCCGGCTCGGTCCCGTTGCAGGTGGGCGGCGCGGTGTTGTCGAGCTTCCACACGTAGCTTCCGACCGAGGTCGGAGTGTTGGCCACCGTGAAGGTGAAGTCACCCGCCCGTCCGGGACCACCGCCGAAGGTGCCGCTGGGATACGTCTGGGACGACACGGACGGAGCGGACGGCTCGGAGAGCTGGACTTCGACTTCGCAAGCGCCGACCCAACTGGTTTCCCGGCCGTCGGTGACGTGTGCGTCGAAGGAGTAGATCCCGTCCGCGGGCATCGAGTCCTTGAACAGAGTCGCCTGAGCATTGCGATTGGCGACGTTCGAGTCGCTCAAGACGTTGTCGACACCTGCTTCACGCTGGTCCCAGACGTAGTTTCCGGAGCTGACCCAGCCCTTGTAGACGCGGAAACCGGTGTAGAGCATGCCGCCGTCCGGGTCCTGGACGTTCGCCTTGACCACGTAACCGGTGCTGGTGCGACCGAGCACCGGACGGACCCACGGCTGGCCAGGGGCGGGAGGGCCACAGGGATACGTCGAAGTCCCGTTGACGATGGCGAGATTGGCCGGCGAGTTCGGACGCGAGTTGTAGGTGACCGAGAACCCGACCTGGGGGGAGTAGCGCTTCCAGGTTTTCTGGTCGTTCTCGTCGGGCGAGACTATGCCGAAGGTGAAGTTCGGCGCGTTGGCTTTCGCCAGGCTATCGATGACCCAGGTGACGTCGAAGCCGACGTTGGTCGGGCAACCGTCCACACTTCCGAGCCAGTTGCCCAGTACCGGACCGCTCCCGAACTTCAGTCCCGGGACGATCGGATTGGTCAGCACCACGGTGTTCGAGCCACCGCAGTCCTTCGAATTGGTCACCGCCAGGTTCAGCTGCGCGGTGTAGATCTCTTTCCCAGCCAGGCCCCCGAGGTTCATCTCCACGAAGGACCTCGCGGTGACCAGCTTTCCGGCGCAACTCGAGGCAGTGTCATAGATGTATCCGGCCTTGAGCTGGTCACCCGAGTCCCACGCCGCGTCGCCTGGCGCCTTCGAAGCGCCACAGGCGTGCTGGACCAGATAGTGGTTGCGGCCGCAGTTGGAGCAGTAGTTCGTCTGCCAGGTGGGATCGACGTAGACCGGGTAAGCGGCGTTCGCCATCAGGTCCGGGTCGGGCGTGAGGAGCAGCGACTTGCCCGCGATCTCGGTCGACACCTTGGCCTGGCGACCGCCTGCCGCCGGACCGCGGACGAAATCCGTCGCGCCGGGTTCGACCCCCGACGAGTCCCACATCAAGGGCGCCTTGGCCAGGAAGACGTCGGCTCCCTTGGCGTCCTTGACCCGGAGAGCGCCGTCTTCGTCCTTGCTGAGCTTGCCGTTCTTCACCGGCAGGCCCAGCTTGATCTTCGCGATGGCCGGGTTCTTCGCCGCCTCCGGCGTCTTGATCACGACGACCTCGTGAACCTTGTCCACGTCCACCTCGACCTTGAGGTCGACACCGGGAAGCACGTCGGGATAAGTGGCGGTGGCACCCGACACGATCGGCTGGGGAAGCACCCCAGGCCAGTCGAGCCCCACCGAGGTGCCCTTGGCGCTCAACTGCAGCAGAGGTGCGGCGCCCGCGGTCTGGACATCCCCGCGGCGACCTGCGGAAAGCGAGATATCGGCCATCGCGGCCTTCGGCGACAGTCCGCCGTCCGGCCCAGAGCTCAGGGTCGAGTCCGCCGGAACCCAGCCACCGTCACGGGGAACCCGGACCGGGCGGGTGTTCTGCGTCAGCGTCAGGGAGCCGTCCGGGTTCGCGAAGGTTTCCGAACGCTCGGAGGTCAGGTCGTCGACCCGAACCTTCTTCTGGCCCTGTTTGGCGAATTTCGTCGCGGCCGCGGTGTCGGACGCGGAATTCGGCACCGCCGACGGCGGTGGGGAAGCGCTTTCCCTTGGTGACGCAAAAGCCGTGGCCGGGAGTACCCCGAAAGCCACGGCCAACACGACGCTGACGACACCGAGACGCGATCTCAGACGCGACGATCTCACGGCGATTCCCCCTCGTTCCGCGGGGATGTGCCACCCGCGGCCAGTTGAACTCTGTCCTATTCGGACGGGCGGGGAAAGCAGCCGAACAGCGTAATTCGATCATCACGAAACAGCAGGCAAACGGCCTAGATCTCGTAGCCGTCCAGCACGGTCGGCGCGACCGGGGACAGGTGCTCGTCAGCACGTTCGGTGACGAGGCCGCGGGCCATCCGGTACACCTTGAACTCGTTGTCGTGCTCGGGGTCCTGGTCGTCCCAGACGTGCAGGAGACCGTAGGAGCCGGGCGCGAGGTCGCCGACGCGGGTGAACAGGTCCACCAGCTCGGTCGCGATCGCCGTGCCGTGTTTGTCCATGCCGCCCAGGTGCAGCACCGGCACCCCGGCGGCCCAGCGCAGGTCCACCAGATCGCCGTCGTCGAAGTCGCGGACGGCGCGGTGCACCCGCTCGACGATGCGCTCGAGCAGCGCCGCGTCATCGTCGCCGGAAGGGCTCGCTTGGATGGTCACCCACCCGTGGTATTCGAACACCCGCCTCAGTTTAGGTCGTGTCCTGGAAGTCTGTTCGATGGGCTTCGTGATCCAGGTGGGCCCGCCGGACGGCGGTCAGCCCGCCATCGCGGCCGGTGCCCCGTCGCGGCGCAGCGCGTTCTTGAAAACCCGTTCGCCGTGCTTCTCGAAGGCCGGCGCCAGCTTCTCGCCGTAGACGCACAGCGTCCGCTCCCAGGGGTGGCCGAGCGTGCCGAAGCGGAAGTCGTTGGCCAGGAACATGTGGTAGTCCGTGCGCGGGAACACCGGGACCGGCCACGGGTCGAGCGCGGCGTGCCGATGCGGGTAGAAGCGATACGACTGATGCTGCCAGTGCAGCACCCAGACCCACTCGTCCTCGGCGACGCACTCCTTCAGCGCCGAGAGCGCGACACGGGCGACGTCGTTCTGCTCGACGGCGTACGGGCCGAGCCGGAATTCGGCCGACGCGCGGTCGAGTCCTCCGGGCGCGAGATCCCACGCGATGGACGGCGCGGGTTCACGAAAACCGGGCCAGGCGTGCGCATACGTGCTCGGCCAGAACGCGAGCTTGTCGTAGACCCAGTACCAAGCGGGCTCATCTGCGACCCTGGAGATGGCTTCCCAAGCGTTGTTCACGAGCGACCCTCGGTGGTTCGGCCGATTAAGACTGGGAAAGCTTCGTGTTCAGGGCCTGACTTTGTCCAGCTCGTGGGCATACTCCGTGAAACTGTCACCTGATCAGGTGTCTTGCGCCGCCGCCGGAACCGTGAGAATGACGGTGCGTGAACGGCGAGCCCGCGGAACGCGGGCTCGCCGTCGTTCGATCATGCGGCAGCCTCCCAAAGGCTCATGAAGGCCGACGCCTCACTCCGGACCCACGGCTTCACCTTGTCGCGGTCGCGCGGTGACAGTGCGAACTCCTTCGACCGCCGGACGTCGATCACCAGCGGGCGCCCACCCGGCCGCAGGTCGTCCATGGTCTGTTCGAGCAGCCACAGCACCATCTGCGCCGCGTCCCGGCTCAGCGGTTCCTCCTTGAAATAGAGCCAGGTCGCGTGGACGGGGCCGTCGCCCTTGCGCAGGCCGAGGTGCGGGCTGATCCCCACTTCGAGCGAGCCGAGCCGCCATCGCGACCGGCCGACCTCGGCCAGCCGCAGGTCACGCCGCCCCACGTAGCGCAGCCAGCCGTTGGCGATCTCGGTGTAGTGCGGCCGCGTGCGCTCGTCCGCGTTCTCGACCAGCGCCCGCAGTACCTCGCGATCCTGCCCGGAGATCCGGCCTGCCCGGATCGCGTTCGCGGCGCGGAGGTAGAAGTTGAACCCGCCCCTGGCCGGATCCTCGTACTGGCGCCGCCAACGCCGGACGAACGAGGAACGCGAGGGACCCGAGCTCGTGCTGTACCCCACGAACGTGGGCAGGGTGATGTAGGCCATCCGTGTCTGCCTTTCGCCGCTGTTCCTGCTGGACAACGTCCATTTTAGAACACATGTACGACAGAAACCGGCGCCTTACGGGTGACGCGGACGAGGAGGCCAAGGTCTTTCGAGCAGCTCGGCCGATTCCTCGAGGATCGGTACTTCGCAGACGTCCCTCGGGGTGAGGTCGGTCGGGATCCAGCTGTCGAGCATCGCCGACCAGCGCGTGATCCCCCGCAACGCCTGGGGCGACCCGAGCAGCTCGCCGACCTCGCTGACCAGCGCGCCGCCGGCCGCGGGCGAGAGGCGGCCTTCGACCATCGCGGTGAGCCAGCCGTGGATCAGCAGCCAGCGGGCGGCCGTCGGATCGGCGGGCAATTCGAGCCCGAGCTCGTCGACGACCTGGCCGAACGCCTTGTCGACGGCGTCTTCGGCGGCGGACTCGAGCCCGGCGAGCAGGGCGAGGGAAGGGGTGTCGAGTCCGGCGACGATCGCGTCCAGAGCGGCTTCGACCAGGTGGGACGTGCGGACGTCACGTCCGGCGAGCCTGCCGATGGCCAGCTCGCGCAGCGCGCCGCGACACGAGTCGATTTCCGTCACCCGGTGATTCCCACGTCCGTCACCGTACCGGCGGAACCGGCCCGCCACGCCTGACCAGCCGAAAGAGCATCACACCGTGGACAGGCGCGGGGTGATGCGAACGTCGAGGACGGCTTCGAGGGCGTGAGCCAGCCGCTCCAGCACCGGAATGGTCGGGACTGTCCCTCCCGCCTCGAACCGCGCGACGGCGGACTGCGTCATCCCCGCCTCGGTGGCGAGCTTCGTCTGGGACCAGCCGCGCGCCTCTCGCATTTCCCGCACCGTCTTGCCCAGGTCGTAGGCCAGCTTTGCCGCCTCATAGGCGTCAGAGGCGCCGGGCTCGGCCATCGTTCTCACTCCCCGCCGTGCTCATCTGTCGTATGTCTTCGAGCGACACATCGCCACATCGCCTTCCGCGCCCGTCGGACGCGATCCAATGGGTGATCCGCACGGCTTCACCGTCCAGATGGAACCGCAATTCCCGCAACTCGCCCTCGAGTTGTCGCGTGTACGGCTCACCCGACAACGGCCCCTGCTCAGCGAGCAGATCCACGTAGAAGGCCACTGTCGCGAAGTGCGCCGTGGACGAATCCTCCAGCCAGTCGCGAACCTACGACAATCCCGGCGCCGGGGACAGCTGGTCGAGTTCGACGTCATCGCCGTTGCCGAAAAGCGGCGAGATCAGTGCTGGACCAGGCCGTGAGTGGACGCAAGAATGTGGAAAGACCACATCAACCACCCATAAGGGTGCATGCAACACTGGCTGCCCACACCCGGCGGCAGGGGGCTAAATGAGCTGGCAGGACGAGCTTCGACAGCTGGACGTCGAGCTGGCCGCGGGTCGCATCGGGCACGCCGAACACCGCCGGAAGCGCGACGAGCTCCTGGCGGAGGCCTCCGGCGGGACGATGCCGTCGCCGGTCCCCTCACCGCTGCGGCGCCCGGGCGGGGAGTGGCACAGCGCCAATCCCGCCGCGCGGCCGGTCGAGCAGCCGACAGTCACGGTCCAGCAGCCCCAGCCCTACCAACAGCCGACCCAGCCGTACCGGCAAACCCAGTCGTACCGACAAACTCAGCCGGTCTACCCGCCCCCGCCGGCGACCGTCGAGCAGCCCAAGCCGCGCGAAGCGAAGAAAAGCGCCATCCCCCACATCGCGGACCACAAGACCACCGCGCCTTCGCCCGCCGACATCAATCCGACGGTCTACCTGCGTGCCGAGCCGCCGCCGGTCCGGGACAGGCCGTCGACCCGCGAGCTGAACCGGCCGCTTCCGCCACTGACCCCCGAACCCGGCCCGCGCCACCAGGCTCCCGCCGAGGACTACGCGGTCGTCGGCAAACGCAAGCCGACCTGGCTGTTCATCGCCGCCGGTGTGCTGGTCGTGCTGGCGCTGATCATCGGCGGGACGCTCTGGCTGGGCTCGTCGCCGTCCTCGAACGTCGCGGACCGGCCGCCCTCGGCGAGTGTGGCCCTGCCGCCGGACGGTCTCGCGCCATCCGGCCAGCCCAACAGTGGCCAGACGCCGTTGGAAGACCGGCTGCCCGCGCTGCCCGGGACACCGTCGAAGGACAATTCGACGATGTCGGTCACGAAGGGTGTCGAGCTCAACTTCTACTCGAAGGCCGCGGCCGACTACCTCGCGTCGAAGAACGTCGCGTCGATCACCTACAAGGGTTCGAACGAGGGCACGAACGGGTACCTCGTCCTGGTGATCCCGGCGAACGACGCGAAGGACGCGACAGCGATCGTCAAGTACTTCCGGGAGAACTCGATCAACGCCGGACTGCGCGAGCAGCGCGTCGGCGACCGGCTCGCCCTCGTCGGCGCGAACCAGAACGGCCAGCTCAGTGGCTTCGGTTACGTCTCCGGGACGATGGCGGTGACGACCTGGGTCTCGCAGCCGCTCGGCGGCGACGCGCAGGCGCTCGACACCCGGCTGGGGCAGACGCTGACCTCCTTGGACACTGTTCTCCCGGCGAGCTGAGAGACCCAGGTCGCGGGGAGATCACGATTCGACCCGCGAGGGCGCTTCGAGTCCGGGCAGTGCAGAATGTGCGAGGTCACCGCAGTGGTGGTATCGCGACGGCCGGGAGCGTTCTCCCGCCGGAAATCGGATAAGGGGGCCGGTGGTGTCCTGGCAGGAAGAGCTGCGCAATCTGGACGAAGAGCTCGCATCTGGGCGGCTCTCCGCGGACGATTACCGGCTCCGCCGTGACCAGGTGTTGTCATCGGCGGTCGCCTACGGGGACCCGGCCCAGCAGCAGTTCCAGCAGCCCGGCCAGCAGCCGCAGCAGCCCTTCCAGCAGCAGCCCCCTCCGCCGCCGCAGGCGCCGCAACAGCAGGCGCCGCAGCAGCCCGGCCAGTCCGGCAGCGCCGACTCGACCCAGATCATCGCGCCGGTGAACCAGCCGCCGCAGAACGGTGAGGGTGAGCGCACCCAGGTCGTCCCGAACTGGCAGCAACAGCAGGCCGATCCGAACCGGACCCAGGTCGTGCCGCCGGTGGCGTCGCCGCCGGGCGGTTTCCCGCAGCAGGGCCAGGCGTCCCCGGCCGGTGGTTTCCCCCAGCAGGGCCATGCCTCGCCCGCGGGCGGCTTCCCGCAGCAGCAACAGCAGCAGGGTTACCAGCAGCAACAGCCGCAGCAGCAGGGCTGGACCGACACCGACGCCAGCCCGCCGTGGGGTGGTTCGGAGTTCCCGCCGATCTCGCCGGTCGGCAGCACGGAGTGGGTCAAGCAGGGCCCTGAGCTGTTCGAAGACAAGCCCAAGGGCAAGGGCGGCAAGATCGCCGTCATCGCGATCGTGGCCGTCCTGGTCCTCGCCGGTCTCGGCGTCGGCGGTTACTTCGCCTTCTCCGGTGGCGGTGACACCCCGCCGGACCCGACGGCCTCGCCGCAGCCGACCCAGTCGCAGGCTCCCCCGACGTCGTCAGCCAAGCCGAAGACGCCCGAAGAACTGCTGTTCGAGAAGATCCCGGAGCAGTCCGGCGACGAGGACTCGAAGAGCGGCGCGATCCCCGCGGCCCAGCTCGCCGCGATCACCGGCATGGAGAAGGCCGAGGCGGACCTGGTCATCGCCGCCGGTGTCAAGCAGGTCGCGTACCGGGGCTCGCAGAAGCAGCCGGACGAGACCGGGCCGCAGCCGGCGAAGATCTCGGTCACGGTCATCCCGCTGACCAGCCCCGGCGCCGCCGGTGACCTGATCAAGCAGCTGCGCCAGTACCAGACGAGCAACGGCTTCGTGCAGATCACCGAGCCGCTGCCGGGTATGCCGCCGAAGCTGAACTTCCAGAAGAAGATCGACGGCGACAAGGGCAGCTACCGCGGCACCTGGATCAACGGCAACAACATCGTCCGGGTCGACATCCTGCAGAACCCGCTCGGCGGGGAAGACGGCGAGAAGGCGTTGAGCGGCACGTACCAGCGTGCGGTGAAGAAGACGCTGGAAAACTACGCCGTCACCAGCTGATCGATGACCGCCGCGAACGCCCGGCTGCTCACGACCCTGCTCTCCCTGGCCGAGGACACCGGTTCGTTGTCCGACGAACTGCACTTCGCCGGCCGGGACGCCACCGAGCGTGATCCGCTCGACCACGGCGCCGCGAACGTCCTCCGGGCGCTTGTGCTGCCGAAGGAGCCTCGGGTCCTGGAGGTCGGTGCCGGTTTCGGCGGGCTGACGCGGTACCTGGGCGAGGTCGCGGCGACGGTGCACGCCGTCGAGGCCGATCCGGTCCGCGCCGCCGCGGTGCGGTTCCGCACCCGCGACCTCGGCACCGTGACGGTGCACGACAAGCTGGTCGTCGAGACCTACGACCTCGTCGTCGTCCAGCAGCCGTACGCGACGCGGAACCTGCTGGACTGGGTTCGCGAGCGGCTGTCGCCGACGGGTGCCGTCGTGGTGCTGACGGCTTCGCGCGGTGTCGCCGGGACGCTCGAGGCGGCGGGTCTGGAAGTCCAGCGTGAGCTGCTCTGTTCCCCCGGTCACGAGGTCGCCCGCGCGGTGCGCGGCGCGCAGATCGACACGGAACTGCCCCGGCTGTCCGCCGCGATCGCCGGCGGCCCCGCGAACGGCCTCGCCCTGCTCTGCGGTCCCGGCGCCGCCGCGCTCTGGCCCCCGTACCGGCTCGCGACCTACTTCAACACCGCCGAGCGCGCCGCTTTCGCCTGTACGCGCGCCGACGTCGTCCGCACTGGGGAGGGCGCCGAGGTCCGCCGCGTGCCGCTGGTCCCGTCGCCGCCGGTCGCCGGGATCTCGGTCGGACCGTGCGCGGACAAGGTGTACGACGCCCCGACGATGGTCGAAGTGCTGCTCGACGAGCCGGAGCGGGTCGCGGAACTGCTCACCGGATGGCGGGATCTCGTCCACGAGGAGGCCGCGCGCGGGGTCGAGGCGCTGTGGGATCTGGTGCCGCACAACGTCCTCGTCGACGGCGCGACGCTGCGCCCGATCGACCTGGAGTGGCGGAACGCGGGCGCCGGAGTGTCCGAAGTGGTCGAGCGCGGGGTGCTCGTACTGGCCGACAAACTCGCCGACGCGGGCTGGCCCGCGGCGGCGGACGGCGGCTCGATGCGCGACCTGGCGGGCTGGCTCGGCGTGCTGATCGGCCTCCATCCCTCCTTTGTGGACAGTGCGCTGGAGCGTGAAGTCGCCTTCTCGACGATCGGTTCGTGCGGCACCGAGCACGGCACGGACGAGGTACACGGGTCGATCGCCGAAATCTGGCGAAAACGCCTGGCGAGAACCGTCCACGAGTACCGTTCAACGAAGGCCGGCGCCGGTGTGGCGGCGAACGAAGACGAGGTAGCGAAGCGATGACGAGCCTGCATACCGCCGGCATCCTGACCCCGGACCGGCCGGTCGGGCACCTGTTCGAGCTCCGGGGCTGGACGACCGGGATCAGCCGGATCGGCGAGATGTCCGTGACCGTCGCGGACGTCGAGGCGAACCTGTTCCCCGAGCCGTGCCCGGGCGCTCCCGAAGGCACCTTCGGCTGGCGTGCGGTCCCGGCCACCTGGGTTCCCGCGGGCATTCAGGACATCGTCGTCACGGGCCCGGACGAGCGCGTGCTGAACCAGGCGACCGTCCACGTCGGAACACTTCCGGGTGAAGAACCGCTGTGGCTGGGCGAACTCGAAGCGCCGAAGCAGGGCAAGGTCTCCGAAGGGCACGTCGTCTATGTGACGGGTTGGGCGATGCTTCAGGGCCGCGCGCCGAGCCTGATCGAGGTCATGGTCGAGGGCGGCGGCACGGTCAGCGCACGCACCCGCCTGCCTCGTAAGGACGTGCCCAAGGAGTTCCCCGGATTCGACGACGCCGCGGTGAGCGGCTTCGAGGCCTGGGTGCCTGTCGACCTCCCGTACGGCGAAGAGCGGACGCTGTCGCTTCGCGTCCGGTACCGCACCGAAGGCGTCGGCGAGGTCGTGTCGGCGAAGCGCACCTTCACGCTTCGCAACCCTGTCGCGGACCTGGACGACGCCGAACTCGCCGACGAGCTGGCCGGTGACACCGCCCGCGCGATGGCACGCGTCGACATCCCGACCGATCCGAAGCACGTGCTGGTGTTCACGCACAGCCTCGGTGTCGGCGGCGGGCAGCTGTGGCTGCAGGAACTGCTGAGCCGGATGGTGACCGACCACGGCTGGCAGGTCAGCCTGGTCAGCGAAACCGACGGCCCGCTGCGCGCGGACTGCCACGAACTCGGCATCCCCGTGCACGTCACGACGCACTACCGGAACCAGACGGTGCCCGCTTATGAGGGACACGTCGCCGAGCTGGCGCGCTTCGCGAAGTGCTCCGGAGCGGGCGTCGCGCTCGTCAACACTCTCGGCGGCTTCGTCGGCGCAGACGCGGCGAAGCGGGCCGGGATGCCGACGGCGTGGGTCATCCACGAGAGCTTCTCGCTGCCCGCGTTCGCCTATCAGAACTGGGGCCCGGTGAAACCGCCCGCCGCGGTGTGGAAGCGCTGGGAGAGCACGCTCGGCGAGGTCGACAGGCTGCTGTTCGTCGCGGACGCGACGCGCGAGATGTTCCTCCCGTACAGCAAGCCGGAGCGCTGCCGGACGGTCCGCTACGGCACGCCGATGCACAAGTTCGGCGGCCGGACGCGGTCGGAGACCCGGCGGCAGGCGCGGAACATGCTCGGCTACTCGCCGGACGACATCGTGCTGGTCAACATCGGCATCGCGGAAGCCCGCAAGGGGCAGGCGCCGCTGATCTCGGCGATGGAGCGGATCCACAAGATCCACCCCGAGGCGAAACTGTCCGTCGTCGGCCTGCACCCGTCGCCGTATGGGCTGGCGATGGAGGAGTCCGTCGAGCGCGCCGGGCTGGAGGAGTCGGTCAGCCTGGTGCCGATCCAGCCGGATCCGCTGCGCTGGCTGCAGGCCGCGGACATCTTCGTGAACAGCTCCGACATCGAGTCGCTGCCGCGGTCGATCCTCGAAGCCGTCTGCTGCGGTGTCCCCGTCGCGGCGACAGACGTGTTCGGCGCGCGGGAGATGATCGTCGACGGCGAGACGGGCTGGCTGTTCGAGACCAACGACGTCGACGCGCTGACGGCGGCGTTGCTGCGCGCGCTGGGCACGTCGGCCACGCGCCGCCGTGAGATGGCGAAGGCCGCGCACGAGAAGCTGCTGCCGTGGCTCGACCCGGCGGGCTACGCGCGTGAGTACTCCGAAATCCTGACCGAACTGAGTGGGGGCGTTCATGTCTGACACCGACATTCCCGGCCGTGTCCAGGCCGAGCTGACCCGGCTCCGGGCCGAGCAGCAGGTTTTCACCGCCGAACAGGACCGGCTGAAGGCCAAGCTGGCCGACACCGAGCACGAACTGCGCGAGGCCACCGCGGCCGCGCCGAACGAAGGCGAGTCCGCCGCCGTGAACCAGAAGCTCGCTTCGCAGCAGGAAGAACTCGATGTCGCGAAGGCGCGTCTGCAGGCGCTGGAGGCCGAGGTCCTGCTCGCCCACCAGCAGCGTGACTCGCTGCGCGCGGAGCTGAAGACCTGCCGCGAGGAGCGGGACAAGCTGCGGCTCGCGCTGCTCGACGCCGAACTCGTGGTGTCGGCGGGTGTCGTCGACGCGGACGTCCTGCCCGGCGGCGAACCGTCGGCCGACCGGCAGCGCCTGCTCAACGCCGAACGTCTCGCCGCCGAGATGGCCAGGGAACTCGACGCCACGCGCCGCACCGTCAGCTGGCGGGTCACCGCGCCGCTGCGGGTCGTGCGGAAGAAGATGGACCGGCCGTGACCGAACTCTGCTTCGTCTCCGCCGAGGGCGGTTCCGCCTTCATGGAGGAGCTCCTGGAGGTGGTCGCCGACGCCGTGCGCACGGCGGGCGGCAAGGCGAGGACCGCGATCGGCAAGTACCCGGACGCCGGACGCGACACGGTGTACGTCGTCGTCCCCCACGAATACTTCGTGACCGCCCCGGACGGTGACTTCCCGACCGCCGAACAGTGCCGCCGCACCATCGGGTTCTGTGTGGAGCATCCCGGGACGGCGACCTTCGAACGCAACGCCGAACTGCTCTCCATCCTGGGCGGCGCCGTCGACCTCAACGCCGATTCGACCGCCGAACTGCGGCGCCGCGGGATCGCCGTCGAGCAGTTCCAGCTCGGCTACAGCCCGCTGTGGGACCTGTGGGGCGGCGACCTCGACAGTCCGCGCGACCTCGACGTCACCTATCTCGGCACGGCCGAGCGGCGGCGTTCGGTGCTGCTCGGTTCGTACGCGCGGGACCTCGCCGGGCTGCGGACGCGGCTGCTGACCCCGCCGCACGAGCCGATGACCGCCGCCCGCGCCGACTTCCTGCCGGGCAAGGCGAAGTTCGAGCACCTCGCGCGGTCGCGGTTCCTGCTGAACCTGCACCGCGAGCGGAAGCAGACCCTGGAGTGGGTGCGCACGCTCGAAGCGATGACCAACGGCTGTGTGGTGGTCAGCGAGACGTCCATCGACGTCGAACCGCTGGTCCCCGGCGAGCATCTGGTCCTCGCGCGGCCGGAGGCGCTGGGTTCGGTCGTCGCCGCGCTGGCCGACGAGCCCGAACGCGAACGGCACCTGCGTTCGGCCGCCTACGGTTTCGTGAAGTCGCTGGACATGACGGCGTCCGCGCGGCGGCTGATCGACCTCGCGGCTTCGCTGGGTTCGGCACCGGCGGCGGACATAGCCCCGGCGCGGGCGCTGGCGACGAGCCTGCGCAACCCCGAGAACGCGCTGGCCGTCGACACCCCGTCGTTCGACGCGCGGTTCGCGGGCGACAGGTCCGCGGGCGGCCCGGCTTCGGCACGCGGGACGGCGTTGTCGGCGCGGATCGCGCAACGCGCGGCCGGTGCGCGGCGGGTCGCCACGCGGCACTGGGAGCCGGCGGCGGCTTCGCCGGTGGGCTCTGCCGACGTCGACGTGCTGATCGTGCGCCGGACCGGCGAGGTCGACCCGGACGATCTCGCGAACGACCTGCTCACCGGCAGTGTGACACCGCGGAAGGTGCTCGTCGGCGAGGACGGCGTGCACCCGTGGCCGCGTCCGCGGCCGTACGACGTCCTGCTGCACGACACCCCGCTCGGCCGCGGGCTCACCCGGAACTCGCTGCTGGAGCGCTCGACGGCGCCTTGGCTGCTGGTGCTCGACGGCGGGATGCGCGCTTCGGAGTTCCTGCTGGAGCGCCTGCTGGCCGCTTCGGAAGGCGCCGACGTCGTGCATTGCCCTGTCGCGGATCCGGTGGACGGCCTGGTCGGCGCGCTGCCGCCGGAGGAGCGGCGCCTGCGGACGCTGCCGTACCTGGGCAGCGGCTATCTGGTGCGGCGGTCGCTGGTCGACGAGTTCGGCGGGTGGAACTCCGAGGTGCTGTTCGAGGGCCTGGAGGATCACCTGTTCTGGCTGCGGGTGGCCTCGGCGGATCGGCCGACGACGCTGGTGCAGCAGGTGTTGCTGCGGCGGCTGCGGCCGGATCCGGACTCGCGGCCGATGGACCTCGACCCGCATCGGGTGTGGGCGGCGGTCGGCAGCGCTCTGTAGCTCACCACGCGTGCGATGAAAGGCCCGTTGCTTGCAAATTTTGCAAGCAACGGGCCTTTCATCGCACGGGGAGTGGGCGTGGCGTTAGTCCGAAAGTGTGAGTTGGGCCGTGTCGGTGAACGACCTCCCCCGGTGATGCGCCTTAGGAGCAGAGCATCGGAACGTCCCGATGCCGGACGAGGAGGAACAGCATGGCCTGGGAAATCGTCCTGGTCGCCGCGCTGGCCGTCGTGTTCGTCATACGGCTCGCGCTTCAGTTGAAGCGCGGCTGACCCCGTTTCGCGCACCCCGCGACGCAGTGAATGAGATGAACGGGACTTTCATGGCAAATTTTGCGATGAAAGTCCCGTTCATCCCATCGCTATGCGCCGTCCGATCCGCATCTGCGGAATCCGCCGCGGCCGGGCCGCCGGCGCCGGGGAAAGCGGAGGGCCATCCTCGCGCAAACGCTTCTTCACGTGAATCGTCTTGTAGCCGGTGGTCAAATAGCCCTCGTTCTTCAGTTTCGCCATCTCCGCGTTGACCGACGCGGCCGAGGCGCCGATCGCCGAGGCGATGTCCGTGTGGTTCAGCCCTACGTCGATGACTACGCCGCCGTCCCCGGGAATCCCGTAGAGCGCCTGCAACCTGGTCAGGTACGCGGTCAGCCTGCTCCGGACCTTGGCCGTCGCGAAACCCAGCGCGACGTTCCGCAGCCGTACCCGGATGGCCAGGTCCACGGCGATCAGGGCCATCGCCTGCTTGTCGTCGTCGAGGAAACCGCGGAAGGCGTTCTGCGGGATCTCCAGCGCGCGAACCGGTTTCGTGGCGAGGTACGAGAGGTGACTCGACCGTCTGGCCAGGCAGTCTTCGACGCCGAGGAGGTCACCGGCGCCGAACAGGTCCACGATCGTCGGCGGTGTGCCGCCCTGGGCCGCGCGCTGCGCCTTCACGAAGCCGGACCGCAGGATCAGCACCGGTGGCGACGGGTCGCCCTGGTTGAGCAGCGTCGTGCCCGCCGCGTGGTCCACGTGTTTGCCCAGGTCGAGCAGCCGCTGGCGCTGCCGTTCGGTGACCGCGGCCAGGAAGTCCCCGCCCATCAGCCGACCACCTCCGCGAACGCGTAGAGGATAGCCGGGAGCCCGGCCACGAGCGCCGCGACCGACCCGATGACCTTCGCCGGCTGGGCGACCTTTCCGGCGAGCATGAGCCGGGTGAGGATCGCGGCGAAAAAGATGTAGGCGAGAACGACGACGCCCGCGGTGATCACCAGAAGAGGATCAGATGTCTTTGCCGTCAATAGTGACTCCCAGTGAGAGAAGAAAAGCGCGCCGATTCTTGCCCGGCCGGGTGAGAATCACGTCAGGTAGGTGACGCCACCACTCGCCGTTCAGCCGAAGACTAGTGCTCAGTGACATTGCGAGAAAGCAACTCGGCCTTCACCACCCCTGTCCGGGCATCCATTTCGCGACGGAAAGTGACGACTATTCCGCGCGGTCGCCGCGCGGATAATCACGCACCGTGCACGAAGGCGAGACGAGATTCGACGCGACGCTCCTGGACTCGTCAGGAAATCAGAGTTAGCAGTACGCACGTATGATTTCGAATCGTCTCCAGGAATCCGGCGGTCACTCGGCCGGACTCCTGGTGGAGACGAAGATGAGACGGCGGCGGCAGCCCTGCCGAGCTTCCGTTCACCCCCACCCGGGACGTGCATCTGCACGTGCACTTCTCCGGTTTAACGGAGCGTCAACGTTGTGTCAGGCTTGACGACTCCCCGTGACCAGCAAGGTTTTTTCGGAAATCTCAGCTTTTTGGGGGAACCTCACGGCCGATTCGCGCGGTAAAGGGGCCGGTCAACCCCGGCGAGGGCTGACCAGGCCGGATTCGTAGGCCAGCACCACCAGCTGCGCCCGGTCACGCGCCCCGATCTTGGTCATGATGCGGCTGACGTGGGTCCGCGCGGTGGCCGTCGAGATCACCAGATGCGCGGCGATCTCGTCGTTCGACATCCCGCCGGCGACCAGGCCGAGGACCTCGCGTTCGCGGTCAGTGATCTCGCGGACGGCACTGACGTCGATGCGACGGTTCTCCGGCCTGTCGACGAATTCCGCGATCAGCCGCCGGGTCACGGTCGGGGCCAGCAGCGCCTCGCCCGCGGCGACCACCTTCAGCGCCCGCAGCAGTTCCACCGGCTCGGTGTCCTTCAGCAGGAATCCGCTCGCGCCTGCCCGCAACGCCTCGTAGACGTACTCGTCGACGTCGAAGGTGGTCAGGACGAGGACCTTCACCCCGGCCAGCTCCGGGTTCGCGGTGATCCGCCGCGTCGCTTCGAGCCCGTCGACCCCGGGCATCCGGATGTCCATCACGACGATGTCCGGCTTGTGCTCGGCGGCGGCCGCGACGGCCTGGTCACCGTCGCCCGCCTCGGCGCAGACCTCGAAGCCGTCCTCGGTCTCCAGCAACACCCGGAACCCGGCGCGCACGAGCGCCTGGTCGTCGGCGAGAACCACCCGGATCGTCACAGTTCCCCCTTGATCGGCAAGTCCACGCGGACCTGGAATCCGCCGTCCACCACGGATGTCGTGAGTGCGCCACCCAGTGCGGCGGCCCGTTCGGACATCCCGCGCAGCCCGTGGCCGGGCGCGGGCTCGACGGCGCCACGGCCATCGTCGCGGACGAGCAGGGTCAGCGCACCGGTTTTCCGCTCGAACCTGACGTCGACGCCGCGTGCCTGGTTCGCGTGGCGGACCACGTTCGTCAGCGATTCCTGGAGGATCCGGTACGCGGCGCCGTCAACCGGGGCGGGCAGCTCCCCCGGTTCGCCATCCACGCGGACCTCCAGCCCCGCGGCCCGCGCGTGCTCGAACAGCTCTTCGGCCTGGGCGAGGCTCGGCGCGGGCGCCTTGTCCTCCCCGGAACGCAACACGGCCAACGTCGCGCGAAGGTCCTTCAGCGCCGAAGCGCTCGCCTCCTTGATGTTCAGCAACGCCTCTTTCGCCTGCTCCGGACGCCTGTCCGCGACGTGCGCGGCGACGCCGGCCTGGACGTTGATCATCGCGAGACTGTGCGCGACGACGTCGTGGACCTCGCGGGCGATGGTGAGCCGCTCCTGTTCGGCCATCCGGTGGCGGTGCTCGTCGGCCTGTTCGCGGCGGGCCCGCGCGGCGGCCATCCCGTTGCGCACCGCCGTCCCGATCCCGACGACCGCGATCACCCAGACGACACCCAGCCCCGCGCGGACGTCGAAGGTGCCGAACCCGTGCCGGACGAACAGCACGATGCCGGCGGCCAGGAGCAGCGCTCCGCCGGTGATGCTCGCGACGATCGGCCCGCGGATCTTGGTGAGCATGAACAACGCGATGGTCGGCAGCACGATCGCCGGCCCGCCCGGGTTGCCGGACGCGTAGTAGCCCACCGTCAGCGCGGAGGTGAGCAGGAAGATCGGCATCGGGAACCGGTGGACCACCAGCAGCGGCAGCGCGGTGGCGACCAGCCAGAGGGCGCCGAACGCGGTCAGCGGCGGCACGTCCGGCTGCCAGCGGGAAGCGCTGCTCGTGGTCCCGAGGACGAACCCCAGCGGCAGCACCACGCGCAGCACGCGGCCCGCCCAGGGGCTCCACGGATACCGTTCTTTCAGCAGCACAGGACGAAAGCTACCCGGGGTGGAGGCGTCCCGCGTCCGTTGAAAAGCGGCTTCCCGGCTACGCCGCGTGCGGTAGCCGCCGCAGGATCGACGTCATCATCAGGACCCCGCCGATCACCTGCACGGCCAGCACCGGGGCACGATCGGCGTATCCCATGGTGAACGCGCTGAACAGGGCCCAAGCTCCCGAGCCCGCCATCGCCCCGGCGCCGGTCCACACCAGCACCAGCCGCGGCCAGAACCTCCCCCGTGACACAGTGGCCAGCGCGAGCGCGGCGAGGACGCTGAGCAGGGCGATCACGACGTCTTGGCCGCGGGCGGACATGCCGCCGGAGCCGAAGGCCCAGATCGAGTGGCCGATCGCGGAAACGAGCGCGGCGGCGATGCCGAGCTTGCCCGCGACGCCGAGCGTCCCCGGCCGCACGGTGCCGGTGACGACGAACCACCAGCGGTCGCGGGCGTAGAGCACGAAAGCGGTCAGCAGCAGAACACCCTGCCAGGCGAAGCCGCCGTAGACGACGGCCCAGACCCAGTTCTCCAGCGGCATCTCGGCCAGCTGCGGTTTCGCCAGGTCGGCGACGATCACCGGGAGGTTCAGCACGATCGGCGCGAGCAGTCCGGTGCCGATCCAGATCGGGAAGAGCACGAGCGGCGCGGGGATCCGGCGGCCCCAGGAGTAGGTGAACGCCAGCGCGAGCACCACCGCGACGACGTCCATCCCGCCGGTGAGCAGGTTCGCGAAGAGCATCAGCTTGGAGTCCACAAAGGACGGATCACGGAGGCCGAGGTCGCCACCCGTGACCCAGGAGGCCTTGAGGGTCAGGTACGGGAGCGTGCCCAGTATCGCGGCGTAACAGACGATCAGCCGGGAGCTGGAGATCTTGGGAGTGGCCAGTGCTGCGGTCATGCTCCCAGCGTCGGCGTTCACGCGGCGGAAAGACTCCCTCGCGAGCCTGGTCCGACTCCCCCGTCAGAAGGAGCTGGGCAGTTTCGCCGCGGTTTCCTCGTCCGCCGGGGTCAGCGTCGCCAGGGAGATCTCGGAACGCCGCCCGAGGTACAGGTACGAGAACTCGAATCGCAGCAGGCCGACGTCCGGGTGCAGGTACCGCTTGAGCACGATCCGTTCGGTGGAGACGTCGTGTTCCTTCCACATCCGCTCGAAGACGTCGGATTCCTGCCGCAGCCGCTTGACCAGGTTCTTCCACGCCGGTTCGGCGAGGTGTTCGGCCATGGCCGCGCGGAAGCCGGCGACCACGCGGGGCAGGTTGAGCTCCCAGTCCGGGAGCCTCCGCCGCCACTCGGGGTTGGTCAGGCACTGGATCATGGTGTTGCGGTCCTCGAACGGGATCGCGTCGAGGCCGCCCATCAGCCAGTCGTAAGCCCGGTTGTAGGCGAGAATGTCGCAGCGCGCGTTGCGCACGCAGACCGGGAACGGCTCCAGTTTCGCCATCATCCGGTGGACGTTGTCGCTGAGGAGCTTGCAGTCCTTCTCCAGCGGCGGCTCGGGCGCACCGGCGAGGGTGAACAGGTGCGTGTGCTCGTGCGGGTCGAGCCGCAGGGTCCGGGAGATGGCCTCCAGCACCTGCTCGGACGCGTTGATGTCGCGGCCCTGTTCGAGCCACGTGTACCAGGTGACCCCGACCCCGGCCAGCTGCGCGACCTCCTCGCGGCGCAGGCCGGGGGTGCGGCGCCGGCCGCTGATCGGCAGGCCGACCTGGTCCGGGGTGATGCGTTCACGGCGGCTGCGCAGGAAGGCGGCCAGTTCGTGCCGTCGCACGTCGGCCACTCGCGAATCGACGGTCATGGTCACCTCATCAGGTTCGCAAAGCTCGAAGCCGGTTACCAGGTACTGGCGGTACCAGGATAAACACACTCCTGGTACCAGGGTGGAAATCGGTTGATCGTGGTATCCATGACTTCGACGCAAGTTCCGGCGACGCCTGCCCGCGTCGCCGCCGGACCGGCCCTGACCTCGGCGGGCCTGTTCACCGTGCTGCTGGGGACGGCACTCCCCCTTATCGATTTCTTCATCGTCAACATCGCCTTGCCCGCGATCAGTTCCGACCTTCGGACCTCGTCGGCCACCTTGGAACTGGTGGTCGCGGCCTACGGGATCGCCTACGCCGTACTGCTCGTCGTCGGCGGGCGGCTCGGCGACGCCTTCGGCCGCCGCAAGCTGTTCCTGATCGGGCTGGCCTCGTTCACCGTCACTTCCCTGCTCTGCGGGATCGCGCCGACGGCGTTGACGCTGGTGCTGGCGAGGGCCGCGCAGGGAGCGGCGGCCGCGCTGATGCTGCCGCAGGTGCTGTCGATCATCCAGGCGACCACGACCGGTGAACGCAGGGCCAAGGCGCTGGGGTTCTACGGCGCGACAGCCGGGCTTTCGATGGTGCTCGGCCAGTTTCTCGGCGGCGCACTGGTAGCCGCCGATCTCTGGGGTACGGGCTGGCGGCCGATCTTCCTGATCAACGTTCCCGTCGGGATCGTGGGCCTGGTGGTCGCCCGGAAGCTGATCCCGGAGAGCCGCTCGCGGAACCCGATCGGCATCGACCGTCCCGGCACGATGTTCCTGGCGATCGCCCTGGTGTCGTTACTGCTCCCGCTGGCGGAAGGACCCGTGCTGGGCTGGCCACTGTGGACGGTCGCGTTGCTCGTGGTGTTCCCGTTCGCCGCGGCCGGGTTCGTCCACGTCGAACGGCGGATGGAACGCCTGGGCGGGGTTCCGCTGCTGCCGCCGTCGGTGATGCGGATGCCGAGTGTGCGGCAGGGACTGCTGGTCGGGGTGCCGTTCTTCGTCGGGTTCAGCGCGTTCATGTTCGTGTTCGCGGTGACGTTGCAGGACGGCCTGCACCTGGGCCCGCTGGACTCCGGTCTGGTGACGGCGCCGCTTTCGCTCGCGTTCTTCGCGATGTGCCTGGTCAGCAGCCGTCTGGTGACGCGGTTCGGGCAGCGGGTGGTGGCCGCCGGCCTCTCGATCCAGCTGCTGGGGCTGCTGGTGCTGATCGGCACCGTGCTGCTGGAGTGGCCGGAGATCGGGGTGCTCGACTTCGCGCCGGGGATGCTGCTGTGCGGTCTCGGTCAGGGACTCGCGATGACGACGGTGTTCCGGATCGTGCTGTCGAAGGTGCCGCCGGAGATCGCCGGGGTCGGCAGCGGGATGCTGACGACGTCACAGCAGGCCGCGATGGCGCTGGGAGTGGCGACGCTCGGGACGTTGTTCGCGTCCGTCGGGGCGGGTTCGCTCGGGATGAAGGGCGCGTTCGTGCTGGTCATCGGGATCCAGGCGGTGCTGACGATCGGCGTGATCACGGTGGCGCGGCGGCTGCCGGATCCGCGGGTCTGAGAAAGTTCGTTTTCACCCCGTCGGAGTTGTGGCTCCCCGAGCGACGATGGGGATGTGACGGAACCACGGGTGCATCGGGACCCGGCCTTCGCGCTGTTGTCGCTGTACGAGACGGCGTTGCCGGAGGTCTACGGGTACCTGCTGTCCCGGTGCGGGAATCGCACTCTCGCTGAGGAACTGACTTCGGAGACGTTCCTCGGCGCGGTGAGGGCCTGCCGTAAGGAGTTCGCCCCTCCGGTGAGTACCGGGTGGCTGATCGGCGTCGCCCGGCACAAGCTCGCCGATCACTGGCGGCGCAGGGAGCGGGAGGAACGCGGGCTGCGGCTCGTCCACGAGGAGGAGTACACCGATCCGTGGGACGAGCGGCTGGACGCCCTGCTGGCTCGCGAGGTGCTCGCCTCGCTCGGGGCGCATCATCAGGCCGCGTTGACGCTTCGCTACGTCGATGGCCTCCCGGTACCGGAGGTCGCCGCCCATCTCGAGCGCACGGTGCACGCCACGGAGGCTTTGCTCGTGCGGGCCCGTGCCGCGTTCCGGCGTGCTTACCAGGAGAAGGAGGGTCGCGATGTCTGATCCCTTCGACGCGCTTCGCGGGCCCTCGCAGCCTGTCGAGCCTGACCCGCTCTTCGCCGCCGAACTGCGCGACAACCTGCGTCGCGCCGTCCTGAACGGAGTTTCCGCTATGCCACTCGCCGCCGAAGTACGTTCCTTGACGCCGTATCTCGTGGTGACGGACGCCCGCGCCGCGCTCGATTTCTATGTCGAGGTGTTCGGGGCCCGTCGGCGGTCCGATCCGATCGTGATGGAGGACGGCCGGGTCGGGCACGCGGAACTGGCCGTCGGGGACAGCGTGTTGATGCTCGCGGAGGAATTCCCGGAACTCGGGAACGTCGTGGCGCCGGCCGGTGGGCCACTGATCCGGATCGAGGTCGCGGACGCGCACGCGTCGGCGCGGCGGGCCGTGGAACTGGGCGGGGAACTGGAACGTCCCGTCTCGGACACGGGATATGGGCTGAGTGGGGCGATCAAGGACCCGTACGGCCAGCGGTGGCTCGTCGCGCAGGCGGCGCCTTCTGCTGTTCCGGAAGCAACGCCTGTCCGGCACGGCGAAGCGGGCTACTTCACCTTCCAGGTCCCGGACGACGCGCGCGCGAAGGCGTTCTACGGTGCCGTTCTGGGCTGGCAGTTCTCGCCGGGGCGGGTCGAAGGCGGTTGGGGTGTCGAAGGTTCCGGTCTGCAGGGCGGGCTCTGGGGTGGCCCGGGGCGGCAGGTGGGCTGGAAGGTGATGTACGCCGTCGACGATCTCTCCGCCGCCCTCGACCGCGTGCGCGCCCAGGGTGGACAGACCGGCGAAACCGAGCAACAGCCCTATGGCCTGAGCGCCGACTGCGTGGACGACCAGGGCATCGAATTCTGGCTTTGGGAACAGCCGCGCTCTTGAGTCACTATCCCCACCCCCCACCCGTCCCAGGGGGGCGACCCCGAAGCCAGTCTATCGCCGATGGGGGTTCGGCAGGGGAGCTGACGTGAGTTGTCCACAGACGGGGGTCATTGTGGACAAACCAGGGGAAGGGCCGTGAAGGCCTCCTTCACTACCTTGAAGGTAGGGAAGGAGGCCTTCACGGCACAGGCCAGGCAGCAGTGCGTCAGCGTCCGACGGCGTAGCCCTGCATTCCCCGCGCGTTGGCGGCGGCGCGGAGTACGCCACCGGACCGCGAAACGGCCGAAAGCCGCCCGAGCGACCAAGGTCCGGCATCGACGACGTCGTGCCCGCGCGCGACGAGAGCGTCCATTGTGGACTGACCGAGCCGCGACTCGACGACCAGTTCCCGCGGCGTCCACGAACGCGGATAGAACGAGCTCGGGAACGCGGTCGTGTGCCACGCGGGCGAGTCGATCGACTCCTGCAGGTTCAGCCCGCCGAGCGTGTGCGCCAGCCAGAAACACAGCTGCCACTGATCCTGCTGATCCCCGCCGGGAGTCCCGAAGGCCAGCACCGGCTCGCCGTCGCGCAGACCCATCGACGGCGAAAGCGTGATCCGCGGCCGCTTCCGCGGCGCCAGCGAATTCGGCAAGCCCTGTTCCAGCCAGAACATCTGCCCGCGAGAATCGAGACAGAAACCGAGTTCCGGGATCGTCGGGCTCGACTGCAGCCAGCCACCCGACGGCGTCACCGAGATCATGTTCCCGGCCGCGTCGACGACGTCGATGTGCACGGTGTCGCCCCGGGTCTCGCCCAGCGGCCCGACCGTCGGCTCCCCCGTCGCGCCGGACCCGGATTCGAGTCCGCGCAGCTTTTCGAGAATCGCGGGCAGCCGCGGAGAGGGACCACCCGGCCGCAGCTCGGCGGACGCTTCGTCGGTGATCAAGGCCCGTCGAGTGTCCGCGTATTCGCGGGAGATCAGCAGCTCGATCGGTACGTCGGGAGAGTCCCCGTACCAGGCCTCGCGGTCCGCGAACGCCAGCTTCGCCGCCTCGACGGCCAGGTGCACCGTGCGTTCCGTCGGAATTCCGTCCACATAGGACAGTTCATCGCGCAGGCCGTCCAGCAACCGCGCCTGCTGAAGCAGCGTCGGACCTTGCGTCCAGGCGCCCATCTTCACCAGGCCCCAGTCGCCGAAGTCGACCTGCAGCGCGTCCTCGTAGGTCGCTTCCCAGCCCGCGATGTCCTCGCCGGTGAGGAGACCGGCGTGGTCGCGACCGGAGTCGTCGCGGAAAGCCTTGCGGCTGAACGCTTCGATCGCTTCGGCGACGAAACCCTGCGACCAGGCGCGGCGTCCGGCGTCGATCTGCGCCTCACGACCGCTGACCGCCTCGGCCTCGGCGACCAGCCGCGCCCAGGTGTCCGCGAGCGCCGGGTTCCGGTGCAGCCCCTCGGCGGGTTTCCCGTCCGGCAGCCAGAGCGCAGCCGACGTCGGCCAGTGCTCGGTGAAGAGATCCTGGACCGCACGGATCGTGTCACCGACCCGGCTGACCAGCGGAATCCCGTTGCGCGCGTAGGAGATCGCGTAGCCGAGCACGTCGCGCAACGACTTCGTGCCGTGATCCCGCAGAAGCAGCAGCCAGCCGTCCCACGCGCCAGGAACGGTCGCCGGGAGCAATCCGCTGCCGGGGATCAGATCGAGCCCGAGATCCGCGAAGTACTCGGGCGTCGCCGCCGCGGGCGAGACTCCCTGCCCCGCGAGGGCTCGCGGAACCCGATCCGTGGCGGTGACGAAGATGCCGGGCACCTGCCCCGCCGGGCCGCACAGATGCGGCTCGGCGACCTGCAGGACGAACCCGGCCGCTACCGCCGCGTCGAAGGCGTTGCCGCCGTCTTCCAGCACCGCCATGCCGGTGGCCGAGGCCAGCCAGTGCGTCGATGCCACCATGCCGTGGGTGCCGGCCAGTTCCGGCCTGGTCGTGAACACTCGGCCGATACTACGCGTTGCTAACTACTTTTTCAGTCCCAGAAGTTGAAGAGCGCTTCGCCGAGATTGCCGGGCCGCCAGTATCTGGCTTCACGATCGTTCACCCAAGGGGGTGCCGAGAGGTCGATCGGTGCGTCGAGTTCAGCCCGCGTGTACAACCGGTGCCCGGGAAGAAGCTCTCCCAGAACGGCCAGCAGCCCTGGCTCGTCGACGAAGGTGATCGATCCGTAGCTGACGGGTGCTTCAGCGATGCCGAGGATCTCGTGTCTTCCGGCCTCGTCCCACGCCTGCGTCCACAACACCGCGGCGGTCCGGTGGCGATAAGCGATCTCGGTCACCCACCGAAATTAGCGCTGAGCGGCGACCGGAGCGTCATAGTTTTCGAGCGTCGCCGCGTTCGCCGCGCGCGAGGTGATCCAGGTGAACACCTTGGTCATCGGCTTCGAGCCCAGCACCCGGTAGAGGAAGTTCCGGTAGCCGACCATGAACCGCGTCTTCGGCGCGAGGAACGTGCCGATCCCGGCCGCCTGCTTCTGTGAAACCTTCACCGGGCCGCGCAGTTTCTCTTCGTAGCGCGCGAAAGCGACTTCGTGATCGCCACGCGCGGCGGCGAGTTCCCCGGCCAGGATGTACGCGCCCATCATCGCGAGCCCGGTGCCCGAACCGCCCGGACCGGCGCACCAGGCCGCGTCACCGAGCAGCACGACCCGGCCCTGCGACCACTTGTCGAGGTGGATCTGGCTGAGCGAGTCGAAGTACAGCGCCTCGGCGTCGCCGAGGCCTTCCAGTAGCGCCGGGACTTCCCAGCCGAAGTCGGCGTAGCGCTCGACGAGGGCCTTCTTCTGCGCCTCGACGTCGCGGCGATTCACTTCGATGGACTCCGACGTGAAGACCAGGCTGACGTTGAGGGCCGAGCCATCGCGACCGCTGGCGGCCATCACGGTCCGGCCGGGAACGCTGCAGATCAGGCCCAGGTGATCGAGGCCGAGGTGATTGGGCACGGTGAAGCCCGCGGTGTGGAAGCCGAGGTCGGTGCGGAACCGCTCTTCGTCGCCGAAGGCCAGCCTCCGGACGCCCGAGTGCAGCCCGTCCGCGCCGACGACCAGGTCGAACTCGCGCGACTCGCCCTGGGCGAAGCTGACCTCCACGCCGTCCGAGAGCTCGTCCAGGCCGGTGATCCAGTCGCCGAACACGTACTCGACGTCGTCCTTCGTGTGCTCGTAGAGGATGCGAGTCAGGTCTCCGCGCTCGATCTCGACCTCGCCGCTGAAGAACACCGACGGCATCTCGGCGACCTTCTTGCCCCGCGGATCGACGATGACCTGCGCACCCATCGCGGTTTCCTTCGCACGGATGTCTTCGAGGATCCCCATGCGCTTCAGCAGGGTCATCTGCTCGCCGCGGAAGTCGACCGCGCTGCCGCCTTCGCGCAGGGCCGGGGCGCGCTCGACGACTGTCGGCGCGAAGCCGCGCTCACGCAGCCAGAAGGCGAGGGCCGGACCCGCGATGCCGGCGCCGGAGATCAGAACGGTGGTCGTCATGGCTGCTCCCTGGGGTTTCGTGGTGACAAGAAGGACCGTACGGCAGATTTGCACGCTTGGTCAAGCCGCTTGGTCAAACCAAATGGATAAACCGCGTGGTCTAGGATCCCGGGTATGGGTAATCGCGAGGACCTGATGGCGGGTGCCATCCAGTGCTTGAAGGAAAAAGGCTGGTCACGTACGACGGTGCGGGACATCGCGACGGCGGCCGGGGTCAGCCACGCGGCGATCGGCTACCACTTCGGTTCGCGCGAAACCCTGCTGCTGACGGCGTTCTCGCAGGCGATGGACAACTGGGGCAAAGAGATCCAGGTGGAGATGCGCGGCGCCGTCGACCCCGACGCTCCGGCGGCCGAGCAGTACCGGGCCTCGTGGCGAGCGATGATCGACTCCTACGGGCGCAACCGGCAGCTGTGGCTTGCCTCGATCGAGGCGTTCGTGCAGTCCGAACATCACCCTGAGCTGCGGAAACAGCTTGCCGCGGCGCAGCGCGAGGGCCGCCGGGGCATGGCGGCGGGCGTCCTCGGGATCGACGAGGACAACCTCACCGAGTCCGACGAGCGCCGGATCGGCGCGGTGGCCACGGCGCTGAACTCGGGCATCATGCTGCAGCACATGCTGGACCCGGAGAACGCTCCGACGGCCGAGGAGGTCGTGGACGGGCTGCTGGCGCTCGTGTCCCTGGTGTCATGAAAGGGTCGTTCAGGACAAATTTCGTCCTGAACGACCCTTTCATGACACCCGCGGGAGGCAGGTGGGTCAGGAGACGGCGACCTTCCGCCGCAGCGCCGCCCGCGGCCGCCCGACGCCCTGCCACGACAGGCCGGCGTCCAGGATCCGTTGCGGCTCCAGGAGATTGCGGGTGTCGACGACCGAGTCGCCGTCCATCTGCTCGGCCATGTAGGTCCAGTCGAGCCGCTTGAACTCGTCCCATTCCGTCAGCACGACGACGGCGTCGGCCGCCTTCGCGACCTGGTACGGGTCGTCGACCACGGTCATCCCGGCGAGTTGGCCGCCGACGGCCGGGTCGTAGGCGGTCAGTTCCGCGCCGAGCGCGCCCAGCACGGAGGCGACCGCGAGGGCGGGCGAGTCGCGCAGGTCGTTCGTCCCGGCCTTGAACGCCAGCCCGAGGACGCCGATCCGCGAACCGGCCAGCGTGCCGCCGACAGCGCCGGCGATCTTCGCGACGATGCGGTCCCGCTGCGCGATGTTCTCCTCGATCGCCGAGGTGAGCAGCGTGAAGTCGTACTGCACCGACTCCGCGACCCGGACCAGCGCGCTGGTGTCCTTCGGCAGGCACGAGCCGCCCCAGCCGGGGCCGGGTTTGAGGAACGAGCGGCCGATGCGCCGGTCGTAGCCCATGCCTTCGGTGACCAGGTCGATGTCCGCGCCGAGGCGTTCGCACAGTTCGGCGATCGAGTTCACGTAGGACAGCTTCATCGCGAGGAAGCAGTTCGCCGCGTACTTCACCAGTTCCGCGCTGGCCGCGTCGGCGACGACGACCGGGGCGGCGAGATCGGCGTAGAGGTCGCCGACCCAGCGGGCGGCGGCGACGTCGTCCGAACCGACGACGATCCTGTCGGGGCCGAGGAAGTCCTCGACCGCGGTGCCCTCACGCAGGAACTCCGGGTTCGACACGACAGGCACGTCCGTGCGGCCGAGCATCGCCTGGATGCGCTTCGACGTGCCCACCGGCACGGTCGACTTGGTGATCAGCGCACAACCCGCGGGGATGACGTCGCCGATCTCGTTCGTCACGGCCTCGACGGCCCGCAGGTCCGCCGAGCCGCCCGCGCCCATCGGCGTCGGCACACAGAGGAAAACGGCCTCCGCGTCACGGACGGCGTCGCGCGCGCCCACCACGAAATTGAGTCTCCCGCTGGTCAGCCCCCTCGCCACCAGCTCGGACAATCCCGGCTCCAGGATGTCCACCCGTCCGGCGGAGAGCCTTGCGACCTTCGCCCTGTCGACATCGACGCAAGTGACTCGATGCCCCAGGCCGGCCAGGCAGGCCCCCGTGGTCAATCCGACGTAACCGGTCCCCACCACCACGATCCGAGCAGCGCTCATGCTGCTGAAGGTGACAGCCGGAGTTGACCTCCGAGCTAACGGAATGCTTCAGGCCCGAATACTCCTCACGACATGCTGCGCACCGACGTGAGCCAACACACGCGCTACCTCGATGCGAACGAGCGTTAACCTGGACGCGGTTGTCGACGAAAGGGAGAACATGCAGATCACCGATACCGCGGCGCTCGTCACGGGCGGCGCGTCCGGGCTCGGCGGCGCGACCGCGAAGGCGCTCGCGGCGAAGGGCGCGCGAGTCTTCGCGCTGGACCTCGCCGGTGCCATCGCCAACGCCGAGCAGATCGACGGCATCACCTACGTCGAGGCCGACGTGACCGATCCGGAGCAGGTGCGGGCCGCCGTCGCGACCGCCGCCGAATCCGGGGTGCCGCTGCGGACCGTGGTGAACTGCGCCGGGATCGGGCCGTCCGCGCGGATCCTTTCGAAGAAGGGCACGCACGACCTCGCGCTGTACGCGAAGGTCGTCCAGATCAACCTGATCGGCTCGTTCAACGTGCTGACGCTGGCCTCCGAGGCCATCGCGAAGACGGAACCGCTGGCCGACAACGCGCGCGGCGTCATCATCAACACCGCGTCGATCGCGGCCTTCGACGGCCAGATCGGGCAGGTGGCGTACTCGTCGTCCAAGGGCGGCATCGTCGGGATGACCCTGCCCGCCGCGCGCGACCTGGCGTCGCACGGGATCCGGGTGCTGACCATCGCGCCGGGCATCGTCGACACCCCGATGCTGGCGACCGTGAGCGACGAGTTCCGCGCTTCGCTGGCCGAAGGCGTCCCGTTCCCGAAGCGGCTCGCGCGGCCGGACGAGTACGCGCAGCTCGCGCTGTCGCTGATCGACCACGACTACCTGAACGGCGAGGTCGTCCGGATGGACGGCTCGCTGCGTATGGCCCCTCGCTGAGCCGTTCCCGCGCGCTATGAAAGGTCCTTTCCTTGCGAAATTTCGCAAGGAAAGGACCTTTCATAGCGTTTACGGACGGGTGAGGTGGACGTCCAGGCCGATGCCCACGGTGGTGACCTCACAGGTCCGGAACGCCGTTTCGGCGACCAGGCCGCCGAAGCCGACAGGCGTGTACGCGCGCCGCCGGAGCTGGCCGAGCGCCTGCCGCACGCCGAGCGCCGCCAGTTTCCCGAGCTTCATGCTCTCCACCTCGCGCACGATGTCGCCGTCGGTCGCGTCGCGGTTCATGTCCTGCACCACGGCCGTGCCGCCCGGACGCAGCACGCGGTACATCTCGTCGAGCGACTTCACCGGCCACACGAAGTTCTTGAACGCGGCCTGGCAGACGACGAAGTCGAACGACTCGTCGTCGAACGGCATCCCCGCGACATCGCCCTCGCGAAACGATACCTCGACGCCTTGTGTTCGCGCGTACTCGCTCGCGATCTCGACGAACGTCGGCGCGACGTCGAGGCCGGTCACGGAGAACCCGAGCCTCGCCAGTTCGACGGCGAAGTAGCCGGGACCGAAGGCGACTTCGAGGATCTTCGCGCCTTCCGGCAGGTCCGCGGTGAGTTCGCGGGCCTGCTTCCGCCAATTCTCGATCTGCGGTTCGGTGCCGCGCTGCCGGGCGTAGTTCCGCGCCAGCGCACCGCCCATCTCCGGCATGAGCTTGAACCGTTTTCTGTCCTTGATGTTCGACATGGTCACTCCAGGGTTGTCCGCCCGGAGCCCGGCTATCCTCAAGATGCTGTCTCGTGGCCGGGTTCCGGTTGCGGGATCGTCGCCCCGGTGAGGTGCTGCAACACCTCGCCGGGGCTCTTTCAGTCGGTGGTGCTCCCCCTTTCGACGAGCTCGGCCACTTCGGCCGGCAGCTCTCCGGTCTCGTGGAAGGTCCGCCATTCGGCGAGACCGGGCATCGAGCCGGAAGTCAGTTCCCCGAGGATCGAGCGGACCCATTCGGCCTCCGCCGCCCGGATCGCCAGGTGGTATTCGACCTCGAGCAGCACCAGCCGCGGCACCTCTTCGAGAAGCCGCGCGAGTTCCGCCCTGGTCGAGGCGATTTCGTCGTCCAGCGCCGCCAGCCGGGTCCGAAGCAGGGCGATCACCTCGTCCGGGCCGAGCCACATCATCACCGACAGGCCCGCCACGAACTTCGGCTCTTCGGGCGCTAGTCCGGCGAGGAGTTCGCGCAGCCAGTCGAGCATTTCGTCACGGCCGGCGTCGCTGATCCGGTACACCGTGCGCTCCGGGCGGGCGCCGTCGCGGTTGCTCTCGACGGCCTCGATCAGACCGTGTTTCCGCAGGTTGCCGACGACCGTGTACAGCGAACCCCATTTGATCCCCATGTCACGGTCCTTGCCGCGGCTCTTCAGGATCGAGGCCATTTCGTACGGGTGCATCGGGCGTTCGCTCAGCGTCGACAGGATCGCCAGCGCCAGCAGGTTCCCGACTTTCCGCCGCTTCACCGCGCCTCCTCGTGGACGAGTACTCGTCTACGAGTATCGCCAGAAGAAGACTTGATCGCAAGTCTCTTAGTCAGTGAGAGATCAGAGGTCGTTCATGTACGGCACGGTCTGCGCGTGGTCGGTCATCCAGTTCCGCAGCGCGTGCGTCGCCAGGACGTCGTCTTCGTTGTAGCGCAGCAGGCGCTCCCGCTGGGCGTCGTCCGGGACGCCGCCGTCCATGCCGACAGCGTCGCGGTACCAGCTCATCGACGCCTCGCCGCTGGCTTCCGGATCGCGCCAGGCGAAACCGGCGACCGGGGCGATGACCTTGAGCCCCTTGCCCTGCGAGCACAGGAACTGGTCGGTGACGCTGCGGAAGAGGTCGATCCACTCCTCGGAGTCCACAAAGGACGCGATCTCGGCCTTGGCGGGCACGCCGGGATACTCGCCGAACCGGCCGGCGGAACCGAAGAGCCAGCGGTTCTCGGCGAGCGCGTTGTAGCAGTAGGCGCGGAAGGTCAGGCCCGCGGCGAGCGTGCGCTCGCGGACTTCGGAGAACCAGGCCCAGAACTCCGCGAACGACCGGGCCTCGTCCGCGGTCGGCAACGGCTCCCACGTCGCGAAGGCCCGGTAGCCCTGCTCCATCCCGATGTCGGCGCCGGTCAGCAGCGAACCCCACAGGTACGCGCCGGAATCCCCGAAGCTCTCCATGTCGACGTCGACCTCGACGTCGCCGCGCGAGACCTCGACGCGGTCGACCTTGCGCACCATCGTGAGATCGGCGAGCCAGGCGCGCGCGAGGATGATCGCGTCGGCGAAGGTGCCGCCGGTCCAGTTCATCGGCGGGGGCTCGTCGGCCGGGTCGAGCGCGGCCAGCTTGTCCACTGTGGACACCCCGGCGCGGCGGAGTTCCATCGCGTCCTCGCCGCGGACGACCAGGCTGACGTCGCGGGTTTCGGTGAGCACGACCTCGCACGTCGGCCACCAGGGGCAGCGACGGCATTCGAGGACGCGGGACGGTTCGGCGAGCGGCTCTTCGTCTTCGGCGGCCGCGCTCGCGATGGCGAGCCTGTCGGCGAAGCGGCTCTGGTACTCCGTCAGCGCGCTCCGCCCGCCCGGCCAGGTGCCCGCGGACAGGTCGTGCCAGACGACGACGTCCGCGTCGAGTCCGATGACGCCGCCGAGGGCACGGTGCCCTTCGTGCTTCCCAAGCGCTTCGAGCATCCGATAGAGGTGCGCGAGCCGCATCTGGTCCCGCGGCTGCGAGCGGACCTTCCGCGCCGGATCGGGCAGCCTGTTCGCCGGGTCGAGATCGGTCATCACCGTGGTCGTGGCACCCGCGCCGCGATCGGTGATGCGGTGCCGCACGACCAGCACCGGCACGTACCCGGCGCCGGTGTGGACCAGGAGTTCGGAGCCGCCACGCCGGTGACCGGCGCGATCCACCGGGAGCAGCGCACCCCAGATGTAGCGCGCTTCGGCGGCGAAGGCCTCTTCGGTGAGCTGCACGCGCTCGGCGGCCGGGAGTTCGCGGGCGATCTTGACCCAGCCCGCGTCGGGGCCTGTCGCGTCCATGAGCCGCTGCACGATCGCGTCGCGATGCGTTGAAGCGTCGGCGATCCGCTGCTGCGCGGCGGGGTCGGGCGGGGCGAGCGGGACCTCGCGCATCGCCGGATCGTGTTCGAGGTGCACGCGACGCCGGCAGCGGCTCACCGCTCCCGCGTCCAGTAGCACCTCGTTACTCACAGACAACACTCTAGAAGGCGACCGGCAAGCCGACATGCCCGCCACTTCGGGGACCAGTAAGTTCGACTGTGACACAGCGTGGGAGGTGCCATGGCGCGCAAGGCCAAAGCCATCGAGGGCGAAGGCAGGATCACCCCGAAGAAGGCGAAAAACGCCGTCGCGGTGGCCAAAGTGCTCGGTCCGGCCGTACTGCCGGTGATCGCGCCGTACGCCGTTCGAGCGGCGGGCGCCGCGCGAGAGCTATACGACCGTTATCAGGCGAAGAAGCTCAGCGTCGCCGTCGACCAGCTCGGCGAGTTCAGCGGACGCGGTGCGGCGTTGCACGCGCGGATCGCCGGGCTGACGCAGGGGCTCTCGGAGCTGAAGAGGTCCGCGAAGGCGACAGACGCCGACGCGGCCTTCGCGAAGGACACTCAGGGGACGCTGGAGCAGCTTTCGGCGACCGTCCGCGCTTCGGAGCGGATGCCGGCCGCGCGGAGGAAGGCGGCGCACCGGGCCGTGGCCGGGGAGCTGGACCAGCTGGAGGGCAAACTGCTGCACCGCCTGGGCATCTGAGCGCGCAGGGTGAACGGATGAGATGAGTGCGGCTTTCATCGCAAATTTTGAGATGAAAGCCGCACTCATCTCACGGCCTGAGCCTCCAGCCGGAACGTAAGGGTGGCGAACTCGGCCGAGAACGGTCTCCCCAAGGGCGCCCCGCGCCCGACGGAGACTTCACCCGTCGAGCGCCCTCTTTCGGGCCGAAGGCCCACGGAAACGTGATGAAGGGGCGCCCTCCGCACCCACCGCGAGGTGGATACGGAACGGCGCCCCTTCGGCACGTTTTCGTCAGCGCTCGATCAAGAAATGAAGCCCTTCTTCTTCATCCATTCGTAGGCGACTTCGCCCTGGTCACGGCCGTCGACGTCGACCTGTTTGCACAGTTCGATCATCTGCTGGTTGTCCAGGGCCGCGCCGACGGCTTCCAGCGGTCCGCGGAGTTCCGGGTGCTGGTTCAGGAATTCGGTCCGCAGGGTGGGCACGGCGTTGTACTGCGGGAACGCCTTCTTGTCGTCTTCGAGGACGCGCAGGTTGAGTCCGGCGATCCGGCCGTCGGTGGTGAAGATCTCGCCGATCGGGCAGGTTCCGCTCGCCACGGCCGAGTAGATCGTGCCGATGCCGAAGTTCTTGATCACCGGGTTCTGGAACCCGTACGCCCGCACGGCGGCGGGGAATCCGTCCTGGCGGCTGGTGAATTCGGTCTCCAGGCAGAACACGTTCTGGTCTTGCTTCTGCTTGAGGAACGCCGCCAGGTCGGACGTCGTCTTCAGGTTGTTCGCCGCGCCGTAGGCCTCGGTGACCGCGAAGGCGTACTGGTCGTTGAGCGGCGAGTAGTTCAGCCAGGTGACGCCGAATTTCGCCTCGTCGGCCGTCTTCGTGGCTTCGTACTGGGCCTGTTCCCCGCCGGGGACGGGGAGTTCGTTGCCCTGGTAGTTGATCCAGCCGGTGCCGGTGTATTCCCAGGTGACGTCGGTCTGGCCGGCGAGCAGTGCCTGCCGCGACGAGTTGGAGCCCTTGATGTCGGTCAGGTCGACGACGTCCGCGCCCGCCGCGGAAAGCGCCATTTCGGCCATGTAGCCCAGGATGATGTTCTCGGTGAAGTCCTTCGATCCCACCGTCACCTTGAGGCCCTTGAGGGATTCGATGGGCTTGATCGAACCGGGTTCGATCTTGTACGGCAGCGCGGTGTTGACCTCGAGCCCGCAAGCGGAAAGCGTGCCGCACAACAGGACCGCGCCCAGGATCGCTTTCAATCGCATGTCAGCGCAGTCCCTTCGGTCCGAAGAACTGTTCCGCCACCGCGCCCAGCCAGTCCACCAGCAGCGCCAGTGCGACGGCGAGCACCGAGCCGGTGATCAGCACCTTCGTCAGGTTGAGCTTGTAGCCGGTGTCGATGAGCAGGCCGAAACCACCGGCGTTGACGAACATGCCGAACGTCGCCGTGCCGACGGCCAGTACCAGCGAGGTCCGCAGGCCGGCCAGGATCAGCGGGACGGCCAGTGGGAGCTCGACCCGCCACAGCACGCCGGAGGCCGACATGCCGATGCCGCGGCCCGCGTCGATCAGCGAGGGGTCGACCTGCTGCAGGCCGACCATCGTGTTCCGCAGCACCGGAAGCAGCGAGTAGAACGCCAGCGGCAGCGCCGCGACCCACAGTCCGCCGGTCGCGCCGGTGACGATGAACCACAGCACCAGCACACCGAGCGCGGGCGCGGCCTGGCCGATGTTCGCGACAGCCAGGAAGACCGGCGCCGCCCATTTCGCCCAGGGCCGGGTGACGAGCACGCCGAGCGGAACCGCCACGACCACCACGATCGCGGTGACCACGATGGTCATCGCCAGGTGGTCGCGCAGCGCGGTGAACAGGCCGGAGGCGTTGAGAGTCGCTTTCTCCGTCGTGGTCAGGTCACTGGTGAAAACCCAGATCAGCACCCCGGCGACGATCAGCAGTACCACCGCGGGCTGGGCGAACAGCCGGACCCGCTCGGCACTTCTCGACGAGGATTCGGTGGAGAACCCGGTATCGACGGCCGTCATGCGGTCACACCTTCCGCAGGGTTGTCGTCCGAGTGCTCCTCGCGCAGCTGCTGGATCGTCGAGATGACGGTGTCGAGCTCGATCGTCCCGGCGTACTCGCCGCGGGCGCCGGTCACCGGGACGCTGCCGCCCTCGGCGAGCATGGCTTCGAGCGCGTCCTGCAGGGTCGACTGGAGACTGACCGAGTCACGCAGCGGCTTGCCCGCGGTGGCCAGCGACGTCGCCGTCGTCAGCTCGCGGACGTGCACCCACCGCATCGGACGGCGGCGCTGGTCGAGCACCAGCACGAAGTGCTTGCGCTGCTGGGTCAGCTTTTCGCGGACGTCCGAGGGCGATTCGCTGACCGTCGCCGTCAAGGCGTCCTGCTTCAGCTCGACGTCGCGGACCCGCAGCAGCGTCAGCTGCTTCAGCGAGGCACCGGCGCCGACGAAACCGGCGACCGTGTCGTCGGCCGGGTTCGCGAGGATCGCGTCCGGGGTGTCGTACTGGAGGATCCTCGACTGGTTCCCGAGCACCGCGATCTTGTCGCCGAGCTTCACGGCCTCGTCGAAGTCGTGGGTGACGAAGACGATCGTCTTCTTCAGCTCGGTCTGCAGCCGCAGCAGTTCGTCCTGCAGGTTGCCCCGGGTGATCGGGTCGACCGCGCCGAACGGCTCGTCCATCAGCAGCACCGGCGGGTCAGCCGCGAGCGCCCGCGCGACGCCGACGCGCTGCTGCTGTCCACCGGACAGCTGACGCGGGAAGCGGTCGCGGAAGTCGGCCGGGTCCAGCCCGACCAGGTCCATCATCTCCTCGACCCGGTCGTTGACCTTCTTCTTGTCCCAGCCGAGCAGCCCGGGCACCACCGCGATGTTCTGCGAGACGGTGAAGTGCGGGAAGAGCCCGGCCTGCTGGATCGCGTAGCCGATGCGGCGGCGAAGGGTGTCGACGTCGAGCTTCAGCGCGTCGTCGCCGCCGATGGTGATGCGGCCCGACGTCGGCTCGATCAGCCGGTTGATCATCCGCATGGTCGTGGTCTTGCCGCAGCCGGACGGGCCGACGAAGACCACGATCTTGCCCGCGGGCACCACCATCGAGAAGTCGTCGACCGCGGGCTCGCGGGTGCCGGGGTAGCGCTTCGTGACGTTCTCCAGCTCGATTTCGACGCCGGATACGGTTTCAGGAGACTCAGCCACGGACACCCCTAGAGACGGTCAAACGGTTGATCAGGACGTAAACGGCGTCGAGGACCAGCGCGAGGACGACCACGCCGAGCGTCCCGGTCAGTGCCTGGTTCAGGGAGTTCGTGCTCCCCGCGTTGGTGAGGCCGGAGAAGACCTCCGAGCCGAGACCCGGGCCTTTCGCGTAGGCCGCGATGACCGCGATGCCCATGAGCATCTGCGTCGCGACCCGCATGCCGGCGAGGATCGCGGGCCAGGCGAGGCGCAGCTCCACCCTGGTCAGCACGCCGAACCGGCTCATGCCGATACCGCGTGCCGCGTCACTGACCGAGGGATCGACGCCGCCCAGCCCGACGATCGTGTTCCGCACGATCGGCAGCAGCGCGTAGAGCACGAGGGCGATGACTGTGGTGTTCGCCCCCAGGCCGAACACCGGGATGAGGAGGCCCAGGAGGGCGAAGGAGGGGACGGTGAGGATCGTGCTCGCCAGCGCCGTGGCCACGGCCGACCCGACCGGGCTGCGGTAGACGGCGACGCCGATCACCACGCCGAGCACGGCGGCGATGATCGTGCACTGCACGACCGCGCTGACATGGAGGAGCCCTTGGAGGGCGAGTCTGTCCCACCGATCCGAGATGTACTCGAAGAGGTTCATCGCGTGCTGGTTCTCCCGCCGCCTCTGGGTGAGACTCCTCACCCATTCGGAGTAGCTGTATCGGGAGCCTGACTACCCAGAACGCTCGCGGTCAAACCCCTGTTTACCGCCTTTTATCCCGTTAACCTTCCCCATTCGGCCCAATCAGGCAAACGCACGCGCCGCCCCGGTGGTGTCTTTTTCACTGCTCAACAGCCGGGAGGACGTCGACCGCTCGGCGGTACGTCGAATACTCTTCACCCGTGAGTAAGGACAGCCATCACCGAAGCGCGCTACGCGCCGTACGTGGTGGCTTGCTCGGCGTGAGCTCTGCAGCGCTGGCTGTGACCGCTCACGTGATCGGGGACGGCGAAGTACCCGATACGGCGATGACGTTGTTGCTCACCGTGTTGATCGGCTGGAATGCCGCCGCGCTCGCCTCGAAGGCCCGCGGGCCGCTGGCCACGATCGTCGACCTCGGCGCCGGTCAGGTCGTGATGCACCTCGTGCTCAGCTCGCTGAGCAGCCACGAGCTCATGCATGACGAACCAGCGCCCGCCTCGGGCGGACTCGCGATGACCGTCGCGCACGTCGTCGCGACGCTGGTCACCGCGTTGCTGCTGGCCAAGGCCGACGGACTGCTGCTCGGCGTCCTGGCCTGCCTGCGCGCGCTGGTCCCGTTCATCCTCAACGCGCTCCCGGTACCCGCCGCAGTGGCGTCCCCGGTGCTCGCCCGTCCGGCGGGCCCCGGCCACCTCGTCCGCGTGGACCTGCGCCGGGTCCACGGCAGGCGCGGCCCGCCGCTGTTCTCCTGAACCCCAGCTCATCCCCCCAGTAACCCGGCGAGGTCCCCGAACCCGCCGTCTTAACCACGTTCAGGAGTTCCTGTGTCCAAGCACGTCTTCAAGCGCGCCGGTTTCCTCGCCGCCGCCATCGGCGCCGCCGGTCTGCTCTCGGCCGGGGTCGCCTCGGCCCACGTCACCGCCAACGTCTACGGCCCCCAGCCCGCGAAGGGCGGCTACGGGTCGATCTTCTTCCGCGTCCCCAACGAGGAGAAGGACGCCGGCACCATCAAGGTCGAGATCACCGTCAAGCCCGAGTACGCGCTCAGTTCCGTGCGTGCCAAGCCGCTTCCCGGCTGGAAGGCCGAGGTCGTCAAGTCCAAGCTGCCGGCACCGGTGACCACCGACTCCGGCACGCAGATCACCGAGGCCGTCACCAAGGTCTCCTGGACCGCGGAGCCCGGCACCAAGATCGCCGCCGGGTCGACCGAGTTCCAGGAGTTCCAGATCAGCGCGGGCAAGCTCCCGACCAACGTCGACGCGATCGAGTTCCCTGCCACGCAGACCTACGAGAACGGCAAGGTCGTCGAGTGGAACCAGCCGACCCCGGCCTCCGGTGAAGAGCCCGAGCACCCCGCGCCGAGCGTGAAGCTCGCCGAGAAGAGCGGTGACGGGCACGGCGGCGGTCACGGCACCGACGCGAAGGCCACCGAGGAATCCCACGCTTCGTCCTCGTCGTCCGACAACACCGCCCGCTGGCTCGGCGGCGCCGGCCTGGTCGTCGGCGCGCTCGGCCTCGGCGTCGGCGCCGGTGCCACCCTGCGCGCCCGCCGCGCCACCGCTTCCGCCAAGACCGGCAACACCGAGGGAACCGAGTAAATGCGTAAAGCGATCGTCGCGCTGGCGATCACCGGGGTGGCGTGGCTCGCCACCGCCACCCCGGCGCTGGCGCACAACGTCCTGATCTCCTCGGACCCGGCGAAGGGCGCTTCCGTCGCCGCCGGGCCCGCGAAGATCACGCTCACGTTCGACCAGTACGTCCAGAACGCGAACGTCAACCAGATCGCGGTCACCGGACCGGGCGGCGGCCAGTGGGCCGAGGGCCAGGTCGAGGTCCGCGACAGCGCCGTGAGCGTGCCGCTGCGGCCGCTCGGCCCGGCGGGCGAATACAAGATCGGCTACCGGATCCTGTCCGCGGACGGGCACGCCGTGACCGGCGAGGTGCCGTTCACCCTCACCGCCGCGGGCACCGGGACACCGGCGAGCGCCGACGCCGCGCGTGGCAGCGGTGGCCAGGCCGAGACGACACCGGCGACCGGCGGCGAAGGCTCGTCCGGGGTGCCGATCTGGGTGTGGATCGCGGGCGCCGTCGTGCTGCTCGCCGTCGGACTGACCGTCGCACTGCGCACCGGCGCCGGTGACAAGGAGAAGAGCGGCTCATGACCCAGGCCGAGACCACCTCACGCGCCCGCGTCGCCGTCCTGTTCTGTGTGGTGACCGCGGGCCTCGTCGGCGCTTTGATCGGCGTCGCGCTGACGGCCACCGCCCCGGTGCCCGGGGTCGCGCAGGTCAGCGAGGTGGTCTCGGTCTCCATCCCGATCGTGCGGGTGCTGCTGGACATCTCGGCGGTCGCCACGATCGGGCTGGCGCTCCTTTCGGTACTGGTCGGCTACGACCGGCCGAAGCTTTCCGAGCCGATCATGCGGCTCGCGCGGCCCGCGAGCGTCGCGGCCGCGCTGGTCTGGGCTACCACCGCGCTCGTCGCGCTGATCCTGCAGACCGCCGAATACCGGCCGGGTTCCAGCACGCTGTCGATGTCGGACGTCGGGAGCTACATCGCCGACGTCGGCGCGGGGAAGGCGCTGCTGATCGTCGCGGTGCTGGCCCTGCTCCACGCGGGACTCGGCATCCTCTCGCTGAAGCACGGCGAGAAGGTGCCCGCCGAGGTCCGCGTCGGGCTGGGGCTGTTCGCGCTGCTGCCGCTGCCGGTCACCGGGCACGCGTCGAACTGGAACTACCACGACTACACGATGATCTCGATGGAACTGCACGTGATGAGCGCCGTCGCCTGGACCGGCGGGCTCGGCGCGATGGCGGTGCTGCTCGTCGGGAACCGGACACTGCTGGCACACGCGCTGCCGCGGTTCTCCAAACTGGCGACGCTGTGCCTGATCCTCGGCGCGGCGACCGGCCTGTTCAACGGGCTGATCGAGATCTCGCTCAACCCGTCGCTCGGGTTCTGGGAAGGCGTCTTCACCACGCCGTACGGGCAACTGGTGCTGCTCAAGCTGCTGTGCACCGGAGTGATCGCGAGCCTCGGCGCGTACACGCGCTGGAAGCTGATGCCGCAGATCATCCGGCACAACCGCACGGCGCTGGCCGCGTGGGCGACACTGGAGCTGACCGTGATGGGGCTGGCGTTCGGTTTCGCCGTCGTCCTCACGCGAGCCCCGGTCGTCCCGACGACCTAGCTCTCGACGACCTAGCTCTCGACCGCGTAGCGCAGCAGCACCACGCCGTTCTGGAACGCGGTCGCCTCGACCGGCTTGAGGTCCAGCCGCTCCTGGAAAAGACGTGTTCCCTTGCCGCGCGACACCGGGCAGACCATCATCCGGACCTCGTCGACGACGCCGGCGTCCAGCATCGACCGCATGAGCGTCAGGCTCCCCCACAGCCAGAGGTCCTTGCCGCCCTGCTCCTTGAGCTCCCGGATGGTGGCGGCCGGGTCGCTTGTCACGGTCGCGGCGGAAAAGTCGCCCCAGGGGGCGTCGTCCAGCTTCGACGAGGCGACGAACTTGGTGAGGTTGTTGACCTTCTCGCCGTACTCGCCCTGCTCTTCGGCGTGGGGCCAGTAGTCCTTGGACATGGCGTAGGTGTTCGCGCCGAGGATCATCGTGTCGACCGAGTCGATGAACCCCATCACGCTTTCCTTGAACGCGGGCTCGGTCTTCTCGGAGAACGGCTCCCCCGGCACGAAGCTGAGTCCGCCGTCTTCCTCCGCGACGATGTTGTCGGCGGTGACCCACTGCTGGACGATGAGCTTGCGCATGGCTTGTCCTCCCTGTTTCGCGGCCACTCCGGCCGCGACTGACCCAGGGACGAAGCCGTCACGCCGGTCTCGACATCCCGGCGACACTTTTTTCAGCTGTTACCGAGCTTGCTCCAAACGGCCGCATTTGGCCGGTTTCCCTGTCCTGTCCGGACCTTCACCGGGATGCTCTACGCGGTCGCTGGGGTTAACCCGAAGAGGGGACAGTGGATGGGCAGCCCGTTGCCGGGTGACAGTGAAGTGAGCACGCCGCAGGTACCGCGCCAGCGATCGGCGGTCCGGCTCACCAGGCAGGTGAGTTCGGGGCCCCGTCAGCTTCCGCCCGTGCCCGCGCACTTCACCAACCGCACGGCCGAACTCACCTTGCTAGAGGACCTGCTGACCCGGGGAGACGCCGACGGGCCGTCGGTGCACCTGATCAGCGGCCAGGGCGGGATCGGGAAGACGGCGCTGGCCACCGCGTGGGGCCGTCACCTCGCCGACCGGTTCCCCGACGGGCACCTCTGGACGGATCTCGGCGGGTTCAGCACCAACGGCCCGCTGTCCGCGGCCGAAGCGCTCGGCCGGTTCCTCCGGGCGCTCGGCGTCCCGCCGGAGGGGCTGCCCGCGGGCGTCGAAGAACTCACCGCCCTGTACCGGACGACGACCGCCGAGCGGCCCCTGCTCGTGCTGCTCGACAACGCGGCGTCGACCGATCAGGTACTGCCGCTGCTGCCCGCCGGCCCGGGCAGCCTGGTGATCGTGACTTCGAGGCGCCGTCTCGGCAGGCTCCAGACCGAACATCGCGCGAAGCTGATCGAGCTGTCCCCCTTCGGCTCGGCACACAGCGCCGAGCTGCTGGGCCGCGCCGTCGGCGCCGAGCGGGTCGGCGCCGAAGCCGACCAGGCGCGCGCCATCGCCGAACTGTGCGGCGGCCTGCCGATCGCCCTCACCACGGTCAGCGCCAAGCTGGCGGGGCGCCCGAAAATGTCGCTGGAGAAGATCGCCACCGAGCTGGGGAAGGAATATCGTCGACTGGCCACGCTCTCGACGAAAGAGGCGCAATCGGTGGAAGCCAGCTTCAACCTGTCCTACGACGAACTCCCCCCGGACGCGGCCGCGCTGTACGCGGCGCTCGGGCTCCACCCCGGACCCGACTTCGGCGTCGGCGTGGCGGCCGCGTCGATCGCCGTCCGCCCCGAGGTCGCCGACGACCTGCTGGACCAGCTCGTCGACGTCGGGCTGCTGATCGACCGCGGCGACGACCGGTACACCTTCCACGATCTCGCGCGGCTGCACGCCAAGGAGAAGACGGCGGGCAACGAGTACGACCGCGACATCGCCCTGCGCCGCATGCTCGAGTGGTACCTCTTCACCGCGTCGGCGACCACGGGCCTGATCGTCCCCGACCAGGATCCGATCCCGTACCGCTACGAGTACCGGCCGGCGGCACCGCTTTCGTTCGACTCGTCCGACGAGGAACTCGCCTGGCTCGAACTGGAACGCGAGAACCTCATCGCAGCCATCGAGGCCGCCGAGACGTGGCAGCTGCCCGAGCTCGGCTGGCAGCTCGCCGCCGCGATGTGGCCGCTTTTCCTGCTGCGCAAGCACTATCCGGACTTCCTGCGGGTGAGCCAGGCCGGCGTGCGCTGCGCACAGGCTTGGGGTGACTCCGGCGCGGAGGCGCTGATGCACAACCGCAGCGGCGCCGCCTGCCGCGGCACCGGCCGCTACGACGACGCCGTCGGGCACTACACGGCAGGCCGCGAAGCCGCGCGGACGGCGGGGAACGGTGTCGTCGAGATCCGGTCGGTGGAAGGGCTCGGCCTGGTCGCCCTGCAGCAGGGCAGGCTCGAAGACGCGATCGAATGGTTCACCGAAGACCATCTGCTCAGCGAGCGGCAGGACCGACGGCACGACGTCGGGCTGGCGCTGATCAACCTCGGCGCGACCCGTGTCCGCGCCGGGCGGCCCGAAGCCGCGATCGCCGACCTCACCCGCGCTCGCGATGTCCTCGAAGGCGACGACTACAACGTGGCCCGCGCCCGGATCGAACTCGGCCGCGCCCTCACGGCCACCGGGGACCTCACGGCCGCACGGGCCGAACTCGAACCCGCCCGCGCCACGATGGAGGCGAGCGGGTCGAGGTTCGAGGTGGCCAGGGCGCTGGCCGCGTTCGGCGAGATCGCCGAGGCGGACGGCGCACAGGACGAAGCCCGGAGCTTCTACGACCGGGCCTTGCCGATTTTCGTCGGCCTCGGCCGTCCGGAGGCGAACGCTCTGCGTACGCGTTTGGAACAGCTCTGACCCGGCGGTACCGATCGGTGTGCCAACGACAAGGTGAACCACGCCCCCGGAATGACTCAGCGTAGCTGCAAGTTGCACATTTGGGGGAGTATTGATCCAATAGAAGTGATCGGCCCGGCCGAATTCGTCACTGATTGATCGGCGAATTCGGACAAGCGACGAGCGGTCATTCGGTGTCGGCGAATGCACGTGCAGATTGCCGTTCCCGGGTGAGTCACCGATACCGGTTCCACCGCGCGCCGGTGCGCCCGTTCCGAAGATCGTCCAACCGTTTCCGCAGCTCATCGCGTACGCCGGGATGACTCCGGAGAATCGGGAGAACACTCGTGGTGAGCTTCAGTTCACGGATCGCGCGCAAAACCGGGAACCCGGACCAGGTGGTCACGTCGAATCCGTACCGCTCGGCGAACACGCGATAGCGAGCGGGTGGATCACCGAACCGTTCATGGCCGACGGCGAGCGGCGTCAGATCCCATTCCGGCGGTCCGACACAGGACGAATCGAAATCGCACAGCACCGGCCCGTCCGGTCCGCCGATCACGTTCCCGGTGTGCGCGTCCCCGTGGACGAGGCCCCTGGGCAGGGGGAAGTCGAGTGTCGCGAGGGCGGCTTCGACCTCGGCACAGCGCTCCAGGAGGAAGCGCCTGTCGCCCTCGGCCAGCTCCTCCGCGTCCGACACCCGGGCCCGGACCGCGGCGAACGGCGCCCACTGGGCGAGGCCCTCGGGCGGTTCGAGCGCGTGGACCCGGCGCAGCAGCGCGGCGAGGTCCGCAGACCTCGCCTTCCGGCCGGTCTCCGGCACCTTCCACCAGACCGTCACGAGATGCTCGCCGACCGGCAGCGGCTGGTCGATGCCGGGAATCAAGCGGATTGCGGGCACGTCGTGCCGTTCGAAGTGGCGCGCGACCCGCACGACCGTGCCGACGCGGTGCCGCAGCAGGGTGGAGCCGACGATCCGCACGACGAACGGCGCGCTCGCCAGCTCGTAGACGGCGTTGTTGGTGAACCTCAGCAGCCGGGCGCCTTCGGGGTCCACGCCCAGCATCTCGCACGTCCGCCCCAGGGCGTCGCGTAGTTTGCCGGGCGTGAACCGGCCGACCGATCCGGTCGGCTCAGGCGGCGTAGAAGGAGTTGAGGCGGTCGGCGAGGTCACGGGCGTCGGCGTTGTTCCGGCGGCGTTCCGCCTCGACCTGCAGCGGCCGCATCCGGTCCTTCACCCGCTCCGACTTGATGCCCTCGGCACAGTCGACGGCCTTCGAGCCCACCTTGGCGCCATGATCGAGATCGCCTTCGAGCAGGTGGTTCGTGGCCAGCGCGCTGAGCATGAACGTCTTGCTGCGGGCCATGTCGTCGTCGTAGGACTCGACGGCCTTGGTCAGCGCCGGGATCGCGTACTTGGTGTGCTCGGCGTTCTTCGCGGCGAGCACGGTGTGCACGGTGCCGATCATGGCGTAGACGTCTGTCTCGGTGAAGAACTTGACCCAGGATTCGGCCTCGGCCAGGTTGGCACGGGCGAATTCGTCCTTGCTCCGGCCGAGCAGCTTCACGGCCTGTTCCTCGTTGCCCATCATCGCGTAGGCCCACGCCTCGTTGGCGCAGAGCACGGCGACCGCCAGCTCGGAGCCCGATTCCTGGGCGGCGATCTGGCCGAGCTGGAACAGCTTCAGCGCGTCGTTCGGAGCGTCCTGGTGCAGGTAGACGCGCCCCATGCGGTAGAGGACGTTGGCCACCAGCGGGTGGTTGTCGCCCTGTTTGGCCAGGTCCAGCGCGTTCGCGAAATGGCCGCGCGCGGAGTCCATGAGGCCGGTGTCGAAGGACGTCCAGCCCGCCAGGCTGTGCAGGTCGGCCAGCGCCACGTACAGCCGGTTCTTGACCATTTCGGTGCCGTTGGACTCGAGCATCTGCTGTCCCCAGGACAGCTGCGCGACCACGGCGTCGCGGCAGAAACCGCCGCCGTACTGGTAGTCGAGGGACCGGAGCGCTCTGGTCGCGGCTTCCACCTGGCGGACGTCGGTCATGCCGATCCGCCCGGGGGCGGGCGTCTTCGCCGGCCCGGCCGACCACGTCCCCGATTCCGGACCGAACACCGCCGCACCCATCGTGACCTGGGCGGCGTGTGCGAGGAACCTCCGTCGCTTCACGGACTCGTCCTCCTCCGCCTGCTGGCCGTCGGCAGCGCCGACGACCTTTATCGCTGTCGCCTCGTCATAGGCGAGACCCATGTATCCCCGTGGGACACCAAGGCCGTCAGCGATGCGGGTGAGCACGTCGTACGCCATCACCTGGCGACCTTTGAGGATCTCGGACACCTCGGACTGCGACTGGCCGGTCATCGCGGCGATCTGACGCTGCGAAACACCGTGCTTGCGCAACAGCCGGTACACGGAGGAGATCTCCCGTGTCGCCAGTGCCGCTCGCATCTCCGCCTGTTCCCAGGCATCCGGCGGTACGGGGTGACTCTGGCGGCCCGACGCGTTCGTGGTCTTCGCGTTCGAGCCGGCGACAGCGCCGCCACCGATACTGGCGTCCATTGCGCCCCCTCACAGTTCCGTTGGGGTCTAGAAACAGCGTAGGCACACCTATTCAACCGTGCGAAACACCGGAATGCCCGTTGTGATCGGCCCGGCAGAAGTCGTTTGACCGCTTACCGTGAAACCTCGTCCGGTCACCGCTATGACGGCGGTTCGACCTTCTATCGCACTCGGTTTCACATCACTGTAGTTGTCAGATCTCCGTGACCGACCAGCCACCGGCAGCGATCACAGAGAGCTACCAAGTCTCCGAACCCCTACAGGTGCGGAAACGCGGTTACGAAGACGACGTGAACGAGAGAGCGGAGAAGAGCCAGTGGAGTTCGTGGACTCGATCGCAACAGGCTCCATCACCGCGGGACGGCCCGGTATGGCCACGCGTCACCTGCGTGCGGCCGGCCCCGCCGGTCAGCAGGCGGTCGGCGTCACCCCCGGCGTCACCCGTCCGGTCTCTCCTTCGGCCACGGTCGACCCCCGTACCGCGAGCGTGCGCCGTTACGAAGGCGGACAGCTGATCTGGCGGGTGCAGTGCGGCGATCTCATCAGCCGCGAACGCGCCGTCACCGTGTTCGTCGAAGACAACCAGGTGGTTCTCGTCTCGCCGCCAGGAGAGACCGCGCGCCTGACGTCCGGCCAGCTCGGACAGCTCAGGGCAGCGCTCAACGAAGCCGCCAAGATGGCGGAAAGGTAACGGTGAGTTCTCCGTGGATCAGGTCCTAGGGCAAGTCCTCCGCAACGCGGTTTGGGAACGCCTCGACATGCTCTCCGATCTCGCGACCCGGGCCGACGCGCAGTCGCTCGTGTCGGTCGCCCGCTCGGAGCTCCCCCGGCTGACCGAAGGCTGGCGCGCGATGCTCCAGGCGCACGAGCCCGACGAGCGCGGGGACTGCCCCACCTGCTCGACCCGTTGGCACAAGTGCAAAGCCCCCTGCTCGGTATGGCAGGTCGCGCACGAGCACCTGGTCGCCGGTGGCCTCGCCCCCCAGCAGACCGCCGCCACCCAGGACCACCGGCGCCGCGTTCCCGGGCAGAGCCGCGTGAGCCCGGCCGAAACCACCGGCAGGCACGCGCTGGTCAACCCGCGTCGTGCGGCCATCGGCAGCGTGCACGCCTGATAAGCCGGCGAGTGAACGGCGGTCCGAGCGCCCCCTCGGCAACCACGCCATGAACTCGCCTTCGCCGGCAGCGGTTCGCGCGTACCCCCGAACGCGACGAGACGCTCTCGGTAATCACTCCGGTCCCCACCGCGATTAATCGAAAATTATCGGCAGAACACCTAGCGAACGCAGTAATCGGTCGCTAAGTTGATGATCACGAACGCAGCGCGATACCTGCCCCGAGGTCCGCGTTGTCATCCCCCGAACCCCGCGGGCCGGTGCCGTTGCACTCCCCTCCCCCGACCGGCACCGGTCCGCGGTCTCCAAAATTTCTGTCAATTGACCGTTTTCACCCGCGTGACCAGCACCGCGGCGATGACGGTGGACAGTGCCGAAGCCGCGAAGAGGCTCGGATACCCGCCCAGGTAGGCCAAAATCGGCGCGGTCAGCATCGGCGCCACCACCTGCGGCAGCGAATTCGCGATGTTGATGACCCCGAGGTCCTTCGCCCGGTCCTGCGCGGCGGGCAAAACCTGCGTGAGCATCGCCAGCGCGACAGCCATGTACGCGCCGAAACCGACTCCCAGCAACGGCGACGCCACGAGCGCGGCCGTCCAGTTCTGCCACACGACGAGCAGCAGCGCGGCGACGGCCATCACCGCTGACGCGGCGAGGACGTAGGGCTTGCGGCGTCCGGACTTGTCGGAGAAGTGCCCGGCGAGGAGCGCGCCGACGACGAGGGCGGCGCCGTAGAGGCCCATCATGATCAGCAGTCCGGTGTCCGGGTCTTCGTAGTGCACCGCGTCCTTGAGGAAGAACAGCAGGTACAGCGTTCCGAAGGCGTTGCCGAGCCCGATCATGAAGTGACAGCCCCACGCCCAGGCGAAGTCCGGGTGCTTGCGCGGGGAGATCCACAGGTTCGTCAGCACGTCCCGGGTCCGCGCGGACGGCCGGAACGCGACCGGCAGCCGCGCGTCCGGCGTGCGCAGGACGAACGCCGCCGCGCCGGCCAGCACGATGGCCGCGCACACCGCGTAGCCCAACGGGAGACCGGCGAGGTCGAGCATCACCACGACCACCACCGCGCCGAGCACGGTCCCGAGCATCTGGGCGATGCCGACCAGCCCGCCGACCTGCGCGCGCTGGGCCACGGGCACCCGGTCCGCGATCGCGGAGACCAGCATCGCGAGCATTCCGTTCAACCCCGCCTGGACCAGGCACCAGCCGAGCACCATGACCGCGACGTTCGGCGCGAACCCGAGGACGAGCAGCCCGGCCGCGGCGACCGCCGCACCGGCGGCCGTCCACGGATGGCGGCGGCCGCGGGCGGAACAGGTGCGGTCCGAGAGCAGGCCGACGGCCGGGTTGGCGATCAGCGCGACGACCGCGCCGACCCCGGTGACGAGACTGAAGACGGCTTCCTTGTTGGCCGCGTCCAGAATTTCGGCCTGCTTCGGCAGCAGGACCTGGATGGGCGCGTAGACGCCGAGCCAGAGCGCGATGTTCGCGAAGAAGAGCAGGCTCATCCAACCCGCGCGAACTCTGGCGACCGGCTCGGCGAGCGCCTCGGGCAGCTCCCTGACCTCACTCATGGCGGATCAGTTCCCGGTACCAGCCGAAGGAATCCTTCGGGGTCCGCTTCTGCGTCTCGTAGTCGATGTGCACCAGGCCGAAGCGCGGCTGGTAGCCCTTCGACCATTCGAAGTTGTCCATCAGCGACCAGACGAAGTACCCGCGGATGTCGACGCCGGCGTCCATCGCTTCGCGTATCGCGACCAGGTGGCTGTCGAGGAAGTCGATGCGCTCCGGATCGTGGACTTGCCCGTCCTCGGCGACGACGTCGTCGAAACTGCAGCCGTTCTCGGTGATGTAGACGGGCGGGAGGTGCTCGCGGTAGCGCTCGTGGAAGCCGACGAGCAGCTCACGCAGCCCGTGCGGGACGATCGGCGAATCGTTGGTGGTCATGGGATAGCCCTCGATCGCGCGAAGCTCGAAGGGAAGCGGATTACCTTCGCCGGGGGCGGCGACGCCCTGCGGCTCGTAGTAATTCACCCCATAGAAGTCGAGCGGCTGCGCGATGGTGGGCAGATCGTCGGCGAAGCCCGCCGGGAGATGTTCGACGACTTGTTCGGGATAACTGCCGAGCAGCACCGGATCCGCGTAAGTGCGATTGATGAGGGCGTCGATCCATTCGCCCGCGGCCTTGTCTTCCGGAGAATCGGAGGCGGGCCAGATCGGCGAATGGTTGTTGGCCGTGCCGACACCGCGGGCGCCGTTCGCGCGGAGAGCTTGGACGGCGAGACCGTGCGCGAGATTCTGGTAGTGCGCGGTGGGCAGGGCGTCGAGCAGAAGTGTCTTGCCGGGGGCGTACTCGCCGATCGCGTACCCGAAGATCGACATGACCATGGGCTCGTTGAGCGGGATCCACATTTTCACCCGATCGGAGAAGCGCTCGCCCAGGATGGCGGCGTACTCCGCGAACCGTTCGGCGGTATCACGGGAGAGCCAGCCGCCGTTGTCTTCGAGTGCCTGCGGGAGGTCCCAGTGGAAGAGCGTTCCCGTCGGCGCGAGACCGGCTGCGCAGACCTCGTCGATCACTTCGTCATAGAAGGCAAGGCCTTCGGCGTTCGGCTTGCCTTCGCCGTCGGGCTGGATCCTGGGCCAGGCGAAGGACATGCGGTACGCGCCGACACCGAGTTCGGCCATCAGCGCGATGTCCTCGCGGTAGCGGTGGAAGTGGTCGGCGGCCACCTCGGCGTGCTCGGCCCGCGCGATCTTTCCCTCCGTTTCGGTGAAGGTGTCCCAAATGGACTGTCCTCGGCCACCCTCCTTCGTCGCCCCCTCGATCTGGAAGGCGGAGGTCGAAACACCCCACAGGAATTCGGACGGGAAGGTCGGATTCTCCACCGGCGGCACACCTTTCCTCTTCAGACTCGGCCGAACATGAAAAGTTCTCAGATACTATGCCTTCACTCGACCGTGGGGAACCCCGTCGGCACGATAAAGTCGCAGATCAGCGAAGGAGGAGCCCGAGTGTCCGACATCCAGGCCGCGAAACCGCAAGCGGAGACGACTCCGCTCCGGCGGCAGCCCGTTCAGCAGCGCAGTGCCAAGCGGGTGGAGCAGATGCTCGACGCCAGCGCGCAGCTGATCGACGAGCTCGGTTACGACGCACTGACGACCACACTGATCGCGAAGCGCGCCGGGGTGGCCGTCGGTTCGCTGTACCAGTTCTTTCCCGACAAACGGGCCGTGGTGCAGGCACTGACGCAGCGCAATCTCGAACGGTTCGTCGCCTCGGTGTCCGAAACCTTGAACGAGCTCGCACCCGAGCACTGGTGGGATGTCGTGGATTCGATCCTCGACATCTATCTCGCGATGCACCGCGAGGTCCCGGGATTCTCGAAGGTCCACTTCGGTGACGTCGTGGACAGGCAGCTCCTGGACGAGACCCGGGACAACAACGCCGTCATCGTCGACGCGCTCACCGACATCCTTTCGGCACGGATCCCGTCGCCGCTGGACGACATCCGGTTCGCGCTGACGATCGCGAACGAGACGGCGGACGCGCTGCTGAAGCTGGCTTTCCGTCGTGACCCGCGAGGGGACGAGCGGATCGTGGCGGAGGCGAAGTCGGTGGTGAAGGGATACCTGGCGAGCAAGTTCGGCGAGGCCTGAAGGCTGGTCGGGTTGGTCGGGCTCCGGGGCGTCCGGGTGTCGCGAAAGCCACTTTCGCGACGTCGGATGTCCCCAAAGTGGCTTTCGCGACCTCCGCGGCCCATGCGATCAGCCACCTACGCGCACTGGTGTCCGAAGGACGCTTTCGCTACGTCCGATGCGGCGAAAGTCCCCTTCGGCCCACGTCCGTCCACTATGGACTCGATGCCCGCTGCCCGGACGTCGCGAAGGCCACCTTCAGGACGCTCGACGTCCTGAAGGTGGCCTTGCCGTCACCGGCGGATCCCCCTTGCTCCATTCGTGTCCGCCGATGCCCGGTTCCTCAGTCTCACCAGTCACACAACTCCCACCAGCCACGCCTCCGCCTACGCTGACCTGGCCTTATCCAGTTGTCCACATAAGCTGTCCACACCCACCCACAGTTGTGGACAACCTCGCCCCTCAGCCCTCGGAACCCCACTCGCCGACACCCCCTCCCGCTACGCTGGTGCAGGGCGCGCCCCCCAGGGATGGGTGGGGGGTGGGGTTCGCGGGTCAGCCGAAGTTTTGGGACTCGCCTCGGTAGGTGGGGACGGTCCGGTCGACCCGGTCGCCGATGACGACGTGGTAGTGCGTGAAGCGTTCGGCGAGTTCGCCGGCTTTGGCGTGGCGCAGCCAGACTCGGTCGCCGAGCCGCAGGTGGCGGGCGGCTTCGCCGGAGACGGGGGTCTGGACTTCGCCGGCTCCTTCGAAGCCGAGCAGCGAGAGACCTTCGGGCAGGTAGGGCGTCGGCTGTCGCGAAGACTCCGTTGGGCCAGAAGCGATGTAGCCGCCGGAGAAGAGCGTCGCGACCTTCGGCGCCGGACGTCGGACCACGGGGAGCGCGAACATCGCGGCCGGGCGCGGCGAGAAGTGCGCGTAGCCGTCGAAAAGCGTCGGCCCGATCAGGCCCGAGCCCGCCGCGATTTCGGTGACGGCCGCTTCGGCGCCGGTCGACTCCACGCTGCCGCTGCCGCCGCCGTTGACGAACTCCAGGTCCGCCAGCGCCCGCACCGCTTTCACCGCGGCCGCTCGGCGCTTCGCGATTTCCACAATGGACTTCCGCTGCATCCAGCCGATGACCGAGTTCTTGACGCCGCTGCCCGCCGAGTCGCCGAGCCCGGCGATCTGGCCTTCGTAGGCCATCATCCCGACGAGCCGGAAACCCTTGCGGGACAAGATGGTCCGCGCCAGATCCGCGGCCTGCCGCGGGCTGAACACCGGCGAGCGCCGGGTACCGATGTGCACTCCGGGCAGCGGCCGCCACGAGGCGTCGAGTTCGAGACAAACACGGATTTCGGGATGCCCTTGCCCGAGCGCGGCATCGACCAGATCCAGGTGTTCGGGCGAATCGACCATGATCGAAATCGCCGCCCGCGCACGGTCGTTCGCCGCCAGCCGCCGCAGCGCGCCGTGGTCGGCGGTCGGGTACGCCACCACGATGTCCTCGGACGTCCCCTGCTCGACATGCCAGACGGCTTCGGCGAGCGAGTAGCACATGAGGCCTTCGAAGCCGGGCCGCGCGAGCGCCCGTTCGAGCAGGTATCGGCAGCGGACGGACTTGCTGACCACGCGGATCGGTTTGCCGTTCGCCCGCCGCAGCAGGTCGGCGCCGTTCGCGTCGAACGCATCCAAGTCGACTACCGCGAACGGAGGATCCAGGTCCTTCGTCGCCAAGTCGTACACCGTCGCACTGGTCACCCGAACTAAGGTACGACAGAAGGGCTTGAAACGCGAATACTATTCACTTACTGTTTCGGCACTCGAACATCTCAAGGGCAGAAGCTCACGGAACGGGTGGCGCATGACTCGGTGGACCAACTGGGCCGGAACCGCGGCGGCCGCACCCCTGCGCGTGCACCGGCCGCGCGGCACGGAGGAGATCGCCGAGGCGATCGGCCGGTCCGCCGCGGACGGACGACACCTGCGCCCGCTGGGCAGCGGCCACTCGTTCACGGCCATCGCCGCGGCGGATTCGGACGCCATGGAGCTGACCGGCTGGACCGGTATCGCGTCGGCCGACGTCGAGAAAGGCCTGGTCACGGTCTGCTCGGGCACCACGCTCAAGCAGCTCAACGCCGAACTCGACGCGCTCGGGCTGGCGATGACCAACCTCGGTGACATCGACGCGCAGACCGTCTCGGGCGCGATCTCGACCGGCACCCACGGCACCGGCGCCCGCCTCGGCGGGATCGCCACCCAGATCGCCGCGCTCGAACTCGTTCTCGCCGACGGCACCGTGGTCACCTGCTCGGCCGACGAACGTCCCGATCTCTTCTCCGCCGCGAGGGTCGGCCTCGGCGCGCTCGGCGTCATCAGCACGGTCACCCTGCAGGTCGAACCGTCGTTCCTGCTCTCCGCCCAGGAGCGGCCGGAACCCCTGGAACAGGTCCTCGAAGGCTTCGAGCAGTTCGCCGACGAGAACGACCACTTCGAGTTCTACTGGTTCCCCTACGGCAAGAACGCCCTGGTCAAGCGCAACAACCGGCTGCCGGCGGGCAGTGAACGCCGCCCGCTGAGCAAGGTGAAGGAATTCGTCGACTACGAGGTCACGGAGAACCTCGCGTTCGGCGGTCTGTGCCGTCTCGGCCGCGCGGTGCCGAAACTCGTGCGGCCGCTCGGCAAGTTCGCCTCGAACGTCCTCTCCGCCCGCGACTACAGCGACACCTCGCATCGCGTCTTCGTGACCCATCGCGGTGTCCGGTTCGTCGAGTCGGAGTTCGCGGTCCCCCGCGAATCGCTGCTCGACGTCTTCGCCGAACTCCGCGCGCTGGTGCCGAAGCTGGAGAACCCGGTGATGTTCCCGGTCGAGGTGCGCGTCGCGGCCGCGGACGACATCTGGCTTTCGACCGCGAACGGCCGCGACTCGGCCTACATCGCGATCCACCAGTTCCTCGGCATGCCCTACCGCGAGTACTTCGCCGGATTCGCGTCGATCGTCGGCGAGGTCGGCGGCCGCCCGCACTGGGGCAAGATGCACGACCTCGACGCCGCGACGCTGCGCTCGCGGTACCCGCGGTTCGACGACTTCCTGCGGGTCCGCAAGGAGGTGGACCCGGCCGGGGTCTTCACGAACACCTACCTCGACCGGGTCCTGGGAACCGTTTAAGCCGTCGCAGACCTAAGCTGTTTCAAAGAGTGCGCTGACGGACTCTCCGTTGTGGATCCGCCGCATCGCCTCCGCCAGCGCGGGCGCGATGGACAGGACCCGCAGCTTCGGGCTCTGCTCCTCCGGCGGGATCGGCACCGTGTTGGTGCAGACGATCTCCAGCACGTCGTCCTGCTCGCCGATCCGCTTCAGCGCGCCGCTGGAGAACAGCCCGTGCGTGCAGGCGACGCGGATCGAGCGCGGCTTCAGCTCCCGCAACTTCGAGAGCAGTTCGAGCACCGTGCTGCCCTTGGCGATCTCGTCGTCGAGGACGATCACGTCGCGGCCGGTGATCTCACCGATCACCGAGCTGATCTCGACCCTGTCGTCGGCGAAGCGCTGCTTCGCACCAGCGGCGACCTGAACCCCGAGCAGCCGCGCGAAATGCGCGGCTTCCTTGGCGTTGCCGAGATCCGGCGAGACAACGGTGGTCGCGGAGAGGTCGTACTGGCGGAAGTGCTTCGCCAGTTCCTGCAACGCGTGCAGGTGATCGACAGGGACGCTGAAGAAGCCGTGCACCTGCGGCGAGTGCAGGGTCATCGCGAGGACGCGATCGGCGCCGGCGGTCGCCATGAGGTCGGCGACGAGACGGCCGCCGATCGAGATCCGCGGCGCGTCCTTCTTGTCCGACCGCGCGTACGAGTAGTGCGGCATGACGACGGTGATCCGCTTCGCCGACGCGCCCCGTGCGGCGTCCAGCATCAACAGCAGTTCGACGAGATTCTCCTGCACCGGCCGCACCAGTGGCTGGATCAGGAAGACGTCGCGCTCGCGGCAGTTCGCCCCGAGCTGGACTTCGAGGCAGTCGTTGGCGAACCGCTGCACCCGCACGGGATGCAGCGGAACACCGAGATGGGCACAGATCTCTTCGGCGAGCTCGGGATGTGCGCTACCGCTGAAAACCGCGATGTCCTCGCGCAAGGACCTACTCCGTTCACTTAACTGACGGATTACGTCCACACACTAGCCAGGACCGGGGATTTCACAGAGCGGAAACGGCCTGAGAGATAGCAGTATCACCCGAGATCGCTTCGAGGACGCGGCCCGCCGTCGCCGGATTGTCGAGCAGCGCGACGAGGATCGCGGCGACGTCCTGGCGCGGGATCGGCCCACGCCCCGTCGCTTCGGCGATCCGGATCTCGCCGGTGCCTTCGTCGTTCGTGAGTTGTCCCGGCCGCAGGATCGTCCACTCGAGATCATGGGCGCGCAGAGCGTCCTCGGCCGCTTTCTTGGCTTTGAGGTAAATCCGGAAATCGTCCGGAACGTCCGCTGTCTCCCCTTTGTCGGCTCCCATGGACCCGACCTGGATGTGCCGCCGCACGCCCGCCTGCACCGACGCCGCCGCGAAGAGTTCCGCGGCAGCTCTGTCCACAGTGTCCTTGCGGTCCGTGCCGCTGCCGGGCCCGGCGCCCGCCGCGAAGATCGCGGCGTCGGCGCCGTCGAGCACCTTGGCGACGGCGTCCACATCGGACTTTTCCAGGTCGAGGACGACGGCTTCGGCACCGGCGGCCTCGAGATCGGCGACGTGGTCGGGATTACGCACGATCCCCACCGCCTGATCACCGCGCGAAGAGAGGAGTTTCTCCAGCTTCAGCGCGATCTGTCCGTGTCCACCCGCAATGACGACTCGCATGAAGCCGAGGGTAGTGCGTTCAGTCCACTTCGGCAGCGAGCTCGGTGCCGCGCAGCAGCTGGTCGTAGACGATCTCGTTGACCAGGCGCGAAACCGGGTCCTCGTCCAGGATCATGCGCTCGTTGTGGCCCTCGAGGTCGAGGTCGGTCACCGCGTTGGGGTCGGCGGTGACGATGCCGAGCCCGTAGGCGCGGGCACGCGGCAGGCAGTTGCCGACATAGTCTTCCGTCAGTACGGCTGGCGATGGGAGCACCATCGCGGCCTCGCCGTAACGCGCGAACGGGACCGCTGAGGCCATCGCGGTGCGCCAGTGCCGGGCGACCGCGAGGACACCGATGATCTCGGCGGCCGGCGCGGGTGCGGTCGCGGCCAGCTCTGGCCATGTCCAGGTGTCGACGGTGGCGCGATCGACGACGGGACCCATGCCCATCGCGATGCGCTCCGCGTGCACGTCGGTACGGAGCCGGGCGACCACGCAGATCTTGCGGCCGAGCACGGTGGTCTCCGGCAAGACGATGCCGTTCCAGCCGAGCAGGGCCGCCGCCTTGCGCGAAAGCTCCTCGACGCTCGCGGGCAGTTCGATCGGCGGCACCACCCGGCTCGGCAGTGACCGGCTGCGCTTCGCGCCACCGGCGACCGTCGAACTCTCCATATTCGGTGTAGCCGCCACGTTCCGCCTCCTTCGAACCTGGTTTCCCTAAGGCTCTTCATCCCGTGCCACCTCGGTGGAAGCGGCACTTGACCTGTCTAACAGGGCATGGTGGCGGCGGCGCCGGACAACGGGAGTGGCTGCGATCGGCGGCGCCTTGTCATCGGTGACCGGTCGGTAGGCGGTCGTCGGACTTCAGTCCGACCGTGCCGCCAACCGAGTGAGAGCGAGGTAAGTGGTGTTACCGGTTGGCTCCGAACGGTCACGGGTACGGACTGGCCGCCACCGAACACAGGCGCGGCAAGGGAAGCAAATCGTTAGGCCATTCAGCCCAGTGAATACTCATTCCACTGTGGACCATCGCAGGTCAGGTCAGGAGATCGTCGCGGCGCGGAGGAGATCTTCGACGCCCGGAGTCCGCCATTCGTCCATCACCACGACTTGCCTGTCCGCGACGAACCAGATCCGCTGGGTCACTTGAGTCTCGCCGCTTCCGCCCGTCTGTCCACGAGGAACACACTGGATCGTCCACTCCTCGTAGGTCGCCGTCGCCCCGCCCACCGGTGCGGTGGTGGAAACCGTCCGCACGGCGTCACCCTCCTGGCGGAGGTCCTTGCGGCCGGCGGCGTTGCAGGCCCGGCCGCCCGCGCTGCGCCGGTAGAAGCCGCCTGGCTGATACGGCGGCTGCTCGGCGGACTGCCGGGTGTTGTCGGTGAGGAGGACGTACTTGCAGTTGAAGTACTTCTTGGGGTCCGGACAGCCCGAAGCGACGAGCACCTTCTCCAGCCCCTGCGAGACGACGGTCCAGCCCGGCGGCAGATGGAGGGTCAGCGCGCCGGCCGAGACGTCGGTGAGGTCTTGCGCCGGCGGGGCGGACGACGTTCCTTTGACGGCCTTTCCGCTGGTCACACCCTCGACGAGGGCAGGATTCAGGAGATCGGCGACCTTGTCGTAAGGCAGCGTGTAGTCCTGGACACCGCAGGCGGTGGTGAAGCCCAGGTCGGTCAGGTTGACGGTGATCTCGACGGCTGTCGGCGCGAAGGCGAGCCACGCCTTCGGCTCGTCGGTGAGGTCCACCGACTTGAGGGGCCGATACGGGAAAGTGCTGGTCGGGGCGCCGCACTGCTCCTTCCCGGGCCAGATCCGCTCGGTGAGTTTCCCCATTCCGTCGTCCGACAGGACGCCGGGGGCGAACAGTTCGGCGGGCGTGAGCGCCCGGCCTTCCTTCAGGTCGATGGTCACCGAGGCTCGGCCGTAGCTCCAGGTCGGATGCGGTTTGTTCTCGAGATCGTGCGTGTACCGCACCGAGAGGTACCGGTCGTTCTGCGAGCGCACGTCGGCCTTCGTGAGGAGCTTGTACGGGCCGCGTTCCGGCTCCAGCTTGGCGGCGCCGGGGCCGGTTTTGCGGTTCCAGTCGTCGATCGGCGCCGTCAAGGCGTCGTTGACCCGCTTCAGCCAGGCTTGGTCCGGCGAACCGGTCACCTCGGGGTAGTCCCCGCTGTAGGAGAGGTTCGTGCCGGGCACCGTCCCGGTCCGGGTCTTCATGGCGACCTTGAGCGCGACGGCCTGTTGAGTGGTCGGCGGCGACGGCGGCGGCGGAGTGCTCGCGTCGGAGAAGACGACTACTGAGCCGACCACGGCGGCCGTCGCCGCGACGACGCCGATGGCGATCTTCAGTCCGGCCGCGATCCCGCCTGTCGACGCGGCCACCGCGCCCGTTCCGGCGGCGGCGACCCCTGGAGCGGCCGCCGTCCCGGCGCCGAGCAGGACCAACGGCGTCGCCGCGGCGAGCACACCCGTCGCCTTCGCCAGCCGTGACCAGCCCTTGCGCTCCCAGTCCTCGCCGTACCCCGCGCGGGCGACGCGTTCCAGTTCGCCGACGAACGTGAGCGCGTCGACAGGCCGTTTCGACGGGTCCTTCGCCATTCCCGCCGCGACGATCTCGTGCACCGGCTGCGGGACTTCACCGAACGGGATGGGCGCGTGTTCGTGCAGCGTGCGCAGCACCTCGGTCTGTTCGGCTTCGTACGGCTTGTGCCCGGCGACGCACTGGAAGAACACACAGGTCGCGGCATAGACGTCGGTCGCCGGAGTGGCTTGCCCGCCGGACCACTGCTCGGGCGCCATGTACGCGGGCGTGCCGACGGCCGGGCCCCGCTCACCTGCCAGGACAGCCGTGCCGAAGTCGACCAGCTTGCTCTCGCCGGTGTCGGCGACAAGGACGTTGGCCGGTTTGTAGTCCCGGTGGACGACGTTGGCGGAGTGCGCCGCGGCCAACCCGAGCAGCGAGCCTTTCAGCACCGCGAGAGCGGCTTCGGGTTCGAGAGCGCCTTCGGCCTGGAGCACCGAGCGCAGTGAGACGCCGTTGATCGCCTCCATCACGATCGCCGCGCCCTGCGGCGTCTCGAAGAATTCGTGCAGCTTCACGACGTGCGGGCTAACGACGCGGTGCAGCGCCAGCGCTTCCTGGCGGAACGCGTCGAGATAGGCGGGCTCGGCGGCGAAGCGGGAGAAGAGGTACTTGATCGCGACGACGTGGCCGGTGTTGTCCTGGCGCGCGAGCACCACGCGGCCGAAGGTGCCCGTGCCGAGCTGCTCCAGCTCGGTGAAGCCGGGCAGTCTCCACTCGTCAGTTAGTTCCACCGCGCCTCTTCCAGGATTCCGTCGAGGCCTGGAGTGTTCCATTCGTCCACGATCACGAGCTGTGTTTTCGGCAGGAACCACACTCGCTGGGTAACCGTGCCGCCTCCGGAACACGTCAGCCGCCACTCTTCGTAAGCGGCCTTCTTCGTGCCGATCGGTCGAAGCTCCTTCTTCTGCAAGACAGGTGAACCCTGCGTTTCGCTCGGTGCCCCGAGGGAATGACACGGACGCGGGCCGTTGGACCGGTTGTACGGCTTGCCCGGTTCGTACGCCGGGGTGGCCGCGTCGACGCGCGAGTTGTCACTGAAAAGGACGTTCGCGCACTGCTCCCCCACGCACTGCTCGGCGGTCACCAGCCGACGCTCGGGCGTCGTACCTGCCACCAGTGACCACTTTTCCGACGTGGTGATGACGAAGGCGCCGATGTCGGCCTCTTTGGTCCGTGGCGCCTGCGTGCCGGCGGACGAGAGGCCGAGCAGTTTCACGACCTCGGGACTCAGCAGATCGAGCAGCCGGTCGTAGGGCACGGTGACCGTCGTCGGGCTGCAGGCCATCGCGTACCCGAGCACGTAGGCGCTGATGTGGAAGACCATCCCGCTCGTCGCGGGCGCCGCCTGCACGATGGACCTGTCCTCGGCGTTCGGACCCGACATCGACCGGGCGGGCAGATGCTCCGGCCGTGACGGCCGCTCGGAGAGGCACTCACCCGGTTTGGCCGAGGCGTAAAACCGCTCTTCCAGTTTCAGCATCCGCTCGGCGTTGCCCTCGACGTCGGCGAACAGCTGCGCGGTCGAGATCACGTCGCCGCCGGTCAGGTCGATCACGAGGGTGCGGACGTCGTAGGAACCGTGGTTCCCCAGCTGCACCGTCTCGACCGAGCGTTCGTAGACGACCGAAAGCAGCTTGTCGTCCTGGCGCAGGACCTCGGCCGTGGTGGACATGTGCGGGATGTCGCCGTCGGGTTCCTTCTCCGGCGGGTTGCCCGGCGACCAGACGCTCGTGAGCCAGCCATCGATGGGCTCCATCAGCGCCTTGTTGACCCGCTCCTCGGCAGCCTTGTCCTTCAACCCGCTGATCCGGACGTACTTGCCGTTGAAGTCGAAGCCGTCGAGTTTCTCGGAGCGGGTGAGGAGGTCGACCTTCATCGCGGCGAGTGTCGTGGTCTGGGGTGGCGGCTGGTCGTCGCTGTCGGCGTTGACCACCACGACAGTCCCGACGGCCGCCGCGGTGACGGCGGCGATCGCGGCGGTCACCTTGAGCCCGACAGCGATCCCGCCGCCGGTGGTCGCCGCGACCCCGCCCGCCGCGCCGCCCGCGATGACCGGCGCGGCGGCGGTCCCGGCGCCGAGCAGGGCCAACGGGGACAGGGCGACCAGGACTCCGGCGCCCTTGGCGAGCCAGTGCCAGCCGTTGCGCTCCCAGTCTTCGCCGTAGGCCTTCCTGGCGGACGACTCCAGTTCGGCGACGAACTCGGCCGCTCCCGACGGCCGCTGGGCGACGTCCTTCGCCATGCCGCGCGCGATGAGGTCGCGGACCGGTTCGGGGACCTCGCCGAACGGGATCGGGGCGTATTCGTGCAGCGTGCGCAGCACTTCGGTCTGTTCGGCCTCGTACGGCTTGTGCCCGGCGACGCACTGGAAGAACACGCAGGTCGCGGCGTAGACGTCGGTCGCGGGGGTGGCGATCCCGCCGGACCACTGCTCGGGCGCCATGTACGCGGGTGTGCCTGCCGCGACGCCGGTCTGCCCGGCGAGTACGGCGATGCCGAAGTCGACGAGCTTGCTTTGACCGTCCCGGGTGACCAGGACGTTGGCCGGTTTGTAGTCGCGATGGACGGTGCCCGCGGCGTGCGCGCCGGCGAGGCCGAGCAGCGAGCCCTTGAGGATGGCCAGCGCGGCTTCGGGTTCGAGCTTGTCCTGGCGGTCGAGAATCTCCTTCAGCGAGATTCCGTGAACCGCTTCCATGATGATGGCGGCACCTTGTGAGGTCTCCACGAACTGGTGCAGACGGGCGATGTGAGGCCCCGAAACGCGGCTCAGGACCTGCGCCTCATGGCGGAACTCGGCCAGCCGTTGCGGGTCGGCGGCGAACCTCGTGTACAGGTATTTTATGGCCACGACCTGCGCGGATTCGTCGTGCCGGGCCAGTACGACCCGCCCGAATCCGCCTTCGCCCAGCGATCCCATCTCGGTGAAACCCGGCAAGGCCCAGTCGTCCACAGATTCCTCCGCGATTCCCGATCGTGTCCCCTTGGAGGTGAGCTGCGCCGCAGCGGTTCCCCACCTTCCGGGTTTAGGGTTACTCGTCGGTCACTTAGCCCGTTTGCGATGGAGGAACGATGCGTTCGCCGAAGGATTTCTTCGCCCCGCTCGCGGTGGGAGCGCCGGAACCGCTCCGCCAGATCCCCGTGCCTCCTTCGCGGATGATCCACTTTTTCGACCCCAGCAACGAGAAGATGGCCGCCAAGGTCCCGGATCTCGCCAAGAAGGTCGACGTCCTGCTCGGCAACCTCGAGGACGCCGTGCGCGCCGACCGCAAGGAGGCCGCGCGGAACGGGCTCGTCTCCATCGCGAAGGCGACCGACTTCGGCAAGACGCAGCTGTGGACCCGCGTCAACAGCCTCGACTCGCCGTGGGTGCTCGACGACCTGATCACGCTGGTCACCGAGATCGGCGACAAGCTCGACGTGATCATGGTGCCGAAGGTCGAAGGCGCGCAGGACATCCACTACGTCGACAGGCTGCTCGCGCAGCTCGAAGCGCGGGCCGGGCTGACGAAACCGCTGCTGGTGCACGCGATCCTGGAAACCGCCAGCGGCGTCGCGAACGTCGAGGAGATCGCCGGCGCGAGCCCCCGGATGCAGGGCATCTCGCTCGGTCCGGCCGACCTCGCCGCCAGCCGCCGGATGAAGACCACCCGGGTGGGTGGCGGGCACCCCGGTTACCTGGTGCGCACGGACCCGACCGGTGAAGACCTGACCGAGGGACGCACGACGTATCAGCAGGATCTCTGGCACTACACCGTCGCGCGGATGGTCGACGCCTGCGCGGCGAACGGGATCCTGCCGTTCTACGGGCCGTTCGGCGACATCCGCGACGTCGTGGCCTGCGAAGACCAGTTCCGCAACGCGTTCCTGCTCGGCTGCGTGGGTGCCTGGAGCCTGCACCCCGTGCAGATCGACATCGCCAAGAAGGTGTTCTCGCCCGCTCCCGAGGACGTCGCCTGGGCACGGCGCGTGATCGCCGCGATGGGCGACGGCACCGGCGCCGTGATGATCGACGGCAAAATGCAGGACGACGCTTCGGTGAAGCAGTGCCGGGTGGTCGCCGAACTCGCCGACGCCCTGGCCGCCGACGACCCCGAACTCGCCGCCGCGTACGACGCGGCCACCAAGGAGGCTTCCGCATGAACCCCCGACGTTCCGTCCTCTACATGCCCGGCGCGAACGAAAGAGCACTGGAAAAGGCGAAGACGCTCGACGCGGACGCGCTCATCCTCGACCTCGAAGACGCCGTCGCGCCCGACGCGAAGGAAGCCGCACGTGAACGCGTTTGCGCCGCCGCTTCGTCGAAGGAGTACGGCTCGCGCGAGGTGACCATCCGCGTCAACGGCCTCGACACCGAATGGCACGACGCGGATCTCCGGGCCGCCGCGCAGGCGGGTCCGGCCGCGATCGTGGTCCCGAAGGTGAACTCCGCCGCCGAGGTGCACAACATCGAACGCGCGCTGGAACTCGGCGGCGCGCCCGACCACACGAAGATCTGGGCGATGGTCGAAACCCCGGTCGCGATGCTGCACGCCGAGGAGATCGCCGCGGCGTCCGAGCGGCTGACCGTGCTGGTCATGGGTACGAACGACCTGGCGAAGGAACTGCACGCCGAGTTCGTCCCCGGCCGCGCGCCGCTGCTGGGCGGGCTTTCACTGGCGCTGCTGGCCGCTCGGGCGACCGGCAAGGCGATCCTCGACGGCGTCTACAACGACGTGAAGGACCTCGAAGGCTTCGAGGCGGAATGCCTGCAGGGACGCCAGTTCGGGTTCGACGGCAAGACCCTGATCCACCCGGCGCAGCTGGAGCCGTGCAACCGGATCTTCGCGCCGTCGGAGGAGGAGATCGCGCGGTCACGCAAGATCATCTCGGCGTTCGAGGAGGCGCAGGCGGCCGGGCAGGGCGTCGTGACCGTGGACGGGCGGATGATCGAGAACCTGCACGTGGAGAACGCGCAGCGGATCCTGGCGCTGGCCGAAGCGATCGCCGGCTGACGCGTTTCGTCCTCTGGATGTGGTAGTTGGCGACACGAACGACCGCAAGGTGTCAACTCATATGGACACTTGCCTAAGCTGTACCCATGACCCAACAACGGCTGACGTCGATCGAGATCGAGGGTTTCACCTCGATCCGTTCGGCGCGCGTCGAACTGGGCGCGATGAACGTGCTGATCGGCGCGAACGGCGCGGGCAAGAGCAACTTCGTCCATGCGCTCGAGTTGCTGGGGCGAATCGTCGAAGGCGAACTTGGGTTGTTCGTCGGCCTCAACGGCGGTGCGTCAGCACTTCGCACCGTAGGCGAATCACCGCCCCGGATACACCTTGAACTGGAGGCGGAGGCCCACTCCTACGAAGCCAGCCTGGTCCCGGCAACCCGCGACGAACTGGTCTTCGAATCAGAGACCATGTACTCCCGTTCAGGGGACGACCACCAGCCCTACGGCCAGTCGCTCGGGCGCGGGCATCGGGAAACGCGGCTACCGGATGCGACCGACAGGAAGTCGGTCCGGAGCGCGTCGCGTTTCACCGACCTCCTTCGAGGCTGCAAGGTCTACCACTTTCACGACACCAGTGCCGATGCACCGGTCAAGCGCATGGTCCCGACGGTAGACGACTTGAGTTTGCGGAACGACGCCGGAAACCTCGCCGCTTACCTCTACCGCTTACAGAGAAGTGATGATTCGGCCGATCGCTCCGCATACCGACGGATAACTGGCTCAATCCGACTTGTGGCACCGTTTTTTCGGGATTTCATCCTCAAACCCGATCAAAACGACCGAATCATCTTGCGCTGGCAACAGCAAGAATCGGACGCGGTCTTTTCGGCCAATCAAATGTCGGACGGAACGCTTCGGTTCGTTTGCCTGGCGACACTGCTGCTGCAACCAGAACTACCGGGCCTTGTCGTACTGGATGAACCCGAACTCGGACTCCATCCCTTCGCGATCGTTCAGCTCGCCGACCTACTGAGTCAAGCGTCGCGGCGCAGCCAAGTACTCATTGCCACCCAGTCCGTGACCCTCATGAACCAGTTCGAGGTCGGCGACCTGATAGTGGTCGAGCGCAAGGCAGGCGCCTCCGAATTCACTCGGCCCGATCTCTCCACGTTGGAAGGCTGGCTTGCCGAATATTCACTCGGCGAGCTTTGGGAGAAGAACCTGCTCGGCGGACGCCCTGTCCGGGAGGAAAGCAATCGCGGATGACGACCGAATATCGACATCTGCACCTGCTGCTCGAAGGGCAGACCGAAGAAACAGTGGTCAACAATGTCCTGGAACCGTATCTGCAGGACCGGGGCTGGACGATCACGAAGTCGATCGTGACCACCAAGAGGTCCACCTCTGGACCTGCCAGTCACGGCGGTGTGAGCAGCTGGGCCAAGCTTGACCGCGAAATCAGGTTATTGCTGCGGAACACCGATATCCACACCCTCACCACCTTGTTCGACTACTACGGGTTCCCCACCGACAGCCCCGGTATGAGGGATCGACCCGCAGTCTCCGCATACGAGCGAGTCGAACATGTGGAGAAGTCTCTGGCCTCGGCGATCTCCGATAAGCGGTTCGTTCCGAATCTGATCCTGCACGAACTGGAGACTTGGGTCTTCGCGGCAGCGGAGCAGCTTGGCTGGCTGTTTTCCGGCAACGACCTCACGCGACGAGTTCTGAAGGACGTGGAAGACGCGGGCGGCCCCGAGCTGGTGAACGATGGCCTGGATACAGCACCTTCAAAACGTCTCGCTCGTTACTGCGCCAGCTACTCGAAAACGAGTGACGGCCCCTTGGTCATAGCTGATCTGGGCATCGACGCACTCCGCGCGCGTTTCCCCCACCTGGACTCCTGGCTCACGCATCTATTGAGGGGTAAGGCAAAGGTGTCGGGTCGACGAGGGCGCGAGTTGTCACTCAGGGTGAGGAGTGTGTGGAAATAGGGACGCTCAACGTCCCTATTTCCACACACCCCCTGTCCGACTGTCGTGACCGGTCCGGTCACGACAGGACTGTGTGGATTTCTGGTCATCCAACGCACCAAAATCCACACAGTCGACGCCAACGACCCGGTGTCGCGCAGAGTCACCGACACCGTCCACAAACACGCCAGGTTTGCCTTACCCCTCAATAGATGCTCGCCTGAGCTAGCAGGGCCAGGAGCGTGGAGCGGGGCGAAGGGTTTCGTAGGCGGCAGTGGCGCGAAGGACGTCGAGGTCTGCGAAGCGGCGGCCGCTGATCTGGAGGCCGATGGGCTGGTCGTCGCTCGTGTAGCCGCAGTTGATCGAGACCGCGGGCTGGCCGGACATGTTGTACGGCACGGTGAACGCGATGTGCTCGAACGGGCGGCGAGGGTCGTTGGTCGGCGAGGGCCAGTCGGCGGGTGGGGCCGGGACAGGGCAGGTCGGCGAAAGGACGACGTCGAAGCGTTCGGTCTCGCGGAGGGTCGCGACGGCGATGGCGTCGATCTGCGCGAAGCCGCGGTAGGCGTCGACACCGGTGACGTCGGCGCCGCCGGCGGCCCAGTCGGCGATGTACGGCAGCACTTTCGCGCGGCGGTCCTCGGGCAGTGCCGACATGTCCGACCAGGCCCGGACGCGCCAGAAGGTGTCGAGGCCGTCGAGCATCTCGCGGCACAGGAAAGGCGAAACCGGCTCCACCACCGCACCTGCGGCCTCGAACAGCCGCGCGGCTTCGGTGACAGCGCCGATCGTCTCGGGCGAGACCGGCAGCCCGACGCCCGGGTCGAGGTGCAGCCCGATCCGCAGTCCCTTGACCTCGCCGGACAACGAAGTCCAGTCGAGCGCCGACGGCGGCAGCGAAAGGTGATCGCGACCGTCCACACCGGACAGAACGCTCATCAGCAGCGCGGTGTCGGCGACGGTCCGCGTCATCGGACCGGCGACACGGCCGAGGAACGGCGGATCCACCGGCACCCGGCCGAAACTCGGTTTCAGCCCGACGAGGCCGCACCAGCCGGCGGGCAGCCGGATCGAGCCGCCGATGTCGGTGCCGACGTGCAGCGGGCCATAGCCGGCGGCGGCCGCCGAACCGGCACCCGCGCTGGAGCCGCCGGGCGTGCGCGCGGTGTCCCACGGATTCCGTGCCGCGGTGTGGAAACTCGACAGCCCGGACGTCAGCATCCCGTAGTCCGGCATGGTCGTCTTGCCCAGCAGGACCCCGCCGGACTCACGCACGCGAGCAGCGGCAGGCGCGTCGGCCAAAGCGGGTTCCAGCGAAGAAGCGGCCGTGCCGAGCGGGACCGGCGTGCCGCGGGTCGCGATGTTCTCCTTGAGCGTCAAGGGAACGCCGTCGATCGGGCCGAGCGGTTCCCCGGCGTGCCAACGGCTTTCGGACGCCTTCGCGTCTTCGCGCGCGCCGCTCGGGTCGTACGCGTAGAGGGCGTGCAGTTCGGGTTCGCGCGCCTCGATACGGGCGAGGACCGCTTCGGTGACCTCGACCGGCGACAGCGTCCCTGCGCGGTACCGCGCGGCCAGTTCGACGGCGGTCAGATCGGGCAACTCCGGCACGGCGGGACTCCTTACGTCGCGGGTGGTTCGAAGCGGCCGTCGACGGCGGTCCAGCCGCCGTCCACCGCCATGACGGAGCCGGTCACGAACGACGACGCGTCCGAGGCCAGGTAGACGACGGCGCCGGCGAGTTCCTCCGGACGCGCCCAGCGGCCGAGCGCGCCCTTGGTCGCGTAGGCGTCGTACCAGTCCGGATTCGCTTTGATCTGTGCCGTCAGCGGGGTTTCGACGACGCCGGGCGCGATCGCGTTGACCCGCACCCCGGCCGGGCCGAACTCCGCCGCGGCCGTGCGGAACAGCTGCACCAGCCCGGCTTTCGTCGCCGCGTACGGCCCCTGCCCCGGCTCGACGGTGGTGCCGCGGATCGACGAGAACCCGATGATGCTCCCCCGCCCGCGCTCGACCATCCCGGCGCCGAACGCGCGGACGACCTCGAACGTCGCACCGAGGTTCAGCGCGATCACCCGGTCGAATTCCTCGCGCGTGTACTCCAGCAGCCGTTTGCGCACGTTGGTCGCGGCGGTCAGCACGACGATGTCGATCTCGCCGAGGTCGGCGGCGGCCTTCGCGGCGGCACCGGACGCCAGCAGATCGATCTCGTACGCCTCCCCCGCGCCGGTTTCCTCGGCCGCGGCGATGTCGCGGTCCGCGATGATCACTTCGGCACCGTGCGCGGCCAGGGCTTTCGCCGATTCGCGGCCGATTCCACTGCCGCCGCCGAGGACGACGGCCCGCCTGCCATCCAGCCGGAACAGGTTCTCGTAACTCACGGTCGCAGCACCGCCATCCTCGTCACGGTCAGTTCTTCGACCGCGAACCGCGGCCCTTCCCGCCCGATCCCGGAGTCCTTCACACCGCCGTACGGCATGGTGTCGGACCGGAAACCGGGCACCTCGTTGACCACCACGCCGCCCACGTCGAGCTCGTCGAGCGCGCGGAACGCAGTCTTCAAGGAAGTGCTGAACACCGAAGCGTGCAGTCCGTAGCGCGACGCGTTGACCGCGTCGAACGCTTCGTCCACAGAGGACACACGGCGGATGCAGACGACAGGGCCGAAGATCTCTTCGTCCCAGCATTCGAGGCCGTCAGGCACGTCGAGCAGCACAGCAGGCCGGATCACGCTGCCGTCCACACCGCCGCCGACCAGCCGCGCACCGGCCGAAGTCGCTTTGTCGACCCACTCCTGAACGCGCTCGGTCGATCCCGGGTCGATCAGCGCCGAGACCCGCGTCTTCTCGTCTCGAGGATCACCGGTGACGACCTCCCCGAGCCGCGCCAGGACCCGTTCGGTGAACTCTTCGGCGACGGCGTCGACGACCAGGACGCGCTGCACCGAGATGCAGGCCTGCCCGGACGCGTAGAACCCGCCGCGCAGCACGGCGTCCGCGGCCGCGTCGAGATCCGCGTCTTCGGCGACCACCAAAGCGGCGTTGGAACCCAGCTCCAGCAACGTCTTCGTGGGCGCGGCGTCGCGGGCGATCCGGTGCCCGACCAGCGCGGATCCGGTGAACGACACCGCGCCGACCCGCCGGTCGGTGACCAGCGCGGAGCCGACGGCCGCGTCCCCGGTGACCAGCTGGACCATCGCGGGCACGTCGGTCAGCTCTCGAATCAAGTGCACCAGCCACAACGTCGCCAAAGGAGTTTGAGGCGCGGGTTTCACCACCACCGGACAGCCGGCCGCGATGGCGGGCGCGATCTTGTGCGACGCCAGCAGCAGCGGATAGTTGAACCCGGCCACGCCGACGACGACGCCGATCGGCTTGCGTTTCCAGAACCCGACCAGCCCGTCGCCGGACGGCAGCAGGTCGAGCGGCACGGTCTCGCCGTGCAGCCGCGAGACCTCCTCGGCGGCGGCCTGCCAGGTGACGATCGTGCGCGCGACCTCGACCCGGCAGTCGACCAGCGGCTTGCCCGTCTCCAGGACCAGCAGCCGCTCGAAGTCCTCGCGGCGGGCTTCCAGAGCCGCGGCGACGTCGTTCAAAAGCGAGCGCCGCGTACGCGACGGCAGGGCCGCGACCTGCTTGAACACCGCGACGGCCTCGTCGATCGCGCGCGTGGCCAGCTCCGGTGTCCCGACCGGCGCCCGGCCGATCTCGCTCCCGTCGTACGGGAACGTCACCGGTTCGATGTCCACAGTGGACATCCAGCCTTCGCCGATCGGCAACCCTTCCGGGTACTCAAGCATCGTCGCCTCCCCTCAACCGCGCCAGCTCGGCCCGCAGATTCGGCGCGGCCGCCAGCAGTTCCCTGGTGTACTCGTGCTCCGGCGCGTCGTAGACCTGGTCGACGTCGCCCAGCTCGACGATCTCGCCGCGCCGCATCACCGCGACCCTGTCGCACACGTGCCGCACCACGCCGAGGTCGTGCGAGACGAAGATCAGCGTCAGCGAGTACAGCTCGACCAGCGACGTGAGCAGATCGAGGATCTGCTTCCGCACCGAGACGTCGAGCGCGCTCACCGGCTCGTCCGCGATGAGGACGCTCGGATTCGGCGCGAGCGCCCGCGCGATCGAAATCCGTTGCCGCTGCCCGCCGGAGAACTGGTGCGGGTAGCGGCCGGCGGCGTCGGCGGGCAGGCCGACCGCCTCCAGCAGCTCCGCGACCCGTGCGGGATCCCGACGTCCCAAAGGTTCGGAGATGATGTCGCGCACCCGCATCCGCGGATCGAGCGAGCCCATCGGATCCTGGAAGACGATCTGGAGTTCCGACCGCAGGAAACCGAGTTTCCGCTCCGGCAGCGTGTCGACGCGCTTGCCCTGGAACGAGACGCTGCCCGCCGTCGGCTTGTCCAGCGCGGCCAGCAACCTGACCAAAGTGGACTTTCCCGAGCCTGACTCGCCGACGATCCCGAAGCGCTGACCGGCCTCGACGTCGAACGAGACGCCGCGCAAAGCATGAACGTCACGACGGGTGTAGCGGCGTTCGAGGTCCCGTACCGAGATCATCATCGGCTCGCCTCCAGATCCGAAGCGGCCAAAAGCTTCTTGGTGTATTCGTGTTGTGGAGCGGTGAGAACATCCCGTGTGGTGCCGGATTCGACGATCTCGCCGCCCAGCATCACCAGCACCCGCTCGCACACCGACGCCACGACGGCGAGGTCGTGCGTGATGAACAGCAGCGCGCTCTCTCGCTCGCGGACGCCGTCGAGGATCAGCTCCAGGATCTGCGCCTGCACGGTGACGTCCAGTGCCGTCGTGGGTTCGTCGCAGATCAGCAGCTTCGGATCGTTGGCGAGCGCGATCGCGAGGACGACGCGCTGCCGCTGCCCGCCGGACAGCTGATGCGGATACGCGCGGAAAGTCCCTGGCAGGCCGACGGAATCCAGCAACGCCTCGGCCGCCGCACGATGCTTCCCGCCATCGCGGTGGATCCGCATCGGCTCGGCCACCTGCGCGCCGACCCGCATCGCCGGGTTCAGCGCGGTCATCGGTTCCTGGAACACCATCGAAAGGTCGTTGCCACGCAGCCGCGACAGTTCCCGTTCCGGCGCGCCGAGCAGTTCGCGGCCGTCGAGTTTCACCGAGCCGGACGCGGCGAGTTCTTCGGGCAGCAGCCCCATGATCGACAACGCCGTCAGCGACTTCCCGGAGCCGGACTCGCCGATCAGGCCGACGCGCTCGCCCCGGACGACCTCGAACGAGACGCCGCGGACCAGGCCGCCGATCCCGAGATCCTGGACTTCGAGGGTCATAGCCGCGCCGCCAATCGCGGGTCGAGACGATCGCGAAGGCCGTCACCGAGCAGGTTGAACCCGAGGACCGCGATGGCGATCGCGACACCGGGCACGAGCGCGAGCCGCGGGTGCAGGGTCAGGAAGACCTGGGATTCCTGCAGCATCCGGCCCCACGACGGCGTCGGCGGCCGCGTGCCGAACCCGAGGAACGACAAGGCCGCCTCCGCGAGCACGGCGATCGCGAACGAAACGGACGCCTGGACGATCAGCAGCCCGGAGATGTTCGGCAGCACATGCCGCGCCGCGATGTTCGGCCGCGAGCGGCCTGCCGACCGCGCGGCCAGCACGAACTCGCTGCTCATCACCTGCAGTGTCCCCGAACGCGCGATCCGCGCGAACGAAGGGATGGTCGCGATACCGATCGCCACCATCGCGGTCAGCGTGTCGGCCCCGAACACCGCGCCGAACATGATCGCCAGCAGCAGTGCGGGGAACGCGAGCACGAGATCGTTGACCCGCATGACGAACTCGCCGAGCCACCGCGACGACATCCCGGCGAGGATCCCCAGCGGCGTCCCGATCAGCGCCGCGATCCCGACCGCGACCACGCCGACGTACAGCGTCGTCCGCGCGCCGACCATGAGCTGACTGAGCACGTCACGGCCGAAGCTGTCGGTGCCGAGCAGGTTCGAGCCGCTGAACTCGCGCAGCCGATTCGGCGCGTCGACCTTCACCGGATCGAACGGCGTCCACACGAACGAAAGCAGCGCGGCGAGCACTATCAGCGCGACCAGGACGCCGCCGATCACCAGGCTTCGATTGCGCATCAGGAACCCCGCAATCTCGGGTCGAGCACCGTGTACAAGAGGTCGACCACGAAGTTCACCAGCAGCACGCCGACCACCAAGACCAGCACGATCCCCTGCACGGACAACAGATCCCGCGACGCCACCGAGTCGAGCAGCATGCTGCCCAGCCCCGGCAGCACGAACACGCGCTCGACGACGACCGCGCCGATCAGCAACGTCGCCAACTGCAGGCCGAGCACAGTCACCACCGGCACGGCGGCGTTGCGCAGACCGTGCCGGAACAACGCCGGGAACGGCCGAAGTCCCTTGGAACGCGCGGTGCGCAGGTAGTCCTGCCCGAGCGTGTCGAGCACCGCGGACCGCACATAACGGGTGAGCACAGCGCCCTGCACGAGCCCCAGCGACAAGGCGGGCAGCACGAGACCGCGGAGGAATTCGCCGGGGTCCTGCGCCGGTGGCGTCCAGCCACCGGAAGGCAGCCAGCGCAGCTGCACCGCGAAGATCTGCACGAGAATGATGCCGGCGAGGAACGCGGGGATCGCGACGCCGATCTGCGAGAGACCGGAAACCGCGGTGCCGTCGGCCTTCCGGCGCCGCACCGCGGCGAACGTCCCCGCCGGGACGGCGATCAGCAGCGCCACCAGCATCCCGGCCCCGACCAGCCACAACGTCACGCCGAGCCGGTCGGTCAGCGCCGGGCCGATCTCCTCGCGGGTGACGTACGAGCGGCCGAAGTCGCCTTGCAGGACACCGCCGACCCAGTCGAAGTACTGCGTGACCAGCGGCCTGTCGATGCCGAATTCGGCGCGGGTCTTCGCGACCAGCTCCGGTGTCGCGTTGACGCCGAGCGCGACCTGCGCCGGATCGCCCGGCAGCACCGCCATGAACAGGAACACCACGATCGACGCGGCCAGCACACTGGCCACCAGGATCCCCGCGCGGCGCGCGATCTTGACCGTCATCGCGGCGCCAATCCCGTGAGATCGAAGGACTCGCTGACCTGGTTGCGGACGAACCCGGTCACCTTGTTCTTCGCCACGATCACGTTGGGGAACAGGAAGAGCCAGTCCGCGGCCGCGTCTTCGGACAGCCGCCGCGCGACCTGACGCATCGCGTCGAGCTGCTCCTGGGGAGTTCCGGCGTCGGCCTTCGCCAGCTGCTGCTGGACGTCCTTGCCGTCGTAACCCCAGTAGTACTTCGGCTTGCCGAAGGTGACGATGTCGCGTGCCTCGACGTGCTGGATGATCGAGAGGTCGTAGTCGTGGTCGGTGAAAACCTGCTTGAGCCACACCGCCGGGAAGTCCAGCGGCTCGATCGTCACGGTCACTCCGACATCGGCCAGCTGCGACGCCACCACCTGCGCGGCCGAGACGGCGTACGGCAGGTTCGGGATCCGCAGCCGCAACGAGGGATTCGGCTGCCCGGCCTCGGCGAGCAGCGTTTTCGCCTTCGCGGGGTCGAACGGATACGCGTTCGAGAGGTCTTCGTACCAGGGATCCGTCGGCGGGACCATGCTGCCGATGAGCGTTCCGCGCCCCGCCCAAGCCGTGTCCAGCAGGGCCTTCCTGTCGATGGCGTACGACAACGCGCGCCGGACGCGGACGTCGTTCAGCGGTGGGCGCGCGTTGTTGAACGCGAGCGTGACCTCGCTGTTCGTCGTGCCTTCGACGACGGTGAACCGGTCGTCGCTCTGGAACTGCGGGATCGAATCCGGCACGGTGATCGCGGAGATGACGTCGATCCCGTTGCTGAGCAAGGCGTTGTTGAGCGCCGTCGGATCCTTGACGTACTTGAGGACCACCGTCGAGTACGCCGGTTTCCTGCCCCAGTACGCGGGATTCCGCTTGAGCACGATGGAATCGCCGCGCCTGCGCGAGGCCACCGTGTACGGCCCGGTGCCGACCGGTTTGTTCGCCAGATCCGCGACGCCGGTGGGACTGAACATCGCGCCGAGCCTGCTGGTGAGGCTGAACAGCCAGCCGTTGCTGGGTTTCGTGAGCACGACCCGCGCGTGGTCCGGCGCGACGACGTCGACCCGGTCGACAACGTCCATTGTGGACTTGATCGACACCGTCCAGTCGGTTTTGACTCGCATCAGCGAGAACTTGACGTCTTCGGCGGTGAACGGCGCGCCGTTGCTGAACCTCGCGTCCTTCCGGAGCTTGAAGTCGTAGGTCTTGCCGTCCGGGGAAACCGTCCACGATTCGGCCAGCAGCGGCACGATCTTCGCGTCCGCGTCGAGCTTCACCAGGCCCTCGTAGACGTTGTAGAGCAAGGCCTGCGGGATGGCGGCGCCGTCTGTGCGGGTGAAGTCGAAGTTCGCGGGTTCGGCGGTGTAGCCGATGGCGAGCGTGCCGGGATCCTTGGCGACCGTGGCGCTCGATCCGGCCGAGCAGCCGGACGTCACCAGCAGCAACGCCAACGCCGCCGCGTGGATCCGGGCTTTCATCCTGCCCCCTGACCGGTAGACTGGTCTGACCAGTAAACCAGACGAGACGGCAGGGTCAAGATGGAATTCGAGCCGGTCGCCCCTGTCCGCGCGTACCAGCGCGTCGTCGAACAGATCGAGGAAGCCGTGTTCAGCGGCCGGATCAAACCCGGCGACCGGCTGCCGAGCGAACGTGAGCTGATGGTCCAGTTCGACGTCGGCCGCTCGACGGTGCGGGAGGCGCTGCGGGTGCTGCAGGCAGCGGAAATGATCCGCTCGCGCCCCGGCGATCCGCGCGGCCCGGAGGTCCTGGCCGCCTCGCCCGCCGCGCTGCACCGGTCCATGCACAGGCTGGCGCGGGCCGAGAACCTCGGCCTGCCCGAACTCTTGCAGTTCCGCATGGTCCTCGACGGTTCCGCACATCTGCTCGCCGCGCGGCTCAGGACCGAAGACCATCTCGCCGAACTGGACAAGGCGCTTGCCGCGATGCGCGCGGGCGTCGCGAAGGGATTCGCGGAGTTCTCCCACGCGGACGTCGCGTTCCACGAGGCCATCGCCCGCGCGACGGGGAATCCGCTGCTGGTGATCAGCGGCGAGGTCGTGCGCGGTGTCGTGCTGGAGCTCATCGAGGACAAACTGGAGCACGCCGACGACCGGACGGCCTTGATGCGCAACTGGCTCACGCATCATGAAGAAGTGCTGGGAGCGATCCGGGATTCCGACGGCGAACGCGCGTCACGGCTGGCGAAACGGGCGCTTTACGACAACTACGCCGAATACGTGCCGGAAGAACAACGCCGCCTCTTGGTCCCTCTCTTGTCGTAACGGTTCGCGGCGTTCGGCCGACTCACCCCTACACTCGCTCAGATGGGGGATGAGATGGAGCCTTCGAACGCCCGCCAAGGCGTCGGGCTGGCGCTGTCCGGCGGTGGTTATCGCGCGATGCTGTTCCACACCGGGGCCCTGTGGCGGCTCAACGAAATCGGCTGGCTGTCGAAGATCTCGACGTTTTCCAGCGTCTCGGGCGGCTCGATCGCCGCGGGCGCGCTGGCGCACGCTTGGTCGGATCTGAAGTTCGAAAACGGTATCGCGAACAACTTCCACGACGAGGTCGTCGCGCCGGTCCGGAACCTGGCGCGCACGCGGCTCGACATCCCGGTCACCTTGCGCGCCATGGCGATTCCGTGGCGGAGCGCCGGTGAGGAACTCGCGCGGGTGTACGCGAAACACCTGTTCGGCGACTGCTGCCTCAAGGATCTGGACCCCGAGGGCCCGCAGTTCGTCTTCACCGCGACGAACCTCCAGGACGGCGCCCTGTGGTGGTTCTTCCGGCAGAACGGGCCGCACGGGACCATCCCCCTCGCCACCGCGGTGGCCGCGTCTTCGGCGTTCCCGCCGATGCTGTCGCCGGTGGTGCTCCGCGATCCGCTGTCCGACGAGGTGGGCCGCAAGATCGTGCTGAGCGACGCCGGCGTCTACGACAACCTCGGCCTGGATCCGGTCGAAGGGCACGCGACGGTGCTGGTCAGCGACGCGGGCAAGCGGATGAAGGTCACGCCGAAGGTCAAACGCGACTGGGGACGGCAGCTGCTGCGCGTCCTCGACGTGATCGACAACCAGGTCCGCGAGCTGCGGCGGGGCGCGCTGCTGAAGTCGTACGTGGAGAAGGATTTCGCGGGCGCCTACTGGGGGTCCTACGTCGATCTGGACAACTTCGAGCTGGACAACTCGCTGAAGGCGCCTGTCGAGCTCACGCACGGGCTGGCGGAAACCCCGACTCGGCTGACGAAGGTGCCGGAAGTGCTGCAGGAGCGGTTGATCAACTGGGGTTACGCGGCCTGCGACGCGGGGATGCGGAAGTGGGTCGATCCCGAAGCCGCGGCTCCGGACGGGTTCCCGTTCCCTGCCGCCGGCGTGGGCTGAGCCGCCGGTCCCCAAACGCCATGAAAGGTCCTTTCCTTGCCAAATTTGGCAAGGAAAGGACCTTTCATAGCGCGCTCTGGTCGTCAGGCGACCAGGTTCGCGTACACGATGATGTTGTCCTTGTAGCTGTGCTCTTCCTTGTCGAAGACACCGCCACAGGTGATCAGCCGCAGCTGCGGCTTGTCCGTGTTGCCGTAGACCGCTTCCTCGGGGAACTGGTCCTTGGGAACCTGGTCCTTCTTCTCGACCACGAACTTCAGGCTCTTGCCGTCGCTGCGTTCGACGAGCACCTCGTCGCCCGGGTTGACGTCCTTGAGCTTGTAGAAGACGCCCGGCTGCTTGTTGCCGTCGACGTGGCCGAGCAGGATCGACGGGCCGACGTCGCCGGGCACCGGCGAAAGCCGGTACCAGGCGGCCTGCATCGGGTTCTTCGCCGACGGGACGGACATCTTGCCGTCCTTGCCGACCGCGACCGTCACCAGATTCGATTCCGCGCCGATCTTGGGGATCTTCACGTTCGTCGGGCGAACCCCGTTGAACGGCTTGACGACCGGCGGAGCCGATTCCGACGGAGCCGCCTGCGCGGCGGGCGGGGCGGGTTCGTCGGTGCCGCATCCCGTCAGCGCGAGGGAAAGGACAAGGGCGGCCGCGACCAGGCGGCCGCCCTGCGTCAGGAGTTTCATCGGATATCAGGCCGCGGTGGCGCCGAAACCGGTCTCGATGCCGCCCTTGGGCTTCAGCTTGACCTGCTTCGCCGGCTTGGTGCCCGGCGCGGTCGCGCCGCCGCCGACAGTGCCCTCGATCTCGATGTCACCCTTGCCCGGCTTGCCGTCGCAGGTCCAGGTGAAGGTGCTCGAGGTGCCCTTGAAGCCGGGCTTCGCCTCGATGATGTAGATCCACAGGTAGGCGTCGCCACCGTCCTGGAACGAGTCGACGACGGTGAAGTCCGGCGCGGTGACGCCGGTGGGCTCCGAACCGCAGAGGATCGCCAGCGCACCCTCGTTGCCCTCGACGTAACCGGCGCCGACGTTCAGCACCGGCTTCGGCGGGGTGGTGGTGGTCGGCTTCTCCGAGGTGGAGGTCGGCGACGGCTTGCCGGAAGTCGGCTTGCCGCTGGTCGACGTCGGCTGCGACGACGACGCCGGAGCGCTCGAATCGGTGGTCGGGGCCGTGGTCACGGGACCACCCGAGTAGGACGGCCCCGGCGGAGCGGAAGGCGAGGACTCGGTCGGCGCCGCGGGGGGCGTCGACGTTGTCACATCGTCCTGTGCCATCGCGGCAGGCGTCACGGCCAGCGAGATGACGGCGCCGGTCAGCACCGCGCCCGCGAGGCGACCCAACGTCTTCTTCAAAATGATCTCCCAGTGAAAAGCATCGCAACACACGGTGACCCCCACCATGCGACCACCCGGGGGAAAATCCCACGTTCGGGTGACAGCGCGATCTTGCCCGAAAAGCACCGGTCTTCAGTAGCGAGCAGACGGTGACAAAAACCACTGGGAAAACCGGTAACACCGGAGTGATCCGACCCGATACAAGGGCCTGAAAGTCGCTCAACAGAGGGAAAATCTCCGGACGACAACGCAATGTTAGCACCCGAACGGCCGGAACGGTCGTGCTGCGAAAGCCTTTTTCCGACGGCCTCCGAACACCGCGAAAACGTCGCTTTTCCGGCCCGAAGCTGCGACTTTCCGCAGTTACTCAGACCTTTGTTACCGACTGGTTCACACGTTCGGAGTACCCATCGGTGAAATACTGACCATTCGAGCCCGGAAGCCGGTGCCCGGCAACCTGAAGGTCACGATCAGAGCACCGGGAGCAGAGCTACGGCGCTAGCCGAGCGCGGAAGCCAGGTCCGTCCAGAGATCTTCCGGGTCTTCGAGCCCGACGCTGAACCGGACGAGCCCGGCGGGCACGTGGGCGTCGCCCGCCAGCCAGGCCCGCCGCTCTACCAGGCTCTCCACCCCGCCGAGACTGGTGGCGGCACGGATCAGCCGCAGCGACCCGATGACCTTGTCCGCGGTCTGGGCGTCCGGGAGTTCGAACGCGATCATCGTGCCGGAGCCGGGATACCGCACCCGGGTGATCGCGGGGTGGTCGACCAGCCGCGCCGCCAGCAGCGCGGCCGTGCGGGTCTGCTCGGCCAGGCGGACAGGCAGCGTCCGCAGCCCGCGCAGGGCCAGCCACGCTTCGAGCGCTCCCGGCGTCGCCCCCATCCTGGTGCGCGCGTCGCGCAGATCCTTCGCGACGGCTTCGTCGGCCGCGATCGTCAGGCCGAGCAGCAGATCGCTGTGGCCGCCGATGAGTTTCGTCGCGCTGTGCACGACGATGTCCGCGCCGAGCTCCAGCGGCCGCTGCCCGAGCGGGGTGGCGAACGTGTTGTCGACGGCGACCAGGCCGTTCGCGGCGGCGGCGATCGTCTCGATGTCGATGACGTCGAGCGTCGGGTTGGTCGGCGATTCGAGCCAGAGCAGGTCGGCGTCCGCGGCGGCGACCCAGGCGGCCGTGTCGTCCGGCGCGATCTCGGTCACCACCAGGCGGCCGGTGCGCTGCGCGTGCGCGAGCAGGCCGCGGGACCCGGCGTAGGAGAACGTCGGGACGCAGACCTTCGCGCCGACCGGCAGCGTGTCGACGACGGCGCTGAGCGTCGCGATCCCCGAGGCGAACGCGGTGGCGTGCCCGCCTTCGAGCGCACCGATCGCGGTTTCGAGGGCCTCCCAGGTCGGGGTGCCGTTCTCCCGCGAATACGCGCGGTCGGCGCCGGCGTCGAACGTGCTCGCCGCGACGATCGGCACGTTCAGCGGTTCGCCGGGGCCCTCCGGGCGTCCGGCGGCGACGGCGAGGGTGCGGGGCGACCAGTCGTTCGTGTCCACCCCGCCACCGTAAAGGTCGCGGATGATCACGGAAACCGGCATCTTCGCGATCATGACGTGGCAGGCTTTCGACCATGACTTCCGGAACGATCGACGCGGGGACCTGGACACTCGGCGATTTGAAGGTGAACCGGGTCGGCTTCGGCGCCATGCGGCTGCCCCAGCGCGGCCAGGCGTTCGCACCCGACGCCACCCCGGGCGACCGCGATCAGGCGATCAAGGTGCTGCGCCGCGCTGTCGAGCTGGGCGTCAACCACGTCGACACCGCCGCGTTCTACTTCTCGTCGCTGCGGTCGGCCAACGAGCTGATCAACTCCGCGTTGTCGCCGTACGCGGACGATCTGGTGATCGCGACCAAGGTCGGGCCGCGCCGGGATCCGTCCGGCGGGTGGCTGCCCGATGCCACTCCCGAGCAGCTGCGCGGCGAGGTGGAGGAGAACCTGCGGCAACTCGGCCGCGATCACCTCGACCTGGTGAACCTGCGTCTGCCAGGAGACAGCTCGATCGCCGACCACTTCGGCGCGCTGGCCGAGCTGCGCGAAGCCGGTCTGATCCGGCACCTCGGCGTGTCCAACGTCCGCCCGGAGCAGCTGGCCCAGGCCAAGGCGATCGCGCCGGTCGTGTGTGTGCAGAACGCCTACGGCCTCGGCCACCGGCCCGAGCAGGACGAACTGCTGCGCTCGTGTGGCGAGCAGGGAGTGGCGTTCGTGCCGTTCTTCGCCATCGCCGGAGCCGGACGCGAGGCAGGTGCCAGCGGCGCCGAGCAGGAAGAGGTGCTCGAGATCGCCCGCGCGCACCAGGCCACGCCCACGCAGATCCGCCTGGCATGGACTCTGGCGCGCGGGCCGCACGTGCTGGTCATCCCGGGTACCGGCGACCTCGGCCACCTCGCCGACAACGTCGCCGCCGGAACGCTGCGGCTCACGTCCGAAGACCTGGCCCGCCTCGACGCACTGCATCAAGACGGGCCGTCGGCCAAGGCCTAGTCGTCAAGCGGGCTAGTGGGCGTACACCTCGAACTCGTAGAGGGAGTAGCCGTACTTCGTCCCGCGCTGGACACCGGCCATCCGGACATAGCGGCCGTCGGTCGCGTCGAAGGCGACGTTGTCCTGCCCGCCGTCTCCGTCCGCTATGGACGCCACGTCACGCCAGTTCGTCTCGTCGGACGAGACCTGCACCTTGTAGGCCTTGCCGTACGCGGATTCCCAGTGCAGGACGACCCGCGAGACGGACTGCACCGAACCGAGGTCGACGGTGATCGACTGGTTGTCGCTCCAGTCGCTCGCCCAGCGCGTCGACAGGTTGACGTCGATCGCGTTGGACGGCGGCGAGTCGTACCAGCCGGTCTCGTGGCTGCTCGCGCTCACCGACCGGCCGGTGGCGAGGTTGGCGATGTTGTCGCCGCGCTTCGCCGGGAACTCCACGACCTGCTGGAAGGTCGGCCGGTTCTGGGTGCTCATCTTGTCCTGCGTGATGCCGCCGAGCGCGCGGTGGATGATCGTGTCGGCGCACCACTGGTCGCCCGCGCCGCAGTCGCCGTCACCGGGGTACACGGTGTTGGCGGGCTGCGCGGCCGCCTGCGTCAGCGAGTCGAGCAGCACCTGACGGCAGGCGTTGACGTCGCCGCCACCGCAGTACTTCACGGGCAGCGGACCCGCGACGTTCTGCCCGAGGACCGAGCGAATGTCCTTGTGCACGTAGCCCCACCAGCCCGCCTGGTACGACGAACCCGCGTGCGACTGGCCGACGTGCTTGCCGGGAACCTCGTTCTGCCAGCCGGAAGGCGACTCGTTGATCTTCAGCACACCCACCATGGCGGCGTAGGCGGCGTCACCCATGCCGGGTTTGAACTGGGCGTTGACCAGCAGCGGCCACCAGGCGTCCATGATCCGGATCGCGTCGGCGTTGGTGTAGGCCTTGCTGCCCGGTGAGGTCTCCGAGCGCAGGGCGCCCGCGGCGAGCCAGGTCTTCAGCTTCGCCACCGCGTCGGCGGCCGGGCCGGTCAGCGGTGCCTTGTCGAGCACCTTGAGCAGTTCCGGCAGCACCTTCTCCGCGCGGAGGTCGGCCAGCGCCGCTTCCTCCATGGCCTGGGTGAGGTTCACCCGAGTCACCCTGGTGCCGCTGGAGACCATCTTCTTGACCCGCGCGTCGATCAGATCGGCGCGGTGCACGGAACTCTTGTCCGCGCCGCCGGCCGCGTAACCGTTGGTCTGCGCGTTGTTCCAGCTGATGTAGTAGTCCTGGTTGATCGACTGCGGATGCTGCGACGACGGCGTGTAGTTCGCGAGGTTGCCGTCGGGGTTCCAGCCCTGCCAGTCGAAGCCGGCGTCGGCCTTCACCGGCATCGCCGGGTCGACGTTCGGATTGCGGACCGGGTTCGAGCCGGAGTTGAAGTACGCGATGTCACGGGAGTCGGCGTAGAACCAGTTGTAGGTCTGGTTGACGTCGGCCGCCGCGATCTGGAAGTCCTGCGCGGACTTGATCGCGTCCGGGTCGTTGAACTTCTGGAAGCCGATGATCGTGTCGATCTCGTGCTGGAAGGTCGACCGCAGCGACGCGTACGCGACCGGCTTGCCACCGACCAGCGCCCGGCTCGTCACCGGCCCGTACTTGGTGCGGAAGCTTCGCAGCGTGTACGAACCTTCGGCCGTCCCGTCGGCGATGGTCGGCTTCCAGGCGTTCTTGCGCTCGACGATCTCGAACGGCAGGCACTGGCCGCGGAAGCGGTAGAAGTCGGAGTTCTTCGTCGGCGCGGAACCGTTCTGTTCGCACAGTTCGACGGCGTAGGTGTCGGTGATGTCCTGCGACGCCGAAGTCGCGCTCCACGAGTAGTCCTTGCCGCGGCCGAGCAGCACGTACATGCTGATCCCCGCGAACGAGGCGCCGCGGGCGCTGATGCCCGGGCCCTGGAGTTCCTGCAGCATCAGCAGTTGCGGCGCGAAGTAGCCGGCCTGCGGGCCGAAGACGGCGACGGGGTGACCGCTCGCGGTCTTGGCGCCGGAGACGACCAGCGCGTTGGACATGCCGTGTTTCTCCGACAGCAGGTTTCCGGGCAGGACACCGTTGTCGAAGATGCCGCGGGCGGCCTTCTGATCGTCGGGCGCGGGAACGTCCACCTTGGCGGGCGTCGCCGTGCCGGCGGACCCTGTCGGGTCGAAGACCAGCTGCTGCCCGGAGACCGAACCCTTGTCCGGGATCGCGGCGCCCTGCGGATTCGCGGGTGCCTTGCCGTAGTCGAAGTTCTGTCCATTGTGGAGGGTCTTGACGGTCTCGGGGTCGTCCTCGGACCGGAGGCTCTTCCAGACCTTGTCGCCCTGTTCGAGTCCGTACTTCTCCTGCATCGCCATCTTCGCGATGGCGTTCTGCACCTCACCGCCGCCACCGGCGCCGAACTGGGCTCCGACGACGGCCGCGAGGACGACGAGGTCGGTCAGCTTGAACGGCTCGATGGTCCCGGCGTTCGTGATCGCGTCGACGTGCCCGGTGAGGACGTACTCGCCGGGGAAGTAGCGGCCGCTGTGCGAGTCGGAGATGTACTTGTTGACACCCTGGACGTAGGCCTCGGCGTCGGCCTTGCCCTGGGCGCCGCGCGGGCCGCTGGCCGCGGCGTTGTCGATCTGCTTCTGCAGTTCCTGCTCGGTGTAGGGCGCCGAGGCGAAGAAGCTCTGCTCGAGTTCGCGGTTGCCCTGCGCGCCCCCGGCGTACGAGGTGAGCTGGCCGCGGCCGACGCGGCGCATGATGTCCATCAGCCACAGGCGGTCCTGCCCGGCTGCGTATCCGGCGCCGTACATCGTGCCCGGCCGCGTCGTACCGACGATCCGGGGCACGCCGGTCGCCTTGTCACGGGTGATCGTCACGTCCGAGCGCGGTTTGATCGTGCTCTCGACCTGCCCGGACGCGACCCCGAACGAGGCGTCGTTGAAGAACTGGTTGATCTTGTCCGTGGTCAGCGTCTTGTAGCCGTCGGCGAGCGAGGCGTACTTGCCGAGCTGGTCGGCGGAATGCGCGGGCCGGGTGCCGAGCGCCTTGTGCGCCAGGATCTCGGCGAGGGTGGCGTTCCCCTTGGTCCCGGGCGGCAGGATGTCGCCGCACTGGCCGCCGCAGTAGTCGTCGAGCGCGGACGCCACCACGGAGTTCTGTGGGGCTTCCGCCGCGTTCGCCTGAAGTGCCGGAACGGTCCCCGCCACCAGCGTCAACCCCGCCAGCGTCGTCAAGACCCGTATGCCTCGTCGCATGAAAGACCTCCGTCGTCGGAGAGTGACGAGGCGCACACTACCCACGGGTATCCAAATTTGTGAAGACTATTCGCGTTCTTGCCACCGTTCGGCCGAACACTCGTCCTGCGAACCCGGGACCAGCGGATGTAGCTTGTGACCATGTCTTTGGAGAAGCCCCAGATCGACCGCCCGGAGGGCGCAGCGCCCGCCGACCTGGTGAAGACCGACATCTCCGTCGGCGACGGCCAGGAAGCGAAGGCCGGCGACACCGTCTCGGTGCACTACGTCGGTGTCTCGCACTCGACCGGCGACCAGTTCGACGCGTCATGGGACCGCGGCGAGCCGCTTCGCTTCGGCCTCGGCGCCGGCCAGGTCATCCCCGGCTGGGACCAGGGCGTCGCCGGGATGAAGGTCGGCGGCCGCCGTCAGCTGGTCATCCCGCCGCACCTCGCTTACGGCGAACGCGGCGCCGGCGGCGTCATCAAGCCGAACGAGACCCTGATCTTCGTGGTCGACCTGATCGGCGTGAACTGACCCACTTCGTCCGGCATGGGCCCCGGTCCCCGGGGCCCATGTCACGCGAGGGAATCCACACGGCTTGCAGCCCGGCTTGATCACATGCTCCGGCATCAAGAACTCAGCCGCGAACTCGTTGGCTTCCCGTTCCGGATCCTCGGTCGCGATCCCGTTGTGGAGCACGAGGTGACCGAGTTCGTGAGCCAAGGTCAACCGTTTGCGATCGATCGGGGGCACCCGCGTTGATCAGGAGAACGGGGTGATCGCCGATCCACTGGGAAAGTCCGTCGATACGTGAGGTGCCGAAGTCTTCTTCCAGGATCACGCAGCCGGCAGCCTCCAGCCACCTGGTCAGATTCCGTACCTGCCCGACCGGCAGCCTCCATTGGGCGCGCACCATCAGAGCCGCCTGCGCCGGAGTCGTGTCGATGGGATCGAAAGTGGGGACCGCCTGCTCCGCCCGCATCGATACGTCCTCGAACAACACGGAGACATGCAACCGGTGGGCGTTCAGCCGGGCTTCGAGCTTTCGCCAAGCGGACGCCTTCGTCGTTCGCTGACGCCTCATGTGCGCGTCCACCGCGAGCGCGCCCCGAACAGCGTGATCCCGAGTCAGAAAGCGCGTCGATACACCCAATGACTCCGCGAGCCGGTTCACCACGTCGCCGTCAGGCATGCGTTGATCGTTCTCGTAGCGGGACAACGCGGCCTGAGTGATCTCAGCCTTGGCGCACAGGTCGATCTGGGGCAGCGACGGATCGACAGGAGTCCAGGTGATTCCCGTACCCATGCCACCGGGCGCCTCAGCATCTACCTCCACAGCCCAGATCGCGCATCTTTGTCCAAACCGTCGCGCAGGGAGACGATGGTGCTGCCGATCACTCGCTCTTCGGGGTCCCAGCGGTAACCGAAGCCCAGGCGAACCGATGCGATCTCGGACCGTGTGCCTCTTCACACGAGCGCGGTACCGGATACCCACGGTGACTTCGCGAGTAACGCCCTGGTCCACCAGCTCGACGGAGTCGATGTCGGTGAGTCCGCGACGCAAGTGCGCCCAAAGACGGTCGTGGATCCAGTTCGAAAGCCCACGGTCACTGCTGTCCGCGACCCAGCCGGGAAAGAAGTCGCGATATTCGGCCAGGTCCGCCCTGGCCGCGCTTGTGGCGTCGACGAGAGCGTTGACGACCTTGTCTCCGAGGTCGTGCAGCACGTCCTCGGCCATGGGGCATGAAAATATACCGGCTGCGCACCCGCAACTACCAGCACAAACGTGTACTGGAGCTGCTCTGGAGGCACCAAAGACCAACCGCCGCCCTCACGCACCGTGGGGGTCCGGGGGGCTCGGCCCCCCGGGAGCTGACGAGCGACGACCCACACGAAAGAGGCCCCCGTCGCGGAGCAAAGGGGGCCTCGAACAAGAGTGGGCGAGGAGGGAGTTGAACCCTCACGTCCTTTCGGACACACGGACCTGAACCGTGCGCGTCTGCCATTCCGCCACTCGCCCGAGTGCTTCATTCTCTGACAGCTCGCAAAGCGTAGCAGGCGGTTTTGACGGGTTTCACCGGGGGCCGTGTCCGACTGGCCGTACCCGGATAGGATCGACGGGGAAGCACACGTGTGAGGAGGTTGCCCGGTGGGCCGCGTCGAACGGTTTGACAGACGGCTCGAGAACCTCGTGGGCAATACCTTCGCGCGCATGTTCGGTGGCAACGTCGTCACGCAGGAAGTGGCGGTGGCGCTTGAGCGCGAGAGCGAGGAGAACGTTCGTGAGCTGGCCGGTGGTCGACAGCTCGCCCCCAATCACTACATCGTGTCGTTGGGGCAGGCTGATCACGAGCGCATGGCCGGAGACGAGCGTCGGGTCACGTCGGTGTTGGCGGAGGCGGTCAAGGAACACCTCGCCGAGCACGGTTGGGACACCTATGGTGACGTCGTAGTTTCGCTCGAGCGCAACGAGGCGCTGCATACTGGACAGTTCAAGACCCGTTCGTCCGTCGATCCCGACGTCAAGCCCCACGGCGTCGAAGGTTCGTCACGGTCGGCACGACCCAGCAACGCAGGAGACCCAGCAATGAGCCAGCCCCCCGGCTACGGCCAATACGACCAGGGTGACCCGTACGGCCAGCAGCAGGGCCAGTACGGCTACGGACAGCAGGCTGGCCAGCAGCAGCCCGGGTACGACCAGGGTTACGGCGGTCAGCAGCAGGGCGGCTACGACCAGGGCTACGGCGGCGCTCAGCAGCCCGGTTACGACCAGTACGGCCAGCAGCAGCAACAAGGCGGCTACGACCAGGGTTACGGCGGAGCCGCACAGCAGCCCGGCTACGACCAGTACGGCGGCCAGCAGCAACAGCCCGGCTACGACCAGGGCTATGGCGGCGGAGCCGCACAGCAGCCCGGCTACGACCAGTACGGCGGCCAGCAGCAGCAAGGCGGCTACGACCAGGGTTACGGCGGAGCCGCACAGCAGCCCGGTTACGACCAGTACGGCCAGCAGCAGCAGCCCGGCTACGACCAGTACGGCGGCGCGGCACAGCAGCAGCAGTACGGCCAGCCCGCCGCGGACCCGTACGCGCAGGGTGGCGGCTACGGCGGCCAGCCCGCGGCCGGCCGTCAGCTCGCCGCGAGCCTCCAGCTGGACGACGGTTCGAACCGCTCGTACTCGCTGAAGCAGGGCGGGAACGTCGTGGGCCGCGGCCAGGACGCCGACTTCCGGCTCCCGGACACCGGCGTCTCGCGTCGTCATCTGGAGATCACCTGGGACGGCCAGAGCGCGACGCTCGCGGACATCGGTTCGACGAACGGCACCACCGTGAACGGCACCCCGGTGCAGACCTGGCAGCTGGCCGACGGCGACGTGATCCGCGTGGGCCACTCGTCTCTCGTGTTCCGTACACAGGGCTGACGGGCGGCGTCCGGAGGGGGTACCGCAGAATTGCGGTGCGGGACCTGTGGTGGATCGGCACTTCAGGTCGCATGCGGAGAGCAAGGCTGTTCGGAGCCGACCATCCCGGACGGCACGGGCTCTCCGCGGCGCACAGGAGATACGGGAGCGGACACAACAAGTGCCAGAGCTGGTCGTTCAACTCACCAGGGTGGGCTTTCTCGTGCTGCTCTGGCTCTTCGTGTTCGCCGCGTTGCGTGTCGTCCGTTCGGATCTGTACGCGGCCTCCGGGCTGCGCGTCGCCGTCCCGACGTTCGGCCGCAAGAAGAAGGAAAGCACCAAAAAGCCGCGTGGCGGGAAGTCGCCTCAGCAGCTGCTCGTGACCCATGGTGCGCTGGCAGGCACCAGGATCGCCTTGGACGGCAGGCCGATCCTGATCGGCCGTGCCGACGACTCGACTCTGGTGCTGGACGACGACTACGCGTCGACCCGGCACGCCCGGATCGCCCTGCGCGGGGAGGATTGGTACGTGGAAGATCTGGGCTCGACGAACGGGACGTACCTCGACCGGGCTAAGGTCACGGCACCCCTCCGGGTCCCGCTCGGAGTCCCCATCCGGATCGGCAAAACGGTGATCGAGCTTCGCCCATGACTCTCGTCCTCCGCTACGCGGCTCGCAGCGACCGGGGCCTGGTGCGTTCCAGCAACCAGGACTCCGTGTACGCCGGTCCCCGCCTGCTCGCCCTCGCCGACGGCATGGGCGGTCACGCCGCAGGTGAGGTGGCCAGCAAGGTCGTCATCGCCTCTCTCGCCCCGCTCGACGACGACGACCCCAGCGACGATCTCCTCGCTCAGCTGCGTGAGGCCGTGCAGAACGGCAACGCGGCCATCGCCGAGCTCGTCCAGCAGGACCCGGACCTCGACGGGATGGGCACGACCCTGACCGCCGTGCTGTTCGCCGGTTCGCGGATGGGTGTCGTGCACGTCGGCGACTCGCGCGCGTACTTGATGCGCGGCGGGCAGTTCTCGCAGATCACGCGGGACGACAGCTTCGTCAACGAACTTCTCGAACAGGGCCGGATCACGCCGGAAGAGGCCGCGGTGCACCCGCAGCGGTCGCTGCTGCTGAAGGCCCTCACCGGGCACGAGGTCGAGCCGAGCCTGACCGTGCGCGAGGCCCGCGCCCACGACCGCTACCTGATCTGCTCGGACGGCCTGTCCGGCATGGTCAGCGACGAGACGCTCGCCGAGGCGATCCAGATCCCGGATCCGCAGGCCTGCGCGGACCGCATGATCGAGCTGGCGCTCAAGGGCGGCGGCACGGACAACGTCACGGTGATCATCGCCGACGTCGTCGACGTCGACTTCGGTGAGGACGCGCCCATCGTGGGCGGCGCCGCCGGTGACGGCAGTGACGAATTCCATCAGGGCGACTCCCCCGCCGCCCGTGCCCGCGCGCTGACCCAGCCCGCGCCGCAGCCGCGGCCCGAGGTCCAGCCCCAACAGGAGGACCCCAAGGTCAAGCGCCGGAGGCGATTTCGCTGGCTGGCGGGAGCGGTGGTCGTCCTGATCGTGCTGGCCGCGGCGGCGATCGCCACGCGGTACTTCGTGCTGAGCCAGTACTACGTCGGCGAGGGGCCCGGCGAGGAGGTCGTGGTCTTCCGCGGCGTCCCGGGCAGCATCCTCGGCATCGACCTGCACGCCTACGAGCAGGGCTCGTGCCCGCCGGGCGGGCTGTGCACCGACAAGCTGCTGGTGCCCGCCCTGCAGGAGGACGCGCGTATCGCGGTGAAGAACGGCGTCAAGAAGGACAACCTCGACGACGCCCGCAAGTACATCGACGATTTCCTGCGGCCGCACAAGCAGCTGGCCGACTGCAAGCCCGCCACCGGCTCGACTTCCATTCCGCCTTCCTCGCCGGCGCCCCCGGCGTCGTCTTCGGCGGCTCCCCCTTCGACCCCCGCCTCGCCGAGTTCGGCGAACCAGCCAGCGGGGAGGGACTGCTCGACGCCGGAACCGGCAGCACCGGGAGGCGGTAACTGATGAGCACGCCGCCCGCCGATCCGGCCTCGGCCCAGTTCGCCACGAACCCTCCGCGCGAGCTGCCCAAGCGGCGCGGGACCGAACTCGTCCTCCTGGCGTTCGCGACGTTCATCGTCACCATCGCGCTCGTGCTGGTGGAGGCGAACCAGGAGCAGGAACTCACCAGCTCGATCATCTGGCTTGGCTTGTCCTACCTCGGGGTGCTGACGGCGGCGCATCTGGCGGTCCGCCGCTGGGCGCCGTACGCGGACCCGGTGATCCTGCCGTGTGTCGCGCTGCTGAACGGGCTCGGCCTGGTGATGATCCACCGGATCGACCTGGCGCTCGCCGAAAGGGCGGTCCAGCAGGGCAAGGAGTACACGCCGGACGTCACCAAGCAGGTGCTGTTCACGGCGATCTCGCTCGTGCTGTTCGTGGTGGTGCTGGTCGTGATCAGCGACCACCGCACGCTGACCCGCTACGGCTACATCTGTGGCCTTGTCGGCATCGTGGCGCTCGCGCTGCCCGCGGTGCTGCCGTCGAGCCTTTCCGAGGTCAACGGCGCGAAGGTCTGGATCAAGCTGCCGTTCTTCTCGATCCAGCCGGGTGAGTTCGCGAAGATCCTGCTGATGATCTTCTTCGCCTCGTTCCTGGTGACGAAACGGGACCTGTTCATGGTCGCGGGCAAGAAGATCGCCGGCGTCGAGCTGCCGCGTGGCCGTGACCTCGGCCCGATCCTGATCGCGGCGGCCGCCTGCCTCGGCGTGCTGGTGTTCGAGAAGGACCTGGGGACGTCGCTGCTGTTCTTCGGCGTCACGCTGGTGATGTTGTACGTCGCCACCGAACGGGTCATCTGGGTGGTGCTGGGCATCGGCTTCTTCGCCGCGGGCGCCGTCATCGCCTACAACCTGTTCACGCACGTCCAGCAGCGTGTCCGGAACTGGATCGACCCGCTCGCCACCTACGACGACGCGGGCGGCGGCTACCAGGTCGCGCAGGGCCTGTTCGGGCTCGGCACCGGCGGGGTCGGCGGCACCGGCCTCGGCGCCGGACGGCCGGACATGGTCCCCGAGGCCAAGACGGACTTCATCACCACCGCGATCGGCGAGGAACTCGGCCTGATCGGCCTCACCGCGATGCTGATGCTGTACCTGATCCTGGCGATGCGCGGGATGCGCAGCGCCCTCGCGGTCCGCGACACCTTCGGCAAACTCCTGGGTGGCGGCCTGTCGTTCGCCCTGGTCATGCAGATCTTCGTCGTCGTCGGCGGCGTCACGAACCTGATCCCGAACACCGGGATCACCGCCCCGTTCCTCTCCCGCGGCGGTTCTTCACTGCTCGCGAACTACATCCTGGTGGCCCTTCTGCTCCGAATCTCCGACGCCGCCCGCAAACCCGCGGTGCGGCCGAAGCCGCAGCAGCCCCAGGCACCGCTCGCCGAAGCGCACACGGTGATGGTCCAGCGGCCGTCCGCGAACGGTGAGGTGAGCGCGTCGTGAACACCCCGCTCCGCAAGGTCGGCGTCGCCATGCTCGTCATGGTGGTGCTCCTGATGGCCAACGCCACCTACATCCAGGTGGTCAAGGCCGACGACTACCGCACGGACTCGCGCAACGTGCGCGTGCTGTACGACGAGTACTCCCGCCAGCGAGGTCTGATCGTGACGCCCGACGGCGCCGCGCTCGCGAAGGTCGAGCCGTCGAACGACAAGTACAAGTTCATCCGGACCTACGCCGACGGGCCGATGTACGCGCCGGTCACCGGCTACTACTCGATCAACTACGGCTCGGGTGGCCTGGAGCGGTCCGAGGACGACGTCCTCAACGGGTCCGACCCGCGGCTGTTCGTGCGGCGCCTTTCGGACATGGTCACCGGCCGTGACCCGCGGGGCGGGAACGTGCGGCTGACGATCAACCCCGCCGTCCAGAAGGCCGCGTACGACCTGATGACGCAGAAGGGCTACACCGGTTCGGTGGTCGCGATCGAGCCGAAGACCGGGCGCATCCTCGCCATGGTGTCGACGCCGTCATACGACCCGAACAAGCTCGCCGCGCACAGCACCAAGGAGCAGGTCGCGGCGTGGGGCCAGTGGCGCGACGATCCGAAGAAGCCGATGCTGAACCGCGCGATCTCGGAGAGCTACCCGCCGGGTTCGACGGCCAAGCTGCTGGTGACCGCGTCCGCGCTCGAGAACGGCAAGACAGCGGACATGCCGGTCAACACCGCGCCCAACGTCAAACTGCCCGGCACCCAGACGACGCTGGAGAACTACGGCGGCGCGGCCTGCAAGGGCAGCACGCTGAAGGAAGCGCTGCGGTACTCCTGCAACGTGCCGTTCGCCGAACTCGCGGGTGAGCTCGGCAAGGACAAGCTGAACGCGACGGCGAAGAACTTCGGTGTCGGCGAGGACCTGGCCGTGCCGATGCGGGTCGCCGCGTCGACCCTCGGCCCGCTCGACTCGAAGCCGGCCCTGTTCCAGAGCGCCATCGGGCAGCGCGACGTGCGCCTGACCCCGATCCAGGACGCCCTGCTTTCGGCGACCATCGCGAACAACGGGATGGCGATGAAACCGCAGCTCGTGCAGTCGCTGCTGGCGCCGAACCTGTCGACGATCGAGGACTACACCCCGACCGAGCTGACCGGCGACGCCGCGCTGTCCAGTGCGAACGCCGCGATCCTGCGCGACATGATGCTCGCGTCGGAGGAGAACACGAAGGGCGCCGGCAAGCGCGGCGACATCCAGATCGCCTCCAAGACCGGCACCGCCGAGCACGGCAACGACCCGAAGAACACCCCGCCGCACGCCTGGTACACCGGGTTCGCGCCGGCGATGGACCCGAAGATCGCCGTCGCGGTGGTCGTCGAGTCCGGTGGCAACCGCGGGCTCGAAGCGACCGGTGGCACCGTGGCCGCGGAGATCGGCCGCGCCGCCGTCAACGCGATGCTCGGGGGTGGATAGCGGATGCTGTCCTCGGGTCAGCTGCTGGCCGACCGGTACAAGCTGACGAACCGGATCGCCGTCGGCGGGATGGGCGAGGTCTGGCAGGCAAGTGACACGCGGCTGGACCGGACGGTCGCGGTCAAGATCCTCAAGGCGGAGCTGTCCGGCGACGCGGAGTTCCTGCACCGGTTCCGGACAGAGGCGCGGATGACGGCGTCGCTGAACCATCCCGGCATCGCCGCCGTGCACGACTACGGTGAGACGGTCGCGGACGAGCTGTCGATCGCGTATCTGGTGATGGAGCTGGTCGAGGGCGATCCGCTGGCCGCGATCATCACCCGCGAAGGACGGCTGAACGCCGACCGCACCCTGGACATCCTCGAGCAGGCCGGTAACGCGCTGCAGGCCGCGCACGAATCCGGTCTCGTGCACCGCGACGTCAAACCCGGCAACATCATGGTGACCCCGGCCGGTCAGGTGAAGATCACCGACTTCGGGGTCGCGAAGGCCGCCGACGCCGCCCCGGTGACCAGGTCCGGCATGGTCATGGGCACCGCCCATTACATCGCCCCCGAGCAGGCGCTCGGGCACAACGCCGAACCGGCGAGCGACGTCTATTCGCTGGCCGTGTGCGGTTACGAATGCCTCACCGGGCACCGGCCGTTCCTTTCGGAGAACGCGGTGACCGTCGCGATGATGCACATCCGCGACCTCCCGCCGCCGCTGCCGCCGGACGTCCCGCCGGGCGCCCGCGCGGTCATCGAAGCGACCTTGATCAAGGATCCGAGACAGCGGTACAACAGTGGAGGCGAGTTCGCGGCCGCGGTGGCCGCCGTGCGCGCCGGGCTGCCACTGCCGACGCCGTCGGGACTGGTCAACGTGGCGTACTCGGCGGGCCAGCCGGTGATGCCGCAGCAGGTGCCGCCGGGCCCGCACTCGCCGCCGAACCCGATGGCGGCGGTCGGACCGGCGTCGCATCCGGCCATGCACCCGGTCACCGGACCACCTCCGATGGCGGTCCGCCGCCTGCCCGGCAAGCGGCCACAATGGGGCTGGTGGGTGCTGCTCGCGGTGATCCTGGTCGCAGTACTGGTGGCAGGAGCCTTCCTCGTCGTGAGACTGGTGGGTTCGGGCAACGGACAGCAGTCAGGTGGCGTGGGAACGAGTGAAGAGGCACCGGCTCCGGGTAAGAAGCCTGTGGGTCCTTCGCCGACATCCGCGTACCCCGCGGCGCCGACGGAGGGCAGTACCGAGGAGTCGGCCGGACAGGCGAATCCAGGAATGATGAGCAGCAAACCTTGGACGGAATGGAACGGCACGCAGAGATGAGCACACCAAGACTGCTCAGCAACCGCTACGAGCTGGGCGAGACGCTCGGCTACGGAGGCATGTCCGAGGTCCACCACGGCCACGACGTGCGCCTGGGCCGGGAGGTGGCGATCAAGATCCTGCGCGCCGACCTGGCGCGGGATCCCCAGTTCCAAGAACGTTTCCGTCGCGAGGCACAGAACGCGGCGGCACTGAACCACCCGGCGATCGTCGCCGTCTACGACACCGGTGAGACGAACACCGAGTTCGGCACGCTGCCGTACATCGTCATGGAGTACGTCGAAGGACGGACTCTGCGGGACATCGTGAAGACCGAAGGCCCGATGTCGCAGAAGCGGGCGATGGAGGTCATGGCCGACGTCTGCGCGGCGCTGGACTTCTCGCACCGGCACGGCATCGTGCACCGCGACGTCAAGCCGGCGAACGTGATGATCACGAAGAACGGCGCCGTCAAGGTGATGGACTTCGGCATCGCGCGCGCCATGCACGACGGGCAGTCCGCGATGACGCAGACCGCCGCGGTGATCGGCACGGCGCAGTACCTCTCGCCGGAGCAGGCCCGCGGTGAGTCCGTCGACGCGCGTTCGGACGTCTACGCGGCCGGCTGTGTGCTGTACGAACTCATCACCGGAGAGCCGCCTTTCACCGGCGATTCCCCGGTGGCGGTGGCGTACCAGCACGTTCGGGAAGACCCGAACCCGCCGTCGTCGGTGAACCCGGCCGTGGCGCCGGAGCTCGACGCCGTCGTGCTCAAGGCGCTCGCGAAGGGCCCGGCGAACCGGTACCAGTCGTCGGCGGAGATGCGTTCGGACCTGGTCCGCACGCTGTCCGGCCAGCGGCCGTCCGCGCCGATGGTGATGTCGGAGGACGAGCGCACCCAGGTCATGGACTCCGACCGCCGGGTGCCGCAGCGCTACGACCAGTACGAAGAAGACGAGGAAGACCCGGCCGCGAAGAAGAAGCGCCGGGCCTGGCTGATCGCCGGTCTCGTGGTTTCGCTGGCCGCCATCGTGCTCCTGATCATGTGGCTGCTGGGCGCGTTCCAGGACACCAGCGCGGAGAGCAAGCCGATCCCGAACGTCCTCAACCAGAACGAGGCCTCGGCCACGGACACCCTGCGCGGCGCCGGCTTCAACTCGTTGGAGACCAAGAAGATCCCCTGCACCGGGGAGGCCGTCAACGGCCTGCCCGCCTGCGACGAGAACGACATCGACAAGGTCATCGCGATCAACCCGAACGCGGGACAGGTCACGCTGACCACGAACAAGGTCACGCTGACCGTCGGCTCCAAGCCGGGCAAGGTCAAGGCTCCGGACCTCAAGGGCAAGACCCAGGCCGAAGCCCTGGCGGCGCTGACCGAAGCCGGTCTGAAGCTCGGCGCGATCACCGAGGACGAGACCGAAGACCCGAACAACGCGGGCAAGATCTTGTCGCAGAACCCCGGCTCGCAGGCCGAAGTCGACCAAGGTTCGAAGATCGACATCACGGTCGGCAAGTCCAAGGAACTGAAGACGGTCACGAATTACAAGGGCAAGACGAAGTCCGAGGCCGACGCCGGGCTGCGGGCGGCCGGATTCACCCCGTCCTTCAAGACCGCAAGCTCCAGCGAGCCCAAGGACACCGTCATCGATCAGACCCCGAACGGCGGCAAGCTCGCTGTCGGCAGTGTGGTCACCGTGACGGTTTCGGACGGCAGCCAGGAGACCGTCGACATGCCGAACCTGAAGGGCATGACCGAGGACCAGGCGACGCGGCAGTTGCAGCAGCTGGGCTGGGTCGGTCAGCTGAACACGCAGGCCGACAAGAACGGTGACCGGGATCTGGCGGGCAAGGTCAGCAAGACCAACCCGCAGGCCGGTGCGAAGATCGCGAAGAACGCGGCGATCACGCTGTTCATCGTCGAAGGCGATGAAACGCCGACGTCGAGTTCGCGGACCGGGATCCCGGGTCTCCCGGGTGGCGGACAGTAAGTCAGCTCGAAGAAGGGCCCCGCACGGTTTCGTGCGGGGCTCTTTTCATGTCAGCCGTTCGAGAATTCCTTCGTAGGCTTGCCGGATCTGCCCGTCGCGCGTGCGCACCACGGCCGCCTTCGGTCGGGTGGCGACGAGCGCGAGGAGCAGGTCGTACATCTGCCCCGGCTGTCCGGCGCCGCCCAGCATCTCGTGGGCCTCGACGTGCTCGGGCTCGGCCGCGGCTCGGGTGCGTTCGGCGAACCGCCGGAGCGCGTTTTCCTTGGTGTCGAGGAGGACGATCTCGTGGAACTCCGCGGCCGTCTCCCCGGCGAGCGCTTCGAGCCGTTCGAGGAAGGCGGCGCGGCCGAGGAATTGGGGGACGATCACGTCGTGACCCGCGAGCAGATGCGTCCGCGCCGCGCCGATCGCGAGTTCCCGGGCGAGCGTCGACTTCCCGCAGGCGGGCGGTCCGTTGAGCGCGATGAGCCGTGGCATCAGGCGTTGCGGCGGAGCAGGGATCCGACGGCCGTCGCGCTCACGAGCAAGGCGGCGACCGCCGCCACCACGGCCACCGTGAACGGGCCGGTCAGGGGTTGTTGCGAGGTCAGGGCCCGCAGCAGCGGGTTGGCCAGCGGCAGTCCTTTCACCAGGAGCACGGCCGCGAGGGCGAAGATCGCGGCCAGGACGGACCAGCCGACGCGCGGGACCAGCAGCCGCGAGCAGGGCAGTCCGATCGCGATCCCGAACAGCGCGCACAACGCGTGCGCCGCGGCACCGAGGGCGAAGGTGCCGATCGTGAAGCCGCCGGTCCGGAGGCCGGACCACAGCACCGTCACGAGGATCAGCGCGATAGCGCAGGCGAAGACGGCCAGGGTGGCGCCGCCGAGGACCGATCGCCAGCGCCGGGCGTGGCTGAAAGTCACCAGCCGCTGGACCGGATCCTCGACGTCGAGCATCGCGATCGTCAGCCAACACGAGACCACCAGGAGCGAACCCGCGCTGATCCCGTATTGCGGCAGCAGCGGCGACTTCGGATCCGTGTAGAGCACGGTGTTGACCGCGATGTAGGCGAGGATCGCGGGGAGGTAGCGCTGGGAATGACCGAGCAGCGCGAGGTAGTAGCGGGTCATGGCGAGCACGGCGCCACCTCCCGGACCGAGAAGCCGCGGTTGAGGGCGCGCAGCAGGACTGCATCGGCGTGACCGGCTTCGACCGTCAAGACGACCTTTTCGCCGTCGGCCACGGCCTGGCTGACGCCGGGTTCCGACGACCAGTCGCCGCCAGGTCCGTGAAGGACGATCCTTGTCGCGCTTTCGGTTTCGGCACTCGTTTCGACGCGGGTCAGGAGACCGGCGTCCATCCGGTAGACGTCGTCGGCGTGGGCGTGCACGGCGGCCGCGCGATGGTCGGTGAAGACGACGCTCGCACCGCGTTCCTTGGTCTCGGCGACGAGTTCGCCGAGCACCGTGTGGGCTTCGACGTCGAGGCCGGACCAGGGTTCGTCGAGGATCAGCAGTTCCGGCCCGGCCAGGACGGCCTGGGCGAGGCCGACCTTCTGGGCGTTGCCCTTCGACAGGGTCCGCAGGGGTGCGTCCGGGCCGCCGACCAGCGCCAGCCTGTCCAGCAAGGGGTCGATGGCCGACAGGTCGGCGAGTCCGTCGATGCGGGCCATGTGCCGCAGGTACGCCCTGGCGCTCATCCGCTGCCCCGCGGGGAAGCGGTCCGGCAGGTAGCCGACGCGCGGGCTGCCCACGACGGTTCCCGAGGTCTCGCGGGAAAGCGCCGCGAGGATCCTCAGCAGCGTCGACTTTCCGGAGCCGTTCGAGCCGAGGACGCCGATCACGCGGCCCGCCGGGACGTCGAGGTCGACGTCGACGAGCACGGGCTCGCCGCGGCCGTAGCGCTTACCGACTCCTTCGAGCCGGATCAGCGAGGTCACGCAGCAGCGGCCTTCTGCAGCGCGCGGGTCGCCTGTTCGAGTTCGTTGACCGTGGCGTCGGGGACCGGGTGCCCGGCCGCGGCCATCCAGTTCGCCAGCATCCGGTGCCCGCCCTGGGTGAGCACGGACTCGGGGTGGAACTGGACGCCTTCGAGAGGCAGTTCGCGGTGACGCATGCCCATCACGACACCGGACTCGGTGCGGCCTGTGATCTCGAACACGGCGTCGTCGATGGTTTCCGGCAAAACGGTCAGCGAGTGGTACCGCGTGGCGGTGAATTCGGCGGGAAGTCCGGCCAGGACTCCTTCGCCCGAATGGTGGACTTGACTGGTCTTGCCGTGCAGCAGTTCCGGGGCGCGGTCGACGGTGGCGCCGAAGACGACACCGAGGGCCTGGTGGCCGAGGCAGACGCCGAGCATCGGGATGCGTTTCTCGGCGCAGACCCGGACGACGTCCATGCTCTGACCAGCGCGTTCCGGGGTTCCGGGGCCGGGAGAGACGAGGACCGCGTCGAACTCGCCGAGCTTGTCGATCTCCACCACGTCGTTGCGCCAGACGGTGCACTCGGCGCCGAGCTGGGCCAGGTACTGGACCAGGTTGTAGACAAAACTGTCGTAGTTGTCGACGACGAGCACGCGCATGAACTCAGCTTAGCGGCTCCCACCAGGTGGACCGTACGCCAGATCACAATGATTGTTAGGGCAACCTAACTTACCGTGGTAGGGGTGAGCCGTTCTCTTCGTGTAGCCATCGTGGGTGCCGGTCCGGCCGGCATCTACGCCGCCGACATCCTCGACAAGTCCGACGCCGACGTGACGATCGACCTGTTCGAGCGCATGCCGGCGCCGTTCGGGCTGATCCGGTACGGCGTCGCGCCCGACCACCCCCGGATCAAGGGCATCGTCACGGCCCTGCACAAGGTCCTCGACAAGCCGAACATCCGGCTGCTGGGCAACGTCGACTACGGGACCGACCTGAAGCTCGACGACCTGCGCCAGTTCTACGACGCGGTGATCTTCTCGACCGGCGCCATGGCCGACCGCGCGCTCGACATCCCCGGGGTCGACCTCGACGGCAGCTACGGCGCCGCGGACTTCGTCTCCTGGTACGACGGGCACCCGGACGTGCCGCGCACCTGGCCGCTGAACGCGACGTCGGTCGCGGTCCTCGGGGTCGGGAACGTGGCGCTCGACGTGGCCCGTGTCCTCGCGAAGACCGCGGACGAGCTGCTCAGCACCGACATCCCGGAGAACGTCTACCAGGGCTTGAAGGCCAGCCCGGTCACCGATGTGCACGTGTTCGGGCGCCGCGGCCCGGCTCAGGCGAAGTTCACGCCGCTGGAACTGCGGGAGCTGGACCACTCGCCGAACGTCGAGGTCATCGTCAATCCGGAGGACATCGAGTTCGACGAGGGCAGCATCGCCGCGCTGCGGGCGTCGAAGCAGATCGACATGGTCGTGAAGACGCTGCAGGAATGGGCGATCCGCGACCAGGGCGACCGGCCGAAGCGGCTGCACCTGCACTTCCTGCACTCGCCGTGCGAGATCGTCGGCGAGGACGGCAAGGTGACCGGTCTGCGGACCGAACGCACCGAACTGACCGGTGACGGCAACGTGCGCGGCACCGGCGAGTTCCACGACTGGGACGTCCAGGCCGTCTACCGCGCTGTCGGTTACCTGTCTTCGCACCTGCCGGAAATCCCGTTCGACCACACCACCGGGACCGTGCCGAACCAGGCGGGCCGGGTGCTGGACATCGACGAGGACCAGGTGCCGGGCGTCTACGTGACCGGCTGGATCAAACGCGGCCCCGTCGGCCTCATCGGCCACACCAAGGGCGACGCGGCCGAAACGATCGCGAGCCTGCTCGCCGACGCCGACAACCTGGCGACCCCCGCGGTGGACGACCCCGACGCGATCCTCGACTTCCTCGCCGAACGCGGCGTCCCCTTCACCACCTGGGACGGCTGGGGCAAACTCGACGCCCACGAAAAGTCCCTCGGCGTCCCGCACGGCCGGGAACGCGTCAAGGTCGTGGAACGCGACGAAATGACCCGCATTTCCCGCTCTTAACTCACCTACCCAGCCCCCCACCCGTCCCAGGGGGCGGCCCCGAACCCAGTCTACCGGCTGGGGCCGGGAAAAGGGCTGGTCAGCGCGGGTTGTCCACAGCCGGGAAGGGTTGTGGACAACCTCGGGAATGTCACGGAGGGCCCCACCGGTGTGGGGTCCTTCTTGGCGTTCAGGGAGGGTGGTCGTGAGTGGCGATTCGGGTTGGCGAAGGGGGCTTTCGCCGCATCGCACGCGGGGAAGGTTCCCTTCGCGTCACCTCTAGCTGGTTTCCGGTGCCCAGGCCGCGCTACGCCACTGTCCCGAAGGGGGCCTTCAGGACGTTGAACGTCTTCAAGGGGGCCTTCACGACACCGAGTTCCCGACCCCGGAAAGCCCCAGCGACATGACACGGTGCCCGGACCGACGCGTCACCGCCGCTCACGACCCACCCGACCCCAAGTACGCCAAGACAGCGAGGACGCGGCGGTTCGTGTCGTCCGAAGCGACGATGCCGAGTTTCGCGAAGATGTTCGCGGTGTGCTTCCCCACCGCCCCCTCGCTGAAGTGCAGCCGCCCGGCGATGGCGGCGTTGGAACAGCCCTCGGCCATCAGTTCGAGCACCTCGCGTTCCCGCGGGGTCAGCGCGGCGAGCGGGTCGGAAGCGTTGCCCGCCACCAGTTTCGCGATCACCTCGGGATCCATCGCGGTCCCGCCACCCGCCACGCGCCGTACCGCGTCGATGAACTGGTCCGCGTTGAAGACGCGGTCCTTCAACAGATATCCGATCGCGCCGGCGCCGTCGGCCAGCAGCTCGCGCGCGTAGAGCTGCTCGACATGTTGTGAGAGAACCAAAATCGGCAATCCGGGGATGTCGCGCCGCACCGCCAGCGAGACCTGCAGGCCTTCGTCGGTGAGCGTCGGCGGCATCCGGACGTCGACGACCGACACGTCCGGCCGGTGCGAACGCAGCGCCCGTTCCAGTTCCGGCCCGGTCCCGACCGCCTCGACGACGTCGAAACCGTGCGCGGTCAGCAAATGCGTCAGGCCGTCCCGGAGGAGGTACTGGTCCTCGGCGACGACGCATCGGGGTCGAGCTGGCACGGGATCTCCATGATCGCCTTCGTCGGCCCGCCGAGCGGGCTGGTCAGAGCAAAAGTACCGTCGAAGACACCCAGCCTGCTTTCGATCCCGCGAATCCCGCTCCCCCGGGCCGCGTTCGCGCCGCCTTTCCCGTCGTCGGTCACCTCGATCCGCAGCAGACCGTCGTCGTAACCCAACTCGATCGACACTCGCCGCGCCTCGCCGTGCTTCGCCGCGTTGCCCAGCAGCTCGCTGACCGCGAAGTACGCGCACGCTTCCGCGGGCTGTTCGAGCCGGGGCACCACACCGTTCACCGAGGCCCGCAGCGGACTGTCCAGCGCCATCGCCCGCACCGCGTCACTGAGACCGCGCTCGGACAACACCGGCGGGTGAATCCCGCGCACCAGCAGCCGCAACTCGGTCAGCGTCTCGGACGACGTCTGCCGGAGCTCGGCGGCCAGCCGTTTCGCCTCGGCCGGATCGCTGTCGATCAACGCTTCGACGGCACCCAGCTTCATCCCCATCGCGACCAGCCGCGACTGGACGCCGTCGTGCAGATCCCGTTCGATGCGCCGCATCTCGGCGGCTTGCGCGACCGAGGCGTCCGTCCGCGTCTGCTTGATCCGTGCGACGCGCTGTTCCAGGCGCGAAGCCTCCGTCGGCCCTAGAAGCAGCTTCGCGAACTGAGCTCCCAGGCGGGCAAGCTGCGGCGTCGCGACCAGCCCGACGACGAAGGCCGCCACGGCCACCGGAGTCAGCGCGAGAGCCTGCCAGTGGGTGGTCGCTTCGGGCAGGCCGATCATCGAGAACCAGTGCGTGGTCGACCAGGCCGTGTCCGTCCACTGCGCGATCGGCCGCCAGACCCACAGCGCAAGGAGCCCGTGGAAGCCGAAGAGCACCAGCGCCGCCGTCGGCACCGCCATCACAGCCAGCACCACCGAGTTGACCACCGCGGCCGCCATGTCGCGCCAGGTCGCGCGGTCACGCATCACCCAGCGGTAGCGGTCGAGCCGCGCCGGCCACCACGGCGTGTCGTACAGCTGACGTCCGCGCTGGTAGAGCCCGTCCGCCCGCGGCACGGGGAACGACGGCTCCGGCAGGTACGGCCGGTCGATCCGGACGCCGGTCCAGTTCTTGGCCTCGCGGCGCAAGGTGTCGGTGACCGACCGGCCGGCGATGACCAGCGTCGGGAACAGCGGCACCAGTCCGACCAGCATGAGCAGTGTCGGGACCGCCATCGCGAGCTGCGCGACCGACAGTCCGACCAGGCCCAGCTGGAACCCCAGCGCCTTGAGACGGCGTTTGAACCAGCCCTCGTCACGAGAGGACCCTTCACGCGGGCCGAGCCACCAGCGCGTCCAGCGCCCGTACACGCGCAGCGCGACGGGTCCGGTCAGCAGCACGGCGGGCACGAGCACCAAACCGGCGAAGGGGTTCCACAGCTGCCAGCCGAGGTCACGGCCGGTCGCCGGGTCGTCGGAGATCCATTCGAACCGTTTGGTCCACCGCAGGAACCACGACCGCTTGAACAGGCTGTTCCCGTCGCGGTACCAGCCGTCGCGCTCGCGTTCCGGCTCGGGCGGGGCGGGGCGGTACGGCGACTCGACCTCGATGCCGCACCAGCGTCCGGCCAGCCGCCGGGTCAGCGCGGCACGTGGACGCGTCCCCTCCAGGGCCAGCGTGTACGCGAAGACCAGGCCGACGCACAGGATGCAGAAACCCACCAGTTCGAGCAGCAGGTCCAGCCAGCTCACCAGGGCGAGGGCCGCGAGCACGAGGCCGCGGCGCACCGAGGTGAGGTACTTCCGAATCATGCGAGAAGTCTCGCGCACCGACCGGCCGGAACGCAGTGGCCGCAGCCCCACGAGCGGGGTGGGTCCAGCCCCACCCCGGTTGGGCTTCTAGACCCATCCAAAAGCAAAACCTTGCGCCATAACGTTTTCGCATGCCACTCATCGAAGTCACCAACCTCCGCAAGACGTACGGGGAGCACGTCGCGGTCGACGACGTTTCGTTCCACGTGGAACAAGGCGAGATCTTCGGGATCCTCGGGACCAACGGCGCGGGCAAGACCACCACCGTCGAATGCCTCCAGGGGCTGCGCACGCCGGACTCCGGCAGCGTCTCGGTCCTCGGCCTCGACCCGAAAACGGACCACGCGGCACTCAAGCAGCGTCTCGGCTCCCAGCTCCAGGAGAGCCGCCTGCCGGAAAAGCTCAAGGTCCAGGAGGCACTCGAGCTCTACGCCTCCTTCTACGCCAACCCCGCCGACCCCGGTGACCTGCTCGCAAAGCTGGGTCTCACCGGTCAGCGGAACAAGTACTTCGGCAAGCTTTCCGGCGGCCAGAAGCAGCGCGTCTCGATCGCGCTCGCCCTGATCGGCCGCCCGGAGGTCGCCGTCCTCGACGAGCTGACCACCGGACTGGACCCGCACGCCCGCCGCGACACCTGGAAGCTCGTCGAGGGCGTGCGCGACACCGGCGTCACCGTCCTGCTCGTCACGCACTTCATGGACGAGGCCGAGCGCCTTTGCGACCGCCTCGCGGTCTTCGACGCCGGGCGCGTGGTCGCCACCGGCAGCCCGCTCGAACTTCGCGACCGCACCGGGAAGACCTCTTTGGACGACGCCTTCGTGACCCTGACCGGCCGCGACTGAAACGGGAGAAGACAGTGCACACGCTCGCCAAGATCACTTTCACCGAAACGAAACTCGCGCTGCGGTCGCCGGCCTGGGTCCTCGGGGGACTGCTGTCGCCGACAGTGTTGCTGCTCGGCATCGGCGCCATCCCTGCCCTCCGGACGGAGAGCGAGAAGACCCCGGGCATGCGGTTCATCGATGTCTGGGTGCCGTCGCTGGTGGTGCTCACCATCGCCCTGATGGGCCTCCAGGCGATTCCCGCCGTGATCGCGGCCTACCGCGAACAAGGCATCCTCCGCCGCTTCGCCACCACGCCGGTGCATCCGGCGAAGCTGCTGGTGGCGCAGCTGATCATCAACGTCACCGTCACGATCGCCGGTGTCGGCCTGCTGATCGCGTTCGGCTCCGCCGTCTTCGACGTCCCCGGGCCGCGGCACCCGCTCGGCTTCCTGCTCGCGTTCGTGCTCGGCACGACGGCGATCTTCGGTTTCGGGCTGATCGCCGCGTCGATCGCCAAGACCGGCCGGGCGGCGGGCGGGATCGCGATGGTCGCCTATATCCCGATCATGTTCCTCGGTGGCGTCTACCTACCGCGCCCGTTGCTGCCGGATGTCATCCAGACCATCGGCGCGTACGTCCCGCCGGGCGTCAAGGCCATGGAGGACGCCTGGACCGGCGCCGGCGCCCAGCCGCCGCAACTCGCCGTGTTGGCGGCTTTCGCGGTGGGCAGTTGTGTCGTGGCGGCGAAGCTCTTTCGCTGGGAGTGACGACGGCTTCCGCCAAAGTGGTGATGATGATCGTTTTCTCTTGTGGCCCGGGCCTCGGGTGGGTAGTCAGGAAGACGGCCCACGTTCACTGTGTCTCTCTCGGAGGTCCGATGTCACTGGATGTATCGCCCGCGCTGCTGGAGAAGGCCGAGCGCGGAGAGGTCTCCGACGCCGAATTCGTCGCCTGTGTCCGGGAATCCCTGCCCTACGCCTGGACCGTGATCACCGGTGTCATCGCCGAGGCCGAAGGCGCGTCTGACGGATTCGCCGACAACGAGACGCCGCCGCCGAGCGAAGCCGAACGCGGCCAGCTGCTGCGGGCGCTGGCCTCGGACGCCATCCGCGGCGGATTGGAACGGCACTTCGGCGTGAAGCTGGCTTTCCAGAACTGCCATCGCGTCGCCGTGTTCAAACGGTCCCAAGTGGACAGTGACCGCTACCGCGCGTTCGTTTCGGTACGCGGGCAGCTGCTGAACCAGAGCCCGGAACTCCGCGACTGCTAGTCGTTTTTCAGCCCGAAGCACGCTTTCCCGCCGAGGGCTCATCAGCGCAGCGCGGGTAGCACCTCTTCCCCGATCCGCGCGATGTTCTCGAGCGTTCCCTCCGGCGTACCGGACGCTTCCACCATCATGATCACGTGGGAGACCCCGGTACGCCGGATGCTCGTGCCCAGCCTGTCGACGCAGTGTTCGACGCCGCCGATCGGGTGCATCTCGCACAGCCTGTCGGTGTAGGACACGGGATCCTTGTCCAGCCCCCGCCTGCCGTCGAGGTACACGTGACCGGCGAAGCCCTCCTTGAGGGAGCCCGGCAACGCGGACCGCACGACGGCCGGCGCGTCGTCCCCGACCTGGCACATGACCGTCGAAACGTGCCCGGCGGCGGGATCACCGTACGCGGCGAGGGTTTCGATTTTGGCGTCGTCGTCGGTGTGCAGGCCCAGCAGCATCGGCAGGCCCCGATCGGCGGCGAGCCGGACCGCGTTCGAACGGGCGTCGCCGCAGGCCACGACCAGGCGCGGGGCCCGCTCCGGCCGCGGCACCATCGGCACCTCCCGGAACTCGAAGTGGTCACCGGCGGCCGAAACGGTCTTCGACGTCATCGCCGCGAGCAGCAGATCGAGGCTCTCCTCGAACCCTGTTTCGTAGCGGGACTCCCCGGTGCCGAACACCTCGAGGTCCTGCCACGGTCCGCCGCGGCCGACGCCGATCCGCAGCCGTCCGCCGGAAACCGCGTCGAGCAGCGACCACTGTTCGGCGAGCGCCACCGGATGCGCGATCGACAGCACGCTCACCGCGGTGCCGACCGTGATCCGCTCGGTGCGGCCGAGCACGTGCGCGGCGAGGGTGATCGCGGACGGGCAGACACCATAGGGCATGAAGTGGTGCTCGGCGAACCAGACGTCGTCGAAGCCGGCCCTCTCGGCGGCGATCGCGGCGTCGACCGAACGGCGCAGGACGTCGGCGTCCTCCTGCCCGGGAAACCGTCCGGAGACGAGAAAAACTCCGAATCGCACGGTTACTGGACCGCGACCTCGTTGAACCACAAGCGCGGCTCCAGCCAGGGGAAGACGACGAACATCAGCAGCGCCACGACCCCGAGCGCCAGCACGACCGCTGTCGCCAGCTTCACCGCGAAGGGGCCCGGCAGCTTGCGCCAGATCCAGCCGTACATCAGCGCGCCTCCGAGATCTTGGGCAGCAGTTCGGCGTAGGAGCCGACCTGGGTCTTCGGCACCTGCTGGGTCAGCACCGAGTGGATGATGAGCCGTTCCTTCGCCGAGAACTGCGGGTGGCAGGTGGTCAGCGTGAGCAGCGAGACCTGCTCGGCCTTCGGCAGGATCTCCGGGTCCTTGTACGGCACCGGGTTCACCGTGTCGCCCTTGGTCGGGAACACGATGCGGCGGCCGTTGGTCTCGCCGTAGGCGCCGCCGTCGACGGCGTTCGGGTCGCGCAGTGTCCCGACGTTCTTGCACTTCGGCTGGGCGCCCTTGCCGGCGGCCCAGCCCTCGACCTCGTCCTTGTACGGCAGGACCTTGTAGATGTAGAAGTCGGTCTGCGTCTCGATGACGATCTGGTCGCAGGAGCCGAGGTTGTCCAGGTCGTTGAACGGCGCGCCCTTGCCGACGCGGTGCCCGGCGACGGCGAAGTTGCCCGGCTCGCCCGGCAGCGCGGTGCCCTTGTAGTGGCCCGGTCCGACTTCGAGCGCGGCCTCGGTCGTGCCTTCCTGGATGGTGAAGTTGAAGTCGGCGCCGAACACCGGGATGTGGATCCTGGCGAACGCCCTCCCGTCGACGAGTTCCGGATGCAGCTGCCGGTCCTTCGACCAGTCGCCGTCCAGCTCCGAACTGGCCTCGGACTGCTTGCCCGCAGAGAAGAGGTCGGTCACGTAGACCTCGTAGACCATGAACAGCAGCACCACCAGACCGGCGGTGATGAGGAGTTCGCCCACGGTCCGGATGGCGGCGCCGCCCTTGCCCAGTTCCCGCGGCGGCGGGCGTTCCTCGGTCGCGACGTCACCGCCGACCGGTTCGAAGATGACGGTCTCCTCGGTCGACCCGGCCGGTGGCGCGGGACGACGGCGAGGCGGGGGCGCGTCGGATCGTCGGCGAGGCGGCGGACCGTCGTACGACCTGCCCTCCGGCGGCCTCCGCCGAGGCGTCGGCGACTCTCCCGGGGCGCAACGCGGCGAAGTTCCCTCCTCCGGCCTACGCCGGGGGGCCGGACGGCCCTCGCCGGGTGGGCGTCCGGAGTACCGCCGTCGGTCCCCACCCGGCTCTTCCCGCTCAGCCACTACGCAAGCTCCTCATTCTCGAACCAAGCCGCAGTGTCGAACCAGCACAGTGTCGAACCGTGTGTGACACCATTGTCACAGTGCGGGAAATCGACCGGTCCCGGACGGTGCCCAGCGGCGCTCGTTTACGTTAACGTGTGCACGTGGCGCTGGTTGCGCACCCGAAAGCGGGTCATCGCCACCAGGGATGCCGAACAGTACGCGAGGAACACGATGCCGAAGTCCAAGGTCCGTAAGAAGACGGCGTACACCCCGCCGACCGACCGCCGCACGCCGGTGAAGGTCAAGGCCGCGGGCCCGTCGAACCTGTTCTACAAGATCGTGATGTTCGGTCTCATGCTGATCGGCCTGTTGTGGCTGGTCGTCAACTACATCGCGGGCGACAAGATCCCCTTCATGGCGGATCTGGGCAACACGAACTTCGCGATCGGCTTCGTGCTGATGATCGCCGGGTTGCTCATGACCATGCGGTGGCGGTGACCATTACCCCGGATGGCGGCTTGACGCCTAATTACACCGGTGTGACTCATCCCCAGTGTGGATAACCCCTGTGGATAACTACCCCACCTCGTGGGCTCCGCAGCAGAACGTTGTGGTAGTGGCCTGGGCGCTGACCCTGTTGTTGCTGGCAGGCGTGACGTGGCTGGCCATCGGCGGTGATGTCGGCGGCACCGTTCTGACCGGGGTCGCGATGCTGTCCGTCGGCGCGCTCGCGCTGCACGGAACCCTGCTCCGTCCCCGGCTGGCCGCCGGTCCCGACGGAATCCTGGCCAGGACCGTCGGTGGCGCGCACCGCTGCTCCTGGAACGAAACCCGGCTCCGGCTGCGCACGACGCGCCGGCTCGGCCGGGACAGCATGACCCTCGAGGTCGATTCCGGCGAACTCCTGCTGGTGTTCGGCCGGATCGACCTCGGCGAGGACCCCAGGGACGTCCTGGACGTCCTCACGGCCCTCAAGGGTCAGGCGTTGTCGTAGTAGTGGACGTCGCCGTCCGGGCCGTGTGACCAGCCCGGAACGGCCGGGCCGACCGCGGGCGGCGCGTACTCCCCGAAGATCTCGTACGGCGAGGCCGGCGAGCAGATCGGGTTGATCTTGACGACGCAGGTCCGCAGCGATCCGCTGAACTTCGCCTTGACGTGCCGGGGCCGCTGGTCCTGGACCACCGCCTGGCCGGCGGTGACCTCCCAGCCGGTGGCCGCGCCCGGCCCGGTCGTGCCGACGGTCTGCGTCGCCACCGAGGAAGTGACGCCGGGATCCCCGAAGCAGATTTTCAACGCCGCATCGACGTAGGCGACACGCAGCGTGATCGCGCTGCCCGAGCCGAGGAAGTAGCGTTTGGTGTAGGTCTGGCAGGTTTCCGCGGCTTCACCGGCCTGCGCGACAGACGGTGCCAGCGCCGCGGCCATCGCGGCGACGGCCGTGAGCAGGACTGCCTTGCGAATCTTCATCTCGAACCCCCACGTTGTCGATGTTGACGATCAACGTGAAAGTACCCAGCCCCGTTGCTTCTCCACCGGGTCTTCATGTAACCCACTTGGGGGAAGCGGGACTACTCCGGGTAGCAGACGTAGCTGGGCGCGCCTCGGCTGGTGGTGAGCTCACAGGACGCGGAAATCGTCTGTGAGTCCTTCCAGACGATGAGTCCGATCATCGCCACGACGACGATCGCGATCCCGCCGAGCTGCCATTTGAGCCTGTTCTTCTCCGGCGCGTACAGCAGCGCGAAGGTCGCCAGGAGCCCGGCGACGAAACCGCCCGCGTGCCCGAGGATGGAGATGCCGGGCACCTGGAACGTGATGAAGACGTTCAGGCCCAGGATCACCAGCAGCCAGGTCGGATTGAGCCTCAGCTTGATGACGATGACCGTGTACGCGCCGATGAGCCCGAAGATGGCGCCGGACGCGCCGACCACCGGCACGGCGTCGAGGCCGCTGAACACCAGGTTCGCGGCCGAGCCGCCGATCATCGAAACGAAGTAGAGCACCGTGAACGGGACGCGGCCGAGCGCGGTCTCCAGCGGGCGGCCGACGAACCACAGCGAGAAGGCGTTGCTCGCGATGTGCAGCAGGCCGAACTGCAGGAAGCCCGACGTGAAGATCCGCCACCACTCGTTGCCGGCCAGCGTCGCCGGGTTCCACAGTTCGCCGAGCTGGAAGAGCTCCGAGAAGTTGTTGCTCGAGATGCTGCCGGACTGGGCGACCGTGACGAAGAAGATGACGACGTTGAGCGCCAGGAGGACCGGCGTCACGACAGCCGTCTGGGACGGCTGGGCGCCGGCGAGGGTGCGCGCGCCGTAGCCGGCGTCGCGGTACTGCTTCTGCTGGGCGCGGTCCTGCTGGCGGCCCGTCTGGACGCAGTCGGTGCACTGGAAGCCCACGGAGGCTTCACGCAGGCAATCGGGGCAGGCCGGACGCTCGCAGCGTGAACAGCTCAGCCCGGTCGGCCGGGTCGGGTGCCACCAGCAGCCGGGCATGGCGGCCTGCTGGTACTGGGGATTCGGTGGTTGGCTCACGATGCCACCAACCTACCGAAATCCCCCGTAACCGGCTTCGTGATCAGCGGGTGATGCTGACCTTCTCGATGACGACGTCCTGCAGCGGACGGTCGGCCGGACCGGTCGCCGTGCGGCCGATCGCGTCGACGACGTCGCGGGAAGTCTGGTCCGCGACCTCTCCGAAGATCGTGTGCTTGAAGTTCAGGTGCGTCGTCGGCGCGACGGTGATGAAGAACTGCGAGCCGTTGGTGCCGGGTCCGGCGTTGGCCATGGCCAGCAGGTACGGCTTGGAGAACTGGAGTTCCGGGTGGAACTCGTCGCCGAACTTGTAGCCGGGGCCACCGCGGCCGGTGCCGGTCGGGTCGCCGCCCTGGAGCATGAACCCGTCGATGACGCGGTGGAAGACCGACCCGTCGTAGAACGGACCGGAGTTCTCACCCTGCGCGTTGGGCTGGGTGTACTCCTTGCTGCCCTCGGCGAGCCCGACGAAGTTCGCGACCGTCTTCGGCGCGTGGTCGGGGAACAGGTTCAGGTTGATGTCACCCTGGTTGGTGTGCAGAGTGGCCTTCAGCGCGCCACCAATGAGGGATCCCTTGCTTTCAGTCACGAGCTTCATCGTGCCATCTGCGGCAAGATCTGGGGAAAAGGGGCACGATAGGTTACAAGCAACGAAGCAGAATCAAAACGATTGATGAGGTGAAGGCCATGACCCGGGCCGCAGATTCGGTGAGCGAGTCGGCGAAGGCCGGCGCGCTCGGCCTGCGCAAACGCGCTGTTGAGGCGGGTAAGGAAGCCACCGCCCACGCCGTCGAGGTAGCCGAGCAGAAGCTCTCCGAGAGCGCCGGTGAGATCGTCAAGACCAGCCGTCGCGCGCGCAAGAAGCTCGCGAAGAAGACCGAACTGACCCGCAAGGAGCTCAAGCGCAGCTCGAAGGCGGCTCGCAAGGAGGCGCTGGCCAGGCTTTCCGAGATGCGGAAGCCGGGCAGGAAGGCACGCAAGGCCGCCATCCTGGCCGCGAAGTCGGCCGGCGAGTCCAAGCGCCGGGGCAAGAAGGACTTCAAGGCGGCGAAGAAGGACTTCAGGTCCGCGCTCGTCGAGGCGAAGACCGCTGCCAAGGGGACGCGCAAGCGTCGTCGCTGGCCGTGGGTCATCGGTATCGCCGTCGTCGGTGCCGGTGCCGCATACGCCCTGCGTTCCAAGCAGGAGCCGCCGGTCGCGCCCGCGCCGCCGAAGGCTCCGCCCGCTCCCCCCGCGAAGCCCGCCGCTCCGGCCGCGGCCGCTCCGAAGCCCGCTGCCGCGAAGCCCGCCGCTTCCGGTCCGGCTGGGGGTTCGGGTGCGGCCAAGCCCGCGGCTCCGAAGCCCGGCGCCCCGAAGAACGGGCACCAGGCCTCAAGCGCCAGCTCCGCCGACAAAAAGAACTGACGCCTAACCTTCGTCTTTCTGCTTGTCGCTAGGGCCCGCCTAGTGACCCCTTCAGGTCACTAGGCGGGTTCTTCACGTCTCGGTGCCGAAGATCAACGCGCCCGACAACAGCACCGGCGGACTCGTCTCGCCGAAAGCGCGCCAGCGCGACGGCGAGACTTCACCAGTCGCGCGCCCTCTTTCGGGCCGAAGGCCCACGTAAACGCGATGAAGGGGCGCCTCCCCGCCCACGTGAGTGGAAAGCGGGTCGACGCCCCTTCGGCGCTTTTACGTCAGCGCGCGATCAAATCAACACAGCGCTGTCTAATCGCGCTCCGCGCGATTAGACAGCGCTAGCGTGCTTGTCGATCAGCTGGCCGAGGCGGGGAAGGGCCTCCTCGACGTTCTTCTTGCCGTTCGGGCGCAGCTTGCCGTAGACCTTCTTGATGCTGTCACGGCTGCTCTTGTCGGCGCGCGCGTCGGTGACCGACAGGAGCGCGTCGGAGGCCTCGTCGCCGCGGCCGACCAGGTAGGCGCCGAAGTCGTTGCCGCCCTTGGCCTTGTAGTCACCGTAGAACGGCTCGAGGGCACCGGTGAAGTCGTCGAGCAGGGCGTCGACGGCGGAGGGGATGATGCCCGGCTTGATCTTCTTGACGGCGGCGAAGCCGGTCTTCACGACGGCACCCGAAACGCCGCCCTTGTCGGAGACCTCGGCGTCGACGAGACCTTCGAAGTCGCTCACGACCGCCGGGCGACGGCTGGAGTCGAGCAAGATTTCCTTGAGGGTGTCAGCCACGAAACCTGTCCTTTTGTCTTTTGGGGAGAAATGATCTTGTGTGCCGCCGAGCCACACCGCAAGGCGGCCGCCGCCGGATCTGGCGTCGCGCTGGTCCCGCGAAACCTCGCGCGTGCGGCACAGGGTAGTACAAGATCAACTTCACTCTGACGTGTGGATACCACTACCTAGAGCTTCAGCTCACCGATAGCCTCCTTCGCCACCGTACGTGCCTTGATGCTCTGCTTCTGGTTTGTGGTCACGACTACCGCGTTCCCGCCCTTCGCGACGGCGTAGACGGCGCCGTCCCCGGAGGGTTGGTAGCCGCCTTTCCAGCCCGTCGGTTCGTCGGCCGGGTTGGAGGTGTCGATGGGGGCGGCTTGATCGACAAGTGCCTTGGCCACGCCCGGTTCTCCGACGTAGACGCGCACGGTGAGCTGCAGTTTCCCGCTGAGCGCGTAGAAGAAGCAGGTCGGATGCGGCTGGTCGGCCGAGGTCTTGACCTTGGAGACCTTCTGCCCGTTGGCATCCGAGATGAACTCGGTGCTCAGATACGGGCACGGGCCTTTGCCGGTGGGTTCCGGCGCGGCCGGGATCTGGGGTGCCGGGGTGTTCGACGGCGCGGGGCTCGCCGCAGGCGGCGGCTGTTCCGTCGGCCCGCAGGCCGCCAGCAGTGGCACGACGAGCGGCAGGATCAGAAGACGTCGCATGATGGTCCAGTGAAGCAGAGCGGCGTCCAGTGAAGCAGAGCGGATCATTACCGCGCCGGTGCGACCATCCGCCCTGTTCATGCGACGATGGCGGTGCGTGACGGGTCTTCAGGAGGCATCAGTGCTCACCAAGGAGCAGTACCTGGGTGCGGTGGCAGAGCGTATCCAGCGCAGCGGCGGCAGGCTGAACACCGTTCAGATCGGTCCGAGCACGGCCGTCGTGGGGCTGTTCACCGAATCCGTGATGATGTCGACGATGAACTACTGCGTGGTCGCGGCGGCGATCCCGGAGGTGTCCGCGCCCGCGTTGTACGACTTCACCGGGCTGGCGACGCAGCACGCGCGCGCGAACGTGATGGGCACTGTCGGCTGGACGGCCGCTTCGGTGGTGATCGCCGGTCTGATCGGTGACCGGGTGTACCCGGATGCCGCGCAGGCCGCGTCGGCGAAGTCCGGCAACCAGTTCGGCGGCGAGACGCGCATGGTGGCCGTCGATGTTTCGGCGGCGCAGATGTACGCGTTCGTCGGCGGGAAGCTCTGGGGCGCCGCGGTTCAGGGTTCCGTCAACGCGAAGCTGACGTTCTGTTTCCCGCAGCCCGCCGAGGTCTATCAGCAGGTGCAGTGGCAGCAGGCGCAGGGCCAGCAGCCGCCGATGCCGCCGCCCGGTCAGCAGCCGCCTCCCGGCTGGCAGCCGCAGCAACCGCCGCCGCAGTACCCGGTCGGCCCGCCGCCCGCGCAGGGCCCGCCGCCGGGGCAGCATCCGCCGCACTATCCACCGCCGGCGCCCGGTTATCCGCAGCACGGCCAGCGCCCGCCGGGGTACTGATGAGCCGCACTTTGCGTGGCTGGTCGTCGTTCCCCGAAGACCTGCCGGTGTTCGACACCGAGGCCGCCCCGGCGACCCCGCGTGAGCTTTTCCTGGAATGGCTCGAAGAAGCGGGAGAACACGTCCTGGCGCCGCACGCCGTCACACTGTCCACAGTGGACGCCGAGGGGATGCCGGACGCGCGGGTCGTGATCCTCAAGGACGTCGACGGGGACACCTGGGCGGTCGCGACGAGTTCCGAAAGCCCGAAAGGTGTCCAGCTGGCGAAGAATCCGTTCGCCGCGCTGACGTTCTTCTGGCCGGGACGAGGCCGTCAGATCCGGCTGCGCGGCCCGGTCTCGCCCGCCGATCCCGAGGTGTCCGCGGCCGATTTCACCGCCCGGCCGCCGGCGTCACGGGTGGAGGCGTTCATCGGCAGGCAGTCGCAGGTGCTCGAAGATCCGGCCGATCTGGACCGCGCGGCCGAGGAAGCGCACCGGTGGGTCGAGGAGAATCCCGGCGTGGCACCGGAAACCTGGACCCGCTATCTGGTGACGCCGTCCGAAGTGGAGTTTTGGCAGGCCAGCCACGATCGGCGGCACAAGCGGCTCCGCTACCGGAGCGAGCGCGGGACCTGGCTCAAAGAGCACCTCTGGCCGTAAACGGTAACTGGGAACGACGATCGTCGGGTTGTCGTGGACGATTCACTTCGGCGACGGTGAACGCCACCTTGTCCCCTGATCGTTCGGAGGCGAAATGTCCACACGCCGTCGCATTTGGGGCGCCTTGGCCGCCACAGGGCTCGCCCTGCTGGCCGTCACGACGCCCGTCGCGAACGCCCAGACCGGCGACCCGGCGAGAGGGCTGTATTCGGTGGAGGGCGCGAACGACTCCGCCAAGCGCACCGCCGTCGCCCGCACCGGTGTCGACATCGCGGGCTCACGCGGTGGCGCGCTGACCGTCGTCGCCACGCCCGATCAGGCCGCGAACCTGCGCGCGAACGGGTTCGGCCTGAAGTCGCTCGGCGACTTCGACAGCATGCTCAAGCAGCGCAGCGGGCGCGCGGGCACCTCGGCGGTCGCGGGTGACTTCCCGCCGGGCGACGAGGCGTACCACACCTACGCCGAAACGAGCGCTGAGCTGCAGAAGGCCGCGAAGGACCACGGCGACATCGCGACCCTTTCGAGCGTCGGCAAGTCCTACGAGGGCCGCGAGCTCAACGTGCTGAAGATCAGCGACAACGCGGCCAAGGACGAAGACGAGCCCGAGGTCCTGTTCACCTGCAACCAGCACGCGCGCGAGCACCTCACCACCGAGATGTGCCTGCGGATCGTGGACCGGTTCACCAGCGGGTACGCGACCGACCCGGCCATCAAGAAGATGGTCGACGAGCACGAGATCTACGTGATCCCGAACGTCAACCCGGACGGCTCCGAGTACGACATCACCGGCGGCGAGTACCAGGGCTGGCGCAAGACGCGGAAGCCCGTGCCGGGCAGCAGCGCGGTCGGCACCGACCCGAACCGCAACTGGGACTACAAGTGGAACTGCTGCGGCGGGTCGAGCAACAGCCCGTCCGCCGAGGACTACCACGGTCCTTCGGCGTTCTCCGAGTCCGAGACCAAGGCTGTCGCGGAGTTCATGAACTCCCGGGTGGTCGGCGGCGCGCAGCAGATCAAGGCGCACATCGACTTCCACACCTTCTCGGAACTGGTGCTCTGGCCGTACGGCTACACGAAGGCCGAGACCGACACGGGCCTGAGCGAGGAGGAGGCGAAGCGCTTCGCCGACGTCGGCAAGCAGATGGCCGCCACCAACGGTTACACGCCCGAGCAGTCCAGCGACCTCTACGTCACCGATGGCGACATCAACGACTGGGCGTGGGGCAAGCACAAGATCCTCAGCTACACCTTCGAGATGTACCCGAAGGACGGCGGGATCGACGGCTTCTACCCGCCCGCTTCGGTGATCCCGGAGCAGACGGCCCGCAACGACAAAGCCGTCGACATCCTGATCAACGAGGCGAAGGCCTGACCCGGCTCAGTTCCTGAGATCGGCTACTCGCGACGCCCGGCTCTTCGGCGAATCCAAGCTGAAGCTCCGGGCGTCGCCCAGCCGGTCGCGGACGAACTCCTGTGTCTCCGCGACCGTCTCGCGCAACGCGGCGTCCTCGTCGCCGAAGAACTCGTAGACGATCTTGTTCGTCTCGGTGTCGAATTCCCACAAGCCGGCGAAGCGGCCTCGGTCGACGATCAGGTGGGTCGGCGGATCCGCCTGCCCGCCCAGGATCTCCCCCGCGCGGCCACCAGGCACCGGACGTTCGACATCGGCGTCGTCGAGCAGCCGCGACATCTCGCGGTGCAGAAGGTGGATGCCGTCGATCCCGGCGAGCAGCGCGTACGACGGCTTCGACGGGACGGTGAACCCGGCGAACTCGTCCGCGAGTTCCTTGGGCATCAGCAGGTCGGTGCCGTCGAGCGGCACGAGGTCCAGCTGTTCCACGGCTTTCTTGGCGCTCGCCGCGGTGAAACCGGAGAACCAGCGGAAATGCTTGAGTGACGCCGGGGCGGCCCACGAGAAGTACCGCCGGGCCAGTTCGGTCCGCGCGGTGTCCATGTCGGTCAGCCCGCCGCGCGGGGACGGCGTCCAGCGGACGTAGCCGTAGCGCTGGTGGTCCAGCCGTCCGTTGACCGGGACCCGGCGGATGTCGCCGCGGACCTGGAGCAGGCCGAGCGCGAGCGGCAACGTCGTGGTGGTGCCGCGTTTGCGGCCCGCCTCCCCGAGGTTGCGCACCGCGGCCCCGGCGGCTTCCTTGATCGCGGCCGGGCCGAGCGGTTCGGTGGACGCGTCGAGCAGGTCGGCGACGGTCACGCACAACTGCTCGATTTCGGCCTGCGTGACGCCGAGGTACTTCTCCGCGGCCGCGAGTTCACCGGCCGGTGCCCCGGCTCCGACGGTCAGGCCGAGTTCGAAATCCGCCGACGGCAGGACGTAGGTGCAGCCGCGGGCCGAAGGCAGCTCGTGGATGGCGAGCCGGGCGACGTCCGCGTCGACCGTCTCGCGATCGAGCCGGGCCCTGGCGAAAAGCCCCAAATAGGGCGCCGAACCGCCGACCGAACGCATCCAGCCGGTCCGCTCCAGCACGGCGGCCGCCGTCGCCCCGTGCAGCGATCCGTCGAGACCTTGCCGATGTGCCCACCACGCGCGCAGCTTGTCGGTCGCCATGTCTCCACGGTATGGGCATTCGGTGACACCCCGCAGCCTGGCACGATCGACAGGTGCGCAAACGGTTCTCGGACGGGTCACCGATCGCGTCGACGGTGGTCACCGGCGATGACTTCGACGAACTCGAGAACACCTTCCAGGCGTTCCTCGCGCCGGAAACGGTCAAGCTGCACACCGCCACGCCCACCGGATCCTTCGACATCTCCCAGCTCAGCGGCCTCCGAGTCCCCGGGATCGACCCGGGCGGCCTCTCGGTCTACGAGCTGACGCTGGACTCCGACGTCGTGCTGCAGGGCGAAGAGACTCCGGACGCGTACACCGTGGTCGTGACCCTCACCGGCCGGAGCCGGGCCACGATCGGTGGCGAGGTCGTCCCGTCGCGGCACGTCGTGACCGGTCCGGGTACGCGGTTCCAGACCGCCTACGACCATCCCGACATCCTGCTGCTCCGCGTCGGCAAGCTGCTGGTGGCGGACACGATGCGCGAACGGCTCGGCGAGCTGCCGACGTCGCCCCTGCGGTTCGAGCCGATGATCGTCACGACGTCGGGGATGGACCAGTGGCTCACCCTGCTCCACACCTTCAGCGAGACCGCCGCGTCCGGCCTGTTCGACCGGTCGCCGCTGGCCGCTTCGCATTTCGAGAAGCTGCTGCTGCACGGGCTGCTCGACACGCAGCCGCATTCGCTGTCCGGCGAACTGGCCGAAGAACGGCCGAGGCCGAAGTCGACGGCGGTGCGCCGCGCGATGACCTACTGCGAGGAGCACGCCGCCGAACCGGTGTCGATCGGCGAGCTGGCGATGGCCGCGCGGATCAGCGTGCGCTCGCTGCAGCTGGCGTTCCGGACCGAACTCGGGCTGACGCCGATGGAGTACCTGCGCCGCGTCCGGCTCGACCACGTGCACCAGGACCTGCTCGCGATCGCCCAGGGGCGCGCCGAAGGCACCGTCACCGACGTCGCGCTGCGATGGGGCTTCACGCATCTCGGCCGGTTTTCCGGTCTTTACCGCGACACCTACGGCAGACTCCCTTCGGAAACGGCACGACTCACCGCCTGAAGGAGCCCGGATGCTGGTCGAACTGGCCATCGGCGACGCGTACGGGGGCTCCTTCGAGCACGCGTACCCGAGCTTCGTCGCCGAGCACAACACGCTGGCGGGCTACGTGCCGCATCCCGGCCACCTCGCCGTCCCGTCCGGTCGCTACACCGACGACACGCAGATGACGATCGCGATCGCCGAACTGCTCGTGTCGGGACAACGATGGACACCGTCGTTGCTCGCCGAGCAGTTCGTCCGGGGGTATCACCGCGATCCGCACGACGGCTACGCGCCGCGTTTCCATCAGCTGCTCAGCGAGGTCCGCGACGGTGAAGAGCTGCTGCGACGGCTCCAACCGCAGAGCGACAAGAGCGGGGCGGCCATGCGCGCCGGGCCGATCGGGGTCCTGCCGACCGTCGACGACGTCCTCTACCACGCGAAACTGCAGGCCAGGATCACGCACGACACCCCGGCAGGGATCGCCGCGGCGCAGGCGGCGGCGCTCGCCGTCCACTACTGCCACCAGCGGCTCGGTCCGGTGGCCGAGGTGGCGCGGTGGATCGACGGGATCCTTCCCGAAGACGTCGGGCACGGCGGCTGGGCGCGGCCGTGGACGGGCAAGATCGGCCCGCAGGGCTGGATGAGCGTCCGCGCCGCGCTGACCGTGCTCGCCGGAGGCGGCGGGCTCGCCCGGATGCTCCACACCTGTGTCGCGTTCACCGGTGACGTCGACACCGCGGCGACCATCGCGCTGGCCGCCGCGTCCCGGTCGCCCGAGGTGGCGCAGGATCTGCCGCCGGTGCTGTGGCGCGATCTGGAGAACGGCGAGTTCGGCCGCGACTATCTGGCGAAGCTCGACGAGCGGTTGCTGCACATCTGACGTAGGCGAGATCCACGGAACGCGGACGTGCCCGCGGGCCGGTTTCGGCAGACTGGGCAGGTGAAGTGGCTGATCCGTGGCGGAGCCGTCGCCGCCTGGCTCGTGGTGAGCGCGTTGCTCGTCGTCGGCACGGCGAACCTGGAGCCCGAACTCGGGGAACACCCTGTCGACGTCCTCGGGTTCGCCGTCGTCGCACTCGCTTGTCTCGCGCTGGTCGTCGTCGGGCGCCTGCCGACTGTGGCGGCGGGGACGGAAGCGTTTGCGCTCCTGCTCTACCTGGGGTTCGGCTATCCCGACGGTCCGGTGTTGTTCGCCGGTCTCGTGCCGTTGTTCGCGCTGGGCACCCTGCGCCCGCGACGGCTCGCGTACGCCGTCGCGGGCGGTATGGCGGCGATAGTCGTCGGCGCGAACCTGGCCACCGGCGGGGCGGGCGTCCTCGATCTGGTCTTCGTCGGCTGGGCCGGCGTAGCGGTCTTCGCCGCCGACGCGCTTCGAGGACGTCGGGAGCGGGCTTCGGCGGCGGAGCAGGCGGAACGCGATCGCGTACTCGGCGAGCGGCTGCGCATCGCGCAGGATCTGCACGACAGCGTCGGCCACGCGATGGCGGTCATCAACGTCCAGTCGGGCATGGCCCGGCACGTGCTCGACGATCACCCCGAGGTGGCCAAGGAAGCGCTCGAAGTCGTCCGCACGGTCAGCGGCACGATCCTCGACGAGCTGAACGCGATGGTGCGGCTGCTCCGCGAAGACGCCGCCCCGCTCCAGCCTGCGTCGGGTATGGCGGACGTTCCCGCGCTGGTCGCTTCGGCGAACCAGGCGGGTTTGGCCGTCACGCTGGACCTCGACGCTCCCGGAATCGGGCAGCCGGTCGGCGGCGCGGTGTACCGGATCGTCCAGGAATCGCTCACGAACGCCGCGAAACACGGCGCGTCCGCCGCCGGTGTGACGGTGCGGGCGACCGAAGACGGCCTGCGGCTCGACGTGCTCAACGAAGTACGCGCGCCTGGTCCGGACGTGCCCGGTGCCGGGATCAGGGGAATGGGTGAACGTGCCAGGGCGACCGGCGGCACACTGACCACGAGTCGTGAGGACGGGAGGTTCCGGGTGAGCGCGCGATGGCCGTGATCAGGGTGGTGCTCGCCGACGACCAGCTGCTCGTCCGGTCCGGGTTCGCGGCGTTGCTCCGTGTGGAAGCCGGGATCACCGTGGTGGGGGAAGCGGACGACGGCGAGGCGGCGGTGGCCGTGGTCGCGGAAACCGTGCCGGACGTGGTGCTGATGGACGTCCGGATGCCCGTCCTCGACGGGATCGAAGCGACCCGCCGGATCGTGGCGGACGAACGGCTTTCCGGCGTCCGTGTCCTCATGCTGACCACGTTCGACCTGGACGAATACGTTTTCGACGCCTTGCGCGCGGGCGCCAGCGGGTTCCTGCTGAAGCACACCAGGCCCGCGGATCTCCTCGAAGCCGTCCGGGTGGTCGCCGCGGGGGACGCGCTTCTCTCGCCGAGCGTGACGCGGCGGCTGATCGCGGAGTTCACCGCGCGGCCGTCGCATCCGATGCCCCGTGCGGACGGTTCGGCGTTCACCGACCGGGAACACGAGGTCGTCCAGCGGGTCGCGCAGGGGATGTCGAACGACGAGATCGCGCGGGAGTTCGTGATCAGCGCGGCGACGGTCCGGACGCACGTCAGCCGCGCGATGGCGAAGGTGCACGCCCGCGATCGCGCGCAGCTGGTGGTGTTCGCCTACCGGAGCGGGATGGTGCGCGTCTGACGTAGCCGCCGATCTCCACGGCGGCACGACGACGCGACCCCGGCCCGCGAACGACGCTTTCCCCATGAAATTCACTGCGAAAGCGGCCTTGCTGGCCGCGACTCTTTCCCTGCTGGGAACCACGACAGCGGTCGCCACGGAACGCCCGGCCCACTGCGCCGAACAGCGCTTTTCGGTCCAGGTGAACGGCGAACGCCAGACGGTCGCGGGCGAACTCTGCGTCCGCGGCCGCCTCACCACCAGAACTCCGCTGCAGGTACTGCTGCACGGCGGCACCTACGACCGCGCCTACTGGGACTGGCCGTTCCAGTCGCGCCGATACTCCTATGTGGACAGTGCGACGCGGGCGGGCTACGCGACCTTGAACCTCGACAGGCTCGGCTACGGCCGCAGCAGCCGCCCGGACCCGGAGACGCTCGACTTCGCCGCCGGCGGCGAGGCCGTCCACCAGGTGGTCACGCAGCTGCGGCCGCGGTTCCGCACGATCGTCCTCAATGGACACTCGATGGGCGGGCTCGTCGCGGAGCGTGCCGCCGAGCGAGGCGGCGTCGACGCCGTGATCATCAGCGGCATTCCTCGCGACCGGCCGGGCGGGCAGGCCAAAGCCGCTTCACCGTTCTATCCCGCCGAGCTGGACCCGAAGTTCGCCGGGAAGCCGTGGGCCGCCGGCTACCTCACGACCCGTCCGGGTACTCGCGCGCAAACCTTCCATCACCCTGGCACGTACGACCCGGCGATCCTTCCCGTCGAAGAAGCACTGAAAGACACGTTGGCTTCCGCCGAACTCCGCTCCGTCGGACCCGGCGCGGCGAAACGATCGGCACCGAAGGTCCCGACGGCGTACGTGCTCGGCGAGCACGACACGCTGGTCTGCGGGAACGGCGACTGCGGCGCCGACAAGATCGTGCGCGGCAGCGGCCACTCGATCAACACCAGCCTCGCGGCGCAGAGTTTCTACCGGTGGACGTTCGCCTGGCTCGCTCGAAAGTTGGGGTAAGGACTGGCGGCGGATCGGCGGGCTGAGCCTGACCAAGATCATCGAACTGCCCTTGGTTCCGGCGGCGCCGATCTGACGCCGCCGGGACCAGGGTGCGAACCCGAAGCGCGGTCGAGCGCGAGGCCGTACTACCAGGAAGGGTTGTACCGCAGGCCTTGCTCGTAGTACTGGTCGTCGGATTCCGCCGGTGCTGGCCGCTCGTCGAGGTCGGGACCGGCCGGTTCTTCCGAACGGTCCTTGAGCACGACGTTCTCCGTTCCCGCCGGTGTCCGGCGTGACACGGGCGGCACGGGGGAAGCCGTTTCGCCCGTGCCCTGGAACGACGGGGTGAACCCGAGCCGCCAGCGGAGCCTGTCGGTGATGTACCCGGCGTTGCCGATCGGCGCCATCAGCTCCGCACTGCGTTTCGCGGATCCAAGCTGCGCTTCCTGGTAGGTCCGCATGACGGCGTCCGCGATCTCGGCGGGCGACATCCGCGACGCGACGTCACCGACTCTGAGCCGCGTCATCACGCCGTCGGTGTTGACCGAAACGGAAACGGCACCGTCCGGCGAGGAGGCGTCCACCGACAGGGTGGCCAGTGCCTCCAGCATCGCTTGCCGGTCGGCGGGCGGTTTCTTGGGCGCCGGTTTGTCGGCCACGATCCTCCGTCAGTCGGTCGGCAGCGGTGACAGCTCCATCGGCGGCTGCTCGATCTTGCCGTCGTTCGAGATGTCGACGTTCTTGTCCCGGACCCGCTTCTCGGTCCCCTTGTCGGTCTTCTCCGTTTCGAAGTTGCCGGGGTCGAAGGTGTCACCGGGGCTGACGTCCGGCGGATCGGGGATCTTCGGCAGGCCGTTGATCTCCCCGCCGATCTGCGCGATCAGCGAATCCGTCACTCGGAAGAGTTTTTCCCTGATGCTGACCGCGGAATCGTGAAAGCTGTCGTAGATGGTTTCGGGGCTGTCCCCGACAATCGCGGACTGCTCGCTGATCAGGGTGGAGATCCCGGCCCCGGCGGTGGACGCGGCGATCCTGACCGCGTTCGCGGTGGTGAAGAACACCGCCGCGGTTAGACCACCTGTCGCGGGGGCGGCCGCCACTGCGAGCATGCCCGCGATAGCGCCGGCGAAACCCGCTGCCAGAGCCTTGAACCCGGCGGACTCATCCTGACGTTCCTGGTCGTCCCGGTACTTTTTCGCTGCGGCGAGAAGGGCCTTGGAAAGTTCCGTCAAGTCTTCCCGCGCGCCCGCGATGGCTTCCCGCGCGGCCACGACGTCGGCTTCCAGCACGGTGAGCGCGGTGCCTACCCTGGTGTAGGTGTTCACCAGATCCTGAATGTAGGTCTTGGCGCTCTCGGCTCCTTCGCCGCGCCATTTGATCAGCAGCACAAGAGACCGGTCCAGCGACGTCTTCGTCTCCGCGAAGGTAGTCCACAAGCCTTGGTAAGCGTTGATCATGGCCTGCAGACTGTTGTCGCCGATGAGCTCCGCCTCGGAAAACTCGAGGAAGAAATCGCGGACCTCCTCCCGCCGCGGGCCGCTGAAATCGACGCCGATGCCGAAGATCGGCGGGGCAAGGAAGTCCAGCGCCGCGAAAGCGTTTTCGGCGCCCTCTCTGAGGTCCTCGGAGATTCCCTCGAGCAGTTCACTGTTGTCGCCACCTTCAGCGGCGGTTTCCGTGTCCAGTGCGTTGAAGTACCCGTCCATGCTCGCCGCTACCCCTGTTCCACGTGCGCGGCGCGGTTCACTCGCTGCCGGTTCTCCTCGTTGACGGATTCGTACAACTCGGCCACCCGCGCCAAGGCCTGGCTTGCGTCCCGTGTGCTGATTTGCAGCTTCGCGAGCATCTTCTCGACGGCTTGGCGGTGTTCCTCGTAGGCCGCCGAAAACCCGCGCATGCCCAAAGATTTCCCGAACACGGTGTCCGGCGCGAACATCCCAGGAAGCAAGCCGCCCATGGCCGGATCGGGAGCGGGCACGTCCTGCCCTCTCACCCCGGTATGGACCGTGCCGACCAGGTCGGCGGCCTTCATCAGTTCTTTGCTCGACGCCCTGAGATCGTCGAGGTCTGTTTCGAAATCGATCATGATTTCACCTCGCTGTCCGGAATTCCACCCCCATGTAAGCAGCGTTGACTTGGCTGAGAGCTCGACTTGACGATCCGCGTCCGGTGACGAACGTCACCATGCCGTCGCGCGAACGCAAAAGAGCCCTGTTCGCGTTTTCACACGAACAGGGCTCTCCGAGAATGAGTGGAGCTGAGGGGAATCGAACCCCTGACCCCCGCCTTGCAAAGGCGGTGCTCTACCAATTGAGCTACAGCCCCGGGTCGCAGGCGATCATGGTAACCGCCCGCGCCGAAATCAGTTGTTGCGGGACGCGTCCGCGGCCTTGGTCGGGGCGCTTCCGTTCGTGGAAACGGAGCCGAGCGGGCGCTCGGTCGGCGCGGTGGCCTCCCGCCAGAGGTCGGCCTCGGCCTTGGCGGCCTTGTTGCGCTTGATCACGAACAGCACGCCGCCCGCGATGACCGCGAGTGCCAACAGCTTCTTCATCAGAAGCCCCCTCTTCCTGCCGAGTTGCTCCGCTTACCCACCGATGCTACTGCACGCGGCTCCCCGCCCCCTCCACCCCCACGTTCCACGTGGAACCACCCAACGCCGTCCATGCCCTACAACGGCCACGCAACCAACAACGTCAGGAGCCACAACGACCACGCGACCAAACGCCCTGGGGGGGGGTCCAGGGGAGCGAAGCCCTCCCTGGCGGGGGTTTGGGGGTTCGACCCCCAAACGAAAAACACCCGATCACGGTTTGCGCTATCCGCAAACATGACCGGGCGAATCGGGTGGGCCCACCAGGACTTGAACCTGGGACCTCTTCGTTATCAGCGAAGCGCTCTAACCGCCTGAGCTATGGGCCCGAACGAGGAGAAGATTACAGGACGTCTTTCGACGTCCTGCAACCGGGTTCACTCTCGTTCGGAAAGGGTTACTTCGAGGCCTCCGGCGAGGTCGGCGGAGACGTTGTAGATGAACGCGCTGACGGTGGCGAGGGCCGAGATCAGCACGATGTTGATGGCGCCGAGGATGGCCGCGATCCCGAAGACGCGGCCGGCGCTGATCAACGGGTCGGCCGGTGCGTCGGCTCCTTCTCCGCCGACGAGAGACGAATAGGTTCCGTTGAGTTTGTCCCAGACGCCCATGCCGTCGAGGACGGTGTAGAGGACGCCGACGGCGACGAGCCACACGAAGAAGAGTGCGACGCCGAGGACGAGGGACAGTTTCAGCACCGACCAGGGGTCGAAGCGTTTGATCTGCAGGCTGGCGCGACGCGGTCCGCGGCCGGGGCGGCGGAGCGCGGTGGGGGTGGCACGGGTGCGGGAGGCGGACGGGATGGCGGAGGGGGCGGGTTGGTCGCCCTCTCCGCTGTCGCCGAACAGCCTTCTCGCGGCGGTGCCGCTTACCCCGTGGTAGTCGGTCACGGTTGTCGCGTCCTGCTTCGGTTCCGAGTTGGCCACGTCTTCGGTCGCGACCGAAGACACCGAGACCGTCTGCTCACTGGAGCCTTCGGGTTCCCCGGCACCGCTGTCACGCTGCCAGGGCGGGCTCGACGAACCCGCTTGCGCGCCGCCTGCTTCGGGCTTCTCGGATGGTGTCACGAGGTGTCAGTCCTTACCCAATACCTGGGGCGTCGCCTACTGCTCCGACGCCGGGGTTTCTTCTCCTTCAGAACTATCTGCAGTGGCGACGTCTGAGGGCTCGTCCGCGTTGCGTGCGACCGCGAGAAGAGTGGTTCCTTCGTCGAGATTCATGAGCCGCACCCCCTTCGTCTGCCTGCCTGCCTTGCGCACCTGTCCGGCCGAAGTCCGGATCACCCCGCCGCTGGAGGTGATCGCGTAGAGCTCGTCTTCGGCGTCGACGATGACCGCGCCCACCAGCCTGCCACGTTTCTGGTCGTACTGAATGGTGAGCACACCCTTGCCGCCGCGGCCCTGGACCGGGTAGTCGTCGGTCGGGGTGCGCTTGGCGTAGCCGCCGCCGGTGGCGACGAGGAGGAACCTGTCCGGCTGGACGACGTTGATGCCGAGCAGTTCGTCTCCGTCGTTGAACCGCATGCCGAGCACACCGGACGTCGCGCGGCCCATGGGGCGGAGGGCTTCGTCGGTGGCGTGGAAGCGGATCGACTGGCCTTCCGCGGACACGAGGAGCAGGTCGTCCTCGGCGGCCGCGAGGACCGCACCGACCAGTTCGTCGCCTTCGCGCAGGTTGACGGCGATGAGGCCGCCGGCGCGGTTGGAGTCGAAGTCGGTGAGCTTGGTCTTCTTCACCAGGCCGCGCCTGGTCGCGAGCACCAGGTACGGCGAGACCTCGTAGTTCGGGATCTCGATGACCTGGGCGATCTTCTCGTCCGGCTGGAACGCGAGGAGGTTCGCGACGTGCTGGCCGCGCGCGTTGCGGTTGGCCTCGGGCAGGTCGTAGGCCTTGGCGCGGTAGACGCGGCCCTTGTTCGTGAAGAACAGGATCCAGTCGTGGGTCGAGCAGACGAAGAAGTGCTGGACGATGTCGTCCTGTTTGAGGGTCGCGCCCTGGACGCCCTTGCCGCCGCGTTTCTGCGAGCGGTAGAGGTCGGTTTTCGTTCGCTTGGCGTAACCCGTGCGGGTGATGGTGACGACGACGTCCTCGACGGCGATGAGGTCTTCGACCGAAACCTCGCCGTCGAACGGGATGATCTTGGTGCGCCGGTCGTCGCCGTACTTGTCGACGATCTCCTGCAGTTCCTCGGCGATGATCGTGCGCTGCCGCTCGGGCTTCTCGAGGATGTCCTTGAGGTCGGCGATCTCGAGTTCGATCTCGGCCAGGGTGTCGACGATCCGCTGCCGCTCCAGTGCCGCGAGGCGGCGGAGCTGCATGTCGAGGATCGCTGTCGCCTGGATCTCGTCGACGTCGAGCAGGCTCATCAGGGCGGGCCTGGCCTCTTCGGCCGAGGGCGAGCGCCGGATCAGGGCGATGACCTCGTCGAGCATGTCCAGTGCCTTGACCAGACCGCGCAGGATGTGGGCGCGCTCTTCGGCCTTGCGCAGCCGGAAGCGGGTCCGGCGGACGATGACCTCGATCTGGTGCTTCACGTAGTGCCGGATCATCTGGTCCAGGCGCAGCGTGCGGGGCACGCCGTCGACCAGGGCCAGCATGTTGACACCGAAGTTCTGCTGCAGCTGGGTGTGCTTGAACAGGTTGTTCAGCACGACCTTCGCGACCGCGTCACGTTTGATCGTGACGACGATCCGCATGCCGCTGCGGCTGTTGGACTCGTCGGCGATGTCGGAGATGCCGGTGAGCTTGCCGTCGCGGACGAGGTTCGCGATGTTCTCGACCAGGTTGTCCGGGTTGACCTGGAACGGCAGCTCGGAGACGACCAGGATCGTGCGGCCCTTGGCGTCCTCTTCGACCTCGACGACCGCGCGCATGCGCACGGAGCCGCGGCCGGTGCGGTACGCGTCCTCGATGCCGGAGGTGCCGAGGATCATCGCCTTGGTCGGGAAGTCCGGGCCCTTGATCCGGACCAGCAGCGCGGCGAGCAGTTCGTCGTCGGTCGCCTCGAAGTTCTCCAGCGCCCACTTGACGCCCTCGGCGACCTCGCGCAGGTTGTGCGGCGGGATGTTCGTCGCCATCCCGACCGCGATCCCGGAACCGCCGTTGACCAGCAGGTTCGGGAAGCGCGACGGCAGGACGTCGGGCTCCTGGGTGCGTCCGTCGTAGTTGTCGGAGAAGTCGACGGTGTCTTCTTCGATGTCCTGCAGCATGTGCATCGCGAGATGCGCGAGCCGGGACTCGGTGTATCGCATGGCGGCCGCGGGGTCGTTGCCCGGCGAGCCGAAGTTGCCCTGCCCGTCGATCAGCGGGTACCGCAGCGACCACGGCTGGGCGAGCCGCACCAGCGCGTCGTAGATCGCGGAGTCACCGTGCGGGTGGTAGTTGCCCATCACGTCGCCGACGACGCGGGAGCACTTGTTGTACCCGCGCTCGGGGCGGAAGCCGGAGTCGAACATCGAATACAGCACTCGGCGGTGCACCGGCTTGAGGCCGTCCCGCACGTCCGGCAGCGCCCGCGACACGATGACGCTCATCGCGTAGTCGATGTAGGAGCGCTGCATCTCCTGCTGGATGTCGACCGGTTCGATCCGGTCGTGGCCCGGAGCGGGCGGCAAGGTTTCCGTCATGAGGTCCTTCTCGTGGGAGCAGTCCTAAAGGGACAAAAGAACGGGGACGCTTAAACGTCGAGGAAGCGAACGTCCTTGGCATTGCGCGTGATGAAGGAGCGGCGCGCTTCGACGTCTTCGCCCATCAAGACGGAGAACAGGTCGTCGGCCTGCGCGGCGTCGTCCAGGGTGACCTGGCCGAGCAGCCGGTTCGCCGGGTCCATCGTGGTCTCCCACAGCTCTTCGGCGTTCATCTCGCCGAGACCCTTGTAGCGCTGGATCGCGTCGTCCTTGGGGAGGCGCTTGCCGCCCTCGACGCCGGCCTGGATGACGGCGTCGCGTTCCCTGTCGGAGTAGGCGTACTCCGCCTCGGCCCGCGGCCACTTGATCTTGTACAGCGGCGGCCGCGAGAGGAACACGTGTCCGTGCTCGATCAGCGGGGTCATGAAGCGGAACAGGAAGGTGAGCAGCAGCGTGGTGATGTGCTGGCCGTCGACGTCGGCGTCGGCCATCAGCACGACCTTGTGGTAGCGCAGCTTCTCGATGTCGAACTCTTCGTGGATACCGGTGCCGAGCGCGGTGATCAGCGACTGGACCTCGGTGTTCTTGAGGACGCGGTCGATACGGGCCTTCTCGACGTTGATGATCTTGCCCCGGATCGGCAGGATCGCCTGGTACATCGAGTCGCGGCCTTCCTTGGCCGAACCGCCGGCCGAGTCACCCTCGACGATGTAGAGCTCGCATTCCGACGGGTTCGTCGAGCGGCAGTCCTTGAGCTTGCCGGGCAGCCCGCCGATCTCCAGCGCGCCCTTGCGGCGGACCAGGTCGCGCGCCTTGCGGGCGGCCATTCGCGCCTGCGACGAGGAGATCGACTTGTTGATGACCGTCTTCGCCTCGGTGGGGTTGCGCTCGAACCAGTCGGCCAGCCACTCGTTCGACGTCTGCTGCACGAACGTCTTCGCCTCGCTGTTGCCCAGCTTGGTCTTGGTCTGGCCCTCGAACTGCGGCTCGGCCAGCTTGATCGAGACGATCGCGGCGAGACCCTCGCGCACGTCGTCACCGGTCAGGTTGGCGTCCTTCTCCTTGAGGAGCTTCTTCTCGCGCGCGTACGCGTTGACGACGCGGGTGAGCGCGGCGCGGAAGCCCTCTTCGTGCGTGCCGCCCTCGTGCGTGTTGATCGTGTTGGCGAAGGTGTACACCGACGGCGTGAAGCCGTTGTTCCACTGCATGGCGACCTCGACCTCGAGGCCGGTGCCCTTGGCCTCGAAGGAGATCACGCTGGTGTGGATCGGGTCCTTGCTGCCGTTGATGTGCTTGACGAAGTCTTCGAGTCCGCCCGGGTAGCAGTAGGTCTTTTCCTTGACCCTGGCCGCTTGGCCGGAAGCGTCTTCTTCGGTCTCTTCGTCGGCGACGCGCTCGTCGCGCAGCGAAAGGGTCAGGCCCTTGTTGAGGAAGGCCATCTCCTGGAGACGCCGGGAGATCGTCTCGAAGTTGTACGTCGTGGTCTCGAAGATGCCGCTGTCGGCCCAGAAGGTGATGACGGTGCCGGTGTCCTCGGCCGGGCCGAGGTCCTGCAGCTCACCGGGGATCTGGTCGATGTACTCCTGGCGCCAGCTGTGCCCGCCGCGTTTGACCTCGGCGAGCAGCTTGGTCGAGAGCGCGTTCACCACGGAGACACCGACGCCGTGCAGGCCACCGGAGACCGCGTACGAGTCGCTGTCGAACTTGCCGCCCGCGTGGAGCACGGTGAGCACGACCTCGAGGGTCGGCTTCTTCTCCTTGGGGTGCATGTCGACCGGGATGCCACGGCCGTCGTCGACGACCCGCACCCCGCCGTCGGCCAGCAGGGTAACCTCGACCTTGGTGGCGTAGCCGGCCATCGCCTCGTCGACGGAGTTGTCGACCACCTCCTGAACGAGGTGGTGGAGACCGCGTTCACCGGTGGAACCGATGTACATACCGGGACGCTTGCGGACTGCTTCGAGGCCTTCGAGCACCGTGATCGACGACGCGTTGTACTCGCTCTTGTTCTCGGTCACAGGCGTTGATTCTCCTCGTCTACCCCGAGCGGAAGCTCGCTCGTCTCCAGTGTACTTGGCCGTGTCCGCTGACATGCGGCAAGGACACCCCTGATTTGCTCACAGGCGCGCTAATTCGTTCGAAGAAGAGTCTTGACGTTCGCGAAGCACTCTGGACGGCTTCTCGGGGCTTTGATGGCACGGTCTTCGAAGCACAGTTGCGGCGACGCGCAACTCGGATCAGCCGTACGTGTCACGCGGGCCACGTCCTGGGACGTGCCGCGGCCCTTTCCGCCAGCTCGGCGCCGTCGGACCCTGGATCCGCATCTTCTTGACCACGCCGTGCCCGACGCCTTTCGCGATCTTCGCCAGCAGCTGACTCTGAAGCAGGCGAAGCTGCGTCGCCCACGCCGTCGAGCTGGCGCGGACTGTCAGTTCGCCGTCCTTCAAGGCCACCGGCTGGGCGTGTTCGGCGACCTCGTCACCCACGAGGCGGGCCCAGTGGCCGAAGACCTGACCGTTGGCCAGCCGCGTGTTCCAGCCGCGGTCGACCGCGATCCTGGAGGCGAGCCTGCCGAGCGGTTGCGGGTCGCGGACATCGGCACCCGGCCCTGACCAGCGACGACGCCGCGAGCTCTGACCGTTCGCACCGGCCCCTCCTCCGGTGATACGGCCGCGGCGGACGCCCGGTTCAACTCCGCGGGCCTTCGCTTTGGCCTTCGCGGCGTCCAGAGCTGCACGAGCGAGGTCACGACCGGTAGTCGTCCCGTTGCCTTCGGTATCGGTTGGGCCGTTCGGTACTCGGGGCCGTTCACTCTGCGTGTCGAACAAGGCTCCCTCACTCGGGTTACCGCCCGAGCGGGGGGTGTCAAGCCGCTTATCAGGCCCTTTGGTCACGCGGGGCGATAACGCGTTCCCGGTGTTATCCACACTGTCCACAGGTTTGTCCCCAGATCGGTGGGCAACTGCTGTGGCGCCGATCACCCGGGGTGTCCGCCGCGCGGATCACCCTCGGTTGATCTCACCATCTGCCACGAGGAATCGGTGCCCCGCCAGCTCGGCGGGTACGTCCTCGTCCACGGCGGCGGTCACCAGCACCTGCTCGGCGCCTGCCGCCACCTCCGCCAGCCGGGCCCGGCGACGCCGGTCCAGCTCGGCGAACACATCATCCAGCAGAAGCACCGGTTCCCCGGCCTCGCCACGCAGGAGCTCGTAGCTTCCCAGACGCAGTGCGAGGGCGAACGACCAGGACTCCCCATGGCTCGCGTAGCCCTTCGCAGGCGCTTCGCCGAGGATGAGGTCGAGCTCGTCGCGATGCGGGCCGACCATGCTCACCCCGCGCTCCAGCTCCAGGTTCCGCGACCGTTTCAGCGCCTCGACCAGCACTTCCTTGAGGACAGCTTCGTCGGCGCGAGGTCCGTCCGAGGTGCCGTAGCCCTCCGGCATCGCTTCGCCCAGGCTCGACTTGTACGCGATCTTCGCCGGTCTCGAATCCGGAGCGACGCCCATGTACGCGGCGGCCGCGTACGGCGCGAGGTCCGCGATCAGGTTGAGCCGGGCGGCCAGCAACGCGGCGCCCGCCACCGCCAAGTGGTCGTCCCAGACGTCGAGCGTCGACAACGCGTACGGGTCTTCGCGCCCCGTACGCCGCTTGCCCGCCGTCTTGAGAAGCGCGTTCCGCTGCTTCAGGACCTTCTCGTAGTCGGCGCGGACCCCGGCGTACCGGGGCGCGCGCAGCACCAGGAGCTCGTCCATGAACCGGCGGCGTTCCCCGGGATCGCCGCGCACGAGTGCCAGGTCCTCCGGGGAGAACAGCACCGTGCGCAGGATCCCGAGCACGTCACGCGGCTTGCCGACGGCGCCGCGGTTGACCCGCGCGCGGTTCGCCTTGCCGGGGGTGATCTCCAGCTCGACCGTCAGCTCGCGGTCGTCGTTGACCACCGCGACCCTGATCAGCGCGCGTTCGCACCCGTGCCGCACCAACGGCGCGTCGGTCGCGACGCGGTGCGAGCCCAGGGTCGCGATGTAGCCGATCGCCTCGAGGAGGTTCGTCTTGCCGCGGCCGTTCTGCCCGACGAGGACGGTCGGACCGGGTTCGAGCGCGAGATCGGCTTGTGGCCAGGACCGGAAGTCGGTGACCTGGAGATGTCTGAGATGCAACCCGCTACCTAGCCGCCGACCTTTTTGACCGAATGGCCGCCGAACTGGTTGCGCAGCGCGGCGACGGCCCGCATGGCGGCGGAGTCCTCCTGGCGCGAGGCGAACCGCGCGAACAGCGCGGCCGAGATGACCGGCGCCGGGACGGCGTTGTTGATCGCCTCTTCGAGGGTCCACCGGCCTTCGCCGGAATCCTCGACGTAGCCCTCGAGGTCGTCCAGCTCCGGGTCTTCGTCGAGCGCGCGGACGAGGAGGTCGAGCAGCCACGAGCGGACGACGGTCCCCCGCTGCCAGCCCTTGATCACCGCGGGCACGTTCTCGACGACCTTCGCGGCTTCGAGCAGCTCGAAACCTTCGGCGAAGGCCTGCATCATGCCGTACTCGATGCCGTTGTGGATCATCTTCGCGTAGTGACCGGAGCCCACGGCGCCGGCGTGCGAGAAGCCCTCTTCGCGCGGGCCTTCGGGGCGAAGCGCGTCGAAGATCGGCATGGCCTTCTCGACGTCCGAAGCCGCTCCGCCGACCATCAGGCCGTAGCCGTTGTCCTTGCCCCACACGCCACCGGAAACCCCGCAGTCGAGGTAGCCGATCTTCTTCGCCGCGAGCAGGTCGCCGTTGATCTTGTCGTCGGTGTACTTCGAGTTGCCGCCGTCGATCACGAGGTCGCCCTCGGACAGCAGGTTCCCGAGTTCCGCGACGGTCTGCCGGGTGGGCTCACCGGCGGGCACCATGATCCAGACGATCCGGGGACCGTCCAGTTTGGACACCATGTCTTCGAGTGAGGTGGAGTCGGTGACGTCGGGGTTGCGGTCGTAACCGATCACCTCGTGACCGGCCGCGCGCAGCCGCTCACGCATGTTGAACCCCATTTTACCGAGCCCGATGAGTCCCAGCTGAGCCATGAAGATCCCCTTTGGTGCGAAAGAAAACTAACGACCGGTCAGCCCGGGAGGCGGACCGGCATCAGCAGGTACAGGTAGCCGGGGACGACGTTGCCCTCTTCGTCGGCGGGCTTGATCAGCGCCGGCCGGTTCGGAGTGGTGAACGTCAGTTCCGCGCGGTTCGCGTTCAGCGCGCCGAGCCCGTCGACGAGGTAACCCGGGTTGAACGCGATGGTCACCGGCTCACCCTCGTAGTGGACCTGAAGCTCTTCTTCGGCCGAACCCTCGTCGTCGCCGCCGGCGGAAAGCCGCAGCGAACCGTCGCTGAACTCCAGCCGCACCTGGGTGCCACGCTCGGCGACCAGCGAAACACGCTTGATCGACTCGGCGAGCGCGGAGACCTCGATGACCGCGCGCGACGAGTGCTGCGCGGGCAGCAGCTGCCGGTACGGCGGGAACTCCGCGTCGAGGAGGCGGGTCGTGGTGTAGCGACCGGAGCCGGAGAGGCCGAGGAGGCCCTCACCGCTGGCGAGCGCGAGGCGGATCTTGGCGCCGCTGGCACCGAGCGTCTTCGCGGCCTCGGCGAGCGTGCGCGCCGGGACGAGCACGGCGGCGTCGGACAGGCCCTCGGCCGGCTCCCAGGTGAACTCGCGCATCGCGAGCCGGAAGCGGTCGGTGGCGACCAGGGTCAGCGAGGAGCCGGAGATCTCCAGCCGCATGCCGGTCAGCATCGGGAGGGTGTCGTCCTTGCCCGCGGCGACGACGACCTGGGTGACGGCCTGGCCGAACGCGTCGCCGGTGAGTTCGCCGGCGAAGGCGGGCTGGGACGGGAGCTGCGGGTAGTCCTCGACCGGCATGGTCGGCAGGGAGAAGCGCGCGGAGCCGCAGGTGATGGTCGCGCGGGCGCCGTCGACGGAGATCTCCACCGGCTGCGCGGGCAGGGATTTGGTGATGTCGGCCAGCAGGCGACCGGAGACCAGGAGGCGGCCGCCGTCGGCGATGGTGGCCGGGACGCCGACCGTGGCGGAGACCTCGTAGTCGAATCCGGAGACGGTGAGTGCGTCACTCGTCCCGTCGGATCCCGCATCGAGCAGGACACCGCCCAGAACCGGGACCGGAGGCCGCGACGGGAGGCTTCTCGCCACCCACGCGACGGCGTCGGCCAGCCCGTCACGCTCGACGCGGATCTTCATGCGCGCTTCCTTTCGACAGCCGAGCCCCTGACGGCTCGAAAGCTCAACGGGTCACCGCGGCCGGAGAGCGCGATGGCCAGGTGCCTCGCAGGGAGGTCCGGTCCGTGCGAGGACGCGAACGCACGTCGACACGCAGACCAGGTGCAGGGACCCACGTTAGGCCGTCCCCGGGGTCCGCGTCACCTCGGCCTCCCCTTGCTTTTGTCGACAAGACGACACGGTTCACCGGCTGTCCCCAGATTCGTCGTTTGCCTGTTTTTGTTTTATTCCCTTCTTAAGAAGAACTAAGAACAGCAGTAGTAATAGGCGTTGTGGATTGTGTGGACAAGCCTCGTTCGCGCAGGTCCGGACGGCTCGGAGGCTGTGGACTTCCCCTGTGTGTGAACTGTGGACAGCTCGGGCCGTCGGTGGATGGTTTCGGGCGACCCTCGATCTGTCCACAGTCATCCACAGTTGTCCCCACAGTTATCCCCAGCTGTGAGGCGATTTGTACCCAGGGGCTGTGGGCCCGGGCCGTGACCGGAATCGCTCGGGAGAGTGACCCGAGCAGGTTCGTTCACCCTTGTGCACAAGATGTGGGCAACCTGGGGACAGCGTGTGGATCATGGTGTGGAAATGCTGTGGATTACCTGTGAGTGCGATGTGGACGGAAACCCGATCCCCGCTGGTCCCGCCCTCGCCGGAGTTGTGCACAAAGTACCCACAGCATGTGGATTTCCTTTGTACACAAGGGAAAACCTGAAATGCACTCATGCACTTCTCGACCCCTCCGCACCCGTCGGTGCTTCTCCTCAGGCACCCGCCCTTCGCGCTCTTAACGCCCCTTCAGACCACTTTGGACGGCGTCCCAAGCCGGAAAAGGGCATGAAGAAGGGCCCCCACCCGAACGGCGAGAGCCCCTGAAACCGTTACAAGCCAAGGGATCGATGCCTGGTGACCACTACGGTCTCCCCAAGGGCGCCCCGCGCCCGACGGAGACTTCACCCGTCGAGCGCCCTCTTTCGGGCCGAAGGCCCACGTAAACGTGATGAAGGGGCGCCTCTCCGCTCAACCTGAGTTGAAAGCGGAACGACGCCCCTTCGGCACGTTTACGTCAGCGCGAGATAAAAAAACTACTGCCTGGCGCGTTGCTTGATCCTGGAGGTGAGCTCCTGGACCTGGTCGTAGATGCGCCGTCGTTCGGCCATCTCCTTGCGGATCTTCTTGTCCGCGTGCATGACCGTCGTGTGGTCGCGGCCGCCGAAGGTCTGCCCGATCTTCGGCAGCGACATGTCGGTCAGCTCGCGGCAGAGGTACATCGCGATCTGGCGCGCCGTCGCGAGCGCCTTCGTCTTGCCGGGGCCGCAGAGCTCGTCGAGTGTCACGTCGAAGAACTCCGACGTGACCCCCATGATGGTCGGCGCGGTGATCTCCGGCGCGTGCGAGTCCGGGATGAGGTCCCGGAGCACGATCTCGGCGAGAGCGACGTCGACCGGCTGCTGGTTCAGCGACGCGAAGGCGGTGACGCGGATGAGCGCGCCTTCGAGTTCCCGGATGTTCGCCTCGACGCGCGAAGCGATGAACTCCAGTACTTCGTTGGGGACCGCGAGCCTGTCCTGAGCGGCCTTCTTGCGAAGGATCGCGATACGCGTTTCGAGCTCGGGCGGCTGGATGTCGGTGATGAGGCCCCACTCGAACCGCGTGCGCAGCCGGTCTTCCAGCGTTTCGAGGCGCTTCGGCGGGCGGTCGGAGGAGACGACGATCTGCTTGTTCGCGTTGTGGAGGGTGTTGAAGGTGTGGAAGAACTCTTCCTGCGTACCTTCTTTGCCTTCCAGGAACTGGATGTCGTCGACGAGCAGGATGTCGATGTCGCGGTAGCGGCGCTGGAACGCGACCTTGCGGTCGTCTCGCAGCGAGTTGATGAAGTCGTTGGTGAACTCTTCGGTCGACACGTACCGCACGCGCATGCCGGGGAACAGCCGCTGGGCGTAGTGCCCGACGGCGTGCAGCAGGTGGGTCTTCCCGAGCCCGGACTCTCCCCAGATGAACAACGGGTTGTACGCGCGAGCCGGTGCTTCGGCGACGGCGACCGCGGCCGCGTGCGCGAAGCGGTTCGACGCACCGATGACGAAGGTGTCGAACGTGTACTTCTCGTTGAGCTTCGTCTTCGACGTCTGCGGCTGCGCCGGCGCGGTGTAGGGCTGGCCCGCGATCGGCTGGCCGGAGAACGTCGGCCAGATCTCGGTCACGGCGGCGAGGGCCTCGCCCTCTTCGTCGACCTCTTCGTCACTGTCGTCGCCGTCGTTCAGGCTGTTGTCCACCGGCTGCTGCCTCTGCTGCCTGGGCGGCCGAGGCTTCGGGGGCTCGGGCCGGGGCCTCGTGGGGGACAGCATTCCGTCACCGTCGGGCAGCGGCGGAGGACCCGGCACCGGGCCGGAACCGTTTTCCACCCGACCGGGTGAAGCGTCATAGCGGGGGCCTGGCGCGGGGGGAGGCATCGAGGTGTGCGTCTCGGTGCTGTCGACCTTCACCGCGAGGGAGACCGCGCGGCCGAGGCGGCGCGAAAGGGCTTCGGTGATCGCGCCGCGAAGGGCGCGTTCGATCGCTTCTTTGGCGAAGTCACTGGGCGCGGCGAGCAATGCCGTGCCGTCCAGCAGGCCGATCGGCCGGGTCACCCGCATCCAAGCGCGCTGCTGCGGGGAGAGGGTGCCATCGGACAGCTCGCGTACGACCTGTTCCCAGATGACGCCAAGATTGTGCTGGTGATCGGACACCTGCCTGACTCCCCTCCCCTCATCGGTGCGTGCGGCGAGACACTGGAGCGAACGCCCGGAAACAGTCCCCGCCCCGAAGCGTCGGGTCGAGCGTCATCATGGCCCGATCAGTTCATGCGCACAGCAAATATCCACATAGTTGTCCACAGCTGTGCACTAATGTACGGCGGCCCGCGGCGACGTCGCCTGCGGGCTCGACGTATGCGGGCGGGAAGCCTCCAGATCCCGAGGACGCCCGGGCGCCTGCACCGTTCCACCTTGGCGAAACCCGGGAGAGGCACGCTAACAAGCCCCGCCCGATGCCACAAGGCATCCTCGTGTGCAAGCATTTCACGGCGTCCGGCGCGTGGCCATTCGATGCCCTCGCGTCGCCGGTGATCACTCTCCCCGTACCGTCGCGGTGTGTGGTCGAGGGGGTGCCTGCCGGTCCCGGGTGGTGGGTGCGTACCCTCGTAAGGTCTCCCGTATACAGCGGGGGCGTTTCGCGTGCCCACGTTGTCGTCGCTCGACGTGACGAGGCCACACGTTGGTAGGAGACACCAGAGACTGCCGTGCGTCAGCACGACACGCCAGGAACGGGTCGAACCGTTCCCGGCGGCCGAGAAACAGGAGAAGTTAGTCGTGAGCAAGGGTAAGCGCACCTTCCAGCCGAACAACCGCCGACGCGCCCGGGTCCACGGGTTCCGGCTTCGGATGCGGACCCGCGCCGGCCGGGCCATCCTGGCGGCTCGCCGTCGCAAGGGCCGCGGCGCGCTGTCCGCCTGATCCGGTCGCCGTCGAGGGACGTCGTGCTGCCGGCCGCCGCGCGTTTGCGGCGCAGTGAGGATTTCCGTGCCGTGATGCGGCGTGGGGCCAAGGCAGGCAGGCGCCGCCTCGTCGTCCATGCGTTGACCACGGACCCGTCCGATGCCGCGGAAGCGGCGCGGGCGGGTTTTGTGGTGAGCAAGGCCGTCGGCAATTCGGTGGTGCGCCACCGGGTGAGCCGCCGGTTGAGGCATCTCATTTCCGCCAGGATCGGAACACTGCCGCCGGGGAGCTCGTTGGTGGTACGGGCACTACCTCCGGCCGCGGACGCGTCCAGCGCGGAACTCGGCTCGGACCTCGACGCGTCGTTGCGGCGCCTCGGGCTGTCCGGGCAGACCGTCGTCACCGGGAAGTCCCGCCAGGCGCGACCCCCCGACAACGGATCAGCGGTGTAACGGCATGCGAGCCACCGAGAACGAGACCACCGAAGACGCCCGCCCCGGCCCGGTGGCATGGGTGCTGCTCCTGCCCATCAAGCTGTATCGCAAGGCGATCTCTCCCTTTCTTCCTCCGGCGTGCCGGTTCTACCCGAGCTGTAGCGCGTACGCCGTAGAGGCACTGACCCGGCACGGCGCCGGCCGCGGCACCTATCTCGCGGTTCGGCGACTGCTGCGCTGCGGCCCGTGGACCATGCCCGGCCGCGATCCGGTACCCGAGACGTTCTCGTGGCGCCGCCGCCGACCTGAAACACCGATCGAGGAGTAGCTCAGTGCTCGACTTCATCTACTACCCCGTGTCCTTCATCTTGTGGTGTTGGCACAAGGTCTTCGGGCTCGTGTTCGGTGAGGCGAACGCGGTCTCGTGGATCCTCGCGATCATCTTTTTGACGTTCACGGTCCGCGGCATCATGTTCAAGCCGTTCGTGAACCAGGTCCGGTCGATGAAGAAGATGCAGGACTTCGCGCCGGAGATGAAGAAGGTCCAGAAGAAGTACGCCAACGACCGGCAGCGCCAGGCGATGGAGATGCAGAAGCTCCAGAAGGAGCACGGCGTCAACCCGCTCGGCAGCTGCCTGCCGATGCTGCTGCAGATCCCGGTCTTCATCGGTCTGAACCACGTCCTGCGGATGTTCACCATCAACCCGTACGGACCGTTCGAGGCGAAGACCGAGAACTACTTCTTCGACAAGGCCGGCGTCGACTCCTACGTCAACGCGAAGCTCTTCGGAACCAACCTCGGTGACGCCATCTACACCGGCGTCAACGTGGTCAGCGGTGGCAACGCCCCGGCGGGCTTCCACTGGCACGTGGCACCGGTCGCGATCCCGCTGATGATCGTCGCCAGCATCGCCACGCACCTCACCGCGCGTCACTCGGTCCAGCGCCAGAACCCCGAGTCGGCCACCCCGCAGACCGCGATGATGAACAAGCTGACGATGTACATCTTCCCGCTCGGTGTCCTCGTCTTCGGTGCGCTGTTCCCGCTCGGCCTCCTCTTCTACTGGTTGGCGAACAACGGCTGGACCCTGATGCAGCAGCGCCTCGTCTACACGAAGATCGACAAGGAAGAAGAAGCCCGCAAGGAAGCCGAGAAGGAGAAGCGCGCGAACCTCGGCCCGAAGCCGGGTCAGAAGCCGACCGCGCCGCGCCCCGGCCAGAAGCCGGTCCAGCAGAAGAAGAACAAGTCGTCCTCCGGTGGTCAGGTCAAGAAGGCGGGCTCGCCCCACGGCTTCGCCCAGACCGGTTCCGCCCAGGCCGCTTCCGACGCCGCGGAGACGACGGACACCACGAACGCAGCAGCCGAGCCGTCGACGAACGGCTCGAAGGAGAACGGCGCGGACACGCCCGGTCTCATCTCGGACTCGACTAAGAAATCGGGCCGGAAGCGTCGCTGACGCCGATCCGGGCTGGAGAGGAGACCAACAATGGCGGAGACGATCGACACGATCGACGCCGAGGAGAACAGCGCGGCCGAGGTCGAAGGCGCCGCTGAAGAGACCGGTCGCAAGGGAGGTGTCGACGACGACGTCCTCGTGAAGGAGGGCGACATCGCCGGCGACTACCTCGAGCGGCTGCTCGATCTTTTGGACTACGACGGCGACATCGACCTCGATGTCGAAGCGGGCCGCGCGATCGTCAGCATCGACGGTGGCGAGGACCTGGAGAAGCTCGTCGGCCCGCGCGGCACCATCCTCGAGGCGCTGCAGGAGCTGACCCGGTTGGCGGTCCAGCAGGAGACCGGTTCGCGGAGCCGGCTGATGCTGGACATCGCGGGCTGGCGCGCGGACCGTCGCGAGGAGCTTCGCGAGCTCGGCCGCTCGACCGCCGAGACCGTGGTCTCCTCCGGCGAGCGTGTCCGGCTGCAGCCGATGAGCCCGTTCGAGCGGAAGGTCGTGCACGACGCGGTCGCCGCCGTCGACGGCGTCAAGAGCGAGAGTGAAGGAGAGGACCCGAAGCGTCGGGTCGTCATCTTCCCCGCCTGACGGATTTCTCGAGTGAAGCGGCCCGCCGGTCATCCGGCGGGCCGCTTCCTTATATATAGGGGTCGCCCGCGGACGGCTCCCGGCACGAATTACACGCGTGGCGTTTCACGTGAAACGCGCGAGGCGAGTGGAGTTGTCCACAACTTCGGTCTGTCTCCCCGCATTGCGGTCGGCGTCATGGACAATCAGTGGAGCGCGTTTCACGTGAAACGGCGTCGAGGTTGAGGAGCGAGAGTGGGCTTGGACGGGGTCGCCGCATCGGTACGGAGTGCGGCGTCGGAAGTATTCGGAGACCGCGTCGAGCAAGCCGCCGGCTACGTCGAACTCCTGGAGCGCCACGGCGTGGAGCGCGGGCTGATCGGTCCTCGTGAGGTCGACCGCCTCTGGGAGCGGCACGTCCTGAACTCCGCCGTGATCGGCGAGCGGATCCCCGACGGCGCCCGCGTGGTCGACGTCGGGTCGGGCGCGGGGCTTCCGGGTGTGCCGCTCGCGATCAGCCGACCGGACCTCGATATCGTTCTGCTCGAACCGATGGCCCGCCGGGTCGACTGGCTGGCCGAGGTTGCCGAGAAGCTGGAACTCCCCATCACCGTTGTCCGCGGGCGCGCGGAAGAGCGGCAGGTACGCGAGGATCTCGGTGGCGCGGATGTCGTCACCGCCCGGGCGGTCGCTCCCTTGGCCCGGCTCGCGAACTGGTGCCTCCCGCTCGTGCGTCCGCAAGGCACTCTGGTCGCCCTCAAAGGAGCGAGCGCCGGAGAAGAAATCGAACGCGATCGCGTCGCCGTCCGGAAGGCCGGTGGCGGCGAGCCGGAAGTCTTCGAGTGCGGCACGAAGGTACTTGAAGTCCCCAGCACGGTCGTCGTGATCAGTCGGTTGCGCCCGACGCCGCGTGGCAGGCGCAGCCAGGCCAGTTCCACGTGAAACAACGCAGAACGACTCCCACGTCTAATACAGAGGAGGCTCGAGACCGGTGACTCCCCCACCGTCCGACCCTGCGAGCACCGGCCACGAACTCGGCTGGACGCCGATCGCTGAAGAGGCCGTCCGCGCCGCCAGCGTCCTGCACCCCAAGAAGGGGGCGCTCCCCCGGCCGAGCCGTCGGCGCGTGCTGACGGTCGCCAACCAGAAGGGTGGCGTCGGCAAGACCACGAGCACGGTGAACCTCGCCGCGGCCCTGGCCGTCCACGGGCTCAAGACGCTCGTGATCGACCTCGACCCCCAGGGCAACGCGAGTACCGCACTCGACATCGACCACCGCTCCGGCACACCGTCGATCTACGAAGTGCTCCTCGGCGAGGTCACGCTCGCCGAGGCGGCGGCGCGGAGCGAGCAGTCGGAGAACCTCTACTGCGTGCCCGCGACCATCGACCTCGCCGGCGCCGAGATCGAACTCGTGTCCATGGCGTCCCGCGAGATGCGGCTCAAGGAGGCGCTCTCGTCCGAGATCCTCGACGAGATCGGCGTCGACTACGTCTTCATCGACTGCCCGCCGTCGCTCGGTCTGCTGACCGTCAACGCGATGGTGGCCGCGCAGGAGGTGCTGATCCCGATCCAGTGCGAGTACTACGCGCTCGAAGGTCTGGGTCAGCTGCTGAGCAACATCGAGCTCGTCCAGGCGCACCTGAACCGCGAACTCAGCGTCTCCACGATTCTCCTCACCATGTACGACGGCCGGACGAAGCTGGCCGATCAGGTGACGAACGAGGTGCGGAACCACTTCGGGGACACTGTCCTCAAGACGGTGATCCCGCGCAGTGTGAAGGTCTCCGAGGCGCCTGGATACGGGCAGACGGTCCTCGCGTACGACCCCGGTTCCCGGGGCGCGATGAGCTACGTGGACGCGGCGAAGGAGATCGCCCAGCGTGGGGCGGAGATGAAGGAAAGGAGCGGTACGGCATGAGCGAGCGCAGAGGGGGGCTCGGGCGCGGGCTCGCCGCCCTGATTCCCACCGGCCCCCCGCCGGGTTCCGCAGCACCGGTCGAGAACGGTTCGGCCGCGGTCCCCGCTCCCCCGGCCGGTCCGGCGGGGCCGGACGACAAGGGCTGGTTCGCGGCCAACGGCGCGGCCGGTTCGCAGGGCGGCACGGTGGCCGGCGCGGTCTACCGCGAGGTGCCGGTCAACCAGATCAAGCCGAACCCGAAGCAGCCGCGGCAGGTCTTCGACGAGGACGCGCTCAGCGAGCTGGAGCACTCGATCCGCGAGTTCGGGCTCATGCAGCCCATCGTGGTCCGGGAGCTCGGCGATGACGAATACGAACTCGTCATGGGTGAGCGGCGGCTGCGCGCGTCTCAGCTGGCGGAGCTGAAGGCGATCCCGGCGATCGTCCGTCAGACCGCCGACGAGGCGATGCTGCGCGACGCGCTGCTCGAGAACATCCACCGCGTTCAGCTCAACCCGCTCGAAGAGGCGGCCGCGTATCAGCAGCTGCTCGACGAGTTCGCGGTCACGCACGAGGAGCTGGCGGGCCGGATCGGGCGCAGCCGCCCGGTCATCACGAACACGATCCGCTTGCTCAAACTCCCCATCGCGGTCCAGCGGCGGGTCGCCGCCGGGGTGCTTTCGGCGGGCCACGCGCGGGCGCTGCTCTCTCTCGAGGACGCCGACAGTCAGGAAGAGCTGGCCGCACGGATCGTCGCGGAGGGCATGTCGGTCCGCGCGACCGAGGAAGCCGTCACGCTCAAGAAGAGCGAAAAGCCGGCCAAGCCGAAGCCCGCTCCCCGCAAGCCGATCCAGGCTCCCGGTCTCCAGGAACTGGCGAACCGGCTTTCGGACCGCTTCGATACTCGCGTGAAGGTCGACTTGGGCCGTCGAAAGGGCCGGATCACTCTCGAATTCGGCTCGGTAGACGATCTTGAACGCATCGTGGCACTGATGGACGAAAATCGGGCAAAACAGACACCTGAAATCGATTAGGGATCACACCGGGTCGTTTTGTCACGGTGACGATAGCTGTGTGATGAGGACGAAGTAACGCTGAGTGCTTGAACTGGGGGCAAGTGTGAAGGAGTTCTTCGACGGCCGAAATCCGCGCGCGGTGGTCTTCGACTGCGACGGATTGCTCATGGACACCGAGCCGTGTTGGTCGGTGGCCGAGACCGAACTGTTCGCGCGGCGAGGTCTGCCGTTCGGCCCGGACGAGAAGGCGTTGGTGATCGGCAAGTCGCTTCCGGCCGCCGCCGACGCGATGGCGGAAGCGTTCGGAGAGCCCGGCGGCGGCGCCGGGATCACGGACGAGTTGCTGAGGTTGGTGACCGAGGTCGTCACCGCGAAAGCGGAGGCGATGCCCGGCGCGCGTGAGTTGGTCGAACTGACCGCCGCCGCCGTTCCGGTCGCCGTCGCGAGCAACTCGCCCCGAGCTCTCCTGGACGCCGCGCTCGCTCGCGGCGGGCTTTCGGCGATGTTTCCCGTGAAACTGGCCGCAGACGAGGTGGCCGCGCCGAAGCCGGATCCGGAGATGTACCTGACCGCCTGTGCCCTCTTGAAGGTCGAGCCTGCCGACGCGCTGGCGTTCGAGGACTCGATGACCGGGCTCCGGTCGGCGCGGGCGGCAGGGGTTCCCGTCATCGGGGTGCCCACGCTGAAGCAGCAGGACTTCCCCGCCGATGTCGTGCTCGATTCCCTGCTCGATGAGGAGCTGCTGGCGTGGGTGCGCGGATGGTCCCGGCGATGAGCGAGCCGACCTTCGTCCGCTTCCAGAGTCCGACTCGCAACGAGCGAGGAACCTTCACCGGCGTCTTCGGTCTCGTCAACAACCTCGCGCGGGCCGGGCACCTCTCCGTCGAACAAGAGGCCTTCCGCCGGGCGAACAACGACTGGTACGACGCGAACTTCATCAACCCGGTGCACACCGATCCGAGCGTCTACGACGCCGCGGTGAATCCCGACGCAGCGGCGTGGTTCAAGGCGACCGCCCGGCTCTTCATCGACAGGGTCGACGGCTACCTGGCGATCCTGGAGACGCTCGAAGTTCCCTGCGTGACCGTCTGGTCGGCGAACCCAGGGCGGATCATCTACGAGGACGAGTACCAGGTCGTCGTCGTGGCCAAGGCATGAAAAAGGGGACTCGCCCTTGACGGGCAAGTCCCCTTCGACGGGTTCGGCTCAGCTCTTTCGGGAAATCGCCCGTCCGACGAGATCGGCGAAGACCGAGCCGAGGGTGGCACCGGCGGCTTCCATCGCCATGGGCACGATCGACGTCTCGGTGAGGCCCGGCGACAGGTTCACCGCGAGGAAGTAGACCGTGCCGTCTTCGGCGACCACGGCGTCGGTGCGCGAGATGTCGCGAAGCCCGAGTTGCCGGTGCACGGCGACGGCCAGCTCGCCGACCGACTTGGCGGCGTCGTCGCTGATCCGCGCGGGCGTGAAGAAGTCGGTCAGACCGGCGGTGTAGCGGGCCTTGTAGTCGTACACGCCGCTCTCCGGCACGATCTCGACCGCGGGCAGGGCTTCGGGGCCTTCTTCGCCTTCGATGACTGTCACGGCCACTTCAACGCCAGAGACGAGCTTCTCGGCGAGAACGGTGTCGCCGTAAGCGAAGCAGCCGACCATCGCGCCGGGCATCTCCGACGCCTCCTTGACGACCTGCGCGCCCAGCGCCGAACCGCCCTGGTCGGGCTTGAGGATCAGGGGCAGGCCCAGTGTCTCGACCATCGCGTCCAGCACGGCCTGCGCGCCGAGTTCGCGGAAGGTGCTGTGCGGCAGCACGACCCAGTCCGGCGTCGTGAAGCCCGCATCGGCGACGAGCGCCTTGGCCGTCGGCTTGTCCCACGCGCGGCGGCAGCCCTGCGAACTGGTGCCGACGTAGGGCACGTCGAGCATCTCCAGCACCGTCTGCACCGCCCCGTTCTCCCCCTCGCCACCGTGAAGGGCGACGATGGCCGCGTCGGGGCGCTGGGTGCGAAGGCGTTCGAGCAGACCGGCGTCGGTGTCCCACTCCTCGACGATCAGGCCTTCCGCACGCAACGCGACCGAAAGCCGGCGCCCGGAGCGGAGGGAGACATCGCGTTCGTGGGAAAGTCCGCCTGCGAGTACGGCGACGGTGCGGTCGACCACCGAGGACTCCTTTTGTTCTTTGGGGACGTCCGGCCGATCAGACCGTGTCCGGAGAGGGGTTCTGCGGCCCCGAGATCGAGCGTGGGCTCACGTTACCGAAGGTACGCGCCAAGTCCATTTCGGACTCGAGCACCGCGGCGAGCCGCCGGACGCCTTCGCGGATCCGTTCGGGCGTCGGGTAGCAGTAGGAAAGACGCAGCTGTCTGCTTCCGAAACCGTCGGCGTAGAAACCGGTTCCGGAGGCGTACGCGACCCGGGCCGTGACGGCCCTCGGCAGCATCGCCTTCGTGTCCACGCCTTCGGGGACTGTCATCCAGACGTAGAAACCGCCGTCGGGTTTGGTCCAGCTGCAGCCGACGGGCATATGTTGTTCGAGCGAGGACAGGATCGCGTCCCGGCGCTCCCGGTAGTTCTCGCGGAAGGTCTTGATCTGACCCATCCAGTCGTGAGTCGAGAGGTATCGCGACACGATCAACTGGTTAAGCGTGGGCGGACACAGCGTCGCGGACTCGGCCGCGAGCACGAGTTTCTCCCGGACGGCGTGCGGCGCGAGCACCCAGCCGACCCGCAGTCCGGAGGCGAAGGTCTTCGAGAAAGAGCCCAGGTAAACGACGTTGCCGGGGTCGATCGAGCGGAGTGCCGGGTACGTCTGCCCGCTGAAGCCGAGCAGGCCGTACGGGTTGTCCTCGACGATGAGGATGTCGTTCTCCCGGCAGATCTCCACGATCTCCGCGCGCCGCTCGACGGCCATCGTGACGCCGCCGGGGTTGTGGAAGTTGGGGATCGTGTAGAGGAACTTGACCCGGCGGCCCGCTTTCCGCGTTTGGGCGAGCGCGGCGCGCAGCCCCTCGGGGACCAGACCGTGGTCGTCCATCGCCACGTGCACGACGTCCGCCTGGTACGCGGCGAAAGAGCCGAGCGCGCCGACGTACGACGGGCCTTCGGCGATGATGACGTCGCCCGGGTCGCAGAACAGCCGGGTGACCATGTCGAGGCCCATCTGCGAGCCGACCGTCACGACGACGTCGTCCGGGTGGGCCTTGATGCCCTCGAGGGCCATGATCTCGCAGATCTGCTCGCGCAGCGCCGGGACGCCGTGCGCGGAGCCGTACTGGAGCGCGACCAGGCCTTCTTCGGCGATGAGCTCGCCGACCTGCGCGGACAACGTGTCCAGCGGGAGTGCGGCGAGGTTCGGCATCCCGCCGGCGAGCGAGACCACTTCGGGGCGACTGGCCACCGCGAACAATGCCCTGATCTCGGAAGCAGTCATTCCGGCCGTACGCGCGGCGTAGCGGTCGAGATGAGGGTCGAGGTTGTGGCGGCCGGGCTCCGGCCGGACAGGGCGATTCTCGGTCATCAGGCGCTTCACCCGTGCTTCGAAGTGGACATAGTCGCTACCGACTGGTAGTTCCATCGAGTGTAACCACCCTCCCTTGAGGGGCCCTGGCCTTCCGGTGTTCATCACATCCGCCTATCCTCGGACAGGACCCCTTCAGCGAGCCCTGCTCGGGACAAGGCTGCGTCGGGTGTCGTCGTTCAGGGAGGTTTGTCTGTGTCGCGTCGCGTCGTGGGCGTAACCCTGGACAACCTCGAGCATCTGCCCAAGAGCTGCCGCCGCTGCGTGTACTGGGAGCTGGCGCCGCATATGAAGGCACAGGCCGAGGAGTACGGCGCGACAGAGGTCGAAAAGGAAGCCTGGGTCTCCAGCGTGCTGCTGGAATGGGGTTCCTGTGGCCGGATCGTCTACAGCGACACCTTGCCCGTCGGCTTCGTGCTCTACGCGCCGCCGAACGCCGTGCCGCGTTCGCTGGCCTTCCCGACTTCGCCGCCCGGCCCGGACGCGGTGCTGCTGACCGCCTTCCAGATCCTTCCCGAATTCCAGGGCGGCGGGCTCGGCCGGATGCTGGTGCAGGCCGTCGCGAAGGATCTGACCAAACGCGGGGTCCGCGCGATCGAGGCCTTCGGGGACGCAAAGCCCGACGAGACCGATCCGGACGGCGGGCACAGCTGTGTGCTGCCCGCCGCGTTCCTGCAGAGCGTCGGGTTCAAGACCGTGCGGCCGCATCCGCGGTGGCCGCGGTTGCGACTGGAACTGCGGTCGGCGATCTCGTGGAAGGAAGACGTGGAGGCGGCCCTCGAGCGGCTGCTCGGCCAGGTCTCCATCACGACCGCCGAACCGAGCCTGGGCCGCGCCTGATCTTTTCCGGACGACCACCTTCCGGTTGCTATGAAAGGCCCGTTCCTTGCAAATTTCGCAAGGAACGGGCCTTTCATAGCGTTTGGGTGAGGCGTCGTAGCAGAGTTTCCGGGTGCGCGCAGCGGCCATCCCCCGGCTTGGGGACAGCTGTGGGTAACCCGCCGAGTTATCCACAGATCGCTGATAGGAGCGGTGGAAAATCTGTGGATGGGTAGGCTGGACCTGGGGACGCCCCCCGGGAAGGGTGGGGGCTGCGCGTCGCGTGGATCTAGGTGTGGCGCCCTTGGGCGAGGGGGCACACAACCGGTTGTGCCGAGGGGCTCGGCAGAGGGATGTGCGCCCGCGTGCGGGTGTGGAGGAGTGGCTACTCCGCTTTGGCGAGTTCGTGGGCCAGGACGTCCGCGAAGGTGAACGTGCCGGTCGGCTGGTCCCCTTCGCCGAGGAGGTACAGGCGCTTCACGGCGACAAGGATGCCTTCGGCGACGACGTCGCGGAAAGCCGGGTCGGCCAGTTTGCCGCTGTCTTCCGGGTTGGTCAGGTACCCGATCTCGATCCGCACCGCCGGGCAGCGGGTGCGGGTGAAGATCTCCCAGGTCTTGTAGTGCGTGCGGCAGTCGAGCATGCCGGTGCGGGCGGCCAGCTCACGCTGGATGAAGCCCGCCAGCAGCTCACCGACGGTCGACGTGGTGCCGTTGCCGGTGCCGAAGTGGAAGCTCGCGACACCCTGCGCCTTGGGCGAGGGGTTCTTGTCGTTGTGCAGCGAAAGGAACAGGTCGGCGCCCGCCTCGTTCGCGAACTTCGCCCGGTCGCCCTCGCTCGGGCTCTGGTTCGGGCCGCGCGAGATCAGCGCTTCCATGCCCGTGGCCTGCATCCGGCCTTCGAGCCGACGCGCCAGATCCCAGGCGATGTCCGCTTCCCGCAGCTCACCCGCGACGACACCGAGGTCTTCGCCGCCGTGGCCAGGGTCGATCACGATGCGCTTGCCGCGCAGCCGCGGGCCCGCCTGGCGCACCTGCTCCTGCTCACGCAGGAAGACAGGGCGGCCGCCGCGCGCACGCGGCGAGGAGAGCCGGTGCAGCTCGCGGATCGTGGCCGGACCGCACATACCGTCGGCGACCAGGCGCATGTCGCGCTGGAAGGTCTTGAGTGCTCGTTCGGTCTGGGCGCCGAAGTGCCCGTCCGGACGGCCGGCGTCGAAACCGAGCTCGGTCAGCCGCTCCTGGAGCGCGAAGACGTCGTCACCCTGCATGGGCGCGGAGAACATGTAGGTCAGCGGGCGGCTGCCCAGGTGGAAGCCCGCGCCACGAAGCGCCTGGTAGGTCGCAGGACCCACCAGACCGTCGGTGATGAGCCCACGACCCTGCTGGAACGCGCGCACGGCATGTTCCAGCGCCGTGTCGTAGACCTCGTACTCCCCGGATTCGGTCACCGGCGGGAGCAGCTCCATCGCCGTCAGCGTGGACCTGATCTCGGCGACGTCCGGTCCGGCGTCACCGCGGCGGAGTACCCGCATGCACTCCTCGCTCTTCCTTTGGGGCACCGATCGAGCTCGATGCACGACTTTGAAAACCCTGCGGGGCGAACCCCGGTGCTCTATTGTGCCCTGTGAACTCTCGGTGAGCGCGGAGGCCCGGTCGGTGCGTCAAGTCCCCGTTCGTGGAACTCCTTCAGGCGTTCCCGTAACGGTGAGATCTACCCGTTCCGTAGAACGACGAAACCCGGAGCCTGGGCAGGCCCCGGGTTTCGGCAGGTGAAACGCGAGATCAGAGGACGTCGGCGAGGTCCGACAGCAGCGCGGCCTTCGGCTTGGCGCCGACGATCTGCTTCACCGGCTTGCCGCCCTGGAACAGGATCAGCGTCGGGATCGACATCACCTGGTAGTCACGCGCAGTGTTCGGGTTCGCGTCGATGTCGAGCTTCGCGACGGTCAGCTTCTCGCCGTTCTCCGCCGCGATCTCTTCGAGCACCGGGGCGACCATCTTGCACGGACCGCACCAGGTCGCCCAGAAGTCGACCAGGACGGGCTTGTCGCTCGTCAGGACGTCATCGACGAAGGTCTTGTCGGTCACCGTCACGGTGTTGGCCATGGTGTCTCCTCCTGGGTGGTGAACGGGTGCTGGGAAGTCAGTTGGTGGTGGCGCCGTAGCCGCCGCCGACCAGCTCGGGTGTCTCGTGGGCGGTCTCGACACCGGCGTGCTCCGCCAGCCATCGTTCCGCGTCGATCGCCGCGGCGCAGCCCGAACCCGCGGCCGTGATCGCCTGCCGGTAGGTGCGGTCGACCAGGTCGCCCGCCGCGAAGACACCGGGAAGGTTGGTGTACGAGGTGCGGCCCTGCGTGAGCACGTAGCCGTCCTCGTCGAGGTCCACCTGACCGCGCACCAGTTCGCTGCGCGGGTCGTGACCGATCGCGACGAAGAACCCGGTCACGTCCAGCTGCGATTCCTCGCCGGTCACCGTGTCCTTGAGCTTCAGGCCTTCGACCTTGCCCTCGCCCTCGACGCCGGTGATCTGCTTGTTGAGCGCCCACTTGATCTTCTCGTTCTCGCGGGCGCGCTCCAGCATGATCCGGGAGGCGCGGAACTCCTCGCGACGGTGGACGATCGTGACGGACTTGGCGAACTTCGTCAGGAAGGTCGCCTCCTCCATCGCGGAGTCGCCGCCGCCGGCGACCACGATGTCGTGGTCGCGGAAGAAGAAGCCGTCGCAGGTGGCGCAGGCCGAAACACCGCGGCCGAGCAGTTCCTGCTCACCCGGGACGTTCAGGTAGCGCGCCGCGGCACCCATCGAGAGCACGACCGCGCGGGCCGCGTAGCGCTTGCCGTTCGCGACGACGTACTTGACGTCACCGGTCAGCTCGACGGACTCGACGTCCTCCTGGCGCAGGTCGGCGCCGAAACGCTTGGCCTGCTCGCGCATCTCTTCCATGAGGTCGGGACCCTGGATGCCTTCGCGGAAGCCGGGGAAGTTCTCGACCTCCGTCGTCGTCATCAGCGCACCGCCGAACTGAGTGCCCTCGAACACCAGTGGTTCGAGCTGCGCTCGTGCCGCGTAGACAGCGGCGGTGTACCCCGCAGGACCCGACCCAACAACGATCAGGTTCCTGATCTCCTCGGCAGCCACCCGTGACCTCCGCTCGTAGTGACCTGTTCACCAGGCTCAACACGATCGTAAGGGCCGGTGTTCCCGGGGTGACCGGCGCTACTTCTCCTGGCTTGCGGCGGCGATAGCAAAGGTCCCTTGCTCCCGGTCAGGGGAGCAAGGGACCTTTGCTATCGCTCTACAGCTACTTCTGGCCGATGATCTTGTCGAAGAGGATCGCCGGTTTGCCCGGGCCACAGTCGGCGCCGAAGGCGACGATGCGGAACTGGGCGAGCTTGCCTGTGGTGTAGATCACCATCACACCCTCCTTGCCCGCGACGTTCACCGGCCGGATGCCTTCCGGCCGCACGTCCGGGTCGAGTCCGGCTGCTTCGACGCACACGTCGAGGCGCTCTTCGGTCTTCAGCGTGCCGAAGTCCCGGACGCCGATCGCCTTGCCGACGAGGGCTTCGGCGCCGTGGCCGTCTCCGCCGACCGAGGGTCCGACAGGGGCGGGCGGAGGCTGTGCGACGTCGCCCGTGCTCGGCTGCTGCGTGGTGGGCACGACGATCGCGACGGCGGCGATGGCCGCCGCGGCCACGGTCGCTATCCCGGCGCCCCAGCCGATCCGCTGGTTCCGCTTCCGCCGTGCGGCCGCGAGGTCCACCACCGGGGCGACCTGCGCCTGCTGCCCTTCAGGTGCGCCCTGAAAGGCAGGCGACGTCCGCATCTCGGCGGCCAGCGCCGCGTCGATCCGTGCCGCGAACTCCGCCGGCATCGGTGCGACAGGCGCGTTCGCGAGTCCCGCGAGGTCGGCCGTGGTCGCTTCGAGTGCCTCGATGATCGCCAGTGCTTCGGGGTCGGCGTTCACCAGCGGCCACAGTTCGGCCGCCTCCCGCTCGTCCAGTACACCTGCGTGCAGGTCGGCGAGCACATCGACAGACCACGGCGGACCGACGGTCCCGCCGATCCCCCTGCTCTCGTCTGTCATCTTCCCTCCCCGTCACCCGGCGTGCCCTGAGGACGCCTGGCACCCCGTTCCGGGGTGGCGCGTTTGCTTTCGTGAGTTGGGACGTTCGCAATCGCATCGGGGTTCCGCAGATGTCCGAGAACCTTCGCGAGCTTTCCTCGACCTCGAGCGCACCTGCTCTTGACCGTGCCCTCGGCGATGCCGAGCATTTTCGCCGTCTCAGCGACGGAGTATCCCTCGACGTCGACCAACACGATCGGGGCACGTTGGTCTTCGGGAAGGTGGTCGAGGGCTTCCTTGACCACCAGGCTCGTCTCGCGTTCGGACATCGAGTCGCGCGGCGAGGCGGGCTCGTTGAACTGCCCTGTCTCGGGCAGCGGAACGGTCGGCCGGGCCTTGCCCCGCCGGATGCGGTCGAGGCACGCGTTCACGACGATGCGGTGCAACCACGTCGTGACCTGTGATTCGGCTCTGAAGTTGCCCGCTGCTCGGAACGCGGAGATGAAGGCGTCCTGCAGGGCGTCCGCGGCTTCTTCCGGATCCCGCAAGGTGCGCAGGGCAACCGCCCACATGCGGTCTCGATGTCGCTGGACCAGTTCACTGAACGCGTGCGGGTCACCGGCGGCATGCGCCGCTATGAGATCCGCGTCCGTTGGAGCTGCAGCTGTCACCCGGGAGAGCCTACTGACTCGGTGTTCGAGGTCACCCCGCAGGCAGGAAGGTCAGCTCCTTGAGTTCGGTGACGAACTTGCCTTCGTCGTCTTCACCCAGCTGAGTGATCCAGATGATGAAGTACTGACCCTGCTGAGGCTGCTGCAACGCGATGGTCGATTCGCCCGCCGCGAGGTCCCCGGCGCCGACGACCTTCGTCTCGTCGAGCTTCGGGTTCTTCTTGTCGGCGGAGCGGATCTCGACCTTCGAGCCGGCGCTTCCCGCGTCGATCTTGATCTGGCTGAGATTGATCGGGTCCTTGAAGGTCACGACCAGTCCGACACCGTCCTTGAGCACGGGGAACTGCTTGTCGTACTCGTCGGTCTTCCACGCCGTGCCCGCGTCGCCGTCCGTCGCGTTCTTGGCGCGGCCGGGGCTGTCGCCCTTGCTGCCCGGGTTGAACACGGCGACGGCCGACGGCTTCACCGCGGCGCCCACGGTGGGACCCGGCGGTGGCTGAGGCGGCGGCTGCTGCTCGCCCGGGGGCGGCGGAGCGACCGAAGACGACGACGCCGCGACGTTCATGTTCGGCCCGCTGGACTTCGATTCGCCCTGGAACAGGTTGATCATCATCATTCCGCCCCAGGCGAGGATGACCACGGTCGCGACGACCAGCACGGTCACGCCGAACGCCAGCTTCTTGCGCCGCGCGACGTCCTTGACTGGCTTCTTCGTCGTCCACACGGTGCCGTCCGCCTCGGCGGGCGCTTCTTCCTCGCCGACGGCCTTGATCAGCTGGGTGCGTTCCTCGGCTTCGGCGGCCTGGTCCAGCACGCGCAGGATGGCCGCGCTGGTGCGGATGCCGCCGTGGCCGCCGTCCTCGATGGTGCGGACGGCGAGCGACGAAAGTTCGACCGGGACGGTCGGGACCAGCGAGCGCGGCGGGATGACGCGTCCGGTCGGCGCGTGCGGCGCCGCCGGGATCGCGGCCGGACCGCCGGGAAGGGCCCAGCGGCCGGTCAGCAGCAGGTACAGGACCGCGCCGAGAGCCTTGACGTCATCGCGGAGGGTCGCTTCGGGAAGCGGGCCCGGGAAGGCGAGCTTCAGTGCGCCGTCCGGGGTGAGCCGCAGACGCTGCGGATGATCGAGGCCGAGGACGAGGCCGTTCTGGTGCGCGTGGTCGACGGCTTCCGCCAGCGCCTGCACCATCCGGGCCGCCGCAGCGGGCGCCACCGGGCGCTGCGCCACCAGGTCTACCAGGTCGCTGCCCTTGGTCCATTCCGCCACGACCACACCGAGCAGACCTTCGCTCGAGGTGACGCCGCTGCCGAGGCTCAGCACGTCGAGGACGCGCGCGACCCCGCCGTGGCCGAACTTCGAGGCGTGCGCGGCACGCTCCAGCGTCCGGCGCGCGAGCCTCGCGGCTTCCGCGTCCGCCGGGTCGCCGACCAGCAGCGTCAGCGCCACATCCCGCTTCAGCTGCCCGTCGCGGGCGCGCCAAAGATGCGCCGCCGCCCGCTCGTCCACCCCGAACTGTGCGAGCAGGCGATACCGGCCGTCACCGACGACCCGGCCAGGGGCCAGCGACCCGCCTTGGGCACGAACGCCCACCTGGCTCGCCTCCCCTGCCTGTTCGCTCCGTCTCGTATCCACCGCACTCTCCCGCGTAGCTCCCGCCCCGAGGGTACCCAGAATACGACGCGTGAACGCGGGCCATCCGTGCGTGAATCGTTATCGGCGCTTGATCAACCGGGTGATCCTCGTCGTGGCGGGCTTCAATTCCTCGACCTTCAGGGCCATGAGCACGCCGAACGAGACCACGATCCCGACCATCGTCTGCAGCAGAAGTTTCACCCAGGCATGGAAAGTAGGCCCGAACGAGTCAGGGACGACCTGCCCGGCGAGCCACGCCGCGCCGACCCCGAGCACGCTCGCGACGACCGTGAAGAGGATCACTCCGAGAATCCGCTTGCTCCGGAGGTTGCCGAGGGTCACCCACAGCCAGACCTGACCGAGGATCGCGCCGACGACGAAGGTGAGGCCGTTGACCATCATCACGCCGAGCACGATGTTGTCCGGCGACAGCAGCGCGGGGCACAGGTACAGCAGCGGCACCTTGACCACGGTCATCACGATCATGATCAGCACCGGCGTCCGCGCGTCCTTCATCGCGTAGAACACCCGCATCTGCAGCATGACCAGCGCGTACGGCAGCAGCGCGAACGCGGAGATGGCCAGCGCCTCGCCCAGCCGGGCCGCGTCCTCGGGCTTGCCCTTGCCCAAGGTGAACAGGGCGATCCCGACCGAACTGCCCACCACGGTCATCACCGCGGAGATCGGCAGGAGTGTCACCGTCGAGATCCGGGAGGCGTACGAGAGGTCGCCGATCAGCTTCTTGTGGTCGCCGTCCGCGGCCGCGCGGCTCATCCTCGGCATGATCGCGGTCAGCAGCGACACGCCGATGACGCCGTACGGCAGCTGGAAGAGCAGCCACGCGTTGCTGTACGCGGTGACGCCGCCTTCCGAACCGCTGGTCAGGACTCGGGTCGTGATCGTGTAGCCCACCTGGCTGACCGCGACGTAGCCGACGGTCCACAGCGCGAGTCCGCCGAACTCCTTCATGCGCTTGTCGATGCCCCAGCGCCATTTGAACTTGAACCCCGACCGCAGCAGCGGCGGGATCAGCAGGATCGACTGCGCCACGATGCCCGCCGTCACGCCGAGGCCCAGCGTCAGCACCTTCGGGTCGGTGATCGACACGGGGTTCGTGGCGATGTCCCCCGGCATGATCCACACGACGAGGATCGTGAAGATGACGACCAGGTTGTTGATCACCGGCGCCCAGGCCGTCGGGCCGAAGATGTGCTTCGCGTTCAGGATCGCCGAGAGCAGGGCGAACACGCCGTAGAAGAAGATCTGCGGCAGCAGCAGGTACGCGAACGCGGTGACCAGGTCGGGGTTCGCCTGCCCCTTGTCGTCGACGTAGAGCTTGGTGATCAGCGGCGCGGCGAAGACCGCGAGCGCCGTTCCGGCGATGAGCAGCGTGCCCGCCACCGTCACCAGCCGCTGGGTGTAGGCCTCGCCGCCGTCCTTGTCGTCCTGCGACCGCACGAGCAGCGGGACTACGAGACTGGACAGCACGCCGCCCATCAGCAGTTCGAAGATGATGTTCGGCATCGTGTTGGCGACGTTGAACGAGTCGTTTTCGACCTTGGCGCCGATGGCCGCGACCAGCAGCAGCTTCCACGCGAAGCCGGTGATGCGGCTGATCAGCGAGGCGATCGCCATCCGGCCGCTGGACTTCGCGATGGACGGCGCCTGCGCCGGGGCGGCGACGTCTTGTTCGCCTGTCTCCCCCGGCCGCGGTTTGACCAGCGGCGCGTCCTTGATCGCAGGCATGACCTGCGTGGCGAGCTGGTCGTACGGGCGGAGGACGTCGGGGTCGGCGACCGGCCAGCGGGAGCCCATCGGGACGCCGGGGGTGCGCGGGATGAACCGCGTCGCGTCGGCTTCGTCGGGCCGGTCGACCTGCCACGGGCGGACCGGTGGCGGCTGGCGGCGCCCGCGATGCGGCGGGGGCGGCGTCTGATTGAGCGCTGTCGGCGCCTGCGGCGCCGTCGGACGGCGTGGCGGCGCGTTCGGCGGCGGATTCTGCGACGGCTGCGGCAGCGGCTGGCCCTGCGGCGGCGGAACCTGCTGACGCCGGGTCGGCGGAGGCGGCGTCGGAGACGGACCCTGCCGGGGCGGCACCTGGCCGGGTGGCGGTTTCTGGGGTGCCCTCAGCCGCCGTGTCTCGTCGTCGGGACGGCCCGCGGCCCGCTGCCGACGGCCGTCGGCAGGCTGCTGAGGCGGCGGCGGCACCGCCCGCCGTGGGCGCTCACCGCGTTCGGGCGGGGGCTGCTGCGGGGGCGGCTGACGGCGTTCCGGGCGTCCCGAACGCTCCGGACGGCGCGCCGGACCGTCGGTGCGACGGGGCGGTGGAGGAGTACCTTCGCGCCGGGGACGGCCTGCACGCTCGGGCGGTACACCCGGCTCTCTTTCCAACGTGCGCCCAATCCTCGGTGCTCGACTACGTGATGCCCGGCGGCATCGTTCGACCCAGGGTAATCGGCGAAGGCCGGAAACACTTAAACCTGTGCGTCCTCGGTCACACGCGGGGTGGTTTCGCATCCCCGATCGGCCCGTGAATCCTTGATTCTCCGGTAGATCCGGCGGGAGGAGAGCAGCAGCAGCGCGCCCGCCGCGGTCACGGTGATGATGATGGTGATCGCGCCGTACTCCGTCGAGGTCAGCTCGAACCGCGCGTCGGTGCCGAGTTTCGTCCCGTCGGGCGTGGTCAAGGACACGTCGACGCTGAACCGGCCTGCTCGAAGCGCCTCTACCGGCAGCAGCTGGTTGACGGCGCCGTTGGCCGGGACGGTCCGCTCCGGGACCGCGCCGGTGGGGCGCAGGCCCACGTTGTTCTTCAGCACGGTGCGGACGTTGATGCCGACCGGCAGGCCGTTGGTGATGTACGCGGGCAGCGGCGACGCGCCGGACGCCAGCGCGATCGTCTGCTTCGGCCGCTCCACGGTGACCTGGCTGCGGATCGCTTCGAGGTCGCCGCGGGCGTTGCCGGTGGCGATCGAGGCGTCCGCGCCGCGCCACGAGGTCGAGGCGGCCCGGATGAGGGCGAGCCGGACGGGGGCGATCACGTCGGCCGGGTTCACTCGTTTGGTGGAGTCCATCGTCATCGCCGACGACAGGCCCAGCGTCTCGTTGTCGATCTGGGACATCTTCGCGGTGACGTCGCCGCTGGTCGCGGCCGTCAGGTCCTGCGGGTCGTAGCCGATCGACGCCGTCCCGGACGGGCTTTCGCCGAGCAGGTCGGGCAACGGTGCCGACTTGGCGAGACCGGCGGCGTAGAAGTCGCCCATCCGCTGCAGGAACGTGGTGAGTTCGGGGCCTGTCGCGGTCCAGTGCCGCGGCGGCGCGATCAGCAGCCGCGAGCGCCCCTGCCCCTCGGTCTGCCCGAGCCCGGCCCGGAAGGCGATCGCGCCGAGCCCGTTCTGGGTGGATCCCGAGCCGTTCAGCGCGGACGAGATCAGCGTGTCGACCGGCTGCGCGCGGATGCCCGTCCCTTCGAGCGAGACCCCGCCCGAAATCGGGGATTCGGACTGGAGCCCGCCCGAATCGGTCAGCACGGTCTTGACGCCCGCCTTGCCGATCGCTTCGAGGGTCTGCGAGTCGAGGATGCCGCCGGGCCAGAGCACGCCGTCCTGGGGCTGGATGCCGAGCAGGTTCTTGATCGTCGACGCGCCGCCGAGCGCGCCGGCCAGGAGCGCGGTGTCGGTGGCGTCGCCCGCGCGGACCTTCGTCAGCGCGGAGAGGTCGGCGTCGGCGAACGGGAGGGTGACCACGCACCGGCCCGCGACCAGCGCCTTCAGCTGGCCGAGCCAGCTTTTCGCGGTCTCGACACCCGTGCCGGGCACCGGCCCGCCGCCGGTGACGACCTGGTAGCCGCGGGTCATCCCGTCCACGGTCGCGATCAGGTCGGGGTCGATGGCCAGGCACAACGACGACGAGACCTTCGTGTCGGCTTCGGCCGCGCGGGCCGCCGCGACCAGCGAGTCCAGCCGCCCGCCCGCGGCCAGCTCACCCGCCAGCCGCTCGTCCGCCAGTGTCAGCGGGCCGCCGAGCGGCGACGACACGACGTGCACGGTGCTGTTCGAGATCGGCCACAGCAGGCTCGCCGACGGCGGCGACGTCGGACGCGACGCGGGTGCCCTGCCGGGGAGGCCGAGCACCGGCATCAGCAGGCTGACCGCCGCGAGCCGTTCCGGGCCGCCGGACTCCGGGGTGCCGTTGACGTTGACCAGCAGCGGGTACACGCCGGGCTTCGAGAACTGGAGCTTCGAGGGCTGGCCGAGCGGGACGACCAGGTTCAGCGTCGCGCTCTGGCCCGCTTCCAGTGCGTCCGGTTCGAGGTCGACGAACTCGGTCGCCGACTGGTCCTTGAACTTGCCGCCGGCGAGCACGTCGCCGATCTGCTGCTCGCTCTGCAGCCGGGTGCCCTGTTGCAGCCGGACGCTCAGCTTGCGGATCGGCCGGTCACCGATGTTGGTGACGCGGCCGGTGACGGTGAGCGAAGTCGAGGTCGTGGTGACCACGCGGGGGTTCAGCGGGTCGAGGTCCACGCGCAGCCGGGGCTGTTCCTGCGCTTGCGCGACCGCGCCGAACAACGCGGGCAGGGCCAGGAACAGGATCGACAGGACAGTGGCGGCAAGCCGCTTCACTCAGGTGCTCCCTCGGCGGTGTGCTGTTGCGCGAAGAGTTCTTTGGCCTTCCGGACCAGCTTGCGCTCGTCGGAGTAGGCGAGGGTGGTCTCAAGATCGGCGAGCGGCACCCAGGCGACTTCGGTCACCTCGACATCTTCGTCCGAGAGTTCGCCGCCGGTGGCTTCCAGGATGAAATGGTGCACCGTCTTGTGCACTCGCCGTCGTTCGGCCACGAACCAGTAGTCGATGGTGCCGAGGGGCTCGAGGACCCGCGCGGAGATGCCGGTCTCCTCTTTCACCTCGCGCATCGCGGTCTGCTCCACCGTCTCACCGTCCTCGATGTGGCCCTTGGGCAGCGACCACAACAGTCTGCCGTGCCGGTCGAGCCGCCCGATCAGCGCGGCGTTCGCCCGTTCCACGTCGACGACGAGACCACCGGCCGAGGTTTCGTCGACCGTGGTCAGCCGCCTTCCCCGCCTTCGCCTGCGCCGGCGGCCCGGCTTCGAGGCGCCGGCTGATCCAGACATGCTGCGATGCTAGAGCAAACGGCGGTACGGGTACGCTGGCTCTCCGTGCCCGTGTTGGGCCGGGTCGTAGTAAGTGTCTCGGTAAGTACATCCAAATCGTGGTGGGATTGTCGTGAACAAGGTGGTCGCCGGGCAGGCGATTGCGGGGAAGAGCACTGCGATGCAGAACGCTGTGACGGAGCTGATGCGCATCTCCCCGCTGGCGGACGAGCTCGCGAAGCTCTTCGCGAAGGCGGGGTACAGCCTGTACCTGGTCGGCGGAAGCGTCCGCGACATGATGCTCGACAGGTTGTCGAGCGATCTCGACTTCACCACGGACGCGCGGCCGGACCAGGTGCTCAAGATCGTCAGCGCCTGGGGCGACGCGGTGTGGGACGTCGGCATCGCGTTCGGCACGGTCGGTGTGACGAAGCAGGGCATGACCCTGGAGATCACCACGTTCCGCGCCGACAGCTACGACCGCGTCGGCCGCAATCCCGAGGTCACCTTCGGCGACAGCATCGAGGGCGATCTGCTCCGCCGCGACTTCACGGTCAACGCGATGGCGATCGACCTGGCGAACCAGACCTTCGTCGACCCGTACGACGGACTCCAGGCGCTGCGGGACCAGGTGCTCGACACGCCCGCGACCCCGCAGGAGTCCTTCGCCGACGACCCGCTGCGCATGCTGCGGGCCGCGCGGTTCTCCGCGCAGCTCGGGTTCATCGCGGCGCCGCGGGTGATCGACGCGATGACGTCGATGGCCGAGGAGATCGACCGGATCACCGCCGAGCGCGTCCAGGCCGAGCTGTCGAAGCTGCTGCTGGCGGACGACCCCCGGCCCGGTATCGAGCTGCTGGTGGACACCCGCCTCGCCGACCGCGTGCTGCCCGAGGTGCCCGGCATGCGGCTGGCGATCGACGAGCACCACCAGCACAAGGACGTCTACCAGCACTCGCTGACCGTGCTCGCGCAGGCGATCGACCTGGAGTCCTCGCACGAACCGACCTCCGAGCCGGATCTGATCCTGCGGCTCGCGGCGCTCCTGCACGACGTCGGCAAGCCCGCGACGCGCGAGTTCCAGTCCGGTGGCGGCGTGAGCTTCCACCACCACGAGGTCGTCGGCGCGAAGATGGCCCGCAAACGTTTGCGCGCCCTGAAGTTCTCGAAGGAGATCATCCAGGACGTCAGCCAGCTCGTGTTCCTGCACCTGCGGTTCCACGGGTACGGCAAGGGCGAGTGGACGGATTCGGCGGTGCGGCGCTACATCACCGACGCCGGCGACCTGCTGCCCCGGCTGCACAAGCTTGTGCGCGCCGACTGCACCACGCGCAACCGCAAGAAGGCGGCCGCGCTGCAGGCGACCTACGACGACCTCGAGCGGCGGATCGAAGCGCTGCAGGCGCAGGAGGACCTCGACCGGGTCCGGCCGGACCTCAACGGCGAAGAGATCATGCGGATCCTCGGGCTCAAGCCGGGGCCGGACGTCGGCAAGGCGTGGAAGCACCTGAAGGAACTGCGGCTCGACCGCGGTCCGCTGGAGCACGACGACGCGGTGGCCGAGTTGAAGAAATGGGCCGCCGAGAACGGCATCGGCGGCTAGCGTTCCGCTCATGGGGGCAAGAGCGAAAATCGCCATCGCGCTGGTGGTGGCGGCCTTGGTCGCGATCTGCGCCGGGATCGCCGTGTTCTCCGGTCGCCCGGTCGCGGCGCCGGCGCCCGAGAAGGCCTCGTGCGACGCGCCGCCGATCCGACCACCATCAACGACCTCTCCCGGCCGCCGGTGCCTTTTCTCGTCCGGGTGCCGCCGGGCGAGTACCCGGTTTCCGTGGCGAAGGTCCGGTTCGCGGGTTCCGAGCATCGACGGGTCGCCGCGGCCCGGCTGACGATTCGGCCGGAGCCGGTGCTCCGGTGGGAACTCGCGCTGGTCAAAGACGAAGATCCCGCGAAACTGGGGCCGAACGAGTTCTACGGGTACGGCGTCGACGCCGGGCTCGGCGCGTTCGTCGACGCGGACGCTGTCCCGGCGCTGTGCCGTCTCGTCGGCGAGGATCTGGAGGGCCCGCTGATCAAGGCGCTCGACGGCCCGGAGGCGGCGCTCGTGCGCGATCCGGTCAGCGGCCTGAACGTGGCCGCCTTCGGCTCCGGCTGGGGTGACGGTAGCTATCCGACCTGGATCGGCTACGCGGCGAACGGCCAAGTCGCCCGTTTCGTCACGGATTTTCACGTCATCAGCTGAGATAAACACCGTTGGTCTCTGGATCCATGTGGCGTAACCGGAGATACTCCTGCCGGTGCTCCGGGCAGGGGGAAAATCCATGGCGAAGCGGCCGCCCAGTTTTCTGGTGACGTTGCTGCGTCGTGGCGCGCCCGCGCTGGCGACGGCGACGAGCGAGTTGTCCGACGAGGTCGGCGACCCGACCCCGATGCGGGCGTTGCGGCGCATCCAGCAGATGTCGGGTCCCATCGACACGGCCCATCGCGACAATCTGCTGCTCAGAGCCGCCCGTTATGTCGCGCTCGTCCCGTTGGTCTACCGGCTCTTCGCGGTGCCCGGCGTGTTCGGCGTCTACGTCTCCACGCACGGCATGGTCGGGATCGGGCCGGTCGGGCTGGTGGCCCTCGGGTCGGTCTCGCTCTCGCTGTACGGGATCCGGTGGATGCTGCGCTCGGCGCCGTTCCGCCCGCAGCACGCCGTCCGGCTGCTGGCCCTCGACCTCGCGTTCACCCTGCTCGCGCCGCTGGCCATCGGCGCGCTCGTGCCCGCTTCGGTGTTCACCGAGGCGATGGCGGTGCCCGGCAAACATCTGCTCGGCGAGGTCGCGCTGCTGGCACTGGCGCTGGGCATGCCCGCCGCCGCGGCGCTGGCTGTCGTCAGCTTCCCGGTGCGGATGCTCGCGTCCCTGTTCGGCACCGGCCACGCCGCGCCCGGCGACGCGATGGCCACCTTCCCCTCGATCCTCGGCGTCCTCTTCACCGCGAGCGGCGCCCTCGTCCTGATCGGGCTCGGCACCCGGCTGGCCCTCGCGTACGGCATCCGCAACGGCCGGATCGCCGAACGCGCCCGCCAGCACCGGATGCTGCACGACTCCGTGCTGCAGACCCTCGAAGCGATCGCCCTGGCCAACAAGGGCGACCCGGCCACGCGGCTGGCCGAGGTGCAGCGGCTGGCGCGGGCGCAATCGATGGAACTGCGGCAGACGATCGAGAACGAGGCATCGGATCGGTCCGAGGCCGGGTCTCGGCCGCTGGGCGAGAAGCTCGCGTCGCTGGCGGCCGAGATGGCCCGTGACGGCCTGCGCGCCCAGCTCGTGATCGCCGAACTCGACGACGACACCCTCTCGGAGGTCCGGCAGATCGCCATCCGCGACGCCGTCCGCGAGTCCCTGCGCAACACCCTCAAACACGCCGGGACGGACAAGGTCGTCGTGCGCGTCGAGGAGCAGGAAGGCGGCGTCGCGGTGATCACCCGCGATCACGGCGCCGGGTTCAGCCTCGACACCCGGCCCGCCGGTTTCGGGATCAGCGAGTCCATCACCGCCCGGCTGAACGAGGTCGGCGGGACGGCCAGGGTGGAGTCGGCTCCGGGCAATGGCACCAGAGTCACCCTCTGGGTGCCCTTCTGACGGTAAACAGGAGAACATGAAGAAAACGGACGTCCTGGCCAAAGCGCTCATCGCGTACCGCGACGGTGACCAGGCCAAGGCAGCGGACCTCGCCGAGCGTGCCGGATCCACGCTCGGCATCGAACTTCACCGATACCTGACCGAAGGCGGTGGCGGAGATGTCTACGACCAGCCCGCCGCGTTCACCGCGTTCATCCGCGGCGGCGGGAACGTCAAGCTCTACCGGCAGCTCAGCGTCATGCTCGCCCGGCGCTACGGCAGCGTCGGTTCCCTGCTCGACCTCGGCTGCGGCGACGGGCTCGCCGTCGTCCCCGCCCTCGAACAGGCAGACCGGCAGCCCGGCCGGATCGACCTGGTCGAGCCGTCGAGCGCGCTGCTCGCGGAGACGCGTAAGCACCTCGACGGCACTCACGGCCTGCACACCTGGGACGCCACCGCGCAGGAGTTCCTCGCCCGCGAAGACGACAGGCAGTGGCAGCTGACGCAGTCGACCTTCGCGCTCCAGTCCATCCCGACCGCCGAGCGCACCGAGGTGCTGCGGGCGCTCCGACCCCGCACGTCCTGCCTGGTGATCGCCGAATTCGACGTGCCCGAGTACGACGAAGACTCCGACGAGTACCTGCTCTCCCTGGTCACGCGCTACGAACGCGGGATCTCGGAGTACGGCAAGGGGGCGTCGCTGGTGGCGCAGGGATTCCTGCTGCCGATCCTGCTGGGCCTGGTCAAACCGGGCGCGGACCGGACGAACTGGGAGCAGCCCGCGACAGACTGGGCCTCGCAGCTGAAGGAGGCGGGTTTCACCGGCATCCGGATCGAGCCGCTGGCGGACTACTGGTGGTCTCCGGCCGTGCTCATCACGGCGTCCTGAGTTCCCGCGCCCGGCATTTCGTCCTCTGGATGCGGTAGTCGCGTGTGCAAGGACCGCATCCAGAGGACGAAACGCGGATTACTGGACGCGGGAGAGCGCGCCGGATTCGAGATGCTGAGCGATCGGCCGGGGCAGCACGTAGGCCACGGCCCCGCCCGGCGTCCCGTTCCACGGCGTGGTGACGCCGGTGACCACGCGCAGCGGCCGCAGGACGCGGTACAGGCGGCGTTCCCGTTCGCGGTCCGCGGCGAGCGACGTCTCGACGAACCGCGCCGGTTCGGCGTGCACGAGGTTGCCGGTCTCGTTCCCGAACCGCTGCACCGTGGTGCCCGCCGGCAGCACGACGATGCGTTTGCGGCGGAAGAAGTTCAGCGGCGGCTCGCCGCGCAGCGGCAGGATCGGCCAGTCGGCCGGGTTGTCGGCCTCCTCGCTCGCGCCCACCGCGGCCCGTGCCGGGTACAGCAGCAGGGTGCCGAGGAAGAACCGCGCCGCCTCTTCGAGTTTGGCGAACGCCACCGGCTCGTCCGTCGGCGGACGCGACACTTCCCAGCCGTTTTCGGCGCGGCGCAACGTCCAGAGGCCCGGTTCCGGCACCGCGTTCGCGCCGATCCGGTACGCCGACGGCGCCACCCCGTGCTCGGCCAGCCGCTGGTACAGGACCTCCAGCACCTCGGAGGCGCGGATGTCGCGGGCCGGCTCGCCGTCGCGTTCGACGCGGGTGCGGGCGCTTTCGTCCGGCAGGTCCGCGGCGGTCTGCGTCGGCCGCGGTTTGCCGGTGATCTCCGCCTCGGCGGTCGCCCGCACCAGCTCGCCGACCAGCGGCGGGCGGAATCCGGCGGCCCGGATGTGCTCGACCAGTTCCGGCTCCGGCGGCACCCCGTACTTCCGCAGGTAGTGCGGGACGGCCGCGGGCCAGATCCAGACGCCGTCGGTGTGGAAGGCGTTCGGCACGTCCGGCGGGCCGTTCGGGGTGAAGATGTCGGGCTGCGGACCCGGCCGGGACAGCACCACCGGCGAGCGGAAGAGGTAGTCCAGCACGCCGCGGACCTGGTCCGGTGGCACCTGCGGCCGGTTGACGACCGGTCGTTCGCCCTCGTTGTGCGCGTCGGTGACCTTCGCGTGCCGGAAAGCCACGTCCAGCGGCAGGCCCGCCTTGGCCGAGAGCCAGGCAGGGACGTGCTTCTGGTCGCGCGGGAAGATCGCGAGTTCGGTCGCGTACGCGCGCGGCGACGGCTTGCCGCCCTCGTTCGGCGCGATCCGCCAGGTCGGTTCCTGATCGGCGTCGAAGTCGAAGTCGAAATGCGATTCCGCGTCCAGCGTGAAGGTGCCCTGGAACCAGGTGCCTGTCTCGGGCTGGTGCATCGCCGCGCGCAGCCGCGCGAAGAGCGACCCGAGCTCCGGCGGGGCCGCGATGGACACCGACACCGGGCCGTTGCCCTCGTCGCCGACCGAGCGGACTTCGAGCTCGGCGTAGTCGCCGACCTGCCGGAACTGCGCGCCGACCCGCTGCCAGCCCTCCGGCAGCACGCGCAGCAGCGTCCGGCCGATGGCGCGCAGCAGCGGGGGCTGATCACCCGTGCCGATCTCCGGCCGGGCTTCCGGCGTCTCGACGAAGTCGTGCCTGGTCTGCCACAACGCCGTCAGCCGCGACGGCGAGGCCGTGGTCGAGAAGTCCGTCAGACCCAGCTCGGCCGCGCGGGCCGCGTCCTCACCCGCCCAGCGCAAGGTCAGTTCGCCGCCGCCGGTGTGCGGCGCGATCTGGAAGTGCTCGTCGTCGAACCGGCCGTGTGACTGCAGGCTGAAGGTCGCGCCGACCTCGCCGTTCAGCACCACGCGGGCAGGCCGCCCGTTCCAGTCGCGGTCGAACCCCTCGGGCGCCGCTTCCCCCGGCGGCGCGATGAGCAGCAGCGTGCCGTCTTCGGTCGACCGCTGGGCCGCGAAGACGGTTTCCCCCCATACGGCGTACAGGCCATCCGGCCGCTCCGCCGCTTGAACCCGGTAACGCACTTTGTGTCCCCTCCCCAAGTTCCCCAAGCCGGGGGTCAATCTAGTGGGCCGGATACCGGACGTACCACCGGTCGTCACCCGGGGCGTTCCCGCCGAACTCCGCGAGCGCGTCGTCCGCCAGCCCTCCGATGACCTCGGCCAGTTCCAGCTTCACGAGCCAGTCCGTGTTGAGCTCTTCCTCGCCGTACATCGCGCCGACGAGGTTCCCGCAGACCGAGCCCGTCGAGTCGCTGTCACCGCTGTGGTTCACCGACGCGAGCAGCGCGGCGTTCACGTCCGTGGTGGTCAGGGCGACGTAAACCGACATGGAGAGCGCGGTTTCGCCGATGTTCCCCTGGCCGAGCGTTTCGAGCTTCTCCGGCGTCGGGGCACCTTCGCGGGCCAGCGCGAGCGCCTGGTCCAGCGCGACGCTCTGCTCTTCGTGCCCCTGGTACTTCTCCAGTTCGGCACGGGCGGTCGCGACGGCGTCGAGCAGCGGTTTCCCGGTCAGCAGTTCGCGCACGATCACCGCGAAAGCACCCGACGAGAGATACCCGCTCGGGTGACCATGGGTCAGCGCCGCGCTCTCGGCGCCGAGCCGGAACACCTCGGCGAGGTCGTCCGACCACAGCGCGACCGGCGCCGCGCGCATGACCCCGCCGCAGCCCTTCGAGTTGTTCACCGGCTTGTCCATGCCGGCCCGTACGCCGGTCTTGCCGTACGCCTCCAGCTCGCTGAAACAGGTGAGACCGGGCGCGCGACGGCTGAACAGCTCGCGGTTCGTGATCAGCCAGCCGTCGGGCTCCACGCTCGTGTTCTCCGGGCCGCGTGCCCGCTCCCACGAGACGCCCTGGGTGTGCAGCCAGCGCTGGTAGGCCAGCTGGAGCGACTGCTCGACGGGCACGGTAGCGGCGGTAGCAAAGGTCCCTTGCTCCCGCTGGGTGGTGGCATGGGCCCTGATCAGGCCTTCCAGGGTGAACAGCGTCATCTGGGTGTCGTCGGTGATCCGCCCGACCCCGCCGTACGCGGGGATGAGGTCGGTGATGCCGTCGGGTCCGGCGATCTCTCGGATGCGGGCGATCGAGTCGAACTCGGTCTTCGCGCCGAGCGCGTCACCGATCGCCCCGGCGAACAGGCTGCCGCGCAGCCGCGACCTGGTCGCCGGTTCCTGAAGCCATTCGCGCATTTCTCTACTGATCTCCTCGTGGATACCGTTCCGCGTCCCAGCGCCGCCGCTCCTCGGGCTCGCGGGTCAGGCCGAACCGGTTGAAGTAGTAATAGGCGTCGCCCGCCATGGCGTCGACGGCACCGAGGCCGGGGTACGCGGCGAGCCAGGACTCCGGCAGACCGGGCACGGTGAGCCTGGCGCCCACCATCGCCCCGGTCAGCGCCGCCGTCACCGAGCCGCCGCGAGCGGCCAGCGCCAGCGCGGCCTCGGCGTCGTGGCCCCGTTTGGCGGCGGCGAACAGCGCCCTGCCCAGTACCGAAAGCGGCGTCCGGCCGTCCCCGATGCTGTCGAACTGTTCGACGTCGTTCCCGTCGATGTCGTTCCGGAGGTCGAGCACGGTCTTGACCAGGTCGCCGACCTCGCCGCTGTACTCGGCGAAGCCTTCGAGGAAGTTCGCGACCGCCGGTTCGCCGTTCCGGGCCGCCAGCTGCGCGCGGAACAGGTTCACCAGCAGTTCGGCGCCGTGGACGACCTCGTGGCCCGCAGCGGAACCGACCAGCTCCCGGACCACCTTCATCGCGTAGAAGGTGCTGTCGGCAAGCCCTTGTGCCCCGCCGGTCACCGTCGCGGCGAGCGCCGTCGCCAGCATGGCCGAGAACTCCGCCGGTGCCGGCCCGGCGGACGCGGTGGCCTTGGCGACCCAGCCGTCCGGCCGTCCGCCCGCGGGCAGCGACGCGGGGATCTCGGGCTTGTCCGGAGCCGCGTCCAGCCCGCGGATCACCGACTCGGTGTGGAACAGCAGCTGCCGGGTCAGCCCGCCCATCGGCAGGCCGTCGGCGGGATCCGCGCCCGAGCCGAGCGCGTCTCCGAGCGCGAAGCCGACGTATGCGCCGAGAAGCCGCGGGTACGCGAAGCTGCCGACAGGGATCGTCGGGTTGTGGAACTTCCCGAAGGTCCAGGCGGCCGGGCGCGGTTCGCCGTCGTCGTAGAAGTGCGTCACCAGGCCGGTGGCGAAGAGGTCTTCGGGCATTTCCGGCAGCGGACGGCCGCTGTACTTCGCCCGGGAGCGTTTGAACGCCAGCGTCGCGCTCCGGGTGTAGCGGACGAGCTCGTCGGTGCTCAGGGGGTAGCCGTTGTCCCTGGCCTGGCCGACGAGATCCGACAGGTTCGCGACGGCCGAGCCGAGATCCGGGCCGTACTCCTCCTGAAGGGCTTTGAACGCCTCCGCGTAGGCCTCGTCGAGGTACGCGGGACGCTCGACGGACTCGGGGCGTTCGGTACCCGCGGGGAGGTCGAGGTCGGCGACCTGCCGCAGCGTCTCCGGGTAGACGTTGAAGGTCTCCGGACGGCCGGGGTTGACCAGCAGGCCGACGCCGCGGTTGTCCTCGGGCCGTCGCAGGAGCACCCGGGGCTGGATCCGCAGCCACATCGTGTACTCGGACGGGATCTGCGCTTCGGACGTGTAGACGACGAACCGCGCGCCCGCGTCGCCGAGGAGACGCACCTGCAGGTGGCCGTCCTTCGCCGGGGCCAGGACGTCGAGGTCCAGCATCCAGTGGACGAACTCCTCCGGCGTGATCCACTCGACGCGGAGGTAGCCCAGAAGCGTCTCGACCGCGCTTTCCGGCGCCGGGCGGCCGGAGAACCGCGGCCCCGGCCGGTGATCCGGGTTCACGCGGACCGCACCGGTCGGCTCGCCGTAGAGCGTGTGCTGCTCCCAGCGCAGGATCGCCGCCTTCGGCACGGGCAGTCCGGGGACCGCGGCCGGGTCGAATTCGGGATCGGCGACCTCGGTCCACCGGGTGAACGCGTCGTCGTTGTCCCCGCCGGCCGCCGAGACCGCCATCAGCTCCAGGTCGAGCCGGATCTCACCGCCGTCGTCCGGGACGAAGGCGACCGGGCTGGGGAACAGGCCCGCGCCGGGATCGGTCCCGTCGAGCCAGCCGACGGTGTTGTAGGTGACGTTCCAGCCGTCGGTCGCGCGCGCGACGTACTCGCGGCGGACCCGCAGCGCGCCGGTCCCCTCCCCGCCCTTGTCCGCCAGCCATTCCTCGACGCGGCTGACGGCTTCCTCTTCGTTCATCGTCCCCATTCCAGTCACCAGCGGGGATACCGCCGGTCCCAGCCGTCGACCTCGTGCAGCGCCGAATGGCGGTCGAAGTGCCAGAAGGCGTCGGTGGCGATGTTCTCCACCAGGTAGCGCAGTTCCAGCTGGTCGACCCACTTCTGCGGCAGACCGGGGATGCCGGTGCGGGCGCCGAGCAGGGCACCGGCGACGGCGCCGGTGATCGCGCTGCGGCCCGAGTGGTTGACCGCCCGCAGCAGCGCCTGCTCCGGGTAGTTCTCGAAGCCGGACAGCGCCGCGAACGCGCGGCCCAGCACCGAAAGCGTGCCCTTGCCGTCGCCGATCAGCTCCGGCACCCGCAGATCCGGCAGGCCGTGCTTGCCGAAGAACGGCACCGATTCCGCGACCATCGCCTTGAGATCGGCCCAGACCGGTCCGCGCTGGTGCGGGTTCTGCTCGCTGAAGATCTCCCGGGAGATGTTCCAGACCGGGTAGCTGAACGCCTCCGAGGTCAGCGCGGGTTCGAACAGCCAGGTCAGATAGGTCGCCGCTTCGACGTCGATTTCCCCGGGATGGGTGACCGAGACGAGGTCGCGCACCGCCTGGCGGACGCCGCCGCTCATCGCTGTCCCCGGTCCTGCCGCGGTCATCGCCGCCGGCAGCGCCGCGACCAGCGCGTCGGGCCCGCTCATCGGCATCGCCGTCGGCGAGACTGTGGCCAGCGCGTGGAAGGCGTTCAGTTCGGCGTCGTCGGGGGTGCGGCGGACGCGGAGTTCCGGCACCTTCACGAGCCAGCCGTCGGCGTTGTCCAGCGGTGCGCCCTGGGTGTGCAGCCAGCGCATCAGCGAGTTGCGGGCGACCGTGCCGAGCGCCTTTTCGGCGTCGCGGTTCTCCGGCTGTTCGCGATGCGGGCTGCGGATCACGGCCTCGGTGTAGAACAGCAGCCGCTGGGTGAGCGGCCCGATCCGGCCGGGCAGGTCGAACGCGACCGGCAGGTCGGTGACCCCGTCCGGGCCGTAGGTGTTGTGGATCTCGTCGAGCCGCATCCGGTCGACGGCCGCCCCGAGCGCCTCGCCGAGCGCGAAGCCCACGAAGGCGCCCGTGACGCGCTGCCAGCCGTAGCGCGAGCTGGAGCGGTCCCGGTCGAAGTACTTGCCGAAGGTGTCGAGGCGCGGCTCGATCTGTCCTTCGTCGTCGTATCCCGGAGCCAGCCCGTTCGCCCGAAGGTCGTTCGGACGGCTTCGCGGCGGCTCCGGCCGCTTGAGCCGGGCCAGCCACGACTGGCCGAGGACGGTCTTCTGGCATTCCTCGGCGGTCAGTTCGAAGCCGCGGCGGCGGGCCCGTTCGGCGGCGGCCAGCGGCGCCTTCACCGGATCGGACAGGCCCATCTTCGCGGCGGTGTCGGCGGCGAGGGTCTCCAGTTCCGGATCCGCCTCGGGGCAGCGTTCGTTGACGTCGACGGAGACGTCCCGGCGAGGGAACTTCGCCGCGGTCTTGGCGAGTTCGGCGCCGCTGACGTCCTCGAACGTCGCGGGCCCGCCGTTGATCACGAGGTTCGGCGGGCTCTCATACCCGGCCAGGGTCGCGATGTCGACCTTCCAGTACCCGTGCTCGCGGGACGGGAGGTTCCTGGTCGAGCTGAACACCCGCAGCTCGGCGCGTTCCTCGTTGAAGTAGAACCGCTCCGTCTTGCCCGACGCCAGGTCGAGCGGGACGTGGACCTCGCAGCGCAGCAGCCCGATGAGCAGCTGTTCCCTGGTCAGCCAGCCGACGCTGGCGAACGACAGCAGCGTTTCGAGCTTGTTCTCCGGCTTCGGGTAGCCACGGCGGACCGGACCGGCCCGGTACTCGGGGTTCTCGCGCTCTTCCCCGGTCTGCACGCCTTCCGCGTTGACCTTGACCCAGCCCGCGACGACCGGCGGAGGGACACCGAGGTCACCGAGCCCGGCCTTCGCGTACTCGGGGTCGACGACCTCGCGCCACGCCTCCTGGCCGGGGAACGCGACAGGGACGCTGAGCCCGCCGGGCTGCGGATGCGCCTGGCGCAGTTCGCCGTCCGGTTCGCGGACGATCACCGACGGCGGCGGGAAGATCTCCTTCTCGGCATGACCCTCGTCGAGGTAGGCGATCGTGTTGTACGGGACCGACCAGCCCTCGGGGATGCGCAGGACCTTTTCGTGGTCGACGCGCAGGCCGGCGCCGCCCGGTTCGGACACGTCCGGACCGTGGACCGCGCGCAGCCACTCTTCGACCTTGGCTACCGCTTCCGCCGATTCCACCTACTCGATCCTCTCCAGGCTGCCGTCGGACACGTGCTCGGCGATGGTCCTCGGGAGCACGTAGGCCACCGCCCCGCCGGGCATGTTCGCCCAAGGGACGGTGACACCGATGATCACGTGGAGCGGGCGTCGCAGCCGGTAGGTCCCACCGACACGCTCCCGTTCCAGCGGCAGGGACGTCGTGGCGAACCGTACCCCTCCGTGGTGAACCAGATTGCCGGTTTCCTCGCCGAACCGCAGTACGACCGTACCGGCGACCATCCGGCTGACGCGCTTGTTGCGGAGCAAGGTGAGGGGAGGCTCACCCGGCGCCGACCGCACCGGCCAGTCGGCGAGTTCCTTCGCGGTCTCCAGCGGCGTCTCGTGTCCGGCGGTCATCCTCGCCGGATGCAGTAGGAGGGCGCCGAGAAGCTGATGCGCGGCGTCTTCGAGCTTGTCGAAGTACTTCGGTGACGCCGGGGCACCGCCCGAGTAGGCCGCGACCTCCCAGCCCTTCTCGGTGAAGTTGAGGCACCAGGCGCCGTCCGAGCGGTCCCCGATGCGGTACGCCTCCGGCCAGACGGCGTGCTCGCCGAGCCTGCTGACCAGCACGACCAGGAGCTCTTCGTCGGTCAACGACGGATTCGGCGACGTCTCCAGGTCCGCGGCGATGTCGCCTTCGGTCTTCTTGACGTCGGAGCGGCCAGGCTTCGGCCGCGGCTTGCCGAGCAGATCCGCTTCCGCGGTCCGCCGCACGAGGTGCTCGACGTACGGCGGCTGGAACCGCTGGCCGCGGATGTGCTCGACCAGCTCCGGCTCCGGCGGGATCCCGTACTTCCGCAGGTAGTGCGGGACGGACGCGTGCCAGATCCAGGTGCCGTCGGTGTGGTAGCTCTCCGGGACGTCTCCGTCGGCCTCCGGGGAGAAGATGTCCTTGCCGAGACCGCTGCCGGAGAGGATCGCCGGTTCGCGCTCCAGGTACTGCGCGACCAGCGGCGCTTCGGACTCGTCGAGCTCCGGTCTGTCCACCACCGGTGGCTTGCCCTCGGTGTAGGCGTCGACGATCCGGGCGTGCCGGAACTCGACCCGCAACGGCAGCTGCGCGCGCAGCCGCCACCAGTCAGGGATGTGCTCGTCCTCGCGCGGGAACGCGGCCAGCTCGTCCGGGTACGCCGAAGCCGCCGGCGCCCCGGTCCACGACGGCTCGTCGTCCAGGGTGAAGTCGAAGTCGAAGGTGCCGTCGGATCTGAGCGTGAACCGCGACTGCAGCCAGGTCCCCCGGCCGACGGTGTACATGCCGGTGCGAAGCCTGCCGAAGAGCTCGTTCAGCTCAGGAGCGGGCGTGAGGTTGTGGCCCTCGAGTTCGGAGTGCTCCCCGGCCTGCCGGAAATCGGCGGCCGCGGCGTGGGCGGGGTCGGTGATCCCCGCCAGGATGAGCCTGCCGATCTGGACCAGCAGCCCGCGCTGTTCTTCGGGAGTGAGTTGTTCCACGTGAATCATCGCGTCCGGTCCGGCCGGCTGAGCGGGCTCATTCCGAGACCCCTTCCTCCGGTGGTTCGTATCCCGGGAAACGCGGCTCCGCCCGGAACGACGGCGGCTCACCGGCGGCGCGGCGGGCCAGCTCGTCCTCCCACATCTTGAAGGTGCGCTTGCGCAGCGACCGCATCAAGGCGGATTCCTCCGGCCGCAGGCGGCGGTTTTCGCGCTTGGCCTGCGCGTACAGGCCGTCGATGGTCTCGTAAAGCGCGAAGATCGGCCCGGCACCTTTGAGTTCGTACGCACGGGCACGCTCGGTCTCCTGGACGAACTTCTCTTCGGTCACCTTGCTGATGTCCGAACTCGCCATCGCCCACATGACCTCGCGCACGTGTTCCGGCTTCTCGTCGAACTCGCCGGTGCGCGGGTTGAGGAGGTAGCCGGTCAAGCCTCCGTCGGGAGTCGACTCGATGCGGTAGGTCTTCCCGAAGTAGGTGTAGAAGGACGGTGTCTGGATCACGTGTTCTCCTCAGGCGGCAGGCCCTTGCGGAGACCGGCCATGAACTTCTCCCGGACCCGGTCCATCAAGGCGGCTTCCAGCAGAGCCTGTTCCGGGGACAACTTCTTCTTGTTGTTCTCGTCCAGTGTCCGGTTGTAGGTCGGGAAGTCGCGGCGGACCTCGTAAAGAGCGTGTTCGTAGGCCGAGACGGTGTCGATGTGCCTCAGGTGCAGCCGCAGTTCGGCGACGTGCCCGTTCGGCAGCCGGACGTTCATCTGCAGATCGCGGTACCCGCTGTCCTGCGGATTCGCGAACCGGTCGTCGAAGCTGACGATCTCGAGATCCGGATCGGCCATCACCGCGTTCAGCGCGTTGTAGACGTCGGCCAGCGTGTCGAACTGGATCTTCACCCCCGCCAGGTCGGTGAGTTTCGACGCGTCGCCTTCGTAGCCCGCGATCTTCGCCTTCGCGCGGTCGTCGTCCTTCGGGCCCGGGCGGCCCGACGAGTCACCGTTGTTCTCCGCCGCGATCCGTTCGGCGATCCGGTTGAGGTCGCCCTGGTTCCGCGGCCACGCCTGCCGCTCGGCGTCCAGGAACTCCTGGATCTTCACGGGATCGCCCTTGTCCTCGCGATCGAATCCGGCGTGGTACCGATCGCCTGGTTCCACCTCGGCGGCGATGGCCGCCGCCTCGTTCGCGATGTCCCGCTGCTCCTGCGTCAGCGGAGTGTCGCCGGGTCCTTCCTGGTGGACGTCGTCGATCAGCTGGTAGCCGCGTTCCTCGACGTCACGCAGAGCGTCTTCGAGGATCGGGATGGCTTCCGGATGCAGCAGCAGGCTGCCGATGGTCATCGGGTTGTTCAGCAGCGAGGCCCGCAGGTACGCGTTGTCCGGGTGCTCCATCAGCCGGACGAGTTCCGGATGCGCCGGCAGATGCTCGCGGATGAAGTCCCGCATCGGCCCGACGTCGTGCTTGACCCCGTTTTCGTCCTCGTGAACGGCTCGCTTGAGGTCCGGGTCCAGCCCGTCCACCGCGGCCGCGACCTCGGGATCGTTCAGGAACCGTTCGGCCTCGGCCCGGTCCCCGTGGTGAGACGGCTCGTCGTGCGCCATGCCGTAGCCCGCGTCGCGCGGCGGCGAAACGATCGGACGGCCGTCCGGGCCGATCCGCGACGGCTGCACCTCGGGCGCGTCTTCCCTGGCGAACGCGATGCGCGGGTCCACCGGCTGATCCGGCCGCGCGAACGCGATCCTCGGGTCGGCAGGCCGCGTCGCGGCCGCTTCCGTCTGCGTCGTGTGCCCGTCGGTGTGCTGCGCGGCCGGGCCCTCCGGGACACCGACGTGCATCAGCCTCACCCCCAGCGGCGGATGCGGCAGGTTCATCAGCGCACCCGACTGCGGGTCGATGAACGCGACGCCGTCCCGCGTGTTCGCCACCATCGCGACGTGGCCGCGTTCGACGCCGTTCTCGTCGAGGTACTTCACCGCCACGACCGCGTGGTGATCGGTCGGCATGTCCCGCATCTCGCGGATGACGGCGTCGTAGTCGGCGCGGTCGGAGAACTGGCCGCCGAACCGCTCCTCGACGTGCTCCAGCGTGCCCCGGCTGTCCATCTCGTGCACGAGCAGCGGGTCGGCCGTCGAATCGATGCCGTTCATCCGGTCCATGTAGGCGCCCGGGGTGCGGGTGCAGTTGGACCGGTAGCCGTTCGCCAGCGCGTCGGGGTCGTTGAAGTGCGGGTTGACCTCGCCGAGCCGCGGATGCCTGTCGGCGAGGTACGCGGCCTGCTGCGCGGGGCTCGCCGAACCGGCGTGGATGGCCGGTTCGCTCGGCGGGTTCGTCGCGACCGCCATCGACGAGTAGTCCCGTTCGGGGGCCGGCAGCTCCGCCGTGTCGTCGGTGGCGCTGTGGTCCTGAGCGGGCTGCTCGCCGTACTCCGGTCCCTTGTCGGCGTCCGCGACCCCGTGGTCGGCCGGGTTCTCCGTGGTGAGGTGCGGGGTCTGCGGCTCGTCGAAGCCGCCGAGGCGCGCCATCGACCGTTCCTGGGCGAGACGGGCGAGTTCGGGCGCCTCCGCGGCGTGCCGGGCCCTCCGCTCGTCCATCTTCTGCTTGGCGGCCTCGGGGTCGAGGTAGCGCGGGTCGCCGGGGGTGACCTCTTCGGCGTGGATGACCCACTTCGGACGGTCGACCAGCGGCGGAGTCTTGAACTCCTTGCTGTGGACGTAAAGCTGGGTCTTCGGCTTGTTGATCGCTTCGTTCTCGCCCGGGTTCTCGGCGAGCGACGAAACGTCCTTGCCCGTCTTCGAGACGATGTGGATCTCGACGTCTTCGCCGAACTTCGACTTCGTGTCCGGCGACGTCTTGATGGTGGAGCTGGTCATCGTCGGTTCGGGGACGGTCTGGCCGGGTTCGTAGTGCGCGGCCATCATCCCGGCGGCGCGCATGTCGCCCTTGGTGTCGATGCCGCGGATGGCCTCGCCGTGGAAGTCCGGCAGCTCGTTCAGCGCGCCGACGATCGCCCGGGTGCTGCGCTGGGCGTTCTCGAAGTCGGGGTGCGCCTCGCCTCGGCGGTTCGCCTCGTTGATCGCGAAGGCGTGTTCGCGCGAGTACGAGTAGATCGCTTCCGCGGCTTCGGGCGAGACGCGGTCCTTCAGCGGGCTGGCTTCGAGCCGCCTTTGCGCCTTGTCGCGGGCCTGCTCGGCCTGATCGGCGTTGTCGTAACGGTCACGAAGGCTCTTGTGATCCTCCGGCGTACCACGGAAGTTCTCGTCGTCGACGTAACTTTCGTCGTGCCGCGCGGGTGCCTCTTCGGTGCCCTTGAGCCGCTCGCTGATGTCGGCTTCGGTCTTGGGCGCCTGCTGCTCGTCGGGCCGGTCCACCGGTGGCGGCTCATCGTCGCCGCGCAGTCGGTCGGCCGCCGACCGGGGCGGTGCCTCGGCGTGGGTCTCGGGCGGCGTTTCGGTGTGTGTTGTCTCGGTTTGGGTTTCGGTGTGCGCCCGTTGAGGTGCTTCCGGCGCTTCCGGGGTGTGGGCGTGCGGTGCGTCGCCGCCGCCCATCGGCATCGCCTTGATCGACGTCGGATTGTCGGGCAGCGTCGCGAGCCGCCCGGTCATCGGGTCGGCGAACACCACGCCGTGCGGCGTGTTCACCGCGGCGACGATCCGGGTCTCGATCCGGTCCATGGATCGCGGCGAGCCCGTCGGCGCGTTCGGTTCGGCGGCGGCGTGATGCTCGAACGCCACCGCGGTCCGCGCGCCGACCGGACGTTCGCCCAGCTCACGGGCGATGTCGCCGAAGCCGTTGCGATCAGACCACTGCCCGCCGAGCCGGTCGCTGACGTGCTGCAGCGGAGAGCCGCTGGTCGACGGCCCGGCGACGGCGTCGCCACCGTCCATCCGGTTCTCGAAAGCGACCAGGGCCTCGGCCGAGTTGGTCTGGAAGCCGTCCTTCCACGATTCGGGCGCGTAGTAGTTGCGGGTGTTGGCCTCGCCGATCGCGGGAAGCTCGTCCATGACCAGCCGGACCTGCTGATGCGGCGTCTCGGCCGAACCGGCGTGGATGACCGGCGGCCCGCCTTCGTCGAGCGGCTTCGCCAGCTCGGACCAGCCGCCGTCGGGAGTGTGTTCCCTTGGCTTGACGACTTCCCGGACCGGGACGTCGGCGGCGTCGATCCAGCCGCCCTTGCCGTCGGAGATCTTGGTGCCGAAGCCGTCGAGGCCCTTGTTCTGGAACAGTTCCGGGTGGTCGCGGCGCAGCTGGGCGTCGCGGTCGGCCTCTTCCTGGGCCAGCCTGTCCCGCTCGGCGTTGTTGTGTTCGCGCCGCTCGGCGACCTTCTCCTGGACCTGCTCCGAGGTCAGGTGGCCGTCGTCGCCGGCGACGACCTCTTCGCATTCGACGACCCACTTCGGCAGGCTGCTCGCCGAGCCGTCCGCGACCCGCGCCGCGTACTCGGGGTGATCGGGATGTCCCGGCCCCTTGTCGACGCCGGTGACGCGAAGCTGCGTCGCCGACTTCATCAGCACTTCGCGCTCGTCTTTCCGGGAAGCGAGGTCTTCAATGTGGCGTCCGGTCTTCGACTGGATGCGCATCTCGACTTCACCGGCGAAGGTGCTGCGCGGATGATCGGCGGTGACCCGCGACGCGCTCAGCATCTGCGGGTCGACGATGACCCGCCCCTCGGCGTGCGCCGCGAGGAAGCCCTGGAGCGCGCTCTCGTTGCCGTGGAAGTTCACCCGCCGCGAGACGACGCCCTCGTACGCGGGGATCTCGTTGAGGCCGGAGGTGATCGCCTCGATATGCGGCCGGAGCGCCTCCAGCTCCGGGCCGCCGTGACGCTGGGCGTGGGTGATCCGCTCGGCCATGTCGGTCCGCGTGTAGCTGTGCACCGCGTACGCGCCCTGATCCGACATGTCCTTGACGCGCTGGTCTTCGTGCGCGTCACGCTTGGCCAGACCTTCGCGACGGACCTGTTCGCTCCGGGACTCCCCGGTCGAGGCGTCGAAACCACGCTTGTCGATCTGCGTTTCGGCGAGCGCGCGGTAAGCCGCGGGATCGTCCGTGTGGAAGTCCGGATCCGTCAGGTACGGCTCGTCGACCCTCGAATCGATGTCGTCGGTGGTCTTGTCGTCGGGCGTGACGTCCTGGGGCGCCTCGGTGTCGTGCGGGGCGTCGGTGTCCTTGGGGGCCTCGACGTCCTTGGGCAGCTCGGTGTCCTTGGGCAGGCTGCCGCCGTGGTCCTGGGGTGTCTGCTGCGGTGCCTGCTCCGCGGGCCGCACCGGGGCAGGCTGCTGCGGCGGACGCTGCGGCTGCTGCGTCCGGTCCTGAGGGGTGCGGTCCTGCGGGCCCGCGTGCCCGTCCTGGCCAGGACGCGGCGCGGGGACCTGCGGCGGACGTTGCGGCTGCGGGCCACCGAAGCGCGGCGGCTCGGCACCGGGCGGCATCGGACGGCCGGGCTGCTGACCCGGGTGCCGAGGCTGACCCTGCTGACCGGGGTGGTGGCCGGGCGGAGGCGGCGGCACGGGACCGCGGTTGCCGGGGAACGGGCCGTTGCCCGGATGCTGAGGACGCTGCGGATAGCCCGCTGGGCCCCGCTGCTGGCCAGGGTGCTGCCCAGGCGGCGGAGGTGTCTGCGGACGCGGCGGGACACCACCGTTCGGACCGGGACCCTGCGGCGGCCTTCCCTGATAACCCTGGGGCGGTCCCTGCTGAGGCCGCGGCTGGCCGTGCGGCCCCTGCGGCGGCGGACCTTGGGGCGGCGGGCCCTGCGGCGGCTGCTGGGGACGCTGACGCGGCCCGCGGTCCTGCGGATATCCGCCCTGGCCCGGGTGCTGGGGCGGGGGCGCTTGCGGTCCGGTGGGACGCGGGCCCATCGGACCCTGCGGTCCCCGGGGCGACATCGGGCCACCGCCGCCACTGGGCGGCGGCGGAGGAGGCGCGAAACCACCCTGCGGGCCCTGCTGCATCGGCTGGCCCTGGAACGGCATCTGGGCGGGCTGCTGGTCGAAACGCGGCTGCTGCGGTCCGCCGTTGCCGGACAGACCGGCGGCCTGGACGCTGTCATTCGGCCGTCCCGGCCGAGACGGATCGTGCCCGCCCGGGGGGAAACCGCCAGGTGCGGGCCCGTTGCCCGACGGATTGCCGCCGGGCCCCATGCCATAGCCGCCCGACGAGCCGGGCGTGCCCGAACCCGAGTTCGGCGCCATGCCGTACCCGCCCGAACCGGTCGAGGCAGGCGCGCCACCCGACGAGGAAGGCGCGCCGGAGGAGGCGGCGGGCGGCATCCCGCTGGACTGCGACGGACCAGGCGCCGGGCTCGACCCCTGCGACGGGCTCGACGAGGGTCCCTGCGACGGACTCGACGCCGGTGTCTGGGCAGGGCTCGCCGCAGGTGCCTGGGCAGGGCTCGCCGCAGGTGCCTGGGCGGAGCTCGCCGCGGGTGTCTGCGCCGGTGCCTGTGCCGCCGCGGCGGGTGCCTGCTGCTGATTGGCCGCCGCGGGTGCCTGCTGATTGGCCTGCTGTTGCTGACCGGCGCCGTTGTCCGCGGCCGCAGCCGGAGCGTTGTGGGGCGTCTGCGCCGCGCGCTGACCGTCGCCGGTGTTCGCCGGGGCGTCCGCCGGACGTTCCGGAGCCTGCGCCGAAGACTGGCTGACCCGGTCACTGTCCGCCGCCCGCTGCGGCGGGCCGTCGTCAGAGCTCGGCGTGTGCTGCTGTGAAGCCTGTTGAGGAGCCTGGCCCCCACCCTCCGAGCGCGGCTGCGACCCGGCCGAAGGCTCGGACGAACCCCGCGCCGAGGAATCGCCATCAGAGGACGAATCGCGGCTGGAAGAAGAGTCGGGACTCGAAGAAGAACCCGAGTCCGAAGAAGAATCCGAAGAACCAGAAGAGCGCGAAGGCGTCCCGGAATCCCCGGAGTCCCCATCCGGCGTCGGGGGACCATCGACGTCCGGCGTGGCGCTCGGCGTGTTCGCGGTGCGGATGTCGCCGATCTGGCTCTTCGCCCCGTCGACCCCGCCGCCGACGGCCCCGCCGGAAGCGCCCATCAGGACGTCCTTGGCCGAAAGCTTGTCCAGGTCACCGGTGACGGCGGCCTGTCCGACAGTGCTGGCGACGCCCTCGGCCGCGCCGCGCACGGCACCCCGTGCCGCGCTGTCGACGATCTGGCCGCCCACGCTGTCGGAAAGTCCCTTGGTGGCGCCCTTGCCGATACTGCTGCTGCCCGCGCCGACGACCCCGTCGACGGCGCCGCTGATCGCGGAATCCTTGGTCTTGCCGAGGTCCCAGCTGTCGCGGTCGCCCTTGGCCATCTGGAGGCCCTGGATGCCCGCGTCCATGGCGAGGTTCATCGCCGTGTTCTGCAGGACCTCCTTGCCGATCTTCTTCAGGCCCTCTTTGAGGAGTTTCTCGAGGAGTTCCTTCGCGACCTTCTTGAAGCCTTCCTGCGCGAGCTTCTGCATCAGCTGCCGGAAGATCATCTGGACGGTCATGCGGGTGGCGATCTGCGCCGGCGCGATCCCGGCCGTCGAACCGCCGAACGTCACCGCGGCGGCCGCGATCATCGCGACGATCTGCGCGGCGAGGATCACCAGCGAGATGATGATCATGTACTTCGTGTACTCGACGTCCAGCGCGGTCGCGTTGCACGAGTCGCCGAGCGCCTTCGAAGAATCGGCGAGCGACTTGAAGTACGCCTCGTCGCCCTCGACGAACTTCTTCCAGGCTTCGGCGAACTTCTCCGCGCCCTCGCCGGTCCAGCCGCCGAGGACCTCGGTGGCGCCCTTGGTCGCGGTGTCGGCGATCGGCTGCACGGCCTTCGAGGCGTTGTGCCAGGCGTCGCGCAGTTCGCGGAGCTTGTCCTCGTCGCCTTCGGGCCAGCTTTCCCCGACGACGATCGGCAAGAGCCACTTGACCGCGTCGGGCATCTCCATACCCACGGCGCTAGACCTTCTTGTCCAGCGTCGTCTTGATCTCTTCCTCGGCGTTCGTGAACGCGGTCATGGACCGTTCGACGTTGTGCTGCATGCCGCGCAGCGCCTCGACGATGTTCGCGAACCCCTCGGACGAACCCTTCGCGCCCGGCTCGTAGTCCTTCGCGAACTCCTTGCCGGCGTCGTCACCGCCCCAGCACTGGCCGAGCGAGTTGATCGCGGCCATCAGTTCCTTGCCCGCGTCGTCCAGTTGATCCGCGGCGAGCCCCAGCTTGGCCGCGGCCGTCTTGACCGCGTCCGGATCAGCGGTGAAACCGCCTCCGCCCCCACCGTTCGGCATCAGACCCCCCTGGTCAGCCAGCTCGAAGGCGGCTCTTCCTCATCGTCGTCCTGCGTCTGACGCACCCGTTTGGGAATCGGTTTCGGCGCGGGCGGGGCAGCGGCGGGAGGAGGCGGCGGGGCGTCGTCCTTGCGCAGCAGCGGGTCTTCGAAGTCTTCGTCGGACTTCTTCGGCGCGTCCGGCTCCTCCTCTTCGGCGAGGAAGTCGGGGATCGCCGGCATCAGACCCTGCAGCGAAGGAGCGCCTTCGAGGAGGTCCGAAAGGTCCGGCAGGCCTTCGGTGATCGGGGCCATCAGCTCGGCGACCTGCTGCTTGACCTGCAGTGATCCCTGGCGCACCAGGGTCAGCACGGTGTTGGCCAGCTGCGCGGGATTGGTGCGCTCGAAGGCGTTCGGCTGGATCTCGAGTTTCGCGAGGGTGCCTGTCGCGTCGATGGTGGCGCGGACGAGACCGTCCTGCGAGACCACTGTCGCGGACGTCTGCGAAGCGGCTTCCTGCGCGTCGCGGAGCTGGGCCGTCTGGCGCTCGAACTGTTCGAGCAGCGTGTCGACCTGGTCCTTCATGGCGGCATTGCGCGCTTCGAGGCGTGCGCTGTCGTCGCCGGCCGTCGTCACTTGAGCCCCCGCGAGTGCTGGATCCCGGGCATACGCCACCCGGTGTCGGTAGGCGTCACCCTAATGCCAACGCCTGCGCCGTATCACCGGTTCTTCGTTTTCGCACCGCGAGGAGGTGACCGGCGGCGCCCGCCAGGTAGAGGACGGTGGCCGCGATCAGCAATCCCGGCGAACGGCCGTCGTCCGGGATCACCGTCGCCGCCAGCGAGACCGCGGCGACCTGGGTGATGTTGAACAGCGTGTCGTAGAGCGAGAAGACCCGTCCTCGCACCTCGTCGGCGACGTCGAGCTGCACAGACGAATCGACACAGAGCTTCAGCACCTGTCCGGCGCCGGTCACCAGGAACGCCGCGAGCAACGCCGTCGGGACCACCATCGGCAGCCCGAGCGCGGACTGCGCGACCGCCGCCAGCACCAGCGCGCCCAGCACGACACGGAGCCGGCCGAACAGCCGGATCAGCCGGGCGGTCAGCAGCCCGGCGACCAGGATCCCGGCTCCGGCGAACGCCGCCATCCGGCCCAGTCCCGCCATCCCGGCGCGGAAGATCCCCGCGTCGGTGAAGTGATTGCGCATCAGCAGCACGGTCACCAGCAGCGAGATCCCGAACGACGCACGATGGGCGAACAGCGCGACGAACCCGGCCGTGACACTGGGCGTGCGCCAGGCCGCCTTCGCACCGTCGGACAGGCCGCGGGCGACGGCGAGGACGGCGTTCGACGGCTCGTCGACCGTCGACGGCCCGAGCAGCCCGCGCTTGAACCCCGAAGCGAGCGCCGCGGCGCCGATCCCGCCCAGCGCGGCGACGGCGGTGACCCACGCGGAACCGGCGTCGTCGGCGCCGGTCAGTTCCCGGAGACCGATCGCGCAGCCGCCGCCGACGACAGCGAGCACCGAACCCCACGTCGCCGCGAAGGCGTTCGCGGCGACCACGGACTTTTCCTCGACGACGTGCGGCAGCGACGCGGACAGGCCGGAGCCGATGAACCGGGAGATGCCTTCGGACGCCAGTGCCAGGGAGAACAGCCCGATCCCCGCCGCTCCCGTGCCCACGGCGACGGCCGTCGCGAGGATGGTGAGGGAGCGCAGGAGGCTCGCGAAGATCAGGACTTTCCGGCGGTCCCAGCGGTCGAGCAGCGCGCCCGCGAACGGCCCGACGACCGAATAAGGCAGCAGCAGCGCCGCGAATCCGCCCGCCATGGCGAGCGCGTCGGCGGCGCGTTCGGGGTTGAAGAGGACGGCTCCGGCCAGTCCGGCCTGGTACATGCCGTTGCCCCAGTGCGCGGAGAACCGCGTGAACAGCAGACGGCGGAAGTCACGATCGCGGACGAACGCCCTGGTGGTCACAGCCGAAGCCTAAAGAAGGAGGTCGGTGCGCTTTAGGGTCGCCTCTCGGCGGCTATGCGCAGTGTGGCTCCAGCCGGACGGTATTCCACAAAGGCGGTTCTTCAGTGAGCCCGGGGGACACGGAAAGCGCACCGACCCGATGTGTCCAACGGTGCTCGTGATGCTGTTGTTCCCTGGCCGGACGATTTGTCTCCACTCGAAGTGGGATCATGGCGGACGTGCCAGCGGACGCCGAGGTCGAACCGGGAACGCTCCTGGTCGCCGCCCCCACGATGTTCGATCCCAACTTCCGGCGGACCGTCGTGTTCGTCATCGATCACCGGGACGAGGGAACGCTCGGCGTCGTGCTCAACCGGCCGAGTGACGTCCCGGTGTACGACGTGCTCCCGAACTGGGGCGGGCACGTCGCCGAACCGCAGTCGGTGTTCGTCGGCGGTCCGGTGGAGAAGAAGACGGCGTTGTGCCTGGCCGCGCTGCGGACCGGCGAGACGGCGTCGAGCGTGCCCGGCGTGATCGCCGTCCGCGGTCCGGTCGCGCTGGTCGACCTCGACACCGATCCCGAGGCCCTGGTGCCGAAGGTCCGCGGTGTGCGGGTCTTCGCCGGGTACGCGGGCTGGGACTCGGGCCAGCTGGCGAACGAGATCGAACGCGACGACTGGCTGATCGTCCCGGCGCTGCCCAGCGATGTCCTCGCTTCGCCGCAGCACGACCTCTGGGGTCAGGTGCTGCGCCGTCAGGGCATCCCGCTGGCGCTGCTGGCCACCCACCCGGGAGACCTCCAGCGCAATTAGGCGGTGGCGGTGTCGGCCTTCTTGAAGACGCCGCAGGTGCCGCAGGCGCAGCCACTGCAGCCGGCGGGCCGCTCCGGTTCGGGCTCGGGGACCGTCGCGGCGGCGCGGTTGCCGAGGACTCCCCCGGCCGCGACCAGCGCGATCATCCCGACCACGCCCACGACCGAGGCCAGGACGAGCCCGGCCGTCGTCGGCATGAGCAGTCCGGCGGCACCCGCGAGCACGGCGATCACGCCGCCTGCCAGCGTCGGGAGCCCCGCGACCTTGTTGCCGAGGCGGAAGGCGTCCTCGCTGCGCATGGTCGCGGTGGTGCGCACGCCCGCACCGCGGTCACGCGGCAGCTTCTCGCGTAGACCGAGGAAGCCACCCCAGCCGACGAGGACACCCAGCACGATCGGGACCAGCGCTATGACGAACACTCCACGAGGATAAGCGTGACGTCCCGGCAACCTGCCGGATACCCTGATGGACTGTGCTACAGGCCATGTCACGCCGCGCTCTCACTGTCGCCCTGATCGGGGCCCTTCCGCTCACCCTGATGGCGGCACCAGCCGCCGAAGCGGGTCACCGTCCGCTTCGCCTCATCGGGGAACAGCTCGTCCCGAACTTCCTGCCCTACGAGGGCACGATCGTCGGCGGCCTGTCCAGCATCGACTACGACCACCGCACCGGTGAGTACGCGCTGATCTGCGACGACCGGTCCGCCATCAACCCGGCGCGGTTCTACACGGCGAAGTTCACCCTCGACGCCAAGGGACTCGGCCCGGTCACCTTCACCGGCACCAAGCCGCTCCTGCGTCCCGACGGCACGCCGTACCCGCCGCTCGCGAAGAACGACCCGGCGCAGCCGCCGAACATGCAGACCATCGACCCCGAAGAGCTGCGCGTCGACCCCTGGACCGGCCAGTACCTCTGGTCGCAGGAGGGCGAGCGATCGGCTGCGGCCCGGATCGACCCGTCGATCCGCGAGGCGAAGCGCGACGGCTCCTACGTCCGCGACCTGCCGATCCCCGCCAACGAGAAGATGACCGAGAAGGCGGGACCGCGGCAGAATCTCGCCCTCGAAGGCATCACCTTCGCCGGTTTCGGCTCTCTGATCGCCAGTTCGGTCGAAGGCCCGCTGCTGCAGGACGGCCCTGAGCCGACCACCACGTCCGGTGGCCTCTCGCGCATCACCCTGCAGTCGCGTTTCGGGCCGATCCTCGCGCAGTACGCGTACCCGCAGGAGAAGGTCTTCGCGGCCCCGAACCCGCCCGGCGGTTTCGCGACCACCGGCGTCTCGTCGCTGCTGGCCGTCGACCAGGCCGATCCGACCCGCTACCTGGTGATGGAGCGCGCGTTCGTCACCGGCGTCGGCAACAAGATCCGCATCTACGAGATCGACACCAAGGGCGCCACGAACGTCGCGAAGATCCCTTCACTCGGCGGGGCCGAGAAGGTCAAACCGGTCAAGAAGCGCCTGCTCGCGGACCTGGCGGACTTCAAGTTGTCCACTGTGGACAACGTCGAGGGGATGACCTGGGGCCCGCGCCTGCCCGGCGGCGAGCGCAGTCTGGTGCTGGTCAGCGACAACAACTTCTCCGCGACCCAGGTGACCCAGTTCATCGCTCTGGCGGTCCCCTCGGAACGGCTTTGACCAGCGGGTTAAACTGGACTCATGGACACGGCTCGGCTGCTCCTTAGCCTGCCGCGCTGAACTCGGCCGATCGGCCGGGACCAGCGCGGCGACCCCTCATGCCCTCCGGGCTGAGGGGTCGAGTTGTTTCTGGAGTGGCTTGACGTGGATGAGCACGGAGGATTTCGGCGATGAACCAGGCGAGCGAAGGCGCCGACTCGGCCCCTCAGCACCGCTACACCGCGGAGCTGGCGGGCCAGATCGAGCAGCACTGGCAGGACTACTGGTCCGACCACGGCACCTACCACGCACCGAACCCGGTCGGCCCGCTCGCGGACGAGAGCGACAGTGGTTCGTCTGTCCCGTCCGACAAGCTGTTCGTCCAGGACATGTTCCCGTACCCGTCGGGCGCCGGCCTGCACGTCGGGCACCCGCTGGGCTTCATCGCGACCGACGTCTTCGCGCGGTACCACCGCATGATCGGCCGGAACGTGCTGCACACGATGGGCTTCGACGCCTTCGGCCTGCCCGCGGAGCAGTACGCGGTCCAGACCGGGCAGCACCCGCGCAAGACCACCGAAGAGAACATGCAGACCTATCTGCGCCAGATCCGGCGCCTGGGCCTGGGGCACGACGAGCGTCGCCGGATTTCCACCATCGACCCGGACTACTACAAGTGGACCCAGTGGATCTTCCTGCAGATCTTCAACTCCTGGTACGACGAGAAGGCGGGGAAGGCCCGCCCGATCGTCGAGCTGGAAACCGAGTACGCGCAGGACAAGCGCGCCACTCCGGACGGCCGCGACTGGTGTGAGCTGACTCGTGCCGAGCAGCTGAAGATCATCGATACGCATCGCCTGGTCTATCTGTCCGAAGCGCCGGTGAACTGGTGCCCGGGTCTGGGCACGGTGCTGTCGAACGAGGAGGTCACCTCCGACGGCCGCAGCGAGCGCGGCAACTTCCCGGTGTTCCGGCGCAATCTGCGCCAGTGGATGATGCGCATCACCGCCTACGCCGATCGCCTGGTCGACGACCTGGACCTGCTGGACTGGCCGGAAAAGGTCAAATCCATGCAGCGGCACTGGATCGGCCGTTCGCACGGCGCGCGCGTCTCTTTCGTGTCCGGTGAGCAGAAGATCGAGGTCTTCACCACCCGTCCGGACACCCTGTTCGGCGCCACCTATCTGGTGGTCGCGCCCGAGCACACCCTGGTCGACGAGCTGACCGCCGCCACCTGGCCGGAAGGCGTCGACGCCAGGTGGACCGGCGAAGCCGCCACCCCGGCCGAAGCCATCGCCGCCTACCGCGCCGCCGCGGCGCGGAAGTCCGAATTGGACCGTCAGGAGAACAAGGAGAAGACCGGCGTCTTCACCGGCTCCTACGCGGTGAACCCGGCCAATGGCAAGGAAATCCCGATCTTCGTCGCCGACTACGTGCTGATGGGCTACGGCACCGGCGCGATCATGGCAGTACCCGGCCAAGACACTCGTGACTGGGAGTTCGCCGAGAAGTTCGGCCTGGAGATCATCCGCACCGTCCAGCCGTCGGAAGGCTTCGACGGCAAGGCGTTCACCGGCGACGGGCCCGCGATCAATTCGGGCTTCTTGGATGGCATGGTCGTCGACGAGGCCAAGAAGACGACCATCGGCTGGCTGGAAGAGCACGGCCATGGCCGCGGCACCGTCCAGTACAAGCTGCGCGACTGGCTGTTCTCACGTCAGCGTTACTGGGGCGAACCGTTCCCGGTCGTCTACGACGAGGACGGGCAGATCCACCCGCTGCCGGACAGCATGCTGCCGGTCGAGCTGCCCGAGGTCGCCGACTACTCGCCGGTGACCTTCGACCCGGAGGACAAGGACAGCACGCCGTCCTCGCCGCTGGCCCGCGCCACCGACTGGGTCGAGGTCGAGCTGGATCTGGGCGACGGCGAGAAGACCTATCGCCGCGACATCAACACGATGCCGAACTGGGCGGGTTCCTGCTGGTATCAGCTGCGGTACCTGGACCCGACCAACCCCGACGTGTTCGTGGCGCCGGAGAACGAGGCCTACTGGGTCGGTCCGCGTCCCGCCGAGCACGGCGTCGACGACCCTGGCGGCACGGACCTGTACGTCGGCGGTGTCGAGCACGCCGTGCTGCACCTGCTGTACTCGCGGTTCTGGCACAAGGTGCTGTTCGACCTGGGCCACGTCACGTCCGCGGAGCCGTACCGGAAGCTGTTCAACCAGGGTTATGTCCAGGCCTACGCCTACACGGACGCCCGCGGTGTCTACGTCCAGGCCGATCAGGTCGAGGAGCGGGACGGCAAGTTCTTCTTCGGCGAAGAAGAGGTCAAGCAGGAATACGGCAAAATGGGCAAGAGCCTGAAGAATGTCGTGACGCCTGACCAGATGGCCGCCGACTACGGCGCCGACACCTTCCGCTTCTACGAGATGTCGATGGGTCCGCTGGACGTCTCGCGGCCGTGGGCGACCAAGGACGTCGTCGGCGCGCAGCGGTTCTTGCAGCGACTGTGGCGCCTGGTCGTCGACGAGGAGTCCGGCGAGCTGCGTGTGTCCACTGTGGACGCGACAGATGCCGACCGCAAGCAGCTGCACAAGGCGATCGCCGGGGTCCGCGAGGACTACGCGGAACTGCGGTTCAACACGGCGGGCGCGAAGCTGATCGAGCTGAACAACTACGTCACCAAGACCTACGGCGGCACCGAGGCGACCCCGCGCGAACTGGTGGAAGGGCTGGTGCTGATGCTGGCGCCACTGGCCCCGCACCTGACCGAGGAGCTGTGGAAGCGCCTGGGCCACGCGGATTCCCTGGTGCACGGGCCGTTCCCGGTCGTCGACGAGAAGTACCTGGTCGAGGACTCCGTGGAGTACCCGATCCAGGTCAACGGCAAGGTGCGTTCGCGGATCACCGTGCCCGCCGACGCGGACAAGGACGCCGTGCAGGCGGCCGCGCTGGCCGACGAGAAGGTCGCCGCGCTGGTCGGCGACGGCACCCCGCGCAAGGTGATCGTGGTGCCGGGGCGCTTGGTCAACATCGTGCTGTAGCTAGGTGGCCGAAAGGCGCCAGCGTCGAGGGTCATGAGGCGATTCGATGGAGTTGTTCAAGGACAACGAAATCGAATGGAGAACACCGCATGACCCTCGACGGCAAGGTGGCTTTGGTGACCGGCGGCAGCCGCGGGATCGGTGCCGCCACGGCGATCCGGCTCGCCGAGGACGGCGCCGACGTCGCTCTCACCTACCAGAACAACGCCGGACTCGCGGCCGGTGTCGTGGACAAGATCAAGGCGCTCGGCCGCCGGGCACTGGCTGTCCAGGCCGACAGCGCCGACGCGGCCGCGATCTCTTCGGCCGTCGAAACGACGGTCGCCGAGTTCGGCAGGCTCGACGTGCTGGTCAACAACGCGGGCGTCGGCTTCGTCGGCCCGCTCGACCAGACGAGCCTGGAAGACATCGACCGCGTGCTCGCGATCAACGTCCGCGGTGTCTACGTGGCCACCCAGGCCGCGGCCCGGCACCTCGGCGAAGGCGGGCGCGTGATCAGCATCGGCAGCTGCGTTTCGGACCGCGTGCCCGGTCCCGGGATGTCGCTGTACGCGGTGAGCAAGACCGCGCTGCTGGGCCTGACCAAGGGCCTCGCCAGGGAACTCGGGCCGCGTGGCATCACCGTGAACATCGTCCACCCCGGCCCGACCGACACCGACCTGAACCCGGCCGACGGCCCGTACGCCGCCGACCAGCGGAGCATGACGGTGTTCGACCGCTACGGCTCGCCGTCGGAGGTCGCCGCGACCGTGTCGTTCCTGGCACGGCCGGAAAGCAAGTACGTGACCGCGACGACCGTTTCTGTCGACGGCGGGCACGCGGCCTAGGCCGCGTCCTGTGAGTCTGTTCGATGGGCTTCGTGATCCAGGTGGTTCCTGGCGGTGCGGGCGGATCGGCCTCGTACCGGGTTGTACTCGGCCGGGTCCGCCCGTGCCGTCAGGGAGCGCCTGGGCGCGAAGACCGCGAACATGACTTGCAGGACACGGCCTAGTCGGTGGACAGGCCGATCTCGCGCGCGAGATCGGCCAGCATCGCGTCGAAGAGGACGTCCGGTTTCGAGAACGGGATCGGATAGTTGCCGAAGACCTCGAGCGTGACGTGCCCGTAGAGCCGGGCCCAGAACTGGATCATCAGGTACGTCACGCCGAGGTCGAGCTTCTCCAGCGGGAAGGTCTCGTCGGACTCCCCCAGCACGGCCAGCAATTCCCCTTGGAACGACGTGAGATCGTCGCGCAACTCGGCGGGGACCACATCGTTCGACGGCGTCACCAGATCGTGCATCGCGAGCACCCGGCCCGCCGCCGCGAGGAAGATCCGCCCGAACGGCTCGCCCAGCCTGCTCAACGTGTCGTCGCCCGCGGGTGAGGCGAAGACCAGCGTGAACTCCTTGGTGTGGGTCAACGCCCAGCGCCGGAATCCCTTGCAGATGGCGAAAAGCTGCAGCGCGCCCTCGTCCGGCAGCTGCGCGATGTCCTCGGCCAGCCCGGCCGCGAGATCCGCGACGACGTCCGCCCGAAGGTGCTCGACCAAGTCGTCACGCGAGCCGTAGTAGCGGTACAACGCCGGCGCCGTGATGCCGAGCTCGCGCGCGATCGCCCGCAGGGTCACGGCCTCCGGCCCCTGCTCGACCAGAAGCGCCCGCGCCGTCCGCCGGATGTCCTGATCGGTCGCGGCCCGCTCGCGACCCCTGCGGCCGGTGTTGTTCATCCGGGCATTCTAGGTGGTCAATGCCCCCTTACCGGGGAACAGCCCAGAAGGCGAGCCTGGAGCCTGGTGAGTGGCCGGAGCGCCAGGAAAATCGGTACGGCCATCCCGAGCGCGACGAAGAAATGCACGATCCATGCCCCCACCAGCGTCGGCCCGCCCCACGTGCCTTCGGGGTCGCTCCCGGACCAGAAAAGCCCGTAGGTCGCGATGCGCCCGACGAGATACAGGAGAAGAAGCGCGAGCAGGAACGCGACCGCGCTCGGCCCGAAGGCCGCCGCGAACCGCGGCCGTCCTCCGCCCTCGCGGCTCTCGCCGCCGAGCCACCGCCGCGCGAGCCCGCGCTGGCCCTTCGCGCCACCGAGGTACCCCGGAAGTACGAGAAGCGCGTAGATCGCCCGTTTCCAGTCCGAAATCGTCATATCGAGCACGCTATGGGCTGCTGACCTGGGCGAACACCGGGCAGGCCGCCGTGTCCGGTAGGGAAAACCCGGTCCTGTGGTGATCCACACGACCGGGGTGTGGATGCGCGTGAAACGTTCACCGATGTCAGGCGGGTATGCCACACTCGGTCGCCGAATGGCTACGACGTGAACAGGGGAGGTTCGCGTGTCGAACCCTGAGCAGCTCTTCGCTGATTACGAGGCCAAGCTGGCCGACGCCCAGCGGAAGGCGAATCAGATGCGCACCGAGATCGAAGGTGTCTCGGTGTCCGAACGCAGCAAGGACGGCCAGATCTCCGTCAAGGTCAACCACGCGGGGAACCTCGTGGGCTTGGAGATCGGCCCGTCGGTACGGGACAACCCGGCCCTCGCACAGGAGATCCTCCGCGTCGTCCAGAGCGCCCAGAGCAAACTGGCGGACGCGATGCAGACCGGCGTTCCGTCGATCGCGGGCAGCGAGACCATGAACGAGCTGGTCAACCAGCTGCACAACGAGTACCCGGAACCCGAACCGACGGGCTACGTCGAGGGCGGCCACCAAGCGGCGGACGAAGACGACCGCTTCGTGTCCGAAGACGAACTCGACGCTCCGCCGCCCCCGCCCGCTCCGAAGCCGCCCGCTCCTCCGGCCCCACCCGCGCCGCCGCGTGCCGCGCGCAGGCAGCAGCCGGATCACGAGGACGACTACTTCGCCGGCGGCGACTTCCTGCGCTGAGCGGGTTCTTGAGGGAGGGGAAACATGGGGCAACCACAAGGCGATCAAGGTTTCAATGTCGATCCGGTGCAGATCGACGAACACGCCAAGCAAGTGGAAGAGACGCACGAACATCTGCGGGTCGCGCTCGACGCGGACAGAGATCGTGTGGACATGTTGGCCTTCGGACTGATCGGCAACATGTGTGGGATGCCGTTGATCTGCAACAACCTTTCGGAGAATGTGCGAGAGGCTCTGCAGTCCGCGATCTCGGCAGGCGAACACCACGTCGCAGCGGTACGGAAGTGGGCCGAGGTGCGTCGGGTCACCGAGCAGGACGCGATAGACCTCCTGAAGCGGGCAGAGCAGGTGGAACGTGGCTGAGAACGACGTCCTCAAGAGTGCCAAGGGCGAAACGGACGCCGAGAAATACAAGGTGGACAGCGCCCTGGAAGGTGCGGGCGCCGTCCAGGATGTGTTCGGCGGTGCCGAAAAGCTCTTGAACGGTGATTGGACGGAGGGACTCCTCAGCCTCGCGGGAGCCGTGCCGGATATCGTCGAGGTCATCAAGAACCCTCTGGAAACCCTGATGAGCTGGGGTTTTGGATGGATCATCGAACACGTTGACTTCTTGAAGGAACCGCTTAACTGGGTCTCCGGTGACCAAGACGCCCTCGATCTCGAAGTGCAGAAATGGCTGGAGGTCGGCAAATACGTCAAGACGACGGCCGAGACGCTGACCGATGAGGTCCAAAAGAACTGCATGGATTGGTCAGGCGCTGCGGCTGACGCGTATCGCGCCTACGTTCAAAAGCAACTCAATGGGTACCGGGAGATAGTACGGCTCGCCGAACTCGCCGGGAACATCATCAACATCTGCAAGACGGTGCTTTCGGTGGTTCGAACGATCATCCGCGACCTGATCACCGACACCCTGGCCAAGATCGTCATGATCATCGCCAGGTATCCGCCTCCTGCCTATCCTGCCGCTTTGGCGGCGGAGGGCGTTCCCTTCGCGATCGAAAAAAGCACCGAGGCCATGACGTGGGCTGAGAAGCTGATGCGCGTCCTCCTGCGCGCGAAGTCCATGTTGATGGACTTTTACAAGAACGTCGGCGACCTCCTCAAGAAGGGCGATGTGTTCGAGGGTGCCGGAATGGGGGCGTTCTGGGAGGTGGCGAAGGAAGCAGGAAAGACGGCGGTCAAAGAGGTGGTCAAGAGCGCGTCGGAAGACAAGGCGAACGACCGGCGAGAGACGACCATCAACGCCACTGGCGACCCGAAGCCGTCGGGAAAGGCTGACGGAGCTGTCGGCGTCAGGCGTCCTGCCGAGCAGGAGCCGATTTTCGAGCAACCTGGAACACAACGGATATCCGGGTCGATCCAGTGAGCAACAGTCTTTTGATGACCGGATACGAAGCAGTTCCTACAGTTACGCGCAGATCCCCTTGGAAGGTGGCGGGCGTCACCGTCGGCGTGCTCCTCTATGCGCTGATCTGCTGGACTCTGCTCGGCCGCGGGATGGTGGCCCACGGCGAGGAGGGGACAAGCAATCTCGTCGACATGGCGACGGCGAAGACTTGCGAGGAGATAGGCCCGCTGAGCATCGCCGGGATCGGCTACTACTGGGTCTGCGACATCGAGGTTCGCCCCTATTCGTCGGGATCCAGGCAGGAAGTCGTGACGGCGCGCTCGTTCCCGGACGAGTTGACACCGGCCGACATCGGTAAGCCCGTCCGAGTCAAAGAGTTCGGCAGGTACTACGCCAGGGACTTCGAGAACGATGTTCCGTGGTGGAGCATCGCACCTGGCATCGGTGGGTTCGTGGGGTTGGGGCTGTTCGCCCACTGGCAACGAAACAAGCGTTTCCGCAAACCTGTCACCGAGGCACCCATGGCTACCTCGCTTTCTCTCTCGTCAGTTCGCCCGCTAGGGGGCGTCGCGGCTCCTGCTGGCCTTCCCCTGATGGCATCGAGAACGGTCACGCCCAACGACTGGTCGTCAGCGAAGTTCTGGCGCATTTGCGGGGTGATCTTCGTTCTCGCCGTCATCTCCGGGATCGTGGGTCTCACCGCAGGGAGCGGAACGGAGCTCCGCGAAGCGACCCTGACGCTCGCGGCGATCGGGCTCCTCTCACCTGGATGGCTCTGGTTCTGCACCCCAGCGCGATGGAAAAAGGCGACCTGGTGCACCACGTTCACAGTGTCGGTCGAAGGAATTCGCTGGTTTCGCCGTGACAAGGCAACCTTCGAGGTGAGCTGGGACGAGCTTCGGGAGCTTCGGTTGACCACTGTCACCGATGGCCGCACTTTGCGGATGATCGACTTCTTCCCTCTTGACGAGGATTTCGCGAAGCATCATCGAACACTGAAAGGGCTATGGGGGATCGGGGCGAACCTCGACGGCCGTCCACTTCCGCCGGTCGTGAACGGATACCGGATTCCTGAGGCGTTCAGTGACGCCGCGTTCGCCGAAATCCGGGCCGCGATGAGCATGATCCGGCCGGACAAACTGAGCGAGTATCGAGGTACACCACAGAGTGCGCGTGCTTTCTGAATTCGGCGCAGCCTTCGATATAGGGCTCCGAGGAGCGCGTTGAAAACGGTGTCGAGAGGCCTGACGGGCTGGTTCGTGCTGGTCGGAGCCGACACCCTGGTCCAGATCCAACGAGATCCGGAACACCCTGGCCACACGCCGGTCGACGGTTTCGTCAGGCTGGTCTTGTTCGTGACGTTCATCGTCGCGTTGCTCGGGGTCAAGAAGATCGGCTTCGTGAGCGTCGTCCAAGCTCTCACCTTCGGCGCGATCAAGCCTGAGAAGCCCGCCGCGGAAACGGCGGCGATCACGTTCGACGTACCCGAGACCGACGAAGACAGCCGTCTGGCGGCGAACATCGTCGCTGGTCAGCTCTTCCTGATCGGTCTCGGTCTGTTGTTGGCCGGCGGCGCGGCGGGCTGGGCGATGCTCGACGGAGGCGGTTTCACCGCGCTGTCGTCGGGCACGTTCCTCGTCGCCGGGTTGGCGGTCTATCCCCTCATCCGATGGCCATCAGACGGGTGCGAGACAGCGGTCGCACCTGGCCGATCGAGATCACCTTCACGCCCGTCGGGATGAGCCAGCCTGTCGGCGACGGACAGAAGACCGTCGCGTGGCCGAGCATTACCGGTTTCGTCTTCGATCGTCACCGAGGCGGTCGCCGGGTGGACGCGCACGTCGCGATCTCGGACGAGCGAGGACGGCGCCAGCTGTTGCCGGAATTCGGCAACGAATCCGCGTATGGATTCCTGATGACCAGCGCGATGGACCCCTTCCGAAGCCGAACGGGCGGAAGCAGCCATCGAGCGATTCCGGCCTGGGCCAGCGAGTTCGTCGTGGCGGGTTCGGACTCGAGAAGTGGGGCGGTGACGGAGTTGTGCGCTGGAGCAAGCGTTTGAACGATCCGGTGACGGCTACGCAGGAGGAGCCGACGATCGTCACCCGAGAATCTCGCGTCGCGGCGATCGTCAAAGGGATCGCCGCGTGGTCGGTGGCCGCGGTTTTCGTCCTGACCCTGCTGACGGTGATCCGGCACGCCGACGCGCTGGCCGACAGCCTTCGGTTTCTCGTCGTCGCCGGGATCGCGGCAGCCCTGGCCGGAGTCTTGTCGGGAGCCGTGAACGGTCGGCGCGCGGTGATGAGCCGGTTCGCGTTCCGGCGGTGCGAGATCAGTGCGCCACAGCCGCTCCCCGAGGAGGCGGTCGGGTTCGGGATTCCCGATACCGCCAAGTTCGTCACCCGGATCTTGTTCTCCGGTCTCAACGGCGTCGGGTGGATCATCTTCGGCGGCGGCTTGGTCGTCGCCGCCGATGAGGCTCGGATCACCGATCGCTCGTCGACGGTTCTCGGGTCGGTGGTCTTCGCGATCGGACTCTTCTTCCTGGGATCCCTCGCGTTTCGCCACCGCGAGACCACGAAGTCGCTGCGTGTGTCCGTGACCGAAGACGGGTTGGAGCAACCGGTCGCCGGAGACCGAAACCTTGTCCTGTCATGGGATGAAATCAAGGAACTGGTCCTGGACGAACACATCGCCGGTGGGCACTTCTCCGCTCACGTCGTCCTGGTGGACGTGGAAGCAGAGGTCCTTCTCCATCGCGAACTCCGGAAGAAGTCGAGGTTCGGGCATCAGCTGACGCCGACCATGACGGCAGCCGAAGCGGAACGGTTTGCGGCCTTGGTCGAATCCCGTCGACCCGGCCTGGTGCGTCGGCCTGTCCGGGAGATCACCCGGGGCGGCTTCGGTGTCGTCGGTGCGGTGCGGCGCACCATCTTGCGCTGGAAGGACGGCACAACCCCGCGCCCGGCGCCACAAGATGGGCTGGTGATCTCGAAGGTCGCCGACGCGGCCAAACAACGACGCGCGGGCTTCGCCGCCCTTGTCACTGCGGTGGTTCTCGGCTTCGGGGTCATCTCGGAAACCGGGGTGGCGGTCCGTATCGTCGCCGGTTTGCTGGGCCTGTTGATGTTCTGGATGGCGGTCGGTTCGCGGCGGCGCGACCAGAGTCAGGTCATCAGGGAAGTGGCGCTCAAGTCACGGTGGATCACGGTGGCGACCCTGACGTCCCGGACCTGGAACTGGTCCGTGCGCTGGAGTGACGTCGAGAAAGTCGTGCTGCGCCGAACCGCCGGCACCGATGCGTTCCACGTGGTTCTTCGCCCGTCGAAACGCGTCGACGCGTACTACCCGCGCGAGCGCTTGGCGCTACCACTGGGACTGAAGCGCGAGAACAACGGCGACATCCTGGTCGCGGAAACCGAACTGACGTCGGAGGACGTCAAGCTGATCTGGCCGGTTCTCAAAGGGAACACAGAAGTCGCTTTCGACACCCCGGGGATCGAGGACCCCCATTACCTCGGGGATCAAGCTTCAGGACCCGGAAGGAACGGCAGATGACCGACGAGCGGTTGGTGATCTCGCGAACGTCGGAGGGCATCGTTCATCTGATGCTGGTCGTTCTGTTCGGCACCTTGGCCGTAACTACCGCACAAAGGTGGCGTGGATGGCTCAGTGGGCGGATATCGAAAAGGTTTTCCTGAGCCTCAACTTCCGTGAGTACACGCAATACAACAGCGGCTCTGATCAGTTCACGTTGGTCATTCGTCCAGGTCCGGATTTCGATGCTCAGGCCGCAGGCTTCACCCGGGAACCCGACGGTGATCTCCAGGTAGCGGATATCGGCCTCTGGCCTCGCGATGCCGAGCTGGTGCTGCCCTTTCTCGTGAAGCACGTCGACGTCGCGATCGAGGATGACAACACCGCAGTGCCTACTGTGCCTGATGAGCCGGTGGTGAGCACGGCTCGCGAGGAAGATCTCGACGTCGTGGAAGACGTGGTGAAGATCCATGTGAACGGCTGGGACAAGCGCAAGATGTGGGGCTTTCGGTTCGCCTCTCTGATGATCGTCCTTTAGCTTGGGCCTCGCGGCTTCTGCTTCCGGACGTACGGCACCTTCGTCGGGGTGTAGTGGCACGAGACCGACGCGGTTCGCTGGGGAGTCGACCACGGCTCCAGGTACCTGGACTTCCTGCCGAGCTCGGACATGTTCGCGGTCCGTCATCCTCGACTGGCCGAGTTGACCAAGAGCGACCCGTATGACGACGAGTCCGAAAGTCTCGAAGGCGGGTCGTATCGGTTGGCGCGACCGTTCTCGGTGAACGCGCGACGCGAGTTCGAGAGCAGCATGCGGAAATCCGAACGAGTGGAGTTCCGCGAAACGGCCGCGGTCGGCAGCTAGTTCATCGACTTCGACCAGTTGCCCGCGTCCAACAGGGACAACAGATCCTTGGCCATCTTCCTGGTGGGACTGCCGTCCGACCAGTCGTCGGCGAGGGTCCGCAACACAACCGCCATGTCGCGGATCTGATGCTCGACCGCCTCGAGCAAGTCCACCGGCCGGTCGTTCTCGTCCTGATAGATCGCGTAACCGGCTTCGGGCACGAAACAGCCCCACCAGTCCAGCAACAACGTAAAAGCCTCGGCACGCGGTTTCCCCGGCCGATCCCGGATGACTTCGAGCAGGACGCCCACCGCCGGAACCACGGCCGGATACAGCGTCCCCTGGTGATCGTTGCTCACCGCGCCGGCCAGGCGGCCGACCGCCTTGGCGGCGCCGTCGTCGGATGTTCGCGTTGCCAGCTTTTCGGCCGCACCGGCCGCTTCGTCCGGTCGGTACGAAGACGGGCCGGGTAAGGCGAACCAATCCATCGCCTCACCTTGTTGAAGCCTTGAGCGAGGCGGGCCTGAACGGGGCGCCGCCGACGCCGATCACTCGGGGGGCTACGTGATCGACGCCGGCGACCCGATGCCCTGGTCCCGTACTCAGTGGGGACCTGGGCAACGTCACCGCGTAGACGCGGCAACGCATCTCAAGAGCGGGCGTGATCGCCGAAGTGACGCCCCGGGGGAGGTTATCCCCCGAAAGAGTGACGGCGTTCCGCTGCTCGCCTGATTGTCGCACTACGCGCCGAGAAAGTTACAAAGTTCTTCACATCTTTGCCCGAAGAAGGGTCATGACCGGACAACTCCTGGTCATGGCATGGTCTCCTCCATGACTTCTCAGGTACTGGTCATCGGGTCCGCCAATGCCGATCTCGTCGTCCCGGTCGATCGGCGACCCGGTGGTGGCGAAACCGTACTCGGTGGCGACACGATCTTGTCGCCGGGTGGCAAAGGCGCCAACACGGCGGTCGCCGCGGCCAGGCTCGGCGCGGACGTCGCGTTGCTCGGAGCGGTCGGTGACGATCCGTACGGTGAGCTGCTCAAGCGCTCGCTGGCCGAGTCCGGGGTGGACACAGACCCGTTGCGCACGAGTGAGCGTCCGACCGGGATCGCGTACATCACGGTCACGCCCGACGGTGAGAATTCGATTCTCGTCTCGCCCGGCGCCAATTCCGCTTTGCGGCCCGAGGACGTCGATCTCGACGGCGCCGAGATCGTGGTGCTGTCGCTGGAGATTCCGCTCGAAACCGTCGAGCACGCCGTGGCGAAGGCGGCCGAGGCCGGGGTTCGAACGCTGTTGAACCTTTCGCCTGCGGCCGAACTTTCCGCGAAGACGCTTCAGAACCTCGACGTCCTTTTGGTCAATGAGCACGAGGCGGCTTTCCTTCTCGGCGGCGAGGCCGACTTCCCGAAGCTGCTCGACCTCGGTCCGAAGGCCGCTGTCGTGACGCTCGGCGCGAAGGGCGCAGCGGTGGTGACCGCGGCCGGGGTGACGGAGGTGCCGTCGCCGAAGGTCGACGCCGTCGACACCACGGGCGCCGGTGACGCTTTCGCGGGTGCGCTCGCCACGGCGCTCGCGAAGGGCGACGAGCTGGCCGACGCGGCACGTAAGGCGGTGAAGGTGGCGGCGATCACCGTGACCCGTCAGGGCGCGCAGCCGTCGTATCCCACAGCATCCGAACTGGAATGATGTCTTCTTCTGTGTTGTGCTGTTGGCTATGAGCCAGGTCACGCCCCCTATGAGATATGGTCTAGACCATGCCGTCTGAGTCACTGACCGGGGTCGCCGTCAGTCCCGGCCGCGCGAGCGGTCCTGTCGTCCGAGTCGCCGAATCTCTCGGTGAACCCGCGAGCACACCGGCACCGGCCGATCCCGCCGCCGAGGCCGCCCGGATCGACCCGGCCGCGCAGATCGTGGCGGCCCGGCTCGAGAAGCTGGCCGAGACCGCGACGGGTGAGGCCGCGACGATCCTCATCACCACCGCGGCGATGGCGGCCGACCCGGCGCTGGTCTCCTCCGCGGAGCAGCTGGTCAAGAACCAGAACCTGCCAGCCCCCCGCGCGGTGCACCAGGCGGCGGGGAAGTTCGCCGACGCGCTCGCGGCCGCCGGCGGCTACATGGCCGAGAGGGCCCGCGACGTCCTCGACGTCCGTGACAGGCTCGTCGCCGAGCTGCTCGGCATCGCGCCTCCTGGCGTTCCCGACCTGGACTCGCCGAGTGTGCTCGTCGCGCGTGACCTCGCGCCCGCCGACACCGCCGGGCTCGACCCGGACAAGGTGCTCGCGCTCGTCACCGAAGAGGGCGGCCCCACCAGCCACACCGCGATCCTCGCCCGCGCGCTCGGCATCCCCGCCGTCGTCGCGGTCCGCGGGATCCTCGCCCTCGACGCGCAAGCGCTTGCGGTGGACGGTGACACCGGCGTGGTCGGGGTCGCGGACCCGAGTGCCGAGATCGTCACGGCCGCCAAGACCGGCGCGATCGAGTGGGACGGCAGCGGCGCGACCGCCGACGGCCACCGCGTGAAGGTGCTCGGCAACGTCGGTTCCGCCACGGACGCCCAGGCCGCGGCCGAAGCCGGCGCCGAAGGGATCGGCCTCTTCCGCACCGAGTTCTGCTACCTCGACGCCTCCTCGGAGCCGAGCGTCGAAGAGCAGCGCAAGGCCTACACCGCCGTGCTCACGCCGTTCCGCGGCAAGCCGGTCATCGTCCGCACCCTCGACGCGGGCGCCGACAAGCCTCTCGCCTTCCTGGAGCCCGAGGACGAGCCCAACCCGGCCCTCGGCGTACGCGGGCTTCGGGTCGCCTTCGACCGCCCCGAGATCCTCGACCGCCAGCTCGAAGCCATCGCGGGTGCCGCGCAGGACTCCGGCGCCGAGGTTTCGGTGATGGCGCCGATGGTCGCCACCGTGGCCGAGGCCGCCTGGTTCGCCGAGCGCGCCCGTGCCGCCGGAATCGCCCGCGCGGGGGTGATGATCGAGATCCCGGCCGCCGCGCTGACAGCCCGCGAGATCCTCGAAGCGGTCGACTTCGTCTCCGTCGGCACCAACGACCTCGCGCAGTACACCTTCGCCGCGGATCGCCAGCTCGGCGCGGTCGCCAAGCTCAACGACCCGTGGCAGCCCGGATTGCTGCGCCTGCTCAAGGTCATCGGCCAGGCCGCGAAGGACACCGGCAAGCCCGCCGGCGTCTGCGGTGAGGCCGCCGCCGACCCGAGGCTCGCGTTGGTCCTGGCAGGACTCGGCCTGACCAGTCTCTCGATGAACGCGCCCGCGGTGCGCGCGGTCGGCGCGAGCCTGGCCGCCACGACGCTGGCCGAATGCGAGGCGCTGGCCGAGGCGGCTTTGGCCACGTCAGACCCGGTTTCCGCGAGGCAGGCCGCCGCACAGCGATAGCAAAGGTCCCCTGCTCTCCCGGTGGTGAACCTCGGGCAGATCGGCCAGGCCGCCGCGGTGGCGCGGCGAGGGTGGTGGCCGGGCAGTACCTCGGGTTCGCCGGGGCGGCGCGTGTGGCGTGAGCGCGACACGGAAGACGACGAGCCCGCTGTCGGCCCCGGCGTTCTCCCCGTGGCCGGGGTGACCTTCGCCAACGACGGCGACAACATCGGCGTCTACATCCCCGTGTTCGCCAACACCGGCACCGGCGGGCTCGTCGTGTGCGCGGTATCGGTTTGCTGATTCTCCTGCACGCCTGATGTCGAAATCCGGTCCACCGCTTCGACGCCTTGGTGAAGACAGCCAACGCGACGAAAGGAACCGGACCATGACGACCACCATGACCCCGACACGGGCGGGACGCCGGGAGTGGGTCGGGCTGGCCGTACTGGCCCTCCCCACCTTCCTGGTCTCCCTCGACGTGTTCGTGCTGATCCTCGCGCTGCCGAAACTCACCCAGAGCCTCGGCGCCGACAGCACCCAGCAGCTGTGGATCATGGACGTCTACGGCTTCATGATCGCCGGGTTCATGGTCACCATGGGCACCCTCGGCGACCGCATCGGCCGCCGGAAACTGCTGCTCATCGGCGCCACGGCGTTCGGCGCGGCCTCGGTGCTGGCGGCGTTCTCGACCAGTGCGCCGATGCTCATCGCCGCCCGCGCGATCCTCGGGATCGCCGGTGCGACGCTGGCGCCGTCGACGCTCGCCCTGATCAGCAACCTGTTCCCCGACAGCCGTCAGCGCTCGCTCGCGATCGGGATCTGGGCGGGCTGCTTCACCGTCGGCGCGATCGTCGGCCCGATGGTCGGCGGCGTGCTCCTGGAGCACTTCTGGTGGGGTTCGGTGTTCCTGCTCGGCGTTCCCGCGATGGTCCTGCTGCTCGTCGTCGGCCCGAAGCTCCTGCCCGAGTACCGCAACGAGAACGCCGGCCGTCTCGACCTGGCGAGCGTCGCGTTGTCGCTGGTCACGATCCTGCCCGCGGTCTACGGCATCAAGGAACTCGCCCGCGAAGGCGTTCACTTGGTCCCGGCGGCGTCGCTCCTGATCGGTCTCGGCTTCGGCGCGGTGTTCGTGCGCCGCCAGCGCGTCCTCAAGGACCCGCTGATCGACCTGAAGCTGTTCCGCAGCCGCGCCTTCTCCACCGCGCTCGGCGGGATGTGCGCGTTCACCATGCTGGGCGGCACGACCATGCTCTTCGTCGCGCAGTTCTTCCAGATCGTCCTGGAGCTCTCACCGGTCGGCGCCGCGCTGGCGCTGGTGCCGGGCATGCTCGCCTCGACCGTCAGCTTCCTGTCCGCGCCGATCCTCGCCCGCCGCTTCCGCCCGGCCACCCTGATCGCCGGCGGGCTGGCCGGGGCGATCGCTGGTTTCCTGCTGCTGACGCAGGTCGAGGCCGGAGCCGGTCCGGTGGTCCCGTCGATCGCCTTCGCCATCACCTGCCTGTGCGGCGGGCCGCTGGTCACCCTGGGCACGGACCTGGTCGTCGGCTCCGTGCCGCCGGAAAAGGCCGGGTCGGCGGCCTCGCTTTCGCAGACCGGTAACGAGTTCGGCTACGCGTTGGGCATCGCGACCGTCGGGACGCTGGGCAACGCCGTCACCCGCGCCCGGCTCGCCGACGCCGTCCCCGCGCACGACGCCTTCGCCAGCGGGATGCACGCGGTGTCCGGGCTGGCCGCGCTGGTGCTGGCCGGGATCGCGTTCTTCGTGATCCGGCACCTCCGGCACGTGCGCCCTGTCGGTGCTTAACCGAAGAAGCCCCGCCGCGGGTACTTGATGATCAGCGCTCCCCCGTGCACGCGCCCGGTGATGACGAACCGGGGCGTGCCGGGGCGGCCGTTCGACTGGGTCCGGTCGTCGAGGTTGCCGAACTTGATGTCGGTGATCGAGTTCGTGTCGACGGCGGCGTTCTCGGGGATGGTGATCTCCACCGGACCCCATTTGGCCTGCAGTTCGATGTGCACCACCGGGTGCCGGATCTCGGCCTGGGAGAAGTCCAGTTTCGTGGCCCCGTACTTGTTCCGGATCACCATCGACTCCGGGACCAGCCAGTTCCCGTTGCGCTGCAACGCCGAGTACTTGCCCGTGAGCTCCATGACCTGCCCGGACGGATGCGCGTGGGCGTGCGGCCCCGGCGGCGCCCACGGGTTCTGCTGCTGACGCGGCACCATTCCCGCCGCGGGATGCACCAGGCCGGGCAGATCCGTGAGCACCGCGTTCAGCTCGCCGCGGTTCTTCGAGGCGAGGGCGCGGTCGGTCCGCTCGGTGAACTCGTCGAGGTTCAGCATCCCGAGACCGATCGCCTTCTGCAGCACTTCGACGACGTGTTCGCGCTCCGCGTCGGAGACCCGGATGTCCCGCCCGGTCAACGGCTTGGTTTCGGTCGTCGGCTGCTCTTCCTCGCCCATGCCTGGAATGGTAGAACCGGATCTCACGCGCGAGATCGGGGAAATACCCTGAACAGACCCGCATTTCTCCCCAGTGCCGCCCTGCTGGCGGCTGTCCTCCTGCTGACCGGATGCACCGGGTACGGCGGTGTGCCGGAGACGCCGTACGTCCCGCCGCCGTCGCCGTCGAAACTCGCGGGCACCCCGGTCGACCACATCGGTTTCCGGCTCGTCATGGCGACGTCACCGCCGTCGGTCCTCGATCCCGCCACCGGCGCCACCACCCCGCTTCCCGGCGCCCCGCCCGGCGATCGCGTCAACGATGTCGTCCGGGTCGGCAAGTTCCCGGTCGTGCTGTCGGCCGCCCGTTGCGGGCCGTCGTGCCTGGAGCCGTCCGAGGTGCTCGTCTACGGGGACTCCAAGAACCAGCCGTGGAAGCTGGGCAAGGCCCGTAGCGTCGCCCCGTCTGCCGACGAGACCGGCGTTTGGCTGGTCCGTGACGACGGCAACGACCTCTGCCGTCTCCAGTTCGTCTCGCTGCTCGGCGCCGAACGCGATCGCGGACGGCCGGCGAGCTGCACGACGGCGGTGCGCCAGGAGGTGCCGCAAGGCCTGCTGATCACGGTGAACGCCGGGACGGCGACCGCCGAGGACGTGCTGATCGATCCCCTCACCGGCAGGGCGGTGCACCAGTTCCCCCGCATCCTCGCGATCACCAAGGACCGGATGCTGCTCGCCGAGCTGACCGAGTTCTCCGTGCTGGACCTGCGCAACGGGCAGCGCACGCCGGTCAAACGACCGGTGGTCAACGGTTCGCCGGGCCCGGTGGTCCCCAGCCGCGACGGGTACAAGGTCGCTGTCGCGTTCAGCGATCCCGCCTGGCAAGGGACCAGTACACAGACCGCCGACGTCTGGGTGCTCGCGCTCGACTCGCTGACCTGGACGCGGGCGCCCTCGATGCCGATCGTGACGGCGATCGAGCGGGTCGCTCTCGAATGGTCCGAGGACAACGACCTGGTGCTCGTCACCGACGTGGTCGCCGGCTGGCGGCTCGACAGGCCGAGCTGGACGATCGTCAAGACACCGCTGCCCGCCGAACGGAACCGTTCGGTGGTGACCATCGCCCAGGGGTGAGCTACTCGGCGTCGAGACCGTGCTCGATGGCGTAGCGGGCCAGCTCGACCCGGTTGTGCAGCTGGAGTTTCCGCAGCGTCGATTGGACGTGGTTCTCCACCGTCCGGTGCGAGAGCACGAGCTTCTCGGCGATCTGCCGCGCCGTCATCCCCTTCGCGACCAGGCGCAGGACGTCGGTCTCGCGTTCGGTCAACCGCGGCGGCGCGGGCCCGTCGTCCGGGGCGTCGGCCATGCGGCGGTACTCGCCGAGGACGAGCCCGGCGAGTCCGGCGGTGAACACCGGATCCCCCGCGGCCGTCCGCTTGACCGCGTCCACCAGCTCGCTGGCCGAAGCCGATTTGACCAGATAACCGGACGCCCCGGCCTTGACCGCTTCGAGGACGTCGCTGTGCTCGCCGCTCGCGGACAGCACCAGGACCCTGGTCGACGGCAGCTCCGCGGTGATCTCGCGGGTGGCGTCGACGCCCGATGTCTCACCGAGGTTGAGGTCCATCAGCACGACGTCCGGTTTGACCGTGCGCGCGATCCGCACCGCGGCGGGCGCGTCCGGCGCGGTGGCCCGCACGTCGAAACCGTGTTCGGCCAGGTCGCGGGCGACGCCGTCCCGCCACATCGGATGGTCGTCGACCACCATCACCGAAACACCGGGCGCGTCGGTCATCGCTTTCCCCTCGCCGCCACTGGAACCTTGACTTCCCATTCGGTGCCCTGGCCCGGCGCGGTGTCCAGGGCGACGCTTCCGCCCAGATCCCGCACGCGCCCCTTGATGGACTCCGCGATACCTAGATGTCCCCCGGCCGCCGCGCGTTCCAACACACCCTGCCCGATTCCCGGGCCGTCGTCGCGGACGCTGACCACGACCTCGGTGCCGAGGTCCTCCAGCAGCACCCAGGCATGTGCTTCGTCGCCCGCGTGCTTCTCGACGTTCAGCAGTGCCTCGCGTGCCACGGCCACCAGTTCCGCGGTCACGTGCTCGGGCAGCTGGACCTCGCCCGCGGGCGTCGAGACCTGCACCGACGGCGTCGCGAGCAGCTGCAGCGCGGCCCGGAGGTCGGTGGTCCCGTTTTCGCTCGGATGCGTCGGCTCGGTGGTGACCAGCGCCCGCAGCGCGATCTCCTGCTCACCGGCCAGTTTCGCCAGCTCGGCGGCCTCCCCGCCGAATTCGGCGCCGCGTTTGCGCACCCGTGCGAGCACCTGGAGGACGCTGTCGTGGATGGACCGGGCGAGCCGTTCGCGTTCGGCCGTCGCGGCCTCCATACGCAACGCCCTGGTCAGCGCGTCCGCGGACCGGCGGGCCATGGTCGCGGCTTGGCCGATCACGAACCCGCTCGCCGTCAGCAGGAAACCGTCCCGCGCGACGTCGACGTCGAACCGCCAGCGCACCAGCCCGGTGACCACCGAGACCACCAGCCCGGCGAGCACCCCGCCGAGCGCGCCGAACCGGGTCCCGGCGGCCGCGGGCGGGACCGCCGCCCACACCGTCGTGATGAGCGGGGTGTTGGCGTCGAACTGCGCGGTGGTCAGGATCCACGCCGAGGTGAACATGAGGGCGACGGTCAGCAAGAGATCGACACCGACCAGCCACGGCCAGCGGCTCGTCGGCCGCGCGTACAACGCGCTGCTGAGCACGGTCCACACCGTCATCGCCCCGAACGACGTCCACGCGAGCCACTTATTCGTGTAGCCGTCGTAGTGGACGATGAACGAGCCCAGCGCGAAGAGCAGCGTCGTCACGCGAAGCACGATCACTCCGCGCCAGAGCGGAGTGGCGGGGTCCCGTGTGCCGAGCGCCGAGACCGCCCGCCAGAGCGGGGTGCCCGTCATGACTTGGCTTCGGACTCTTTCCCGGAATCGTTCGGCGTCGCCGCCTGATCCCGCAGGACGTCGATCTCCGCCGGATCGGGATCGTGTTCGTGCAGCAGCGACCGGATGCCCGCGTTGAGCACCGCGAGCAGCGGCACCGACAGCAGCGCGCCGGCGATCCCGGCGGCGACGAGACCGGCGGTGATCGCGAGCACCACGGCGAGCGGGTGCAGCTTGACCGCGCGGCCGAGCAGGATCGGCTGCAGCACGTGGCTTTCCAGCTGCATGACGCCGATGACGATGGCCAGCACGACCAGCGCGCCGACGACCCCCTTCGTCACCAGGGCGATCAGCACCGCGACCGCGCCCGCGATCACGGCGCCGATGATCGGGATGAAGGCGCCGAGGAAGACCAGCGTCGCCAGCGGGATCACCAGCGGCACCCCGACGATCGCCAGCCCGATGCCGATGCCGACCGCGTCGACCACGGCCACCGCCGCCGTCGCGCGCACGTAACTGACCAGCGAGGCGAATCCCCGCCGACCGGCGACGTCGACCCGGTTGCGCACCCCGCCGGGCACGCCGAGGACGAGGAACTTCCAGATCTGGTCTCCGCCGGAGAGAAAGAAGATGAGGATGAACAGCGTCAGGATGAAACCGGTGACGATCTCGCCGACCGTGCCCGCCGTGGTGAGCGCGGTGGTGGTGATCGACGCCTGGTTGTTCTGCAGGAAGCCGATCGCCTGGTTGATGAACTCCTGGATCTGTTCCTGGCGCAGGTGCAGCGGCCCGTCGATGAGCCAGGTCTTGATCTGGTTGAGGCTCTCCGTCAGCTGCTTCTGCAGCTCCGGCAGGCCGGAGGAGAACTGCGCGACGACGAACGTCAGCAGCCCGCCCAGCACCGCGAGCCCGGCGATCAGCACTATCCCGGCCGCCAGCCCGCGCGGGAATCTCAGTGTCTGCAGCTTGGAGACCGCGGGCGCGAGCAACGCGGCGAGCAGCAGCGCGATCGACAGCGGGATCACGACCACCGACAGGTAACCGATCAGGAACACGATCACGTAGAGCGCGGCGATCACCACGATGAAGCGCCACGACAACGCGGCGCCGATCCGCAGGCCGCGAGGCACGAGGTTGGTGACGTCTTCCGTGGATTCGGAAAGGAACGGGTTCGACTGGTCGAATTCCGGCTGTTTGCGCTGGGGCTCGCTCACGCGCTCACCGTATCGGTCCGAGGCGACGTTTCTTGAACATTCCGGGCAACGCGCACGAGTCGAATTCGCCCGATGCGACGCTTGACACACCGCCAGCCGGTCGACTCCCGAGTAACCCGGCCTCGCCAGCGTCGATCACCGATCGTAATTTCGGGCTACACCGTGTGTTCTTCACACGATCGTGCCATCAAGGCGCTCCTGGCTCGCTTTGGCCTTCCGCACTTTGCTTACCTCGGTCTCGTCAACCACGAACGGCACACCGACGCGACAGGAGACCGAGTGACGAACGCGGCGAAGAACGAGAGGCGAGGCGCAGCGCGCTTCGGCCGTCTCGCTTCGCGTGCGCTGTTCGTCCTCGGCGGCACCGTCGCCGGTTCCGCCGCCGCGTGGATCGTTTCCGGCGCCTCCGCTTCCGCGGACGTCGTCCCGGTGGTCTCCGCTCCCGACACGAGCGTCACCCCGGTCACCGACGCCACCACGGCCGGTCTTTCCGACGTCTCCCGTGGCGCTTCGAAGTTCACCGGCGACGTCGCCGGCGCGGTGTGCGGCGACAGCCACCAGGACGCCACCACGTGGTCGATGCCGGACGAGACCCAGACGTCCCCGGCGAAGCGCCACTGCGGCGGCGACATCCGCGCCGACGAGCACGAGGTCTCCACCCGGGTCAGCGACGCGGTCACCGACTTCGCGGACAACTCGGTGGTCACCCCGGTCAAGCGGACCCTCGGTGCCGTCGAGCACATCGTGCGCAAGCCGCAGGACACCCGCCAGGTGCTGGACGAGACCTTCGCCCCGTCGCCCGAATTCGGCCGCAAGGTCTGGGACCTCCTCGACCCGCACGGCCACGGCGACCTCGTCCCGGGCCTTCCGGTCGGCGGCGCTCCGGTCGACCCGAAGTCCCCGCTGGACACCATCGGCGCCGGCGACCAGGTCACCGACTTCGCCCAGCTGGCGACGACGCAGTTCCCCGCTTCTTCCGAGACCGTCCTCCCGATGCCGGCCTTCGTGCAGCAGCACGACGCCTTCGCTCAGGACGAGGACTCTCCTTCCCGTGACGGACACCGCGGCGACTTCCCGCGTCCGCTCACCCCGGCGCCGCTTCCCGTCGCGCCTTCCATCCCGACTGTCCCCGGTGGCGGCAACGCTCCCGGTGGTCACCTCGACGGCCTGACCCACGGCGTTCCCGCCTGGCTCGTCACCGCCGTCGAGCGTTCCCTGACCGGCTACTCGCTGGCAGGCACGCGGTACATGCCGCTCACCCCGGGCTCGCAGCCCGGTGTCACTCCTGACTGAACACCTCCCTCCGCGGGGTAGCTGACGCGCCTCACGCCTCCCGATTCCGGGCTTGGCTTCGCGTCCGCTCCTGATCCCCCGCGAAACGGCGGTGCGCTTTTGTGCGCCCGCAGCCAGTTCCACCACCCCCCTCTGGTGCCGCTTCGAAGGCACCTCTCTGAACCCGAAAGGGAACCCGAAATGAAGGAGAACTACCCCATGCAATCCTGGGCAAAGCGCGGACTCCAGACCGCGTTGGTCACGGGTGGGTTGTTGATGCTGGGCACCGGCATCGCCTCGGCTGACGAACAGGTCAACCCTGACACCCCTGCCTCCCCGCTCGACGCGAACGTCACCGTTCCCATCGAGATCGACAACAACGCCGTTGGCACGCCCCTCGGTCAGGTCGACGTCCCCGGTTACAAGGGTGAGGTCAGCACCAAGGCCGTCACCAAGCCCGTCTCGGACGCGCTGGACTCGGCTTCCTCCCCCGGCGGCAGCACCGACGGCATCGGCGGAGGGCTCCCCAGCCTCTCCAACAAGGGCGCCGTCCCCGCGCCGCTGGCCGCCAAGGACTCGGCCCGTCAGGTCAGCGGTGGGCTGACCGGTGGTGGGTTCACCACCACGGACGACATCCTCAAGGGCAACAAGGTCGTCGGCGACGTCGTCGTCCCGATCCAGATCGTCGACAACGCCATCGGCGTGATCGGCGACGCCGAGGTCGAGGGCGGCAGCCACGACCAGACCTGGTCGCACAACCAGGACGTCGAGACCACCGGTGCGGACTCCAGCCTCGCCGGTAACGTCGTGTCCCTCGACTGGGCGCTGCCCGTGCAGATCGCCGGCAACGGCGGCGGGCTCGCCGGCGGCACCGGTCGCGTGGTCGGCGGTTCCGCCAGCCAGAGCACCACCGAGACCGGCAACGTCACCACCGACGGCGAGGGCTCCGCCCTTTCCGGCAACGTGGTCGCCGGTCAGTTCGCCACCCCGGTCCAGGTCACCGGCAACGCCGTGTCCTGGATCATCGGCAACGCCAACAGCTCCGGCTACGAGGCCGAGACCGACGCCACCTCCGGTGGCTGGGTCCAGACCGACGGTGACGACTCCGCCCTCGGCGGCAACGTCGGCGCGGTGCCGATCGCCCTCCCCGTGAAGGTGAACGACAACGCGGCTGCCGCGTGGGGTTCGCTCGCGAACTCGAACAGCAGCTCCTCGGCGGACGCGCAGGCCGGCGACACCACGCCCGGCTGGAGCAACGTCCCCAGCTACGTGCAGACCTCGGGCGAGGACTCGGCCGTCGCGGGTAACGCGATCGTGCCGCAGACCGCGGACGTGGCGAACGTCGGCGGCGTGGCCGCCAGCTGGATCGGCCTCGCCAACACCGGCAAGGACGGCGGCACCAGCCACTCCAGCGTCGTCGACGCCGGTGGCTTCGTCAGCTCCGAGGGCGAAGGCTCCGCGGGCGGCGGCAACATCGTCGACCCGGCCGTGGCGGCCCCGGTCGAGGTGACCTGCATCGCGGGCACCTACATCGGCAACGTGTCCTCCACCTCGTGCGAGAACACCGTCGACGCGAACGCCGGCAACGGCAGCCACACCACGGGTGACGACTCCACCCTCGCGGGCAACATCGTCAACACCCAGGCCGCGCTGGCCCCCGAGGTCTACGGCGTCGGTGGCTCGCACATCGGCCAGGCCGTCGCCGAGGCGACCGAGACCAAGACCGTGACCGCCGGCGGGTACGACGGCAGCACGGGCAACGACTCGTCGGGCTCGGGCAACATCGTCCAGGTCCCGGCCGCGGTTCCGGCCGAGGTCTTCGGCGTGGGCGGCTCGTTCATCGGTCAGGGCACCGGCTCGGCCGACGAGACCAAGGTCGTCTCCGGTGGCGGCGGCGGGAACACCGCCGACGACAACGGCTTCCTCAGCTCCAACCTGGGCACCGTGCCGGTTTCGCTGCCGGTGCAGGCCTTCGGGATCGGTGGCGCGTTCATCGGTCAGGGCCACGGCGGCGCGGACGGCGACACCACCTCGAACGCGGGCGGCGACGTCCACGCGACCGGTGACAACGGCGCCGGCTCGGGCAACCTGGTCTACGGCCCGGTCTCCCTGCCGGTCCAGGCGCACAACTTCGCCGCGGTGCTCGGCGGAATCGCGTCGGGCGAGGGCTCGAACCTGACCGACTCGTCGGCCGGTGGCGACGCCACCGCCAACGGTGACGAAGGCGCCCTGGCGGGCAACATCGTCCAGACGCCGGTCGGCGGCACGGTCCCGGTGACCGGGCTCGGCGTGGCCGGTGCGGGCATCGCCAAGGGCAACAGCCTGAACGACGTCATGTCGGCGGCCGGCGGCGACGCCACCACCACCGGTGACAACGGCGCGGTCGCGGGCAACATCATCGGCGCCCAGGCGCTGCCGACGGTTCCGGTCACGCACGACGCGATCGCGGCCGCGGGCATCGCCACCGCCGAAGGCTCCGACACCGTCGACGCCGCTTCGGGTGGAGACGTCGAGACCTCCGGCCTCGACGGATCGCTCTCGGGCAACATCCTCGACATCCCGGCCGCGGCCGACCCCGAGGTGTTCGGCGACGCCATCGCGGCCGCCGGCGGCGTGTCCGAGACCAACGCGGACAGCATGATCACCGGCCAGGCCGGTGGCGACAGCATCACCGATGGCAGCGGAGAGGCCCTCTCGGGCTTCAACTTCCACCACCCGCTCACCTTCGTGATCCCGCTGAACGAGCTCGAGATCCCGGTGCTGGCCATCGCGGACGAGAACTCGACGGACTCCACCGAGATCAACGACGAGGAGTACACCCGCGCGTTCACCGACTCGGTGGGCTCGGAGATGCCGATCGACGCCATCCCCGCGCTGCCCTTCGGTGCTCCCGCGGTGCCTTCGCTGAACGGTGCCGGCGCCCTGCCGACCACCCCGGCGATCGGTGGCGCCCGCTCCGACGGCCCGCAGCTGGGTGGCCTTCAGGCCGGCCTGTCCGCCCTGAAGGGGCTGACGGCTCTCCCGACGCAGATGCCGAAGGCGGACCTGCCCGAGCTGCCCGTCACCCCGGCGCTGCCCGGTGTCCCGGCCCTGCCGAAGACCCCGGCCCTGTCCGGTGACGCCGCTCGTGCGGACGCTCCGAAGCTCGCGCAGCTCCCGGCCCTGACCGCGCTGCCGGTCGCCGGTGGTCTGCCGACCGCCGGTGCCCTGCCGACGCTGCCGACCGCCGGTTCGCTGCCCGTGGCGCTGCCCACGGCCGGCACCCTGCCGGTGGCCCTCCCGACGGCCGGCACCCTGCCGACCGCGGGTGCGCTCCCGACCGCCGGTTCGCTGCCGGTGCAGCTGCCCACCGCGGGCACCCTGCCCGTCGTGAACAACACCCCGGCGATGCCGACCGCGCAGGTCCCGGCTCTGGCGAACGTCGACTCGTCGCCGCTGAGCATGTTCCAGCGTTTCATCGGCACCCTGACCGGCAAGAAGTTCCACACCATGTGAACCTGCCAGTCGGCTAGCGCCACTGAATGAACCGAAGCGGGCCCGGGAGTCACTCCCGGGCCCGCTTTGTTTCGCGTCCGGGCACGGTGCCGGTGCCTGTACGCCCAATGTGGCATTGGAGACGTCGAGTGTCCCCAACGCCACATTGGGGACATCCGGGGTCGGTGGGCCGGTGTCGTGAAGGGCCCCTTCAGGTCACGCCCGCTCAGTCGAACCCCGGGGTGAACAGCGCGTCCTGGGCCGCGCCCATCGCGGTCAGCACCGCGCCCTCCAGTACCCCGCTCCCGCCGACGGTGCCCGCCCGCACCTCGGTCCGCAGTGGCGAGATCTCCGCGAGCCGACGGCTGACCCGGGCCGCCAGAGCTTCGCCGCCCGCGCGGCCGATCTCGCCGCCGAGCACGAGACAGCCGGGGTCGAGCACCGCCGTGACCGCGGCCGCGCCGATCGCGATCCGTTCCGCGACGATCTCCAGGAACTCCTCGGCGTCCGCGTCGATCGCGTACCCCACGGCCGCTTCGGCCGCTTCGGCGTTGTCGGCGGACGAAGCCGGGATGCCGTGCGCGCGGGCCAGTTCGCAGATCGCGGCGCTGCCCGCCAAAGTGTGGAAGCCGCCGTCGCAGTCGGTCGCGGTCGGGAGCCGTCCGGGGCCCAGCATCGGCAGGAACCCGATCTCGCCCGCGCCGCCCGACGCGCCCCGCCGCAGCGAACCGTCGAGGACGACGGCCGCGCCGACCCCGAAACCGAGCCACAGCAGCACGAACGTGTCCCGGTCACGGGCGGCGCCGAGCCGCTGTTCGGCGGCGGCCGCGAGGTTGACCTCGTTCTCCAGCAATACCGGGATCCCTCGCCGTCGCCGGAGTTCGTCGACGAGTTTCCCGTGCCACGCGGGCAATCCCCCGGCGGGCCGCAGGCCACCGGTCGCCGGGTCGACGAGACCGGGCGCGCCGACGGCGATCGTGTGCAGCGCGCTCGCGCCCGCTTCGGCGGTGGTGGCGTCCAGCAGGGCGATCGCCCGCTCGACGGCCACGTCGGTGTCGACGTCCAGAGCGAACGGGATCGAGGCCTCCGCGCGGGTCCGTCCCAGCAGGTCCGCGACCGAAACGGCCATGCCGTGGGTGCGGACGTCGAGGCCGGCGAGGTACGCGCGTTCGGCGACGATGCCGTACAGCTTCGCGTTCGGCCCGCGGCGTTCCGCGCCCGCTTCGCCGACGACCTCGATCAGCCCGGCGTCCCCCAGGCGTTCGACGAGGTCGGCGACGGTCGGCCGGGAGAGTCCGGTCAACGTCTTGAGCTGGGTGGCCGTCAGCGGGCCCTCGCGTTGGAGCAGGTCGAGGGCCAGGCGGTCGTTGATGGCCCGCGCGGTGCTCGGGGAGGCGGACGGCATCCGGATGACACTCACCGGTAGATCCTCCCAGAATTAATTATCAGGTTCCCTTCCTGATAGTTTACGCTGACGCCGTCGAGTTGTCTCATGGACCTTGGGGGCCCAGTGAGTAATGCAGTGGAAACCGTCGGCGGGCCGACGCGGCGGGTGCGGCAGGCGCGGGTCGCCATCGCCGCCGTCTTCGCCGTGCACGGCGCGGTGACCGGCAGTTTCGCCACCCGGATCCCGTGGATCCAGGAACACGCGGGGATCAGCGCGGGCCAGCTCGGTCTCGCGCTCGCCTTCCCCGCCATCGGTGCCTCGCTGACCATGCCGCTCGCCGCGCGGATCGGGCACCGGCTCGGCGGCAGGCTGGGGCTTCGGTTGCTGCTGGCGTACTGGACGCTGGCGCTGATCCTCCCGTCGCTGGCGGGGAACCTCTTCACCCTGTGCCTCGCGCTGTTCGTCATGGGTACCGCGGCCGGTACCTCGGACGTGCTGATGAACGCCCTCGGCGTCGACATCGAGGAGCGGATGGGCAAGTCGGTCATGTCGGGGCTGCACGGCATGTGGACCACGGGCGCGCTCGTCGGATCCGCCGCCGGAGCGCTCGCCGCGCATGCCGCGCTGGACGCCCGGGTGCACCTGGCGATCGCGTCCGCCGTGCTCACCGTCGCCGGTTTGCTCATCTCCCAGGGCGTTTTCGACGTCCGCAGCGCGCCTGACGAGCATCCGCCGCCGAGGTTCGCGCTGCCGCCGAAGTCGGCCGTCATCATCGGTGCCGTGGCGTTCTGCGCCGTCTTCGCCGAGGGGGCGAGCCTCGACTGGTCCGCCGTCTACCTGCGCGACGTCCTCGGTACTTCGCCCGGCATCGCGGCGGCGTCGACCACCGCGTTCACCTGCACGATGGCGGTGGCCCGCCTCTCCGGCGACGCGCTGGTGCGACGATTCGGCTCGGTCAACACGGTCCGCGCGGGCGGCGTTCTCGCGACGGCCGGCGGCCTGATGGTCGTACTGGCCGCGCATCCGGTGATGGCGATGGCCGGGTTCGCCTTGATCGGGCTCGGCGTCTCCGTCGTCGTGCCGCTCGCCTTCGCGGCGGCCGGACGCAGCGGGCCGACACCGAGCCAGTCGATCGCGGGCGTCGCGACCATCACCTACTCCTCCGGGCTCGTCGCGCCGTCGCTGATCGGCGGGATCGCCGACCTGACGTCGTTGACGGTGTCCTTCGGGCTGGTCACGCTGCTGGCGCTCGGCCTCGTGGCGGGCGCAGGTGTGCTCCGGTCTCGCTAGCCGAACTGGAGGGAGCGCTTGGCGAGGCCGTGCCAGTAGCCGTCGATGACGGTCTCGCCTTTTCCTTCCGAAGAGCTCGCGCCGAGCGAGACGAACAGTGGTGCGAAGTGTTCGATCCTGGGGTGCGCGAGGGCCGCGGCAGGCGCCTTGTGCTGGAAGTCCAGCAGCGCGTCGAGATCGCCTTGGCGCAGGGTTTCCGCACCCCAGTGGTCGAATTCGCTCGACCACGCGGGCGGGGCCCCGTCGGTGCCGTCGGTCTGGCCGAGCGCGCTCAGGTTGTGGGTGAAGAAGCCGCTGCCGATGATCAGCACGCCTTCGTCGCGCAGCGGCGCGAGCTTCCGGCCCAGGTCGAACAGCTCCCGCGGGTCCAGCGACGGCATGGACACCTGGAGCACCGGGATGTCGGCGTCCGGGTACATCTCCACGAGCGGGACGTACGCGCCGTGGTCGAGGCCGCGATCGGGCGCGTCGTGCACCGGCGTCTGGTTCGAGCGGAGCAGTTTCCGCACCTTGCCCGCCAGCTCGGGAGCGCCGGGCGCGGCGTATTCCACCTGGTAGTAGTGCTCGGGGAAGCCCCAGAAGTCGTAGACCAGCGGCACCGTGGTGGTGGCGCCGAGGGTCAGCGGCGCCTCTTCCCAGTGCGCGGAGACGACGAGGATCGCCTTCGGCTTTTCGAGGTCCGCCGACCAGCCGGCGAGCTGGCGGGTCCAGGTGGCGTCGTCGGCGAGCGGCGGCGCGCCGTGGCTGAGGTAGAGCACCGGCGTCATGTCAGCTCCAAGTGTTTGAACTTTCAACTACTAGGATAGACGACGCCGTCGGGCTCCGCCTTATTCCCGGGCGAGGTTCGCCGCCATCCGCTCCAGTACGCCGACCGTCGTCCGGTAGTCGTCGTCGCTGATGCCCTCGGTCGCGCGTATGCGGAACTCGCCGACCTTGGTCTTCAGGCGAAGATGCATCTCCCGGCCCGACGGGGTCAGGTGGCTTTCGGTGTCGACCCAGCCGCGAGTCCGCAGGTCCGCGACGACCTCCGTCAGCTCCCCGAACGGCGACAACGCCTCGTCGAGCGCGCCTTCGTTGTCGATCGTGTTCAGCACCTGCCAGTGGCGACGGGTCAGCGCCTCGTCGGCGAGAACCTTCTCCAAGGAAGATTCGAGGGCCTGGTGAAGGTGGGCGAACCAGAATCCGATGGGCTTCATGGATACTCCTCATGTAGACGGCAACTACATGTAAAAGTACATGCACTTGGTGAGGATGGGCAATGACGGACGCCGTGGCCGACGTGGAACGCGCGATGATCGCCATCCGGCGGAGCCAGGCGAGGCGATCGCTGTCGAAACTCGCCCGCGACCGCGCCGAATCGATGCCGGACCAGGCGGTTCAGGGGCTCCTCGACGCCGTCGAAGCGGCCGGGGAAAGCGGCGAACCGGGCACGGTGACCAGCCTCGCGGCGGCGCTGACCATCGACCAGCCGCGCGCGAGCCGTCTGGTCGCGCGGGCCGTCGAGGGCGGTTTCCTCCGGCGCGAGGCCGACCAGCGCGACGGCCGTCGCGCCGTCCTCGTGCTCACCGAAACCGGGCACGCCGAAGTGACGCGGATGCACGAGTTCCGTCGTTCGGTGTTCGCCGAGGCGATGGCGGACTGGCCGGACGAAGACCGCCGCGAGTTCGCCCGGCTGCTGACCGCCTTCGTCCGGAACTACGGCGCGCTCGGCGCGAAGTAGTTGACCAGGTTGCCGTCGGGGTCGCGGAACAGCAGGGACCGGTTCCCCCACGGCATCGTGGTCGGCTCCTGGACGATCTCGGCCAGGTCCGCCAGCCGCGCGTACTCCTTGTCGACGTCGTCGACCCGGAACTCGAGGATCGCGGTCCGGTTCGACTCGGGCACCGCGGCGGCGCCGCCGAACAGGGTCATCGTCTCGGCGCTGCCGATCGCCAAGGTGCACGACGGGCCGACGAGTTCGGCGAACTGCTCGGCGCGCCACTGCGCGGCGAGGCCGGTCGCCTTCTCGTAGAACCCGGCGAGACGGGCGACGTCGTGGGTGATCACGCGGACGGAAACGAACTGCATGGCGGGTCCTTTCGGTACCGGAAAGCGGGACACCGGCCACGCTAGGAGCAATACCGGGCAGGATCCGCCCGGTATTCTCGGTGCTGTGACCAGGCCCATCGCCCGGGTGCTCGCGTTGCTGGAAATCCTCCAGAGCGGCGGCACCCGCACCGTCGCCGAGCTGGCGAGACAGCTCGACGTCGACGAACGCACCATCCGCCGCTACGTCGAGCACCTCCTCGACCTGGACATCCCGGTCCGTTCGGTGCGCGGCCGCTACGGCGGCTACCGCCTGGCCCCCGGCTACCGGATGCCGCCGCTGATGTTTACCGACGAAGAAGCGCTCGCCGTCCTGCTCGGCCTGGTCGCGGGACGGCGGGCCGGGCTGATCACCACGTCGGTCGTGGCCGCCGAGAGCGCGGTGGCGAAAGTCCGCCGGGTGCTGCCCGAAGCGCTCGGCCGTCGTCTGGACGCGTTGCTGGAGACCGCCGACTTCACCGCGCCCGCCCGGCAGACCCTTTCGGCCGAGGCCGAGGTCCTGCTCACCGTCGCGGAAGCGGCGCGGGACCGGCACCCGGTCGAGATCGCGTACCTCGCCGGGCACGGCGGTGCCAGCGAACGCGTCGTCCATCCGTATGGCGTCGTGGCGCACTCCGGACGGTGGTACCTGACCGGTTTCGACGAGGCCGGCGGTGAGGTGCGCACCTTCCGCGTCGACAGGATTTCCTCGGCCGAGGCGCGGTCCGGGACCTTCGAGGCGCCCGACGGGTTCGACCCGGCCGAGCGAGTGCTGACAGCCCTGGCCGAGACGCCGCACCGGCACGACGTCTCCGTGCGGATCCAGGCGACGCCCGAGCAGGTCCGCGCCGTCTTCCCACCGTCCGTTGCCGTCTTGGAAGTGGACGGCGATCGGGTGCGTGCCCGGATCCGGGCCCAGCGGCTGGACTGGATCCCGCCACTGCTCGCCGCGCTCGACCGGCCGTTCGTGATCGAGCGGCCCGGCGAGCTCCGCGACCTGGTCAGCGCACTGGCAGCGCGGCTGACGGAGCGGGCTCGGGAAGGGTGAGCGCCGAATGCGCCGGCTCCTTCGCGTCTTCGGGCAGGGCCGACAGCCTGCGCAACGCGGTGTTGCGCTGCTCCAGCGCTTCGGGCGTGCTCGGGAACATGGTCGAGTTCCCCGCCGTGACCAGCGCCTGGTTCAGCTCGACGAACCCCCGGAGGCTCTGTTCGTAGGCGGCGAACGCCTCTGTGTGGTCGGTCGTCATGGCCAGCTCGCGGGCCAGCAGGTAGGCGCCGACCAGGGCGAGGCTCGACCCCTGCCCGGTGAGGAACGACGGCGCGTGCGCCGCGTCGCCGACCAGGACGACCCGGCCGCTGGACCACCGCGGCATCCGGATCTGGCTGACGACGTCGAAGAAGAGGTCGTCCGCGGTGCGCATGGTTTCGACCATGAGCGGGAGGTGCCAGCCGTCCCCGGCGAAGACCGAGGCGACCAGGTCACGCTGCGCGGCCGGGTCCCGGAAGGCGTCGATGGGTGCTTCGGGGCGGGCGAAGTTCAGGAAGCCGTGCACCGTGTCGCCGTCCCCGACGGCGTAAAGAGCCGCCGCCCGGCCGGGGGTGTTCCAGAGGACGCCCTCGTGTGAGAGCCCGAAGTCGTTTCGCATGGTGAAGCCCGCGAAGCAGTAGCCGATGTAGTGGTGGAACTGTTCCTCCGGGCCGAAGGCCAGCGCGCGGGTGTTCGAGTGCAGGCCGTCGGCGCCCACGACGAGGTCGAAGGTGCGCTCGGTCCCGCTGCGGAAGCGCACGTCCACGTGGTCGGCGTGCTGGTCGAGGCTCGTGATGGAGTCGTTGAAGAGGAATTCGACGTCGTCGCGGATCGCGTCGTAGAGGACGGAGGTGAGGTCGCCGCGGGGTACCTCCAGGTCGTGGCCCACGACTCCGCCGTTGATCGCGTCGGGCCGGAGCGAGGTGATCCGCTCGCCGTCGGCGTCGAGGAAGGTGAGTTCTCGCGTGTTGATGTGGGCGGCCTGGAGCTGGGGAAGGACGCCCATCCCTCGGACGGCGTCCACGGCGGTGCCGCGGATGTCGATGGGATAGCCGCCCCCGCGTACCGCGTCCGACTTCTCGACGACGGTGACGTCGAAGCCGTAGCGGTGCAGCCAGTAGGCGAGTGCCGGGCCCGCGATGCTGGCGCCGGAGATCAGGACGGTGCTCATGAGTTCTCCTTGGATAGGTAACTTAGGTATCCTTATGGGCTCAGAGCAACTATATACCTAACTTAGGTATCTTTATGAGGTGTGATGGACGACACAGGATCCCCGGAGCTCGACCTGATGGCGGTACTCCCCCGGCTCACGCAGCTCGGCACCGTGCTCAACCGCAGTCAGCTGGTCGAACGGGCGATGGAACGGGCCGAGATCACCCTCGACCGGCCCGCGATGACAGTGCTGGTCACGCTGCACATGGCCGACCGGCCGCTGCGGGTCGGGGAGATCGCCGACCGCATGAAGGTCGTCGGGCCGCATGTCACCCGGCATCTCAACGCCCTTGAACGGCAAGGGCTGGTCATCCGGGTCGCGGACCCGGATGACCAGCGCGCGCGCCTGATCGAGCTGACGCCGGAGGGGAAAGCGATCCCCGACAAGTACTTGCGGACGATCCTCGGCTGGTTCGGCGACGCGATGACCGACTGGCCGCCGGAAGACCGCAAGACCTTCGGCCGCCTCCTCGATCGCTTCGTCGACGACCTCACCTCACGGCTGGCGCACCTCGACGACGAAACGGCCGGCGGATGACCGCCGGCCGTCACGGTCACTTGCCGCAGAACACCGTCTTGAGGAGCTTGTTCAGCGCCTCCGGGAATTTCGCGTCGGCGGCGGTGGCCCCCGAGGTGACCGAGGCGGTCATCGTCTTGCTGCCGTCGGGCGTGCTGTACATCAGTGCGGCGTAGCCGTTGTTGCTGCCGTTGTGGCTGATGACGGTGCCCACGCAGCCCGGCCCCAGGTCCTGCACGAACTGTCCGAGACCGTAGCGGCCGAAGAGGCTTTCGCTCTTCGGGTGCGTTTTGCGCATCTCGGCCATCAGCCAGGCGGGGAGGAGCTTGCCGCTCTGCAGCGCCGAGAAGTACGTCTGGAGATCCTTGGTCGTCGAGATCATGTCCCCGGCGCTGGAGATCCACGACGGGTTCTGGTGGGTGACGTCGAGCGTCTTCTGCTGACCGGCGTCGTCATAGGTGTAGTAGGCGTGGGCGTACGGCTTGGGCATGCCCGACCAGCTGCCCGGCGACAAGGTGTCCCGCAGCCTCAGCGGCCGCAGGATCCGCCGGTCCAGTTCGTCGGCGAAGGAGTGGCCGGTGAGCGCTTCGACCAGCAGCCTGGCCACGACGTAGTTGGTGTTGGAGTAGTTCCAGCTCGCGCCCGGCTCGAACCGCGGCGGCTTGGACAGCGACAGCCGGACCAGCTCCTCCGGCTGGTAGGTGTGGAAGCGCTTGTCCACCCATTCCTGGCCGCTCCAGGGGATCCCCGGCTTGATCGACCCGTCCGGGAAGAGCTCGCCGGTGTGGTTGAACAGCCCGCTCGTGTGCTGCAGCAGCATGCGCACGGTGATCCGCCGGTCGAAGCCGAAACGGGGCAGGACACCCGCCACCGGGGTGTCGAGGCCGATCCTGCCCTCGGCCACCAGCTGCAGCACCAGGGTCGCGGTGAAGTTCTTCGAGGTGCTGCCGACCCGGAAGTGCCCGTCGGTCGACGGCTTCGCGGTCCCGCCCAGCTCGCGCACCCCGGCACTGCCGGTCCATTCGCCCCGCTCGTCGCGGACGCGCAGCTGCATCCCGGCGTACCCGTTGTCGACGAACTCCTGGACGGCCTGCCGCAGTTCCGGGCGGTCCTGTCCGGCGGAGGCCGCCGGGACGGCCACGCCTGTCAGCAGTGCGGCCGCCAGCACGGTGACGCCGGTCCGGCGGAAGGTCTTCAGTGACTTGGTCATGGCGACTACGTTCGCGGGTCGCGCTGACACGGGACGGCCATGGCGCTGACATGGGAGCCTCGATCATGGACGAGGTCAGGTTCGAGCAGGGTTTGGTACGCGCGTTGCTGCGGGAACAGCATCCGGATCTGGCGGAGCTGGAGCTCCGCGACGTCGAAGGCGGCTGGGACAGCCGGCAGTGGCGGCTCGGATCGGAGCTGGCCGTCCGCCTGCCGCGTTCCGAGCGCGCTCCGGGTCTGCTGCGCAGCGAGCAGAAATGGCTGCCCGTGCTGGCTCGCCGCCTGCCGTTGCCGACGCCGGTCCCGGTGCGCGTCGGCGAACCTTCGGCCCTGTTCGAGCACACCTGGACGATCACGCGCTGGGTCGACGGCGATCCGGCGGACCGCGCGCCGATCACCCACGCCGACGCGGCCGAGACGCTCGCGGGTTTCCTCAGGGCACTGCACCGGCAGGCGCCCGCGGACGCGCCGGTCAGCGCGACACGCGGCCTTCCCCTGGCTTCGCTGCTGGACGGGTTCACCGGTTCGCTGGAGGTCATCGCCGGCGAGGCGGGCGCCGATCGCGCCAGGGAGATCTGGGAGAAGGCCGTCGCCGCGCCCGCGTGGGACGGGGCGCCGCTCTGGCTGCACGGCGACCTGCACCCCGCGAACGTGATCGTGCGGCAAGGGACGCTCGTCGGGGTGATCGATTTCGGCGACATGTGCTCGGGCGACCCCGCGACAGACCTGTCCGCGGCCTGGATCCTGCTGCCCGAGGGCGCGGCGAGCCGGTTCTTCGACGCCTACGAGGTCGCGGACGACGCGACGATCGCGCGGGCCCGTGGCTGGGCCGTCCTGCGCGCGCTGAACCTGATCGCCATCGGGCGCAACGGCAGGCTCGGGCTCCCCGGGGGCAAGCCGACCTGGGAACCGGCGGGCCGGGCCGCGCTCGGGCGCGCGTCAGCGTGAGAGGCGGGCTTCGATGCCGTCGAGCAGGCAGTCGAGCCCGATCCGGAAGGTCTCGTCCGTGTCGAGGTGGACGGCGTCGCGCACCACCGTGGCCAGCGTCGGAAACTCGCCGGAGGCGAAGGCCCGCGTCAGATAGGGCCCGAATTCGGCCTGCCAGCGCTTCTCGTCCATCCCGGTGGCCCGCTCGGCCCGCCGTTCGGCGATCTCCCGCCGCACCGCGCCGATCGTGTAAGCGTTGACAGCGGCGACCACCGGCATGATCGCGTCGACGCCGAGGTCGTTCAGCTCGGCCATCACGGCCTCCGAACCGGCCATGGTCTGAGGTCCGAGCCGCGGACGGCCGCCCAGGAGGTCGGCGAGCCATTCGTGCTCCTGAACGGCGTGCCGCATGGCTTCGGCGAAGGACCGCAGCGTCTCCCGCCAGCCTTCCCCGGTGGGCCGGATCCCGGCGTGGGCGGCGTCGACCATCAGGTCGAGGAGCTCGTCCTTGCTGTCGATGTAGCCGTAGAGCCGCATCGGGCCGACGTCCAGCGCGGTCGCGATCTTGCGCAGCGACACCGCGTCCAGGCCGTCCGCGTCGGCCAGCCGGATCGCCGTCCCCACGATCAGCTCCCGGCTCAGCGGGGCCAGCGCCGGTCGACTCGGCGGCTCCGGCCTTTCCCACACCAACATGCCGATGACAATACAACGCATCGCGCGATACAGTGTATTGATCAATACGGTGTATCGAGAGAGTGGTAACCATGACCATCGCCATCATCGGAGCGGGCCTCGGCGGCCTGGCTCTCGCCAGGGTTCTGCACGTCAACGGCATCGAGTCCGTCGTCTACGAACGTGAAGCGTCGCGCGAAGCACGCGGCCAGGGCGGCATGCTCGACATCCACTCCGGCCAGCCGGCCCTGCGCGAGGCAGGCCTGATCGACCAGTTCTTCGCGATCGCTCGCGGCGAGGGCCAGGACATGAAGCTTCTCGAATCGGACGGCACCTTGCTGCTACAGGAGGACACGCCCGACGACGCTCCACTGGCCCGGCCCGAAGTCGACCGCGCCGACCTGCGTGACCTGCTGCTGGACGCCCTCCCCGAGGGCACGGTGCGCTGGGGGCACGCGTACGAATCCGCGGAAAACGGCGTGGTGCGCTTCGGCGACGGCAGCAGTGCGACGTACGACCTGCTGGTCGGCGCCGACGGCGCGAACTCCCGGGTCCGGGCGCTGCTCACCGACGTCCGTCCGGCGCATCTCGGCCAGAACGTCGTCGAGATCGGCATCCCCGACATCGACCGCACGCACCCCGGCCTCGCGGCGATGGTCGGCCGCGGCAACTACTGGGTGTTCGGCGACGGGCTGTCCATGGGGGCGCAGCGCAACGGCGACGGCCGCGTCCGCATCGGCATCGGCTTCTACAACACCGGTGAGGACTGGCTCGCGACCAGCGGGATCCCGTTCGACGACCCGGCCGCCGCCAAGGCGCGGCTGATCGAACTGCTCTCGGGCTGGGACTCGAAGTTCATCGCGCTGATCGAGGCCTGCGACGACACGGTCGTGCCGCGGTCTCTCTTCACCCTGCCGCTCGGCCTGACCTGGGATCCGGCGCCGGACGTCACGCTGCTCGGTGACGCCGCGCACCTGATGCCGCCGGTGGGCGAGGGGGCCAACATGGCCCTGCTCGACGGCGCCCGGCTCGCTCTGGCGCTGGCCGCGCACCCGGACGACTTCCCCACCGCCGTCAAGGAGTACGAACGCGAGATGTTCGAGCGCACCGGCGCCGCCGCCCGCATGTCCGCGCGCGTGCAGGAAATGCTGATGTCGCCGGACGCCGCCCGGAAGATGCTCGCGTTCTTCCAGCCGGACTGACGTTCCGCATAGCCGCGTCGGTCGGACCAGTGCGGGCCCGAACACACCGGGATCACATGGTGAGGACGAGTTTGCCCTGGAGGTGACCGCCGTCGAGCAGCCGGTGCGCGTCGGCGACCCGTTCGAACGGGAACGTCTCCTGCACGTGGACCCGCAGCCTGCCCTGCTCGACGAGTTCGACGAGACGGCTCAGGGCGATCGGATCGGGATCTACCGCGATGCCGCTCAAGCGCAGGCCGGCCGCCTCGAACTTGGCGGCGAGCCCCCGATCCTCCTCGGCGACCGCTGTCACCAGATGACCTCCGGGGCGGAGCACGTCGAGTGAACGCTCGGCGGTGTCGCCGCCGAGCGTGTCGAGCACCACGTCGATGTCGCGGACCGATTCCGTGAAGTCGACCGTCGTGTAGTCGATCACCTCGTCGGCGCCGAGTTCCCTCGACGAACTCCCGCTTGCTCCCGCCGGCGGTCGCGACCACATGCGCGCCGAGCGATTTCGCGATCTGGATCGCGACGTGGCCGACCCCGCCACCACCACCGTGGACCAGGACGCGGTCGCCCTCGGTCACGCCGCCGAGGTCGACGAGGCCCTGCCACGCTGTCAGCCCGACGACAGGCAACGCCGACGCCCCTGCAAACTTCCTGGGCTAGGGCGTGTTTCACAAGTCATGTTCGCGGTCTTCGCGCCCAGGTGGTCCCTGACGGCACGGGCGGACGCGGCCGAGTACGACCCGGTACGAGGCCGATCCGCCCGCACCGTCAGGAACCACCTGGATCACGAAGCCCATCGAACAGACTTGTGAAACTGTAGGGTCTCGCCGCCGATGACATGTCGATCTTTTTGACCTGCGGGTTTCAGATCTGTCTCATGAGGTGGCACCCAAGATCAGTCTCATTGTCGTGTCGTTCCTTCGGTAGGGCCTGCCCCAGGGTGGGTCCGGTGGCCGGCGCCAGTGTGTTGTCGCTGGCGGGTCGTCAGGCTCGTCCTGGGTAAGGAGAACTCGAGTCCGGGAGACTGGCATGGCGGTGGACGGCGGGCGGCGGCACGGCGCGGTGGTGGCTGTGGGCGCGTTGGTGTGCTCGGCGGTAATGCTCTATCTGGGTACCGGGCCGGCGCCGATTCCCGCGTTGACGTGGTTGGCGCCGCTGCCGGTGCTGTTGCTGGCGTCGCGGGTCAGCGGCCGGGTGGCGCTGGTCGTCGCGTTCACCGCCGCCGTGCTGGGCACCGCCAACAGTTGGTCGTATTTCCTCAGGTCGGACTCGATCCCGCTGCCGATGGTGCCCGTGATCGTCTTTGGCTTCTCCTTGCTGCTGATGCTTGCCGTTGCGCTGTTCCGGGCGTTGGTGGTGCGCGGCCGTCCGCTGACGGCGGCGTGCGCCGCGCCGGCTGTTTGGGTAGGTGGGCTGTATCTGTTGTCGTTGACCAGCCCGGTAGGTGTCGTGGGAACGCTTGCCACGACACAGGCTGATCTGCCGATCGTGATCCAGGCCGCCGCCGTGACAGGGTGGTGGGGGGTGGAATTCCTGGTACTGCTTGTGCCCTCCGCGGCCGCGGCGGTGCTCGCACCCGGGATCGCCACTGCGGCGCGGCTGCGCACCGGCGTCGTGGTGGCGCTGTTGCTGGTGGCCGCCTTGGGGTTCGGAGCGGCGCGGCAGCCGGACTCGACGGTGTCCAGGTGGCGTGTCGCCGCCATAGCCCAAACAGCCAACAAATGGGCGACCGACATCATTGGCCCTGCCGGAAAGGAAGTCATCCAGTCCTATGTGGATCAGATCGCGGCGCTGCCCGCCGGTGTCCGGCTGGTGGTGTTGCCGGAGGCGGTGTTCGCGGTTGACGAGGCAGCTATGGACGCTGTGCTGGCGCCGTTCCGGCAGGCCGCCGAGGCTAAGGGCGCTGATGTCGTGGTCGGCGCGATCGTGAGGTCGGCGCAGGGTGGCAAGTACAACACCGTGTTGGGCATTCCGGCTGGCGGCGGGCCTCCCGCGGTATTCCGCAAGTGGCACGTGGGCGGCTCTCCCAACACGCTACCGGGCGACAAGCTGGCGCAGCTACCCACCGGCGTAGGCCTGCTGAACTGCATGGACGTCAACTTCCCCGCGCCAAGCCGGGATTACGCGCTGGCCGGCACGTCCTTGGTGGCCGTCCCCGCCGACGACGAAGACGTCGACGGCTGGCAGCACAGCAGGACCGCGGTGTTGCGCGGCGTGGAGAACGGCGTGGCCGTCGCCTGGGCCGCCACCGACGGCAGAACCATCGTCGCCGACGCGTGGGGCAGAGTGCTCGCCGAGGACCGCACCGGCAGCAGGCCGTTCGCCGTAGCGATCGCGGACGTGCCCAGCGGCGTCAGCCCCACGTCCTACAGCCGGCTGGGCGACTGGTTCGCCTGGCTGTGCATGGCGATGGCGCTGGCCGCGACCGCATTCGCGATCCGCAGACCATTCCCCGGAGCCTCAGCACCAAGTGCATGAGCAGCGCCGTGGCCGCGGCGCTTGAACACGCCCTAGTCGTGCGTCAGGTCGACGAAGCGGCTGTAGTGCAGCTGGTGCGCGACGGTGATCGTCGCCGTCGGCCCGGCACGGTGCTTCGCGATGATCAGGTCCGCCTCGCCCGCCCGCGGGTCGTCCCGCTCCCAGGCGTCGGGTCGGTTGACCAGGATGACGAGGTCGGCGTCCTGCTCCAGCGAGCCGGACTCACGGAGGTCGGACAGCATCGGGCGCTTGTCGGTCCGTTGTTCGGGACCACGGTTCAGCTGGCTGATCGCGATCACCGGGACCTCGATCTCCTTCGCCAGCAGCTTCATCTGCCGCGAGAACTCCGAGACTTCCTGCTGCCGCGACTCGACACGCTTGCCCGAGCTCATCAGCTGCAGATAGTCGAGGACGACGAGCTTGAGGTCGTTGCGCTGCTTGAGCCGCCGGGCCTTCGCGCGGATCTCCATCATCGTCATGTTCGGCGAGTCGTCGACGAACAGCGGCGCTTCGGAGACCTCGCTCATCCGCCGCGCGAGCCGCGTCCAGTCGTCGTCGGACATCTTGCCACCGCGCATGTCCGCCAGCCGGATCCGAGCCTCGGCCGAGAGCATGCGCATGACGATCTCGGTCCTGCTCATTTCCAGCGAGAAGATTACGCTGGTCAGACCGTGTTTGATGGACGCCGAACGGGCGAAGTCCAGCCCGAGCGTCGAATTGTGGGTCGGGACCATCGACCGTCCGGCCAGATACAGATGGTCCGACGCGTCGACTTCCACGCAGCGCACCGGAACGGACGGCACGGGGCGGACGTCCACGATGTAGCGAAGGTGGGGGCGGACACGGACGTTGGTGAGCCGTTCCTTCTGCAGCAAGTGCTTGCGCTGCAGCCAGAACACCCGATCCTGGGTGGTGAAGCCGAGGATGTACGCCGTCGAGGTCTCCTCGCTGTGCCCCTTGACCTTCTTGGTCGTGAGAGCGCAGCGGTAGCCGAGGCTGATGATCAGTTCCCGGGTCTGTTCGGCGAGCACCTTGCTCGTCACGGCGAACTGGACCGCGCCGGAATGGTTGACGGTGCCGTCCGTGTCGAGCAGCCCGGCCAGCAACGCGCGGCGTTGTTCGACGGACGCACGCAGGTAGTCCACCGGGATGTGCTTGTCGCCGAGTACGCCCATCGTGCGAAGAATCGCCTGCACGCTGCCGTGTTCGTTGCGGCAGGTCTGGCAAAGGCGCATACCTGACGACGGGTGCCCGCAGTCGGGGCAGGTCGGCGCGGGCACCGGAGAACTCCGGAAACGCACCTTGCCGCCGCAGGAACGGCCGCACGTCCGTACTTGGGAGGGTTGGGGAACGAACGGTTCTCCGCATACCTCGCAACGCCGGTAGTCCACCGGGTCCGGGGGGACCAGCCGCAGCGTGTACGACAGTTCGCCGCGCCGTTCCACCAGAAGCCCGGCTTCCGCTTCCAGATAGCAGATGATCTCCGGATCCGCCGTGGTGAAGCGCGCACTGGCCGAGTGGCCGTCACCCAGCCAGGCTCCGAGCGCGTAGGGGTGAAGCGGGAGATCGCGTTCAGGCAACTGCAGCGGAGCCGTGGTCCCGACAGAGTGGTTGGCGCGCCGATCCGCGGTCTCGCATCGCAGGGCGGCCGCCAGCTCTTCCGTCGTCCGTACCTCCGGGCCGCTCGTCGAACGGCGGGACGCCCTCGTGTCGGTCAGCCATTGGTGTTCCGCGTCCGCGAGGATCACCGTGCCGTCCGAGAACTCGACTTCGTAGCAAGGCCTGCCGTCCATGACCTCGGTCGCGGCGACCACGGTCGTCGGTCGGCCGTTCGCACCGATCAGCCGGTCGCCGGGCTGGACTTCGCCCATGGTCGTCCAGCCGTCGGGGGTGGCCAGCGGGGTGTCGAGCGCGAGTGCCTTCCCGACACCGGGACGCGCCGCGACGATGATCATCTGCCCCGGGTGCAGGCCGTTGGTCAGATCGTCGAAGTCCGCGAACCCGGTCGGGATGCCCTGCGACTGCCCGCCGCGCGAAGCGATCGCGTCGATCTCGTCCATGGTCGGCTGGAGCAGTTCTTCCAGCGCGACGTAGTCCTCGGTGGTGCGCCGCTCGGTGACGTCGTAGATCGCGGCCTGCGCGCGGTCGACGACCTCGTCGATGTTCGCGCCGTCGGCCGCGGCCGCGCCGTAGCCGTACTGCACGATCCGCGTGCCCGCCTCGACCAGGCGCCGCAGCACCGCCTTCTCGGAGACGATCTCCGCGTAGTACCCGGCGTTCGCCGCCGTGGGCACCGTCGCGATCAGGGTGTGCAGGTACGGGGCGCCGCCGACTCGGCCGAGTTCGCCGCGGCGTTCCAGCTCGGCCGAGACGGTGATCGGGTCGGCGGGTTCGCCTCGCCCGTAGAGGTCGAGGATGACGTCGTAGATCGCCTGGTGCGCCGGACGGTAGAAGTCGTCGGGCCCGAGGGCCTCGATGACGTCGGCGACGGCGTCCTTCGACAGCAGCATGCCGCCGAGCACGGATTGCTCGGCCGCGATGTCCTGCGGCGGCTGACGGTCGTATTCGCCGCCGCGCGGACCGGGGTCGCTGGGACCCGGGTCGGACTCCGAGTACGCCGGATTACGGTCGTCGGTCAGCGCCACCGATGCTGCCACCTCCTCAAGACATCGAACACGCGTTCGATTATGCCAGATTTTCCCCGGTCGTCCCGCTCGCGCCCGTCCGCCCCTCCCGCGACTCTCGGCGCTCCCCTTTTGTTCACCTTCCGGGCCGGACGGACGCAACTGTGCGTACCGGCCCGGCGGGCACGGTAGGCCCCTCGAAAGGACCAGCGCAATTTCGCCTGGGGACCGCCCTGTGGATAACCTGGGGATGACTGCGGGCAACCCTTCACAGGTGGCCTATAGCCTGTGTACAACTTGTGGGCAACGGCGGGGTGGTCTGACAAAAGTGCTGGTCAGACCCTGTGGAGACACTGTGGAGAACTTAATTCAACTCTGTGCGGCGTGTCGAGCGAAACTCGTCGTTCGGCGTGTCGCACGGCAGCGCACAGGGGTGCCCTGTGGATGAATACCACGGAGAGTAGAGGGGTGACCCGACGGGCTGAACGGCTCGGAATTCAGGAGGCGAACAACCTGCCCTGTGCGCTCCGTAGTCGTTCTCCGAGAACTTGCTGGTCGGCGGGTGTGAAGGCGATCCTCGGCTCGCCACTCCCCGGTATCTCCTCGGTCAGCCACCGGCCCTCGGACGTATCGATGTAGTTCACCGGGCGTTCGATCCGCTGCCGCGCGCCGCTCCGGCCGCGGGCGGCGACGTACAGGCTGCCGCTCCCCAAACGGCGGAGCGTGAGGATGCGGCGAAGCTCGTCCGCCTCTTGGCTGCCGGCGCTCTGCCGCCCGCTGCGAAGCACCTCGAAGCCGTCGTCCTGCGCCGTCGACGACGAGCGCGGAGCCTCGATCTGACTCTTCGGGACGGCGACCGGACGCCCGCGTCCAGGCGCGAGCTTCGGGATCTGGTCGAGGAACTCGGTGAGCAGTTCTTCGGGCCGCACCGAGGCGAGCGCGACGCCGTCGTGCTCGCTGTGGCGGGCGAGCACGAAGCCTTCGCCGCCGGTGCTCCCCGCGAGCAGGGTGAAGCTCAGCGCCTTGCCGTCGAATCCGCCGTCGACCCAGCCGTAGTACTCCAGCGACGGTCTGGCGATCGCTTCGAGCGTCGCCTTGAATCCGGGGTGCAGGCCCCGCGGGCCGAACAGGCCCTGGCTCGCCAGCTCTTCGTTGGTCCGCTCGTCCTCGGCCCGCTGCGCGCCCTCGTCGTACCAGGTCGGGGTTTCCGACAGGATCGTGTGCGGCTCGCCGCCCCGGCGGCGGATCAGCGTGATGAGGGTGCCGGTCGTGATCGTGACCTGCTTGTCCAGCACCGGAACTGCCCCCTAGTCGTTCTTGTTCGTCCAGCCCGTGACAGGACAAGCCGGGCGCGGTACCAATCTTGGCACGCGCCCGGCCTGGCTGTAGGTACTACTCCCCGATCACCGGCGGAGCGGTGAGCTCGTCGGTTCCGAAGATGTCGTTGGGGTCGTCGCCGACGAGGAACTTGGAGCTGCGCTCCTCGTCTTCGCCGCCCTTGCCCTTGGCGCCACCGGCTCCCATACCGCCCATGCCGCCGCCCATCATCCCGCCCGCGCCGCGACCCGCTCCGGCACCGGCACCGGCGCCTGCCGCGCCGCCGCCCATACCGGCGCCGCCCATCGCACCCGCGTTGCCCGGCATGGCCGAGCCACTCCCGCTACCGGGGCCGAATCCGGCGCCACCACCGGGGCCGAAGCCGCCGTCCGGGCCGAAGCCGCCCGCACCGGGGATGTCGGCGCCGCCGAATCCGGCGCCACCGCCTCCGCCGCCACCCGGGCCGAAGCCGCCGGCGCCGGGGATCTTCGGCGGAGTGAAGCCGGATGCGTTCGTCCCGTCGTCCCAGGACGGCGGCTTGTAGTTGCTGCCGGGGAGGTTCGGGTTGTACTGCCCGCCGGGCAGGTTCGCGCCCGGCATGTTCGACCCGGGCAGGTTCGAACCAGGCAGGTTCGACCCGGGCAGGTTGCTGCCCGGCAGGTTCGCGCCGGGCATGTTCGCACCCGGGGAACCGATGCCCGGCATGTTCGAACCGGGGACGTTCGGCATCCCGCCGGGCGGCATCGAACCGGGTGGCGTCGAGATGCCCGGCATGCCGTTGTTCCCGTTGCGGTCGCCCTGGCCGCCGCCGTCCTTGTCCTTGTCGCCGCCACCGCCGTTGACGTCGACGTTCGACTTCTGCCCCTCCATCTTGTTGTAGGTGGGCAGGCCCTTGCCGTTCTCGGAACTGGCCTTGAAGTACTCGTTGAACGCGTCGACGTTCGCCTGACCCTTGGAGTTGTAGTCCCGGATCGAGCGGTCGGTGTCGGTGGTCCACGGCGTGATGGAGTTGAGCAGGTTGTTCTTGGGCGGGTCCTTCGGGACCTGCTGCACCTTCGCCTTCACCGTGGTGAACGCGGTGTTCTGCTCGCCGAGGTACTTGTCGGAGTCCACCAGCTTCTTGCCGGAGTCGTCCATCCACGTCCGCAGCGGATGCGCGCCGGACTGCTGCGCGGCTTCGGCGCTCTTACCGGTCCAGGCGGCGTCCATCTCCTTCGACAGGTTGTCGATGGTGGTCAGCCTGTCCTGGTAGCCGGCCTTGAGCCGGGTCGCCGCGGCCTGCCCCTCCTGGATCGACCCGGTCCCCGGACCGGTGACGATCTTCTCCCAGATGTTGTAGCAGTCGATCTTGCGATCGCCGCCCGACGCTTCGAAGTCGCCGGATTTCGTGGTCGCCAGGTTGTACGCCGAATACCCGGCGATGATCGGCAGCAGGAACATCGGTCAGCCCTCCTTCAACGTCTGGATCATCGCTTCCCCCACTTTGAGCGCGACCGGGCACGGATCGCTCGCGCCGGGCCCCCTGTCGTACTGCACCAGGATGTTCACGGACAGCTGGTCGGTCACGCCGACGAAGAGACCGCACTTGCCCTTCTTGCGGTGGTCGAGCGACGCGGCGTAGACCGCCGGGTAACCGCCGACCTCGGTCGGCTCGAAGTACTCGTTGTTGGCCTTCGTGTCGTAGACGTCGCTCAGGCCGTTCTTGTTCGCGATCACCGGGCTGATGTCGATCTGGTTCAGCTTTTCGTCGGCGGCGAAGAGCGAACAGCCAGGCCCGGCACTCGTGGTCCCGGGCTCACCTTCGCCGAGACCGAGCTCGGCTCGCTTCGCCGCGGAAAGCGCGGCGCAGGCGTCGCTCTCGATCGACGAGGTCTTCAGAGGATTCGACACCTTCGGCGCGGAGCCGGACGAGCCGTTCGCCGCACTCGTGGTGCCCGGGGAACCGGCCCCGGTCGTATAGGACGGCTCCGAAGAGGCGGTGCCGTTCTTGGTGCCCGAACAGCCGGCGACCAGCGCACCGGCCGCGACGAGGAGAACGAGGGAACGGCGCATCACACGGCCTTGTGCTTGTTCAGCGAGGCCTGCGTCTCGGCTTCGTTCGTGGCGATCTTCTGCTTCGCGGCTGTCAGCTGATCGATGTAGTTCTGGACGTAGTCCTGCATCTTCTGGTTCTGCTCCAGGAACGCCTTGCCCGACGGGTTGGCCAGCTTCTCCCAGTCGCCGCTCGCGAACTCCTTGCCCGGCGCCTTGACGTTCGCCATCAGGTTCGCGTCGCGGTAGTCCTTCTTGAGCTCGACCTGCAGGTCCGTCCACTTCTTGATGATGCCCTCGATCTTGTCCTTGTCGAAGGCGAACCCGCCGCCACCCCCGCCCGACGTCGACGAAGGCTTGTCCGGGTTGGCCGGTGCGGACACCGTGACCTTCTCCTGCCGGTTCCGCTCGGCGTTGCTGTCGTAAGCCATTGGTTCCAGATCCCCTTTTGAGTCCCCGTGCCTCGACGTCGAGTCTCGATAATGCCCTGATCCCCCGTCAAGCCTAAGACGTCGTCCGGCCGGGTGGGGTTCCGCGTAAAGCAAAGGGCGGGACGTCTCCGTGATGGAGACGTCCCGCCCTTTGTCGAAGCGGTGCTACTTGGCCTTGACCTCGAGCCGCACGTCGACGCGGACGTCGGGGTGCAGACGGGCGCCGACCGAGTGCTTGCCCACGGTCTTGATGTGGTCCTTCAGCTCGATGACGCGCTTGTCGAGCAGCGGGCCACCCGCGGCCTTGATCGCGTCCACGATCTCGCCGGTGGTGATCGAACCGAAGAGCTTCTTCGAGCCCTCGGCCGCCTTGCCGCTCAGCTGGATGGCGCCGAGGCCCTCCAGCGTCGCCTTGATCTCCTTGGCGTGGTCGAGGTCGCGGATGCGACGGCTCTCCTGCGCCCGCTTGATCGTGCGCACGTTCTTCTCCGCGCCCTTGGTGGCCACGATCGCGTAGCCACGGGGGAGCAGGTAGTTACGCGCGTAGCCGTCCTTGACCTCGACGATGTCGCCGGGCCCACCGAGGTTGGCGACGTCGGTGGTGAGAATGATCTTCGCCATTGACGTGCCTCCTTAGCGTGCGGTCGAGGTGTAGGGCAGCAGCGCCATTTCGCGGGAGTTCTTGACCGCGATGGCGATGTCACGCTGGTGCTGGCTGCAGTTGCCGGTCACCCGACGGGCGCGGATCTTCCCGCGGTCGGAGATGTACTTCCGAAGCAGGTTGGTGTCCTTGTAGTCGATGTTCTCCGGGCGGCCCTTCTTCTCGGCCTTGCAGAACACGCAGACCTTCTTCTTGGGCTTGCGGATGGGTGGCTTGGCCACGGTTTTACTCCTGAATTCCTACGTAGTGGTTGTGTCGAGGCGACTCGCGGGCCGAAGCCCGCGGTGGAGCGCCTGGCTAGAAGGGCGGCTCGTCGGAGAAGCCGCCGCCACCGCCGCCGCCACCGGCGGGCGGAGCGGAGCCCCACGGGTCGTCGGCGGGCGGGCCGCTCTGGCCACCACCGCCGCCTCCACCGAAGCCGCCGCCTCCACCGCCACCGGTGCCACGGCTGACCTTGTTCACCTTGGCGGTGGCGTAACGCAGCGAGGGGCCGATTTCATCGACCTCGAGCTCGACAACGGTGCGCTTCTCGCCTTCCTTGGTCTCGAAAGACCGCTGCTTGAGGCGCCCCTGCACGACGACTCGCGCGCCACGGGTCAGCGACTCGGCGACGTTCTCGGCCGCCTGACGCCAGATGTTGCAGCGCAGGAACAGGGCCTCGCCGTCCTTCCACTCACCGGACTGCTTGTCCAGCGTGCGCGGGGTGGACGCGACAGTGAAGTTCGCGACCGCCGCACCGGAAGGGGTGAAGCGAAGCTCCGGGTCGGACGTGAGGTTGCCGATCACCGTGATGACGGTGTCTCCAGCCATCGGGAAAGTCCTTCGGCTCAGGCCTTGGCGGCGACGGCAGCGGCGCGCTTGATCTCGCGGCGCATGACCTTGGTGCGGAGCACGGTCTCCTGCAGCGAGAGCTGACGGTCCAGCTCCTTCACCGCTTCGAAGCTGGAGTTCAGGTCGAGGAGCGCGTAGATGCCCTCGGCGTGCTTCTTGATCTCGTAGGAGAGCCGGCGACGGCCCCAGACGTCGACCTTCTCGACGCTTCCGCCCGAAGTGCGGATGACGTTGAGGAAAGTGTCCAGCGTGGGGGCGACCGTGCGCTCGTCGAGCGTGGGGTCAAGGATGACCATTACCTCGTAATGGCGTGACACAACCACTCACCTCCTATGGGCTCGCGGCCACGGACTGTCCGTGGCAGGAGGGTTTGTCCAGGTAAGCGTACCTGGGGGCGTTCGGCGCCTTCGCCTCAGGTCAGGCGACGCGGCGCAGGACCCAGGTGCGGACCAGCGCGGCGGTCACGCCGGCGAGCACGAGCACCGCGAGCAGCATCGGCAGCTGGACGTCGCCGCCGGGCATGCCGTCGGTCGCGAGCGCTTCGGCGTTGCCCGCGTTGCGGACGTCGGGGCCCTGTCCGGCCTGGCCGTCGGTGCCGTACTGCGGGGCGCCCTCACCGGGGAGCGGGCTGTTGGCCGGGTAACGCACGCCCGGCGCCACCGCGACACCCGGCTGCGCGACCGGCAGGTTGCCGTACTCGCGCGGCGGGGCGTAGCCGGTGCCGTTGCTGCCGCCGGGCAGCAGGTTCCCGTTCGAGGGAGCGCCGTTCGCGGCTCCGCCGGTGCCGCCCTGCTGCGGGGCGGTCGTTCCCGGGTTCGGCAGCGTGGGAGCGACGTAGTTCGTCGCGACCGTGGTCAGGCCGCAGCTGCCGGTGACCTTGTGCTCGATGGAGTCCAGCGTCTTGTCCGGGTTCAGGCCGAGACCCCAGGACTTGGTCTCCTTGACCGCCTGTCGCACGGCCGCGCCGATGGCCTTCGCCTCGACCGTGCCGCCCGCCGACTGCGGGACCGTGCCGATGTCGATCTTGTTGACCTTGGCGATGTCGTTCGCGGCGACGTCGTAGAGGGCCAGCGTGCCCGCTTCCTTCGCGCCCGCCCGCACCAGTTCCTTGACCGAGGAGCCGGTGATCGCGACGGTGTCGCCCATCCCGCCGTTGACGGTGCCGTTGCACGCGTTCGCCAGCGTGGTGGCCGCCGAGGCGGTGCCCGCCGTCAGGAGCGCGCCACCGGTGACCATGGTCGCGAGTGCGGTGACGGTGAGCGCCTTGCGGGTGGTCTGCCAGATGGTGGTCTTCCGCACGAGCGCGATCCTCCGGGTCGGTGGGGGCGTGAGGCAGTGCGTCTGGTTTTCACCAGCGGGAAAGCACTACCAACGGGGATAACGAGGGAGTGACCAAGAAGATACTGGAGGACTGGGAGCGAAGCTCCTCCGTTGAGGTGGTGGCGGGGGCATGGATGGAGGTAGGACTAACTTGTAGCGGCCATTCGGCGGAGGACCCAGGTGCGGACCAGGCCCGCACTGACTCCGGAGAGTGCCAAGACGGCGATCAGCAGCGGCAGTTTCCCGTCCTGAGTGAATCCGTCGCTCACACTAGGTAGCGCTTCGGCCTGTCCCGCGTTTTGGACGTCCGGATCGACGGCGGTTTTTTCACCCTCGGCGGCGATGCCGAACTGCGGTGCGTAACCCGGGATCTGCCCGCCGTACCGGATACCGGGCGACGGGCTGAAGAGACCGGCCGTCGCCATCGGGATGGAGCTGTAGTCGCGCATCGGGGCGTAGCCCGTGCTGATGCCCCACGGCAGGCCGCCGAAGTTCGGGGTGAACGTGCCGGGCAGCAGCGGGCTGTTCGCCGCCGGGATCCCGCCGCCCGCGGGCGTACCGCCCTGCGCCGGGGTGCCGCCGGGGCCGCCCGTCTGCGGACCGCCGCTGCCGGGCGTGCCAGGAGCGGGTTTTCCGGGCTGGGGTTGAGTGCCCGGGGCGGGCTTGCCGCCGCCGGTGAGTGCTTGGGTGGTGCCGGTGACGGCGCCGTTCAGCGCCTCCGCGGCGGGTGCGCCGATGACCGGGACCGGCGCGACGACGGCGTTCACCACGGTCACCGTCACCCTGCAGACCGTGCCGAGCAGCGCGTTGATCGTGCCCGTGAGCACTCCGGAAATCGGGCCTGCCTGGCCGAGGTCGAGCGGGATGCCGAGCAGCGGCGTCTTGCCGAGGATCTTGTCGCCGGGTTTCGCGCTCACCGATCCGCCGCAGGTGGCGGTCTTGGTCTCGGCGGCGGCGGCCGTGCCGGGCAGGGCGAGGGCGGCCGAGCCCGCGAGAATGAAGGCCGAAGCACCCAGGGCTGTCGCCCTCCGTGTCCGTTCGCGCATGCCTTCGACTCCTCCGTCGTCGGGGTCACCTACCTGCCCAACGACGCTAATGGAGACAAGTAACGCCCGCTCACTCGAAGAGGTCAGGCATTCGAGTGGAAGCGGGCGTCACTGACGGTGAAGATCAGGCGGCGGGTTTGCCCCGCAGCCAGGCGCGGACCAGAGCCGCGGCGACGACGGCCAGCGCCAGCACCGCGAGCAGCAGCGGCAGCTTGGCCGGGGTGATCGGCGCCTGGACGGCCTGCGCGTTGCCGGTGTCCTTCTCGTCGACGGTGGGCGGCGGGACCTCGCCGGGGATGATCTCGGTGATCACCGGTGCCTGGACGAAGTTGCCGGGAAGCAGCGCCGCGTTGCTGATGACGCCGGCGATCGAGTCGCCGCCGATGCCGGTGGAGGAACCCTGGCCGGTCTCGACCGGGAGTTCACTGCCCGGACCGCCGGGCTGGCCCGGCCCCGGCTTCGGAGGCTGGGGCTTCGGGGGCTCGGGCTGGGGCGGCTTCGGGCTCGGCGGGTCCACGATCGGCGGGACGTCCTTGGTGACGCCTTGCGTCAGGTTGCCGACCGCGTTCACCGCGCCCTGCGCGGGCGTGCAGAGACCCTTCGCGGCGAGATCGCCGACCGCGTTGTCGGTCAGGCCTGTCGTCTTGACCAAGTCGCCGACCGGCAGCGAAAGCAGCGGCTTCCGGCCCTCGGCGGTCTTGGCCTTCGAGTCCAAACCGACCGTCAGTGCCTCGGGCGAGTTCAGCGGGGCGCCCGCGTCGAGAACGAGGCCGTTGGCGGACTTCCCGTTCTGCAGCGTGGCGTCACATTCGCCGGAAAGGGTCGGATTCGGGCCCTCGGCGGCCATCGCGGTCATCGGGAAAGCGAGTCCGGCCGTGACCGAAAACGCGAATCCCCAAGCCGTGATCCGCCCGGCAGTCTTCCCCATCGAGTTCGTCCTCCGCCCCTCAAGACCCAACGCGGTTTTAACGGAACGCGCTCACGCTACCCCACGAGCGTGACCATCCGGTCCGCGCAGGGGAGAAATCGGCGCAGGTAAGTTGCCAGTATGAAAATCGGTGCCCATGTCCGCGACGACGATCCCCTCTCCGCGGTCGCCGAACGCGAAGCCGAGGTCCTCCAGTTCTTCCTTTCCGACCCGCAGGGCTGGAAGGCTCCCAAACCCCACCCGCACGGCGAAGCGATCAAAGAGTCGCCGGTCGAGGTGTTCATCCATTCGCCGTACTTGATCAACGTGGCGTCGATGAACAACCGCATCCGGATCCCGTCGCGGAAGAACGTCACGCAACACGCGAACGGCGCGGCCGAAATCGGCGCGAAAGGGCTCGTCGTGCACGGCGGTCACGTCGGTTCCGCGGAAGACGTCGAAGAAGGTCTCGTCAACTGGCGCAAGCTTTTCGAGCGCGAACAGGAAAAGGGCGGCTTCGCCGTGCCGATCCTGATCGAGAACACCGCGGGCGGCGACAGCGCGATGACCCGCGACCTCGAAACGATCGCCCGGCTCTGGGACAAGGTCGGCGAATTCGGCGCGGGCTTCTGTTTCGACACCTGCCACGCGTACGCGGCGGGCTGGGACCTGACCGAGGCGGTCAAGAAGGTCAAGGCCATCACCGGCCGGATCGACCTGGTGCACCTCAACAACTCACGCGACGAGTTCGGCTCCACACGGGACAGGCACGCCAACGTCGTCGGCGGCGACGGCACGATCGACCCCGAGGTGCTGGCCGCCGTCGCGGCCGAGGCGGGCGCGCCCGTGATCGTCGAGACCCCGGCCGACGGCCAGGCCGCGGACATCGCCTACCTCCGCGAGCGGATCGCCTCCGCCTGAGGTCGGCGGGGGTCGTGAGTGGCAAGTCGCGTTCTAACGCCATTCGCCACTCACGACCGACCGGACCCGCGATCAACCGCAGCCGTGCTACTCGGGCGGGAGATCGTTCCCTCTCCAGCGGGAGGGCCGGGCACGCCGATCGCGAAAGGCTCGACCCCGACCGGGAAACACCCGGTACCGAAGGGGAAAGTCATGACCATCAAGGCAAAGATCACCGCGGTCGCCGTACTCGCCGTCGCCGCGGCAACGCTGGGGGCGACGCAGGCGAACGCGGCGCCGGCGCCGGGGGCGGCCGTTATCGGGTCGGCGGGTGGACCGCTGACGTTCCCAGGCTACGACAACGACCCGGTCCGGTTCGATTTCGCCGCGTTCGGCGAACCCGGCAAGTCCTCGGGCCGGTTCCACGTGAATCACGTGACCAAGGACGGCAAGCTCGTCGCCGACTTCGAGGGCAAGGTCGACTGCGTCTCGCGAGCCGGAAACCTCGCCATCTTGACCGGCGTGATCGAACGCGCCGACATCCCGGGCCTCCCGATCACCGTCGTCGGCCGCAGGGTCGGCTTCTCGGTCCAGGACGTGCCGCGTGGTCACGACCGGCTCGGCTGGAGCTGGGCCTACGGCGGCATCGAGCACGACGTCCTGCCGTGCACGGGCCCGGTTCCGTTCTTCGAGACGAGCACGGGCGGCTACATCGTCCGCTGAATCGGCTTGACCCTCACGCCACGGGAGGGTCGAACCTGATCCGCATGAAGAATCGGACCGTGTACCGGGCGCAGGACGGCGAGCACGTCGGCTACGTCGTCCCCGCGCCGGAAACCCGTTGGCAGGCACTGACCGTTTTCGGCTACCCGCTCGGCGGGCCCGCCGCCTTCGACGACTCCGTCGCGTTGCTGGAGGCCGAAGGGCTGGCCGTCCTCGCCGACCGCTGGTCGGTCAAGCACGGCGAGGGCTGGGTCACCTGCCGCCTCGTCGAAACCTCGCCCGAAGCGGTCGTCGTCCAGATCAACGACTTCGGCGCCGAGGACTTCGGCAAGCGGATCAGGCTGGAGCGTCCTGGGCCCGAGGTGCTGAAACGCGCTTAGAGTCGGGGGCGCCGTCGAGGAATCCGCCCACCGGATCGTCGTCCCCGGCGAGGCGGACCGGGTCTGTGCGCGGCTGGTAGATGTCGCGGATCACCAGCGCGCACAGGCCCAGCACCGCGAGGTCGCGGACGACGACGGTGCCGAGGAACCAGTCCTCGGGCAGGCCCTTGTGGTCGACGCCGAGGTAGTACATCATCCGCGGCGCCCAGACCAGCGCGTCGATGATCATCCAGCCGAGCAGCAGCCGCCAGCGCGGGATCGCGAGCACAGCCAGCGGCACCAGCCACAGCGAGTACTGCGGGCTCCACACCTTGTTCGTCAGCAGGAACGCGGCCACCACGAGGAACGCCAGCTGCCCGAGCCGCGGACGGCGCGGCGCCTTCAGCGTGATGTACCCGATGCCGGCGCAGGCGGCGAGGAACAGCACCGCGACGACGAAGTTGAGCACGGCAGGTGTCTGGCCCGCGGCGAGTTTCCCGTCGAAACCGGCCCAGCCGGACAAGTGGGCGATCACGTTGTAGAGCGAGTCCGGGTCCATCGGGCGCACGGTGTTGAGCCGGAAGAACTCCCACCAGCCGGTCGGCGCCGCGAGCGCGAACGGGACGTTGACCACCACGAACGTCGCCACGGCGAGGCCGGCGGTGAGCGCCCACTGTTTGACCTTGCCCGCGCGCAGGCACAGGAAGAACAGCGGGATGAGCAGCAGCAGCGGATACAGCTTCGCCGCGGCGCCGAGGCCGAGCAGGAACCCCGCGACCTCGGGCCGCCGCCGGGACCAGGCGAGCAGCGCGGTCGCGGTGAACGCGGTCGCGATGGCGTCGAAGTTGGTGAACACGTGTACCAGTGCCAGCGGCGCGATCGCCACCAGGACGGCGTCCCACGGACGGCGTTTCAGCGATCGGCCGGTCGCCCACACCGTGACGAGCCAGGCCAGCGCGAGCCAGAGCGCCGAGATGTTGAAGTAGACGGCGACCGGGAGCGCGCCGGGCAGCCAGCCCGATTCCGCGACCGAGAGCCAGGCTTCGGCGAGCTTCGCGTTGATCCACTGGAACAGCCCTGTCGCGACCGGGTACTCCATGTACCGCGTGGTCTCCTTCGCCGTTCCCTCGTCCTCGGTCCACGAAGTCACGTACGGGAAGGTGTCCGGATTGTTCAGCCGCTCGGAACTGTAGAGCGGGATGATGTCCGAGTAGCACATCGCGACGAACGGGCGGCCCGCCCGCCAGTCGAGCTGATGCGTCCCGGAATCGTCGGTGTACTCCTGGATGCAGGACGCCTTGCCGAACCACGAGAGCAGCAGCGCGAGACAGGCCAGCAGCAGCCCGACCCGCTGCGGTGACCAGAACCAGTGCCGTCCCACGGCCGCGTGTTCGCCGAGCGGTCCGCCGATCGGCCGGGAGGCCGCGGCCACGAGGGGTTCGTTCCAGCTCGGGATGACCCGCTCGCCGGGGGTGAGGGAGAGCGGAGCCTCGGGCTGGGTCGTCTGGTCGGACACGTGGCGGATGTTAGCGCCTATCCGGGTGACCACCCGGTGATATCGCCGCTGTCGTAGAACCCGGCGAGTACCTCGGCCGCCGCGCCGAACGCGACGACGTCGTCGCCCATCTCGTCGAGATCGACCTGGATCCGTTGCCAGTGCGGCAAAGGCAGCAGTTCCCGCAGCCGCGCGGCGACCGTGTCGCGGTACACCTCGGGCTCCGCGCGCACCGAACGCCCGGTCAGTACGACACGCTCGAGGTCGAGGACCTGGACGAGGTCGGCGAGCCCGATCCCCAGCAGACCGGCCGCCTCTTCGGTGGTCGCGGCCGCGTTGTGCAGCACCTCGACGCAGCCGCGGCGCCCGCACGCGCAGCGCGGCCCGTCGAAGGCGAGCGTCGTATGCCCGAATTCGCCCGCGTTGGTCCTCGGTCCGCGGTACAGCCTGCCGTCGATCAGCAGGCCGACGCCGATCCCGGTGCCGACGAGCACGACGGCGGTGGCGGCCTGGTCGCCCTCCGGCCAGTGCTGGGCGAAGGCGGCGGCGTTGGTGTTCTTGTCGAGCCGCACGGGTAGCCCGGTGCGTTTCGCGAGCAGGTCGCGCAGGGGGACGTGGTGCCAGCCCGGCATGTTCGTGGCGTCCCGGACCACCCCCAGGCGGTGGTCGAGCGGGCCGACGGAGCCGACGCCGAGGCCGAGCACTCGTTCTCGCTCGACGCCGTCTAGCAGCGCTTCGGTCGCCTCGCCGATGGCGGAAACGGCCTGGTCGGGGGTGAATCCCGGGGTCAGCGGCCCGCCTTGCGACGCGATGACCTTCCCGGTCAGGTCGGTCATGAGTACCCGGAAGGAGTCCCTGTCGAGCTGGGCGCCGAGCGCGTGCCGGGCACTCGCGCGCACGCGCAGCAGCGTGCGCGGCTTGCCGACCCCGGACGCGGGCTGGCGTTCTTCGTCCAGCAGGCCGGCTTCGAGCAGTTCGGGGACGATCTTCGAGACGGCCTGCTGGGTGAGCCGGGTGCGTTCGGCGAGTTCGACGCGGCTGAGGCCGCCCGCGCGCAGGATGTGCGTGAGCAGCAGCGTTCGGTTGTGCTGGCGCAGCCCGCGCAGATTGACCCCGGTCTCCGGCATAGCGCGCATCCTGCCATGACTGGCTGATTACGCAACACTGTTGTTTAATGGGGTATGGCTGACTTGCGAGTGGGGATCTTCGGATACGGCACCGGCGGGCGCGTCTTCCACGCCCCGCTGGTCGACGCGACGCCGGGGCTGACCCCGGCCGCGATCGTCACCTCGAACCCGGACCGGGTCGGGCAGGCCAGCGCCGACTATCCGGCCGCCGACGTGCTGCCGGACGCGGACGCGTTGTTCGCGAAGGCGGGCGAGCTGGATCTGGTCGTCATCAGCACGCCGAACCGCACGCACGTCCCTCTCGCGCTCCGCGCGATCGAGGCGGGCCTGCCCGTCGTCGTCGACAAGCCCTTCGCGCCGACGGCGGACGAAGCAGCGAAGGTCGTCGAGGCCGCGAAGGCCAAGGGCGTCGGCCTGACGGTGTTCCAGAACCGCCGGTTCGACTCGGACTTCCTCACCGTCCGGAAGCTCCTCGACGCGGGACGCCTCGGCGACGTCTTCCGCTTCGAGTCCCGCTACGACCGTTGGGTGCCGAAGCCGCGGGACAACTGGCGTGAATTCGGCGACCCCGCCGAGGCCGGCGGGCTGCTCTACGACCTCGGCGCGCACATCGTCGACCAGGCGCTTCAGCTGTTCGGCCCGGTCTCCGAGGTCTACGCGGAGGTCGACAAGCGCCGCGCCGGGGTGTCCGTCGACGATGACGTCTTCGTCGCCCTCCAGCACACCAACGGCGTGCGCTCGCACCTGTGGGCGTCCGCGCTCGCGGGGACCCGGAACCCGCGGTTCCGCGTGCTCGGCGACAAGGCGACGTTCACGAAGTACGGCCTCGACGTCCAGGAGCCCCAGATCAAGGACGGGCTGCGCCCCGGCGATCCCGGCTGGGCCGTGGAACCGCCGTCGGACGCCGGCGTCCTCGGCGTGAACGACGACGTCGAGACCGTGCCCACCGAGGTCGGCCGCTACGAGGACTTCTACGGGCAGGTGCGCGACGCGCTCCTCGGCAAGGGCGACTTCCCGGTCGATCCCGCCTCCGCCGTCGAAGCGCTCCGGGTCATCGAGGCCGCTCACCTCGCCGGTTCCGAACGGCGCGTCGTCACCCTCTAGCCCCAAGTACATGAAGGCCCCCTTCCTTGCGTCTAGCGCAAGGAAGGGGGCCTTCATGTACTTGGACGGAGCTAGCCGTTGTCGCCTCTGCCCCCGCCACCTCGGCCGGGGCCGTTACCGCCCTCTTCGCCGTTGTTCTCACTGGACGACGGCGGGTTCTTCGAGCTCGACGGCGGATTCTCTTCGTTCCGCGAGGACGACGGGGCGGTCGACGGGCCGGTGGACGGCGTGCCGGTCTCGCCCGGGTCGTCGTTCTCCTCCGGCGGGGTCTGCGTCGACGGGATGGTGTTGTTGTCGTCCCCGCCGATGATCTTGACCTTGTCGAAGCGCTCCCCCGACTTGCCGTTCAGGTACAGCGAAAGGAACTTCTGCCAGATCGGCCCGGCGATCGTCGAACCGAAGATCGCCTTGCCGTTCTTGCCCTTCAGCGCCTTGTCGCCGTCACCGCCGACCCACACCGCCGCCGAGATCGACGGCGTGTAGCCGACCATCCAGGTCTGCGAGTTGGAGTCCTTCGCCGAATTGGGCTCGCCCGATCGGTAGGTGTGCTGCTGGGTTCCCGTCTTGCCCGCGCACTCGTGGCCGTTGGGGCACTTGAGTTTCGAGAACGGGATGACACCCTTGAGCGCCTCGGTGACGTTGCCCGCGATCTGCTTGCTCTTGTCGGAGTCGTCGGCGAACGCCGACTTCGCCTCCTCGGGAGCGGAGTACGCGGCTTCGTCCTGCGAGTTGGTCACCTTGACGATGAAGTGCTTGTCCCGTCGCTGGCCTTCGCCCGCGAAAGTCGCGTACGCGGCGGCCATGTCCTCCGGGGTGACGGCCGTCTTGCCACCGCCGAGCGCGATGTTGTTGTCGCCGAACAGTTCGGAGGTGCCGTCGGGGGCGGGTTTGACCCCGGCGTCCTTGGCGGCCTGCGCCACCGGCCCCGGCTTGGTCACGTTCACGACCATGTCGTAGAACACCGTGTTCGCCGACCGCTGCATCGCCTCGGACACCGTGCACTGCGCCGAACACGAGCTGCCGGGACCGGCGTTCCGGATCGTCTGCTTGCCGAACTGCCGGTTGTTGGACCCGTCGAACGTCGAGTTGATGCCGCCCTTGCCCATCTGCATGTACGCGGTGAGGTCGAACGGCTTCATCGAAGAGCCGGGGTTCTGTGGCGTGTTCGCCCAGTCACGGCCCTTCTGGTCTTGGCCGTTGGGCCCCTTCACGAGGGTCGGGCCGCCGTAATACGCCTTCACACCGCCGGTCTTGGGGTCGACCGCGACGAGCGCGTTGAGCAGGTTCTCGTCGGTCTGGCCCTTCATCCCGTCGGCGATCGCCTGCTCGGCCGCGGCCTGCGCCTTCGGGTCGATGGTCGTGTAGACCTTGTAGCCACGCGTGTAATAGACGTCGTCGGTGATGCCGTTCGCGGCCAGTTCTTCCTTGACCTTGTCGCGGATGAACGGGTTCACCACCCCGGCCTGCTGCTTGTCGGTCTGCGGCACCGGCGTCGGGAACTGCAGGTTCGCGCGGTCCGCGGCGGACAGGAACTTGTTCTCCACCATGCGGTTCAGCGCGACCGTCCAGCGGTCGTTCGCGACCTTCGGGTTCTCCGAACGGCCCGGCTGCTGGATGAGCCCCGCGAGCAGCGCCGCCTCGGAGGCGTTCAGCTCGCCGGCCGGCTTGGCGAAGAACGCCTGCGCGGCCGATTCGATCCCGTACGCGCCACGACCGAAGTAGATGATGTTCAGGTACGCCGAGATGATGTCCTTCTTCTCGTACGTCTGGTTCATCTTGAACGACTTGGCGAGCTCGGTCCATTTACGGGTGAGCGACGATTCGTCGTCCCCGCTGGCGACCTTGATGTACTGCTGGGAGATGGTCGAACCACCGCCCTTGCCCGCGGTCACCTGGTTGTAGACCGCGCGCAGGATGCCGCCGATGTCGAACCCGGAGTTCGTCTCGAAGGAGGCGTCCTCGGTGGCGATCACGGCCTTCTTGACGATGTCCGGGATCTGCTCCGGCGTCAGGATCTGCCGGTTGCCGCCCTTGGGGACGTCCTTGCCCATCTCGGTGTTGTCGGCGTAGTAGTAGGTCACCGCCTGGCCCTGCGTGGCCGCGATGGCCTGCGGCGACGGGACGTCGACGGCGAAGTAGGTGATCACGAACGCGATCGCCGGGATCACCACGAAGAGGCAGAACAAGGCCAGCAGCACCCGCCGGACCCGCCGCCAGCGGCGCTTCTTGCGCTGCGCCGGGGTGAGGATCGGCTTCCCGTTCTCGTCGGTCTCCGGGGCGTACTGCTCGTCTTCGTACGGCTCTTCATAGCGATCGTCGTAGCCGCGGTCAGTGGTGCCGTTGTGCTCGTGATGCGTGATGAGGTCCGGCTCGTGCTGCGGCGCGACCGGCGGTCGCTGCGAACGTCGCGGTGGTGGCGGCTGCCCCTGCTGGGGCGCCCCCTGTCGTTGCCACGGTGCCTGCCCTGGGCCCTGCTGGCCGGGACCCTGTCGCTGCCCGTATCCCGGAGGCGGTCCTCCGGCGGGGCGGCGGGGCGGTCCGGCCGGGCGTTGCGGACGACGGGCGGGGTCAGGGTCCTGACCTGGCCATCCGCCGTGGGGATCGTCGTTCACTGGGACGTCCTCCGAACCTTCCGTCGGTGAGCGCGGTCCTGCGGTCGCAGGTCTCCTTTGTATAAGACGTATCGGATCGGTTCAGGTTCACCGACGCGACGAAAAAGGACTCTAGGGCGGCGGACGGCGAGCGCCCGGCATGACGAACAGTGACAACGGGCTCGCTCCTTGTCGTGCCGATCTTGCCGGACGCGCGAAAAAGGGTGTGCCGGCCATCGCCCGGCACACCCTCTCTCAGCCGTTTCGCTCGGTCATCACGGATCTTCGCCGTTCGGGAACAACGGATCCGAAGTCCCCGGTCCCGGTCTGGTCGGCTTCGTGGGCTTGGTCGGTTTCGTCGGCCAGCCGCCGGTTTCGGTCGGCTCCGTCGGCTCGGTGGGAATCGTCGGCGTCGGGGTGGTCGACGGCGTCTCGGGCGTGGTCGTCGTCACCGGCGGCGGTTTCGGGACCGTCGTCGTCGGCACCGACCTGGCGTCCTTGCCGATCGCCTTGACGCTGTCGAACTTCTCCGACGGCCTGCCGGTCATGTACCGGGACATGAAGTCTTCCCAGATCGGACCGGCGATCGTCCGCCCGTAGATCGGCTTGCCGCTCTTGTCGTGCAGTGGCTTGTTGCCGTCGCCGCCGACCCACACCGACGTCGAGATGCTCGGCGTGTAGCCCACCATCCAGGTCTGTGCGTTGCGATCCTTGTAGTTCGCCGGGTCTTTGTCCTCGTTGAAGTCGTACTGCTGCGTCCCGGTCTTGCCCGCGCACTCGCTGCCCTTCGGGCACTTCAGCTTCGAGTACGGGACGACCTCTTCGAGCGCGTCCGTGACGTTGCCGGCGATCTGCTTGCTCTTGTCGGCGTCGTCACTGAAGGCGGGAGAGCCCTTGGGGGCAGTCTCGTCGAACTCGACCTCGTCCTCGGAGTTGGTCAGCTTGGCGACGAAGTGCTGCTTCTGCCGGACACCTTCGCCGGCGAAGGTGGCGAATCCGGCCGCCATGTCCTCCGCCGTGGTCACCGTGCGGCCACCGCCGAGCGCGATGTTGAGGTCGGGGTAGAGAACGGACTTGCCGCCCTCGTTCTCCGTCCGCACACCGGCTTCCTTCGCGGCCTTCGCCACCGGGTCGACCTTGGTCTTGTTGATCACCATGTCGTAGAACACGGTGTTCGCGGAGACCTTCATCGCTTCGGCGACCGTGCACTGGGTGCCGCAGTTGGAACTCTCGCCCGCGTTCCGGATCGTGCGCTGGCTTCCGGTTCCGGTGTCGAACTTCCGGTTGTTGGAACCGTCGAAGGTCTCGCCGAGGCCCTTGCCCATCTTGAGGAACGCGGCGAGGTCGAAGGCCTTGAACGCCGAACCCGGGTTGTGCGGGACGTTCGCCCAGTCGTGGGCCGGGACGTCCTGCCCCTCCGCGTTCTTCGTCCAGTCCGGGCCGCCCCAGTAGGCGACCACGCCGCCGTTCTTGGGGTCGACCGCGACCAGCGCGTTCAGGATGCTCTCGTCCGTCTGGCCCTTCATCCCCTCGGCGACGGACTCCTCGGCCATCTTCTGCGCCTTGGGGTCGATCGTCGTGGTGATCTTGAAGCCGCCCTGGTGCAGCCGGTCCTGGTCGTAGCCGCGGGCTTCGAGTTCGTCGATCACCCGGTTGCGGATGTGCAGGCTCAGCGTGCCGGCGTCGTCGGCCTTCGCCTGCGCCTTCGGGATCGGCTTCGGGAACTGCGCGGCGGCGCGCGCACCCGGGTCGAGCCATTTGTTCGCCACCATCTGGTCCATCACGAAGGTCCAGCGCTTCAGCGCGTAGGCCTCGTTCTCGGACTTGCTCGGCCCCTGGATCAGGCCGCCGAGCAGCGCCGCCTCGGAAGCGCTGAGCTCCTTGGCCGGCTTCTTGAAGTAGGCCTGCGCGGCCGCTTCGATGCCGTTCGCGCCGCGGCCGAAGTAGATGGTGTTGAGGTAGGCGGTGATGATCTCCTCTTTGGACATCTGGTTGTTCATCTTGAAGGATTTGGCCAGCTCGGTCCATTTACGGGTGAGCGTCGGCGCCTCGTTGGCCGTGGCCTTCTTGATGTACTGCTGGGAGATCGTCGAACCGCCGCCCTGGCCGCCGGTCACGTTGTTGTAGACCGCGCGCAGGATGCCGCCGACGTCGAAGCCGGAGTTGGTCTCGAACGACGAGTCCTCGGCCGCGTACACGGCCTTCTTGACCGCGTCGGGGACCTCGCCGGGCTTCAGCAGGTACCGGCTGCCGCCGCTGGCGGGCGCGATCTTGCCCATCGGGCTGCCGTCGGCGTACATCAGCGTGATCGGCTGACTCTGCAGGCTCGCGACGCTCTCCTGCGACGGGACGTCCACCAGGAAGTAGGTGATGACGAACGCGATCGCGGGGACGACGACGAACAGGCCGAACATCGCGTAGAGGACGCGGCGGATGATCCGCCAGCGACGCTTCTTGCGCTGCTTCGGCGTGAGGACCTTCTTCTTGCCGTCTTCTTCGCCCTCGGCGGGCTCGTCGTCGTGCGGGGCTTCGCCCTCGGCGCCGAGCGCGGCGCTCTCGTGACGATCGTCATAGCGGTCGTCGTACGGGTCGTAGCCGTACGGGTCTTCGGTGCCGTTGTGCGCGTGGTGCGTGATGAGGTCCGGCTCGCGCTCGTACGGGTCCGGCTCGACCGGCCGCACCATCGCGGTCGCCTGGTCGTCCGGGACGGGGGTGGCGGGGCGGCGGTTGCCGGGCGGAGGCGGCGGGCGGTGACCGACGGCACCCTGCTGGGACCGCTGGGGCGGGCGGTTGCCGGGCGGCGGGGGTCCCTGCCTGCGCGGGGGCATGCCGTTGGGGCGGCGCGGGGGCGCGGGACGGCGCGGTTCGTCGTCGGACGGCCATTCCGGACCGCCGCCATCGCCGCCCGGCCACTGCGGGGCGGCGGAACGCGGGTCGGCGGAACGCGGGCGCTCGGCCCGTGGCTGTGCCGCGCGGGGGGCGCCGCTGGGAGGTGTCCGGCGCTGGGGGCGGCGCGGGGGTTCCTCGCCCGGCCAGCCGGGCTCGGCCTCTTCTCCCGGCCATTGGGCACGGCGAGGTGCATCAGGCTCCTGGCCTGGCCAGGAGCGATTGCGGTCGTCGTTCACGAATGGGCCTCCCAGACCGGCGCTTCGGGGGACGCCGCTCTGTGCTCAACTGCGTTTTCGATACCTGTCACTGACCCGCTGTCCTCTGCGACCGGGTCCGTGGCCGAGTGTTTCCCGGATCTCCTGTACCGAGGACGTAGGACCGCACCAGGTGGTTCCAGTGACAGCTCCGGCAGACCTCGACCTCGTAGACGGTGAACTCCGCGAAGTGCCCGTCCATCCGTACCAGTTCGTCCGGTGTCTTGGCGGATCCGGCGACGTGCTTGAGCTCGTCGCCGTACACCCAGGACACCAGGGTCAGTTCCTCCCGGTGACAGACCGGGCAGTCCTGCTCACCTGGGCGTCCGTGGAATTTCGCGGCCCGCAGGAGGTACGGGCCCGCGTCGCAGACGTCGTTCGTGCCGACCCGTCCGGAGTGGACGCCCTTGAGCAGCGCGCGCCGCTGTAAGGCGTAGTCCACGACCTGCCGCTGGTTTCGCACGCCAACAGAGTACGGGCTCTTGCTGTGTGGTCCACGCCCCGTTCTCGGCGGGACGGAGGGTGCGCGATCGGACACGCCGACGTTTCGATAACTCTCCGGTGAATTTCATCCGGTTCCGGAGCGCTCGATCGGGGTTAGCTACACCACTTCGATGTATCGGCGCGATATAGTGGGCCGGTAGGTTGACCGAGCCGGTCTCGGTGGCCAACGCGACCGGTCGCGGTTTGTTCCCGGAAGGGGGTGCGGTGTGCTCGAGCTCGCGATCTTGGGGCTGCTGCACGAGACCCCCATGCACGGTTACGTGCTGCGCAAACGTTTGCATGAGACGCTCGGGATGTTCCGGACGTTCTCGTACGGCTCGCTGTACCCGACGTTGCGTCGGCTGCTCCGCTCCGGTTACCTCGTCGAGGAGCTCGAAGAGGTGGAAGACCGGGCATGGGCACGCCGGGGCAAGCGTGTGTACAAGCTCACCGCCGAGGGCAAGGAACGGTTCGCCGAGCTGCTCGGCGACGCCGGCCCGCAGACATGGGACGACGAGGGCTTCGGCGTCCACCTGGCGTTCTTCTCGAGGACACCGGCCGACGTCAGGATGCGAATCCTGGAAGGCCGCCGTCGCCGGGTCGAAGAACGCCGAGAAGGACTTCGGACGGCAATGGCGCGGGCCGAGGAGAAGATCGACCGCTACACCCGTGAGCTGCACCGGCTCGGGCTGGAGTCCAGTGAGCGGGAGGTGCGCTGGCTCAACGAGCTGATCGCGCACGAACAGGCCGAGCAGCGCGGACCGGAGACCTGAGGCGCTCCCCGGGCCCGCTGAGCACTATCTACAACTGTTGGACGAATGAAGGAGAAACCGGCATGGGCGAGAACCGCCGCGTTCGGGTGGCCATCGTGGGAGTCGGCAACTGTGCGGCCTCGCTGGTCCAGGGCGTTCAGTACTACCGCGACGCAGATCCCAGCACCCGCGTGCCCGGTTTGATGCACGTCGTGTTCGGCGAGTACCACGTCCGCGACATCGAGTTCGTGGCCGCGTTCGACGTGGACGCCAAGAAGGTCAGCCGCGACCTGTCCGAGGCGATCTTCGCCAGCGAAAACAACACCGTCAAGATCGCCGACGTGCCGCCGCTGGGCGTCACCGTGCAGCGCGGTCACACCTTCGACGGGCTTGGCCGCTTCTACCGCGAGACCATCGAGGAGTCCGACGAGACCCCGGTCGACGTCGTCGCGGCGCTGCGCGAGGCCGAGGTCGACGTGCTCGTCTCCTACCTTCCGGTGGGCTCCGAAGAGGCCGACAAGTTCTACGCGCAGGCGTGCATCGACGCCGGTGTGGCGTTCGTCAACGCGCTGCCGGTGTTCATCGCCTCCGACCCCGAGTGGGCGGAGAAGTTCCGCGCGGCCGGTGTGCCGATCGTCGGCGACGACATCAAGTCCCAGGTCGGCGCCACCATCACGCACCGCGTGCTGGCGAAGCTGTTCGAAGACCGCGGCGTCCAGCTGGACCGGACGATGCAGCTCAACGTGGGCGGGAACATGGACTTCCTGAACATGAAGGAGCTCGAGCGGCTCGAGTCGAAGAAGATCTCGAAGACCCAGTCGGTCACCTCGCAGGTCGACCGCGACCTCGGCAAGGGCAACGTCCACATCGGACCGTCCGACTACGTGCAGTGGCTCGACGACCGCAAGTGGGCCTACGTCCGGCTCGAGGGCCGCGCGTTCGGTGACGTGCCGCTGAACCTGGAGTACAAGCTCGAGGTGTGGGACTCGCCGAACTCGGCGGGCATCATCATCGACGCCGTGCGCGCCGCGAAGATCGCGAAGGACCGCGGCATCGGCGGCCCGATCCTGTCGGCTTCCTCGTACTTCATGAAGTCGCCGCCGGAGCAGTACGACGACGCGACCGCGCGCGACGAGGTGGAGAAGTTCATCGCCGGCGAGGCGTGATCTTTTTCTGACGTGAGCTGAAGGCTCCCTTCACCGCATGTGACGCGGTGAAGGGAGCCTTTTGCTGCTTCAGATGTGGGAAAGTCCCTTTCAGCTCTCCTTGGGCTATGCCGCCGGAAGGTCCGTGATCGACCCGACCACCGTCGTCTGCGCCGGATCCGGCAGGACGTGCGGATTCGGCACCGCGCGCAACCCGTTCGTCGTGTCTTCGACGGCCGCGCAGTTTCGGTAACGCGCGGGCGATGTCCGCCGCCGTCGAGTGGCTTCTCGCGTCGCGCGTCGACGTCGTGGTGCGTCCCGCATTCGCGTAGGCCGTGTGTCTCCCGCAGGTCTCACACCCATGTCGAGAGCACGTTGTGCACGACGTCGCGAACCTCGGCGGCCCGGTGTTCACGAGCCGGGCGACGGTGTCCTCGAGCGCGTCGACCAGCGCACGTGATCACGCATTCGAGACTCGGGCAAGAGTGTCACCCCAAGCGCGTTTTTGTCACGGGTAATTGCTCAGTGACCGTCCGTCGAGGACGATGTCGGTATCGACAGTGGTCGAGGGGATGAGATCTGTAATGGATGGACCGGGGTTTCACGTCGATGTCGGCAAGCTCGAGGAGGCTGGTTCCGGGATTAAGAGAAGCGTGGATGATCAATCGAGCTTCGAACTCCGCGATTTATGTGGAGAATCGGAGCAATACGGGCATAACGGAATGCACGACGCATTGATGAATTTCTGCGTCCGTTGGAGTGATGGCCTTGACACGCTGACCGATGACGCTGATTCGATCGGGGAGGTGCTGGCCAAGGCGGTTGCCGCGTACCGGGCTGTCGATGAAGCTGCGGCCAAAACACTCACCAGCGACCCGGCAGGGTCGGTGGTCGAGGATGGCTGAACTCGGAGAGACCAACGACCCCACGGCCCTGATTCCGGGGAAACCCGAGGCAATCTACGAAAATGCCCGCGTGCTGCAAGGTCGCGGTGACTCGGCCGGCTCGGCTGCTGAGGGCCTGCGTGCCATTGACACCGGGGCGTGGGAAGGTCCTGCCGGTCGTGCGTTCCATGAGAAGTTCAGCTATGAGCCGAACAAATGGTTCGATGCCGCTGATTCCCTGCATCGAGCGAATGAGCTGGTCATCAGCTTCGCCGACACCCTGCGGTGGGCTCAGGGGCAGGCACGTGAAGCAATCGTGGCATGGGACAAGGCACAGCAGACCAGCCAACGGGCGAAGGCCGAGCATGAGGCCGCCGCGAAGGCAGCGGTGGAGAGTCAACAGCCGGTACCGCCCTTTTCCGACCCAGGCGAGGCAGGTCGCCAAGCGGCTCGAGACATCCTGAATACCGCGCGTGCCCAGCTCAATGATGCCGGCACCAGCGTGGGCGGTTTTCTGAACGGGGAAGCCGGCGCTGCGCCGCAATCGTCGAGTTGGCTGGACGATGCGGGCAACTTCCTCGCGGACATGGGCGGGCAGGCGGTGAATGCCTTGGCTTCGTTCGGGAACGCGATGCTGAATAACCCGGCAGACGTTGCGATCGCTGCCGCGGGCGCGGGTCTGACCTACATCAGCGCGGCAGGTGAGGGCTTGGGCATTGCCTTGGACGCGACGGGTATTGGTGCTGTCGCTGGTGTGCCGTTGAATGCAGTGTCGGCCGCCGGTATGGCAGTGGGTGGCACCATGGTTGTCGGCGCGGTCGGTGACCTTGCCAAGCATGCGGTGACGGATGACAAGGTCACCCCGGTGAAGGCCAGGGCAAGCCAGTCCAGCCCCAGCAAAACCGATCGTATGAAAGAACATCTCACCGAGAAGGACCTCGACGGCGCCAAGCGGGAGTTGAACGGCGAGGTCGTAGCCCGGAAATCCAGCGGTAAGCCGTGGGACCACGTGGATGAAGTGAGTAACGCTCAGAAGGGCCTGGTAAACCAGATCAATCGCCTTAAGCGGCAACTTGGTGATTCGCGACTCGACGCTGGGGATCGGCCCGGTATTGAAGCCGAGCTGTCCGAGGCAAGCAAGCTTCTCGACTACACTGTTCAGCGTGTCGGTCGCCTGTGGGACCGGTAATGACTTACAGCAAGACAACAAACAAGAAAGAGAACCTGTGACTACCCCGAGTTCGCCAGAAGCGTTGTCGCTGGAGCAGATCGAAGACAGCTACTGGGGTGATGCCCCCGTCGATGCCACCCGGCTTGTTGCGACGGCACATGAGCTCAGGCGCAAGCCTGTCGGCACCCTGGACGTTGAAGACCTGCGTTTGCTGTTGGGTCAACAGGAAGGCGTCGAAGTACTCACGCCCTTGGCGCTGACCAGGCTCGAACACAATCCGCTTGCGGAGGGTGACTACTATCCTGGCGACTTGCTTGAAGCTGTTCTCAAGAATCCGTCCACCTACTGGCACAAATATCCCGACCAACGCGCACGGGTGGAGCGAATCCTCGAGGGAATCAAAACGCTAGGCAACCTCGACGAGCATGATGCGCCACACGCTTCTATCTGGAAGACAATTAATCGCTTCGTGACTGCCACCGGCTAACCAGCTCATGCGGCGTGGCCGGACAGGAGGACTGACCTGCCCCTGCCTGCCTGCGTGCGGCCGCGCCGGATCGGCTCAGTAAGCAAACAGGCGCGTAGCTGCGTTTCGCGCTCGCTATGACTTGGGCAGTGCGTGCAATGCCGCTGGTAGCTCGGTGATGCTGGACAGCACCGTGACTTGCTTGAGTACGTCGGGGTCGGGTGGAAAGTGCGGATTGGGGACCCCGTAGACCGTCATGCCTGCCGCTAAAGCGGCTTTCAACCCGTTGGTGGAGTCCTCGACCGCTGCGCAGTTCTCCGGGGCGACTCCTAGCAGGTCAGCGGCGTACAAGTACACATCTGGCGCAGGTTTGCCCTTACCTTCGAGCGCCAGTCCGTTGGTGCGCATTTTCCGGGTTTTGGTGTTCCCCGCGCCGACCTGCTCCGAAGACACCGCCGTCGGCACCGGCAGCCGCGTGATGTCCAGGAAAGCCTTGATCAGCAGCGGCGGCGACGAACTCGCGATCGCCACCGGCCAGTGCTTCGCGACCTCACGCACGACGTCCGGGCCGCCCGGGATGATCGGCGGTTTCTCCGCGTACCGCCGGGCCATCCGCTCGATCACCACCTGCGCGACGTCCGCCGGTCGGAGCCGCACGCCCAGGTCGTGCGCCAGGTAGGCGGCCCATTCCGGGGTGCTCATCCCCTGCATCGCCCTGGTCGACTCGTCCCGCCACGTGCCGTGGAACTCGTGGACGACCGCTCGCCGGACCTCGTCCCACATCGTTTCCGAATCCACCAGGACACCGTCGAGATCGAAGATCACCGCTTCCACGCCCCCAACCCTAGGCCGTGGCACCCTGTGCGGCATATTACTTAGCCATGCTCAGTAATATTAGTTAGCATGGCTAAGTGACCACGAAAGTCGCCGACCTCGCCCACCGGCTCCGCCCGCTGGTGTTCCGGCTGTACTACCTCGTCCGCCGGGAGACCCCGCAGGTGCAGCTCACCCTCACCCAGGGTTCGGTGCTGTCGGAGCTGCTGAACGGCGGCCCGCGGCGGATGAGCACGCTCGCCGACCTCGAACGGGTCCGGATGCCGACGATGACCGACGTCGTCCGCCGTCTCGAGCGGCTCGGCCTTGTCAGCCGTCGTCGGGATCCCGCCGACGGCCGGGCCGTGCTCGTCAAGGTCACCGAGGTCGGGCAGCGCTTCCATCGCCAGTTGATCGTCGCCAGGGAGGAGTTCCTCCGCGAGCGGCTCCTCGGCCTGGACGAGAACGACCGCGTCGCGATCGAAGCCGCGCTTCCCGCCCTCACGAAGTTGCTGCGGCAAGAAATCCAGGAAGACAAGAAGGAGGAACTGATCCGCGATGAGCGCTGAGCCCCACTCGAGCCTGTTGGACGCCCTCAAAGGACAGCCCAAACAGGTATGGATCACCGCGTTCGCCGCGGTCATCGCGTTCATGGGCATCGGGCTGGTCGACCCGATCCTGTTGTCGATCGCCGAAGGCCTGCAGGCGACGCCGTCCGAAGTGACGCTGCTGTTCTCCAGCTACCTCGGCGTCCAGGCGGTCGCCATGCTGGTGACCGGCGCGATGAGTGCCCGGTTCGGGGCCAAGCGGACCGTGGTCGTCGGGCTGACGCTGGTCGTCGTCGCCACCGCGCTGTGCGCCGCGTCCGGGTCGATCGAGCAGCTCATCGGGCTGCGCGCGATCTGGGGCCTCGGCAACGCCTTCTTCATCGCGACCGCGCTTTCGGTCATCGTCGGCGCCGCGACCGGCGGCCAGGCGGGCGCGATCCTGCTGTACGAAGCCGCGCTCGGCGTCGGCCTCGCGGTCGGCCCGCTGCTGGGCGCCCTGCTCGGCAGCATCTCCTGGCGCGGCCCTTTCCTCGGCACTTCGCTGCTGATGCTGTGCGGTCTCGTGCTGTGCTCGATCTTCCTGACCGGGGACGCGAAGGGCGAGCGGCCGAAGATCCGCCTGCTCGACCCGTTCCGCGCGCTGAAGCACGGCGGGCTGCTGCGTACCTCGATCGGTTCCGCGCTCTACACCGCCGCGTTCTTCGTGGTGCTCGCCTGGTCGCCGTTCGTGCTGGAGTGGAGCGCCGTCGCCGTCGGCCTGATCTTCTGCGGCTGGGGCCTTTCGGTCGCCGTCGCGGGGGTGGTGCTGGCGCCGAAACTCGCCGCGAAACTCGGTGAGCGGCACGCGACCGTGGTCGCCGTCTTCGGCTACGCCGTACTGCTGCTGATCATGGCCATCCCGAGCAAACCGGTGCTGGTCGTCGGCATCATCCTGTCGGGACTGGTCTCCGGCCTGCTCAACACGCTCTTCACCGGGACGGCCATGTCGATCAGCGGCGCCCCGCGTCCGGTCGCGAGCGCCGGGTACAACTTCTGCCGCTGGCTCGGCGGCGCGGTCGCCGCGACCGTCGTCGGTCACCTGGCCGAGTGGTTCGGCGCCAAGCAGGCACCGTTCGTGATCGCCGCGATCCTTTGCGTGCTCGCCGGGGCCCTGCTGACGATCCGCGAGAAGGCCGCCGACCCGCACACGATCCCGGCCGAAGCGGTCCTCGTGGGCGAAGAGATGTAAATCGAACAATTAGTGAACTTCGGACCAACGGGGGGTTTCCTCCCGTTGGTCCGTTGTCTTAGCGTCGACCTCCCGAACTGCCTGACCGGAGGTCCGCGTGAAGTTCCTTCCGTTGCTGGCCGGCCACTCACCAAGCCGAGCTTCAGTGACCTGCACCTACCGCTGTGGCGACGCGTGCTTCCACGACGCGCCGAACACCTCGGACAACCCCACCTTCGCCGAAGTGCTCGGCGCGGTGAGCCGCCGTGGCGCTCTGAAGGCGACAGCCGTCGTCGCGCTGGCCGCCGGCACACCGCTCGCACTCGCCGCACCCGCCTCCGCCGCCCCCGCGGGACGCCCGAAACCACCACCGGGCACCGACTACCAGCGCGTCCAGCCGAACACGCTCGACGCCGTCGTGGTGCCCGAGGGCTACCAGCAGGGCATCGTGATCCGCTGGGGTGACGCGGTGCTGCCCGGCGCGCCGGAGTTCGACTTCGACGCCCAGACCGCCGAGGCGCAGGCGAAGCAGTTCGGCTACAACTGCGACTTCGCCGCGCTGCTGCCGCTCGACCGCTGGGGACTTTCCTCGCTCCTGGTCACGAACCACGAGTACACCTCGGAAGAGTTCATGTTCCGCGGCTACGACCGGAACAACCCGACCGAGGAACAGGTCAAGATCGCCTGGGCCGCCCACGGTCTCACCGTCGTCCAGGTGTCGCGCGGACGCGACACCGGACACCTGCGGCCGAAGATGTCCCGCTACAACCGGCGGATCACGCTGCACACCCCGTTCAAGGTGACCGGCCCGGCGGCGGGCAGCGATCTGCTCAAGACCGCCGTCGACCCCACCGGCTCGGTGGTGCTCGGCACGATGAACAACTGCGCGGGCGGGGTCACGCCGTGGGGCACGATCCTGTCCGGTGAGGAGAACATCAACCAGTACTTCGGGAACGCGGAAACGGTGACCGATCCCGTGGCGCGCAAGCGGTACGCGCGCTACGGCATCAAGGGCACCGCGACCACCCGGAAATGGGAGCGGTTCGACGCGCGCTGGGACATCGCCAGGGAACCGAACGAGGCCCACCGCTTCGGCTGGGTGATCGAACTGGACCCGAACGATCCGGACAGCACCCCGGTCAAGCACACGCATCTGGGCCGCTTCAAGCACGAGACGGCGAACATCCGCGTCGCCAAGGACGGCCGCGTGGTCGCCTACTCCGGCGACGACGAGCGCTTCGAGTACATCTACAAGTTCATCTCCAAGGGCCGCATGAAGCCGGGCGACAGCGCGCATGCCCGGCGGCACAACATGACCCTGCTCGACGACGGCACGCTCTACGTCGGCCGGTTCACCGGCGACAGCCCGGCCGCCGAGATCGACGGCACCGGGAAACTGCCCAGTGACGGCGAATTCGACGGCAGCGGCGAGTGGATCCCGCTCGCCTCCGGCAAGAAGTCCTTTGTGGACGGAATGACCGCCGAAGAGGTGTACGTCTTCACGCGCGAGGCGGCCGACAAGGTGGGCGCGACCAAGATGGACCGCCCGGAGGACATCCAGGCGCATCCGCACACCGGCCGGATCTACTGCGCGCTCAGCAACAACGTCGAACGCGGCAACCCCGGCAAGGAAGGCGCCACCGAGCCCAACCCGCGGCTGAACAACAAACACGGTCAGGTGCTGGAGTTCGAGGAGCGCCGAGGGGACGCGCTCGCGCTGACGTTCAGCTGGCGGCTGTTCCTGGTGTGCGGCGATCCGTCATCGCCCGACACCTACTTCGCCGGGTTCCCCAAGGATCAGGTCTCGCCGATCTCCAGCCCGGACAACGTCGCCTTCGACAAACACGGCAACCTGTGGATCTCCACCGATTCGGCGGGCGCGCTGGGCATCAACGACGGCCTCTACTCGGTGCCGCTGGAGGGCCGCAACCGCGGCGAGCTGAAGCTGTTCCTCACCGTGCCCCGCGGCGCGGAGACCTGCGGCCCGATCGTCGAGGAGAAGATCGTCACGGTCTGTGTCCAGCATCCGGGTGAAGTCGACGGGGCGAATGCCGACAAACCGGCCTCCCATTGGCCGGACGGCGGCGAAAAGCAGCCCCGTCCCTCGGTCGTGGCGGTGTGGAAACCCGGCAGGCACGGCCTGTCGGACATCGGTTCTTAGTCGACAAGCAACGATCTAGCAGTACTTTTCGTCGATGGCGCGCTGCCGGTCCGGCAGCGCGCCATCGCTCGTTCTCGCGCTGTTCATCTTCTGGTCAGGACCGGCTCTTTTTGGTCGCTTAACGTCACGGCGTTCCCCCGACTGGACTACGTGTACCCACCGCGACCATGGAGGCCCTGTGTCCTTCGAGCCTCAGCGGCTTCTGCCGTTGATCACCTCCCACCCCGGTGGCCGCTCCGCGGTCACCTGCGAGTACCGCTGCGGCAACGCGTGCGCCCACCCCGAGCCCAACACCTCGGACAACGAGTACTTCGGCGACGTCGTCAAGAGCATGCTGTCCCGTCGTGGCGCGCTGAAGGCGAGCGCCGTGATGGCCGCCGCGGCCGGTGGCTTCGCCGCGCTGTCCGGCACCGCCGCCGCCGCCGAAACCCCGGCTGCACCGGCCGACGTCGCGGCCGCGGGCCACGGCAGGCCGGGCCGCCCCGGCCGTCCGGTGCCCGGCACCGACTTCGAAGCGGTCCCGCCGAACAAGGTCGACGCGGTCACCATCCCCGAGGGCTACGACCAGCGTGTCGTCATCCGCTGGGGCGACGCCGTCGAATTCGGCGCGCCGAAGTTCGACTTCCGCAAGCAGACCGCGGCCGCGCAGGCCAAGCAGTTCGGCTACAACAACGACTTCGTCGGCCTGATCCCGCAGGACCCGCTGGGCATCCGCAACCTGCTGGTGGTGAACCACGAGTACACCACCGAGGTCCACATGTTCCCGGCCGACCAGTACGACCCGGCCAACCCGACCGAGGAGCAGGTCAAGATCGCCTGGGCCGCGCACGGTCTCTCGGTCGTCCAGACCTTCCGCGACCCGATCGGCGGCGCGCTTCGCGCCGTGCCGAGCCCGTTCAACCGCCGCATCACGCTGAACACCGCCTTCGAGGTGCGCGGCCCGGCGGCCGGTTCGAAGTTCCTCAAGACCTCCGCGGACCCGACCGGCCGCAAGGTCTTCGGCACGCAGAACAACTGCGCCGGCGGCGTGACCCCTTGGGGCACCGTGCTTTCCGGTGAGGAGAACGTCAACCAGTACTTCGCCAACGCGTCGAGCGTCACCGACCCGGTCGTGGCCGCGCGCCTGAAGCGCTACGGCTTCTCGGGCGCCGGGACCACCCGCAAGTGGGAGCGGTTCGACAAGCGCTGGGACCTCGCGCAGGAGCCCAACGAGGCGAACCGATTCGGCTGGGTCGTCGAAATCGACCCGAACGACCCGAACTCGACGCCGGTCAAGCACACCGCGCTCGGCCGGTTCAAGCACGAGGCCGCGAACATCAAGATCACCAAGGACGGCCGCGTCGCCGTCTACTCCGGTGACGACGAGCGCTTCGAGTACATCTACAAGTTCGTCTCCAAGGGCAAGTACAAGCCGGGCAAGAGCGCGCACGCGCGGCGTCACAACTCCGCGCTGCTCGACGACGGCACCCTGTACGTCGCCCGCTTCACCGGCGACAGCCCGGGCGAGATCGACGGCACCGGGAAGCTCCCCAAGGACGGCGAATTCGACGGCGTCGGCGAGTGGATCCCGCTGGCCTCCGGCACCAAGTCCTTTGTGGACGGTTTCACCGCCGAAGAGGTCTACGTGTTCACGCGGCAGGCGGCGGACAAGGTCCAGCCGACCAAGATGGACCGCCCCGAGGACATCGAGCCGAACCCGGTCAACGGCCGGATCTACGCCGCGCTGACGAACAACAGCGACCGCGGCGCGGCGGGCAAGGCGGGCGTCGACGAGCCGAACCCGCGCGTCAACAACCGCAACGGGCACGTCCTCGAATGGGACGAGGACCGCGGCGACTCGGCGGCCACGAAGTTCTCCTGGCGGCTGCTGCTGGTCTGCGGTGACCCGAAGGCTGCCGACACCTACTTCGGCGGCTTCCCGAAGGACCAGGTCAGCCCGATCTCCTGCCCGGACAACGTGGCGTTCGACCGCCACGGGAACCTGTGGATCTCCACCGACGGCAACGCGCTCGGCTCCAACGACGGCCTGTTCTCGGTGCCTGTCGACGGTCCGGAACGCGGCCACGTCAAGCAGTTCCTGTCGGTCCCCGTCGGCGCGGAGACCTGCGGCCCGGTGGTGACCGACCACCTGGTGCTCGTCGCCGTGCAGCACCCCGGTGAGAACGCGGCCAGCTCCGCGAACCCGACGTCGCACTGGCCGGACGGCGGAACCACGCAGCCGCGGCCGTCGATCGTCTCGGTGTGGAAGAAGGGGCGCTGGGGCCAGGTCGGCCGCATCGGCGTCAAGTAAGGCCGTGACCGGGACGCCGCTGCCGTGGGAAGACGGCATCGGCGTCCCGGTCACTCTCGGTTCTGCCTGATCGGGGCGATCGTCGACACGGTTCAGCGATTACGGAACCGGGGACGGATAACTAGCTTCAGCCCTGTGAACAGGGCATTGGTGGTGATCACGGCAGGGGCGCTCGTGCTGGGCGCCGTTCCCGCGTACGCGCAGGCTCCGGTCGTCCCGGCCGGCTGCACCGGCGGCGTCGCGACGAACCCGAGCGTCGAGCAGGGCAGCCCGCCGTCCGGGTACACGTTCAACCCGGCCGCCCCGGTGCCCGCCGGCACACCGAAGAGCAAGTATCCCCGGCTGTCGACGGCGGGCGGCTACCAGCAGGACGGCGGCAAGTACGCGCTGATCTCGACGCCGGACAAGCTGGTCAGCACCGCCTACGCGGCCATGAAGTTCGTGCCCGGCGCTGTCTACACACTGACCGACTGGACAGGCACGAACGACGTCAACCTCCGGCGCGCGGACGCCGTCCAGGAGACGGGCCTGCGGTTCTACAACGCGTCGAACAAGGTCGTCCTGGAGAACAAGCTCAAGGTCACGCACGCCGTCGAGACCGACGGCAAACTGGCGAGGCAGGATTTCCCGGAGTCGATCGCGCCGCCGTCGGCGAGCTCGGTGAAGTTCTTCGTCGCCACCGACCGCAACTGGGTCATGTGGGACTGCGTCCACCTGCAGGTCGCCTCGTTCTCGGCGAAGGCGGAGGTGCGGGATCCCGCGAGTGGCGCCTGGGGTGCCACGGCCACCCTCGAAGCGGGTACCACCGCGAACTACCGGTTCACCGTGACCAACGACGGCACCACGACGCTGACGGGCGTCAAGGTCGACGACCCGTACTGCGACGTGCAGCCCACGCCGATCGCGACACTCGACGGCGGCAAGTCCGCGACCGTCACCTGCGACCACAAGAACGTCACCGAGGCGGACAACGGCCACGTCAGCACCGTGTCCGTCTCCAGCGGCACGGTGCCGAAGAAGACCGCGACCACGACCATCAAGGTCACCCCGCCACCCGCGATCGACGAGATCGGGGAGTTCGCCTGGAACGACGTCGACCGCAACGGCCTGCAAAATGACGGCGAGCCGGGTGTCCCGGGCGTGAAGGTGACGCTGAAGGACGCTTCGGGCACGGCGCTCGGCACGCTCACCACGGACGCCGCCGGCAAGTACCGCTTCACCAAGCTGAAAGACGGCATCTACCAGGTCTGCTTCGACATCAGCGCGCTTCCGCCCGAGTTCGCGGGCTACACCTACACGGCGAAGGACGCTGGCGACGACGCGAAGGACTCCGACGCCGACTCGGCGACAGGCTGCACCGCGACCACCACGGTCGGCCCGCTGAAACGCCAGGACCTGACGCTCGCCGCCGGGCTCAACGCGCCGATGAGCAAACTGGGCGACTTCGTGTGGCTGGACCAGGACAAGGACGGCCTGCAGGGCCGCGACGAGCTCGGCGTCCCGGACGTGAAGGTGACGCTGAAGGACGCTTCCGCGAAGGAGATCGGCTCGACCGTGACCGGGCCGGACGGACGCTACTCGTTCGGGAACGTGCTCCCGGGCTCGTACCAGGTGTGTTTCGACGCCGGTTCCCGGCAACTGACCCGGTCCGGTGCGGCGCAGTACAACGGCACCGACTCGGCGGCGGACCCCGCGACAGGGTGCACGCCGGTGGCCAAGCCGGGGGCGCCGGAGGACCTGACCAGGGACGCCGGCCTGATCGCCCCGTGAATGGGTAGGACGGCTCGGGCCAGGGCATTCTTCGGTACCTACCGGATTCTGGCCGCGGTAGGAGGCCTTCACTACCTTCGCGATCGCCACGTTCGCCCCAGACGCACCAGCCGTCACGGCGGCCTCGCGTGAAGGACCCCTTCCCTCTGCTCAGCCGAGGAAACTCGACCTTCACACCTCCCCCAAGTACGTGAAGGCCCCCTTCACAGCGCTAGACGCAATGAAGGAGTCCTTCACGTGCTGCCAGCGACCCAAGCGGCGGTGACGCCTCGGTCCAGCGCCTCGTGAGGGGCTAGAAGGGTTAGAACCGTCCCAGCCACTCACGAGCGTGAATTGTCGGTGGGTGCCGCTAGCGTCGCCCACCGTGACCTCCTCTCATCTCGATGCCACCCGCGAGTCCTACGACACCGTCGCCGAGGACTACGCGGTGCGGGTCAGCTCGCTCTTCGACCAGGAGCCGATCGGCCGCGCGATGCTGGCCGCGTTCGCCGAGCAGGTGCGCGGCCCGGTCGCCGACGTCGGCTGCGGCCCGGGTCATGTCACCGCCCACTTGGCGTCGCTCGGCGTCGACGTCTCCGGTGTCGACTTGTCGCCGAAGATGGTCGAAATCGCCCGCCGTCAGTACCCTGACCTGCGGTTCGAGGTCGGTTCGATGACCGCCCTCGACCTCCCCGGCGGTGAACTGGGCGGCCTTGTCGCCTGGTGGTCGATCTTCCATCTGCCGCCCGAGGCGCTCCCGGCGCTGTTCGCGGAGTTCCGCCGCACGCTCGCGCCCGATGGCCGTCTGCTGGTCGGCTTCCACGTCGGCGACGAGCGCCTGAGCCCGCAAATGGCGTACGGCCACCCGGTCACTTACGACGCGTACCTGCTGGATCCCGGCAAGGTCGCCGAGCTGCTGGGCCAGGCCGGATTCGAGGTCACCGCGCGGCTGACCATGGAAGGGAGGAAGCGACCGCAGTCCTGCTTGGCCGCCCGCGCGGTTTGACTCGTGGGCCGTGGGCCTGATCTCCTGCCCACAAAACCGAGCCGGGCGGAGCCATGACGCAGACGAACACGACCACGGGCGAGAACACGTCCGGCGGGTCTTCGCGCGCCTGGTTCCGCCGGTCGTCGACCTGGACGTGGTTCGGGTTCGGCCTGGTGCTCATGGTCTACGCCGACCTCGCCTGGCGCCGCCGCTGGATGAGCGACGACGGGCTGATCGTGCTGCGGACGGTCCGCCAGATCCTCGCGGGCAACGGGCCGGTGTTCAACATCGGCGAGCGGGTCGAGACCAACACCAGTCCTTTGTGGACAGCGGCGCTGAGTGTCCTCGGGCTGATCCCGGAAGTGTCGCTGGAGTGGATCTCCGTGGTCACCGGACTGGTCTTCTCGGTCGCCGGACTGTTCTTCGGCCTGGACGGCGCCCGGCGGCTCTACCAGCCGCTGGCGTTCCACGGACTCGCGCCCGCCGGGGCGCTGGTGGTCTGCGCGCTGCCGCCGTTCCGCGACTTCGCGACGTCCGGGCTGGAGACCGGCCTGATCACCCTGTGGTTGGGCGGCACCTGGTGGTTGCTCGTCCGTCGTCTGTCCACAATGGAGGAGCTGCGCACCTGGCCGGTCGCCCTGATCGCCGGGCTGGGGCCGTTGGTACGGCCGGATCTCGCGCTCTTCAGTGCCGTCGCCTTGATCGCGCTGCTCGTGCTCGCGTGGCCGGGACGCCGTCGCGCGGTGGGCCTGCTGGCTGTGGCGGCTGTGCTCCCGTTGGCGTATCAGGTATTCCGGATGGGCTACTACGGCCTGCTGACGCCGAACACCGCCCTGGTCAAGGAGGCGTCAGAGGCGAACTGGACCCGCGGTTGGGCGTACCTGGTCGACCTCGTCCAGCCGTACTGGCTCTGGCTCCCGCTGGTGCTGCTCGCCGCCGCGGTCGTCACGGTTTCGTCCACTATGGACAAGACGTTCGTGGTGCTGACCGCTGTCCCGGTCGTCGGCGCGGTGCTGCTCTCGCTGTACGTGATCAGGGTCGGCGGGGATTTCATGCACGGGCGCATGCTGCTTCCGGCGCTGTTCTGCCTGCTGTTACCCGTGCTGGCCCTGCCGGTGACGAGGGCGACGACGGCGCTTCTGGTGGGCGTCGGGATCTGGGCGTTCGTGGCCGCCGGGTCGCTTCGTCCACCGTACTCCGCCGAGCCGCGTGCCGTCGGCATCACCGACGAGCGGTCGTACTGGTCGAGAGCGACAGGGCACGAATATCCGATCCTGGCCGAGGACTACGCCGACCATCCGTTGATGCCGTCGACGCTGGACGCCATCCACGGGGTGGACGGGCCGGCGGTGCTGATCCAGGACTACGCGACCAGACGCTGGTACGCGTACCCGACGGACCGGCCGTACGTGACCGTCGCCGCGGACAGCATGGGCGCGCTCGGCCTGCTGATCCCGCTCGACATGCGGCTGCGCGACGGTTACGGCCTCGCCAACCCGTTCGCCGCGCATTCGACGGCGCTCCCCGACGGGCGGCCCGGACACCAGAAATGGCTGCCCCCGGTGTGGGAACTGGCGAATTCGGCGCGGCTTCCGATCGCCGAGGGCGGCCCTGCCCGTGCCGCGGACGTCGCCGCCGCACGAGCGGCGCTCGACTGCCCGGAGATCGTGGCGATCGGCGCGTCGGTGCGGGATCCGCTGACGGCCGGCCGGTTCGTGGACAACCTCACCGGGTCGTTCACGCGCGGCTCCGTACGGTTCCCGCGGGTGGCGACGCCGCCGGTCGTCTGCGCCCCCTGATCACGCGAGTTCGCCTTCTGATCACGCGAGTTCCGTCTCTGATCACGCGAGATACGCTTTCGAGCACGCGAGACCGCCGTACTAGCGTGGCGGCCATGGCTGATCTTCCTCTCGCTCTCGTCACCGGCGCCACCCGCGGCATCGGCGCCGCGACCGCCCGCGCGCTCGCCCCCACCCACCGGTTGCTCCTCGGCGGCCGCGACGCCGACGCGCTCGGTGAACTGGCGGGCACGCTGCCCGGTGCTCGGGCGTGGCCGGTCGAGCTGACCGACGCCGAAGCGCTGGAAGCGGCGACCGCCGAGTTCGGCGAACTGGACGTGCTGGTGCACTCGGCGGGCGTCGCGCGGCTCGGCACTGTCGAGACAGCTACCGACGCCGACTGGCGGGCGAACTTCGAGGTCAACGTGCTCGCCGTGGTCACGCTGACCAGGCAGCTGTTGCCCGCCCTGCGTGCCGCGAAGGGCCATGTCGTCGTGATCAACTCGGGTGCCGGGCACAACGCCCGTCCGGGCTGGGGACCGTACGCGGCGAGCAAATTCGCCGTCCGCGCCTTCGCTGACGCGCTGCGGGAAGAGGAGTCCACGCTGCGGGTGACGTCGATCTACCCCGGCCGCACGGACACCGAAATGCAGCAGGCGATCATCGCCGACGAGGGCCGCTCGTACGAGCCGGAACGCTTCCTGCGTCCCGAATCCGTCGCGGCCGCCGTCCTCGCCGCGGTCTCCGCCACCGGCGACGCGCACCCGACCGACGTGACCCTCCGGCCCCGCGGCCTGGTCTGACTCACGCCCGCTGGGCGCCGTCCGCATGTCCCCAATGTGGCGTTGGGGACAGCTCCCGGAGCACCTACCCGGGTTGTCCACAGCCCCTCACCGTTGTGGACAACCCAGCCCCGACCTGGGCTTTCCCCCGGTCCCCGCCCCCAACTCTCGATAGACTGGCCTCGGGGCCGCCCCCTGGGATGGGTGGGGGGCTGCGTAGGTGAGTTAAGAGCGCAGCCGCGCTGAGGTTTCGGCGACTTCGGCCTGTACTTTCGCGCGGTCGACGCGCAGGGATTCGCCGTCGCCGACGACCTGGTCGCCCGCCACCCACACGTCGCGGACGCGGCGTGAGCCCGCGGCCCACACCAGGTTCGAGAGCAGTTGCTCGTCGGGGACGTCGAGGCCCGCGGCGAAGGCGGGGTCGTCGAGGTCGACGTGCACCAGGTCCGCCCACCGGCCGGGTTCCAGCGCGCCGATGTCGGTGCGGCCCAGCGCGTCCGCGCCGCCGCGGGTGCCGAGCAGGAACGCGTCGCCCGCGGTCAGCACGGTCGAGTCGCCGGTCGCGAGCCGCGCGAACATCGCCGAGAGCTGCAGTTCCTCCCACAGGTCGATGTCGTCGTTCGACGCCGGGCCGTCCGTGCCCAGCCCGATGGCGACACCCGCCTTCCGCAGCTCCGTGACCCGCGCGATGCCCGAAGCGAGCTTCGCGTTCGAGCCGGGGCAGTGCGCCATCCCGACCCCGCGCGCCGCGAACAGCGCGATGTCCTCGTCCGACAGGTGGATGGCGTGCGCGGCCAGCGTCCGGCCCCGCAGCATCCCGACCTTCTCCAGCAGCGCGGGCACCGAGCCGTGCTCTTCACGCTGCTTGACGTCTTCGAGCGCCGCCTCGGCCACGTGGATCTGCACCAGCGCGCCACGTTCGGCCGCCGATTCCGCGGTCGCCCGCAGCGCCTCTTCGTTCAGCATGTACGCCGAGTGCGGTCCGTAGCCGACCTCGATCCGCTCGCCGGGGCCGAACCGGAGACCATCGGTGTCGATCCAGCGTTCGACGCTCTTCAGCATCGCCCGCCAGTCCATCCCCGGCAGCTCCATGATCGGCGGGCCCAGGATCACCCGGCCCCCGGTGGTGAGCACCGCGTCGGCGAGCTGCTCGCCTTCGAAGTACATCTCCGCGCTGGTCGTCACCCCGTGCCGCAGCATTTCTACCGAGCCCAGCATCATCCCGGTGCGGATGTCGGCGGGCTTCAGCTTCGCCTCGGCAGGCCAGATGATCTCGGTCAGCCACCGCAGCAGCGGCAGGTCGCCGCCCATCCCGCGCAACAGCGTCATCGGACTGTGCGCGTGCGCGTTGACCAGACCAGGCAGGAGAAGACCGCTCAACCGGGTCACGGGAGCGGACGTTTCGGGAGCCCCGGACACGGGACCGACATGGGTGATACGCCCAGCCTCGTCCACATCGACCACGGCGTCACGCAGCAACGAGCAGGCGGGGTCGGCGGGGAGAACGACAGGAGCGTGGAAACGGCGTTGCATGACCGGAGCTTACGGACTGTGTTGTTCATCGCGCCGACCGCTATCTCGTCGCCAGGGCGCCGGCTTGGGCGGACGAGTCGCCGATCCTTGTCGGGCGCCCTGCCGCCGAGATAGCGGGGCCTTCGGCCAAAAGGGGCGCGACTTCAAGGGATCAAGGGACCTTGGTCGCCTCAAATCGGGTACAGAACCGCATCGCTTAGTCCACGACGCCGCTGCGCCAAGCCCAAGCCGCGATCTCCACCCGGTTCCGTGCGCCCACCTTGCCCTGCACCGACGCCAGATGCGTCTTCACCGTCGACAGCGACAGGAACAGCTCGGCCCCGATCTCGGTGTTCGTCAGCCCCTTCGCCGCCGCCTTGACCACGTCCAGCTCCCGCGCGGTCAGCGGCTCCGAAGGCGGGACGACCTCGCGTTTCACCGTGCCGCCGTCGAAATGCTTCAAAAGCCGGACGGTGATCTGCGGCGACACCAGCGCGTCCCCGCGCGCGGCCGCGCGCACCGCTTCGATCAACAGCGCCGGACCGGCGTCCTTCAGCAGGAACCCGCTCGCGCCGTTGCGCAGCGCGGTGTGCACGTACTCGTCCAGGTCGAACGTCGTGACCACCACCACCTTCAGCGGATCCACGACGTCCGGGCCCGCCAGTTGTTTGGTGACCTCGAGCCCGTCGATCCCCGGCATGCGGATGTCCAGCAGGCAGACGTCCGGCCGCAGTTCACGCGCCTTCGCGACCGCCGAGACACCGTCCGGGACGTCGGAGACCACCTCGATGTCGTCCTGCGCGTCCAGGATCATCCGGAAGCCGATCCGCACCATGTCCTGGTCGTCGGCGATCAGTACCCGGATCACTCTTCTCCTTCAAGTGGTAGCCACGCTTCGACGCGCCATCCGCCGCCCGGCGCCCGTCCGGCGGACAGCCGGCCGTGCAGCAGGGCGACGCGTTCGCGCATACCGATCAGACCGTAGCCGCCCGACCCGCCGACCGGACGGCGCTGGGGCTCGCGTCCGTCATCGGTCACCTGGAGGTGCAGTTCGTTCCCGGTCACCTCGGCGATCACCAGCGTCTCCTTCGCGCCGGACGCGTGCTTGCCGACGTTCGTCAGCGACTCCTGCACCAGTCGCAACGCCGACCGCCCGACCTCGTGCGGCACGTTCGGCGGCAGTTCGAGCTTCATCGACGTCTTCACGCCGTGATTCGCTCGCTCGATCAGTGTCCGGAGGTCGGCGGCCAGATCGGTGGTGGCCTGCTCGCTGAATTCGCTGCTCCCGGCCGGGGCGTCCCCGCGCATACTCCGCACGAGCCGCCGCATCGCCGCGAGCGCCTCCACCCCGGCATCCTCGATCCGGCCCATCGCCTCGACCGCGACCTGCGGGTTCTTCTCGCCCATCATTTTCGCCGCCTGCGCCTGCACGACGATCCCGGTGACGTGGTGGGCGACGACGTCGTGCAGTTCGCGTGCGAGCGCCATCCGCTCCGACGTCTGCGCGTCGCTGATCGCCGACTGGATGACCTGCGTGCGCTCCGAGTCCCGCGAACGCAGCGCCAGGCCGATGGCCACCGAGATGCCGAGCAGCAGTAGCGCGACGATCCCGTACCCGGCGATGTCGTCGGGGTCCGTCATCAGCCTGGAAGTCGGCCGTTTGGTGTTGAGGATCGAGCAAACCGCGACGACCCCGGTCAGCACCGCGAGCCGTGGCATGGCCTTGGCCAGCCCGACCGCGCGGACCAGCGCGACGACCACTCCCATCCCCGCGACGATCTGTGTCCCCGGCACGCCGCCGGGCAGCGGGTAGTCGTAACCGAGCCGGAGGAACGGTGTGACCATCGCGGAAAGCAGCATGACGGCGGCGAGCGCGACTATCGCGTCGGCCGGTCGGCGCGGCGCGGCGACCGCGATGATCGCGGCGGTGATCGAGCAGACCAGGATGGGCAGGCCGTGCGCCCCGCCGGTGTAGGTGAAGCCGAATTCCAGGATCAGCGCGATGCCCAGCATGCCGATGAGCGGCCACTGGCCCATCACCAGCTTGTTGAGCTTCTGCAGCTTCTCGTAGCTTTTCGGATTCGTCATGCGGTCGCGCCCGGGAATCGCGAAGACCAGCGTGCCGCCCAGCAGGATGCCGCCGAACAGCATCGCCTGCGCCATGGTGCTGCCCGAGCCGCTGTAATAGTTGTAGCTGTACCGGCCGGACACCGCGGTCAGGGTGGCCAGCACCAGGCCGGAGATCACGGCTACCGCGACGCCAGGACGCGTCCGGCGCGCGGCGTAGAACAGGATTTCCACTCCCGCCACCACCTCGGTGATGGACAGGTGTGCGAGCACGCTCGAATAGGTCGGGACGCCGAAATACCGGACGACCAGCGTGTACGCCACCAGCACGACCGAAGCCGCGACGGCGGCCACCGCGGCCCGTTTCTGTGCCCAGAGCGCGCAGAACACCATCGCGAAGATGCCGGGGAACAGCAGGAGGTCGATGAAACGGGGGCCGGCGTCGTCGAAGGCGGCGTCGGTGATGAAGGCCAGGTCGAACGCGAGCGCGGCCAGCAGGACGGCCGCAGGCATGCCGATACGGCGCACGAGCGCGCTCGCCCGTGCGTAGAGCTTGTTTTGGGATGGCCCTGCTGTCACACCGTGACGGTAGAGGATCCGCCGCCGTCCGCACCTTGGCCGACCGGCCCGAGCCGGGTCGGCCGATCGGCCGATGCGCGCGGGATCAGCACTGGCCGTCTGCCCGAAGTGGACAGTGAGCGGATTCGAGAAGCTGATCGCGGCTGAAGTGACCGAGGTCTTTTGATCTTTTGAAGTCGCGCCCCTTTTTGACCGTCAGGTCCCGTGATCGTGATGGCAGGGCGCCTTTGCATGGGAGGTAACGTGAATTCCGAAGCAGCGCCCTGGCAGCACGATCACGGCAGGCGCGATAACAGTGCGGTTCTTTCCGGACGCGGGCTGGTGAAGCGATATGGCACGCAGCACGCGCTGGCCGGGATCGACATCGACATCCAGGCGGGTGACGCGGTCGCCATCGTCGGGCCCTCCGGCTCGGGCAAGACCTCCCTGCTGCACGTGCTCGCCGGGATCCTCCGCGCCGACTCCGGGCAGATCTTCCTCGCCGGGCAGCGGGTCGACCAGCTCAACGAGCGCAAGCGCAGCGAGCTGCGCCGCACCGAGTTCGGTTTCGTGTTCCAGTCCGGGATGCTCGTCGCCGAACTGAGCGCCGAAGAGAACGTCGCGCTGCCGTCGCTGCTGAGTGGCAAGGGCCGCAAGGAATCCATCGAGGCCGGCCGCGAATGGCTGGCGAAACTCGGCCTCGCGGGCAAGGAAAAGCGCCGCCCAGGTGAGCTTTCCGGCGGTGAGGCGCAGCGCGTCGCGATCGCACGGGCGCTGACGCACCGGCCGAAGGTGATCTTCGCCGACGAGCCGACCGGCGCGCTCGACACCCGCACCGGCCGCGCCACCATGGACGCGCTGCTCTCGGCGGCCGCAGACAGTGGCGCCGCGGTGATCGTCGTGACGCACGACCGTGAACTCGCCGAAGCCATGCCGCGCACCGTCTCCATCCGCGACGGCCTGATCGCGACGAGGCTGGCTGCCTGATGAACAGCTTCCAGCTGGCCATGCGGGTGCTCCGGGTCGACCGCCGGACCCGCACGTCGGCCATCCTCACCGCGGTCGGGGTCGCCGTCGCGACCAGTCTGGTGCTCCTGCTGGCCTCGCTGCCGGGCGCCACGCAGGCCCGTTCGCAGCGGGCGATGTGGCAGGACATCCACAGCTACTACGCCGATTCGGGGCAGACCCAGCGTCCGGCGCCGCTGCTGATGGCGGCGAACAAGGACTACTCGGGTGATCGCGAGATCATCCGCGTCGACATCGCCCAGACCGGCACCGCGCCGATGCTCAGCCTGCCGCCGGGCATCCCGAAGCTGCCCGCTCCCGGCGAGGCGATCGTTTCGCCCGAACTCGGCAAACTGATCCAGTCGGCGCCGCAGGCCCAGCTCGGGGAGCGGTTCGGCAAACTCGTCGACGCGCTCGGGCCCGATTCGCTGATGTATCCGGAGCAGCTGGTCGCCGTCGTCGGCCACACCCCGGAGTCGATGCCGAAGTCCGCGCTCGCCGCGGACGGCTTCCCCAACCGGGAAGCGAAGCCCGACCCGATGCTCCTGCTGCTCGCCTGGGTCGGGGTGATCGTCCTGCTCGTGCCGAGCCTGGTGCTCGTCGCGTCCTCGGCCCGGCTCACCGCCGCCCGGCGCGAAGTGCGGATGGCGGCGCTGCGGCTGGCAGGGGCGACCCCGAGTCAGGTGATGAAGATCGTCGCCGCCGAGACGGCGTTGTCCGCGGTGGTCGGCGCCTTGCTGGGCATTCTCGTGGCACCGGCGCTCCAAGGCCTCTCGACGTTCGTCCCCTGGGCTGGCGGGACGTGGCTCGCGTCGGACTTCAGTCTTCCGATCGTCTCGACCGTCGCGGTCGCCATCACGATCCCGCTGCTGGTCGTCTTCGCCGGGATCCTCGGCATCCGCCGCGTCCTGAAGACGCCGTTGTTCGCGGCTTCGGCCCACGCCCGCAAACCGCTGCACTGGTGGCGGCTGCTCGCGGTCCCCGTGGCCGGCGCCTTCTTCCTGGTCGCGGTCAGCCAGGACAACGGCAGCCTGCCGATGGTGATGTTCGGCCTCTTCCTGCTGGTCGGGTCGGCCGCGATCGTCGGACCGTGGGTCACCTCGGCGGTGGGCGGCACGTTCGTCCGGATCTGGCGCAAACCGGCCTCGCTCCTGGCCGGACGCAGGCTCCGCGACGACCCGAAGAGCGCGTACCGGGCCACGGCGGGTGTCGTGCTCGCGGTGTTCACCGGCTCGATGGCGCTCACGCTGCTGCCGACGTTCGAGTCGATGGCGGGCGGCGGACGGACCTTCAAGGACAACGTCCTCTACGCCGAGTCCGACGTGACCCAGGCGCAGCAGATCGCCGACAAGACCAACTCGTCCCTCGCCCGCAACGGGGTCACCGAGAAGGCGATCGCCCTCGGCCAGGTCTACCTGACCACCGGCGAGACGGGGACCCGCAACCAGACGACGAGCCGCGCCTTCGTGATGACCTGCGAGGACGCCACGAAACTGCTGCGGGTGAACATCGAGGGCACCTGTCAGCCGGGTCCCGCGATCTACAGCCGGACCCAGCTCGACCCGCCAGCCTACAGCGTGGCGTCGAACTACGACAAGGCCGGTACGCCGCTGGACGCGAAGACTCCGGTGCACCTCTTCCCGTCCAGTGACGAGGACACCTACGGCACGATCGTCATCGATCCGGCCCTGGTGCCCGCGGGGGTCACGCCGGAGCGCTACGACGTGGTCGTGCCGACGGCACCGGCGAACGGCGAGGTCGTGCGGACAGCGCTGGTCGGAGCGGCTCCCGGACAGGAAGTCGTCAGCCGCGGCCTGCACCTGATCGGCCAGCAGCAGGAACTCGGCGACCTGCGCCGGGTGACCGTGATCGGCCTGATCGCCGCCGGGGTGCTCGCCGGCTGCAGCGCGGCCGTGGCGACAGCCGGTTCGGTCATGGACCGCCGTCGCACCTTCGGGGCACTCATCGCGGCCGGTACACCGGTCCGGGTGCTGGCGAGGGCGCTGCGGATGGAAGCGGCCCTGCCCGCGATGGTGGCCACCATCGGCGCGGGTGCGGTCGGGATCGGAGTCGGCGTGGGGCTCTACAGCATGGTCGAAAAGGACGGTGTCGTGCTGAGCCCGTGGCTGCTGGCGCCCGTGGTGCTGGGAATCGGGGTGGCGTTGCTCGGGGCATCCGTCTCGACCCCGGCGCTCAAGCGGGTGCAGTCGGAGCCGTTGGCCGACGAATAAAAGGTTCGCCCGAATGGCGTCATGGCGCCGGGGCGGACAGGTCTCGTGGGTGGAGTCGGTGGAAACCACCCACGAGCCGGGTGCCCGGGTCGTCCCTCTGTCGGGGGATGGACGAACGGGCACCGGGGATGCGCAGGGGGCATCCCAAGGCACGGGGGTGTGAAGAAAGGGCCGGTCAGGGACGTGGGGACGTCCTGACCGGCCCTTTCAGGCGTTCTAGGCAGCTAGACGCGCTCGAAGATCAGGTCGTGCGAGATCCGGCCCTCGACGTCGGCGCGGTTCTCGAACTTCGTGACCGGGCGCCACTCCGGACGCGGCGCCCAGCCGCCCGGCTCGTCGGCGTGCCGGTTGCGCAGGAGCGGTTCGGCCGAGCAGACCTCCATCATCTGCTCCGCGTAGTTCTCCCAGTCGGTCGCCATGTGGAAGGTCCCGCCCGGCGCGAGCCGCGACGCCACCAGCGAGACGAACTCCGGCTGCACGATCCGCCGCTTGTGGTGCCGCTTCTTCGGCCACGGGTCCGGGAAGAACAGCCGGACACCGGACAGCGAACCCGGCTCGACGTGCGACGTCAGCAGCACGACGGCGTCGCCGTGCATCAGCCGCAGGTTCTTCACCCCGAGCTTCTCCGCGCGCAGCATCAGCTGGCCGAGCCCGGGCTCGTACACCTCGACCGCGACGTAGCTGAGTTCCGGCGCGGCGGCCGCGAGCTGGGACGTGGTCTCGCCCATGCCCGAGCCGATCTCCATCATGACCGGGGCCTGCCTGCCGAACCAGTCGCCGAAATCCACCGTGCCTTCGGGCAGTTCGCCGACGGTACGGCCGAGCGACGGCCAGAGATCTTCCCAGGCTCGCTGCTGCCCGACGGTCATCCGGCCGCCGCGGTTGACATAGCTGACCACGCTGCGCATCCGTGGCTGGTCCTCGTTTTCCACCCGCCCATTAAACGCGGGCGCTCTGCCCGCCGGTGAACCCGCATCCGCGATCACGTCGGCAGGGCGCATCGTTGGTAAACCACGTCGCTTCGGTCGACAAGCGCCCTGCCACCGCGATAGCGGGGCCTTCGGCTGGGGCGGGTTCGCTTCGGTCGAGTTCCGGAGCGCGCTTTCAGCTCCGCTACCTGACTGCTTCGAACTCCCCCAGCCGCGAGCGCAGTCCCGCGAATCCGGCGACGGCGATCGGTGCCGGCGTCGAGCTGGAATGGGCGGGGAGAAGGTCGATCCAGCCGTCGTGGCGGCTGGTGTTCAGCACCGTGGTCGGGATCGAATGCCCGGAAGCCCCGCGTTCGGAAGGCATGAACTCCCAGTATCCGGATTCTCCGTCCGCGGCCCACGGGACGAATTCCCAGCCGGGCCGCCTGCCGAGCAGACCGGAGATGCGATCTTCGATGCGGAAACCGAGTTCCCGCGATTCGAGTCTGCCTTCCACGATGGCGCGAAGCCACCATGGCGCGGGGATTTCGCCGTGCATTCCACTGGACGCGCGGTACAGCGCGACAACGAGATCTTCGGGTGCGCGGTGCACCCAGGCGCGACGGATATCGGATGGCCGGGTCGCCGACGCCACCGTGCGGGGCAGTTCGATCGCCTGTGACCATTCGAGGTCGAGCATGGGCTCGAGTCGCGGCTGCGTGCTTTCCGTGCGGGCTTTCGGGATCGTGCGTTCCACTCCCTGACCGGAATCCACCGTCAAGGATCACCTCCGGGGCCGAGAGCCGAAAATAGGCTCATCCCGAGCATCGCCCGGTCTGGAACAGTATGTCCGCATCCTGTGAGAGAAGCCACAGGCTCTTAACGTGGACTTAACTCCTTTGGCCGAGGTAAAAGCTCACGCGTCCCGGCGATGGGTGATCATCAGTCCGGCCGTATAAACAATCACGCAGATGCCGGCGAAATAAGCCAAATAACCCCACGGCCCCAAGGGCGGCTGGAGTTTCAGCATCGAAACCGTCAGATCCGGTCCGGCGAACTGATTCGCGGCGACGAACGGCATCCACTGGTAGATGTCATTGCCCACGCGCGGAATCAGGATGACGAGCGCCTCGATCAACTGTGTCCAGGCCAACGCGAAGCCGAGGGCGAACGCGGGGCTGCGGAACAGCAGGCCGAGACCGACACCGAGGAGACCGGTCAGCGCGAAGGTCAGCCCTTGCCCCGCCACCGCGCGCCAGTCGGCGCCCGAAGCCAGGCCCAGGTCGGCGGCCGGTTTGACCAGATACGCGATTCCCCAGGAGCAGAAGCCCACGAGCAGGCCGATCAGCCCCGAGAACACCCCGACGACGGCGCCCTTCGCCAGCAAGGCGGGCACGCGGGACGGCACCGCCTGGAAGGTGAGCTTCAGCGTGCCCCAGTTGAACTCGGTCGCCGCCGCGAGGATGGCGAGGACGAGCACCACGGTCCGGCCCATGGCGCTGGCCGTCTGCGTGGTGGCGACGGTCGTCTGCTCCTCCAACGGTACGAAGCCGAAGAACAGCGCGGTGTAGCCGATCGCGAGGACGACCGCGATTCCCGCGCACCACCAGGGCGCACGCGTGCTCAGCAGCTTGATCCGCTCCGCGCGGAGCATGTTCGCCGCGGTCATCGGGTCACCTCCGGGACACCGGCGCCGTACTCGACGGCTTCGGCGGTGAGTTGCATGTACGCCTGTTCGAGAGAGCCGGTGAGCGGCTTCAGCTCGTGGAGGGTGGCGCCCGCGGCGAACGCGAGCTCGCCGATGCCGTCGCTGTCCATTTCGGACACGACGAGCGCGCCGTCCTCCTCGCGGAATTCGACGCCCTTCTCGGTCAGCGCCGTCCGCAGTTCGGGCAGATGCGGGCTCCGGACCCGCACGCCGAGGCCCTTCGCACGGCCGACGAAGTCCTCCATCGTGCCCTGGTAGATCAGCTTCCCCCGGCCGATCACCACGAGGTCCTGCGCGGTCTGTGCCATCTCCGGCAGCAGGTGGCTGGACACGAACACGGTGCGGCCCTCGGCGGCGAGCGCGTGCATCAGCCGCCGGATCCACACGATGCCCTCGGGGTCGAGCCCGTTGACAGGCTCGTCGAACAGCAGCACCCGCGGGTCGCCCAGCAACGCCGTCGCGATCCCGAGCCGCTGCGACATCCCGAGCGAGAACTGCCCGGCCCGTTTGCGCGCGACCGGCTCCAGCCCGACCAGCCGGAGCACCTCGTCGACCCGCTTGTCGGTCAGGCCGTTGGTCGCGGCGACCCACCGGAGGTGCTCGCGGGCGGTGCGACCAGGGTGCCGCCAGGTCGCGTCGATCATGCCGCCGACCGTCCGAAGTGGATCACGCAGCTCGCGGTAGGCCTTGCCGTCGATCGTCGCCGAACCCGACGTGGGGCTGTCGAGCCCGAGCATCATCCGCATGGTGGTGGATTTGCCCGCCCCGTTGGGGCCGAGGAACCCGGTCACCCGGCCGGCTTCGGCGACGAAGGAAAGATCATCCACGGCGAGCTTGTCGCCGTAACGCTTCGTGAGTCCGGTGGCCTCGATCATCGGCCCTCCCTCCGGTGGTTTCCGACAGTATCAACGAGGAAAGGACCGAGCTGCCCCCCGACAGGCGGCTCGGTCCTTGTTCCCCTTTTTCTCCCCGTCCGGACGCCCAGCTCCCCCGAGCGAACGTCCGGCTTCTCCCCTGTGGAAGTTTCCTACGCGTCGCGCTTTTCGGCGACTACCAGCGAGATGATCAGCATCACAAGCGCGAAACCGGCGAAGTAGGCCAGCGACCCGCCTTGGCTCAACGGCGCGTCCGCGACGGCGGGACCCGAACCGGTGATGAACCGGTCGGCGACGTGGAACGGCAGCCAGTCGTAGACGTCCTGGCCGATCTTCGGGATGAGCCGGATCAGGTTCTCCACCGCGAGGGTGTAGATCAGCAGGAGCGAGATCGCGCCGGCGCTCTGCCGGATCAGGATGCCGACGGCGACCGCGATCACGGAGGCGAGCGCGAACACCACACCGACCCCGGCGACGGTGAGCCACTCCGTGGCGGTGTTCAGCATGAGGTCTTCCGGCCGCATGGCCGAGGCGAGTCCCCAGGCGGCGAACGCGGCGACCTCGCCGATGACGAGCGAGAGCAGCGCGACGACGGCGGTCTTCGCCAGCAGCGCCGACTTGCGGTTCGGTATGGCCTGGAAGGTGGTGCGGATGGTGCCGAAGCGGTATTCGGTGGTCACCGAAAGCGCCGCCAGCACCATGATCACGGTCATGCCGAAGGTGTAGCCGAACTGGGTGTTCGAGACGTCGGTGAAATCGCCTGCGGGCAAGGCCCCGGCGAAGATGGCGGCGAAGCCGATCACGACCGCGAGGGCCATCAGCGCACACCACCAGGGTGAGCGTGTGGTGAACAGCTTGATGCGTTCCACGGCGAGCAGAGTCATGGCTTTTCTTTCCTCGAGAGAGTGAACGGCTACTGGGCGGCGGCGACCACTTCGGCGGCTTCGGTTTCGAGACCGGTGTGGTACTCGACCGAATCGCCGGTGATCTGCATGAAGGCCTGCTCCAGGGAGCCGGTCTGCGGGCTGAGCTCGTGCAGCACGATCTGGTTGGCCGCGGCGATCTCGCCGATCTTGTCACTGTCCAAACCGGACACGATGAGCGCTTGTCCGGCGTCGGCGACCTGTGCGCTCGCCTGCGTCAGCACGGTGCGCAGCGCCGGCAGCTGCGGCGACCGGACCTTGACCGTGTTCTCGGCGGCCCGTGACACGAAGTCCTCGGTGGTGGACTGGGAAATCAGCTGTCCCTTGCCGATCACGACCAGCCGGCTCGCGGTCAGCGCCATCTCCGAGAGAAGGTGCGAGGAAACGAACACCGTGCGGCCTTCGTCGGCCAGCCGGTGCATGAACTTCCGGATCCAGAGGATGCCCTCGGGGTCGAGACCGTTGACCGGCTCGTCGAACAGGAGGACCTCGGGGTCACCCAGCAGTGCGGCCGCGATCCCCAGCCGCTGCGACATGCCGAGGGAGAACCCTCCGGCGCGCTTTCCGGCGACGCTGGTGAGCCCGACGGTTTCGAGCACCTCGTCGACCCGGCCCGCCGGGATCTTGTTGGACTTCGCCATCCACTGCAGATGCGCCCGCGCCGATCGGTTGGGGTGCACCCACTTGGCGTCCAGCAGCGCGCCGACCGTCCGCAGCGGCTCCTTCAGCTCACGGTAGAGCTTGCCGCCGATGCGCACCTGACCCGAGGTCGGGTTGTCCAGGCCGAGGATCATCCGCATGGTCGTCGACTTGCCCGCCCCGTTGGGGCCGAGGAATCCGGTGACCTTCCCGCCCTCGACGGAGAAGGACAGGTTGTTCACCGCCAGTGTCTTGCCGTACCGCTTGGTGAGGCCCGCTGCCTCGATCATGTCTGCTCCCCTCGGCGACTGCGAGAACAATCGTCGTTCATGTGGGTGGCCGAGCGCGTCATCCTGAGGTGCCAACCCGGTACCCGACCTGAGAAGTAGCTTGCCGTCTCCTGGCGGCGTACGCGATCGGTGACACCCCTGAGAGTGACCCTGAATCGTCAGGGTTAATGAACCGTGGTTCAATAACGACATGGCGAGACCTCGCACCATCACCGACGAGCGGCTGCTGACCGCGGCGGGGACCGTGATCGGCATGGTCGGCCCGGGTTTCACGCTGGCCCAGGTGGCGGCGGAGGCAGGCGTCGCGGTCGGCACCGTCGCCCAGCGGTTCGGTTCGAAAAACGGTCTCTTGCAGGCCTTGAGCCGGTCGAACACGCAGTCCGTCGCAAGGCTGATGCGGGATTGCGGCGAGCCGGCCGATCCCGTGGAGGCCCTGCGCGCGGCGGTCGTCGTGGTCTACGAGGGCTTGGGGACGGCGGAGACCGCGGCGAACCACCTCGGGCAATTGGGAGTGGACATCGGAGATCCGGAACTCCGTGCCCTGCTGGGTGAACATTTCACCGCCGTGGAAGCGGAACTACGGCGGCTGATGCGGGCGGCGGCGCGTGATCTGCCGGGGGCGCCGGGTGTCGTCCGGGCGGCGCGAGTGCTGCTGGGGGTGGCGAACGGGGCCGCGCTGGACTGGTCGATCCGGCCGAAGGGCAGGTTCGTCGACCGGGTGGGGCAAGACGTGGACGCGGTACTGACCGCGTGGAAAGGAGTGTCCTGAATGGACCGGAAAGTGGCCGTCGTCACGGGGGCGACGCGAGGATGCGGCCGGGCGATCGCGGTGGAGCTGGGCAGGCTCGGCTGGACGGTGTTCGTCACCGGCCGCACGACGAGGGACCGGCAGTCGCCGATGAAGCGGTCGGAGACGATCGAGGACACCGCGGAGCTCGTCGACGCGGCGGGCGGCTGGGGGATCCCCGTCCGCACCGACTTCACCGAAGTGTCCGATGTGGACGCGCTGAAGGCGCGGATCGAGTCCGAAGTGGACGGCCGGATCGACGTCCTGGTCGACGACGTCTGGGGTGGCGACCCGTTCGCGGACTTCGACGGGGCGTACTGGAACTCCAGTCTCGACGACGCGCTCACGCTGGTGCACAACGCGATCGACACGCACCTGATCGCGTTGCACCGGCTGCTCCCGCTGGTCGTCCGGCGGGAGGGCGGGCTCGTCATCGAGGTCACCGACGGTGACCACGACGAGTACGTCGGCGCGGGGATCCCGTACTTCCTCGCGAAATCCGCCATCCGGGCGATCGGCCGGGCACTCGGCGCCGAACTGAAGAAATACGAGTGCGTCGGCATGACCGTCACGCCGGGTTTCCTGCGGTCGGAGGCGATGCTCGACTACTTCGGGATCACCGAGGAGACCTGGCGGGACGCGGTGGGCAAGGCCGCCCCGGTCGACTTCGCCATCTCGGAGACCCCGGCGCTGCTCGGGCAGGGCGTCGCGAAACTGGCGACCGACCCGGAGGTCTCCCGTTTCGCGGGCAAGACGCTCGCGTCGTGGACGCTGATGAACGAGTACGGCCTGACCGACGTCGACGGCTCACGCCCGGACTTCGGCAAGTGGATGGCCGAAGTCCGGGACAAGGGCAAGGATCCGGAGACGGCCGACCACTCCCTGTACCGCTGAGACCGTGCTGGCCGGGGCCTACTTCTTCCCGGCCAGCACGTCCAGGTAGTGCTGGTTGAACATCACGCCGAGAACGTTGCCGAAGGGGTCGACGACGGCCGCTGTCACGAAGCCCGGCCCGCGCTCGATGATCGGCTCGTACTCCTTCGCGCCCTTTTCGAGCAGCTTCGCGAAGGCGTCTTCGACGTTGTCGACGGCCCAGTTCGCGATGGCCCCACCAGGGCCGGGCTGGGCCAGCGGCGACCGGTAGTCGCCGCGGACCAGGCCGAACTCGTGCTGGTAGTCGCCGATCCGGAACTCGGCGTACGCCGGCTTCTCGTCGGGACCGTTGCGGACGAAGTACGGCTCGATCCCGAACAGCTCCGAGTACCACTCGATCGCGGCGGCCATGTCGTCGGCGTAGAACGTGGTGGTGGTGAGACCTCGCAGCATTTCCTTCTCCTCAGGTAGTGGCTCTGAAAAGAAGGATCCACCGCAAAGTGCTCACCGAATGACCACTTTCCCGGCCGGGTTTCAGCTGACCCCGGGACGCGCCAGCCCGGTCTCGTAGGCAAGCACCACGGCCTGCACCCGATCACGCAGATCCAGCTTGGACAGGATCCGCCCGACATGCGTCTTCACCGTCGCTTCGGACAGGAACAGCGTCTCGGCGATCTCCAGGTTCGAGAGGCCCTTCGCGATCAGCACGAGCACCTCCCGCTCCCGGTCGGTGAGGACGTCGAGCTCGGCCGCGTCCCGCAACGGCTTCCCGCCGCCGCCGACGAACCGGTCGAGCAGCCGCCTGGTCACCGAAGGCGAGACAACGGCGTCGCCCGAAGCGACCGCCCGCAGCGCCGACACCAGGTGATCCGGCTGCGTGTCCTTCAACAGGAACCCGCTCGCCCCGCCCTGCAGCGCCGAATAGACGTACTCGTCCAGGTCGAACGTCGTCATCACGAGCACCCGCGCCGTCCCGGCCTCGACGATCCGCTTCGTCGCCTCGACCCCGTCCAGCACCGGCATCCGGACGTCCATCAGCACGACGTCGGGCCGCAGTTCCTCGGCGAGACGGATGGCCTGCGCACCGTCACCCGCCTCGCCGACGACGTCGATGTCCGCCTGCGCGCCCAGGACCATCCGGAACCCGACGCGCATCAATTCCTGGTCGTCGACGACCACCACCCGTATCACGTCGCCAACCTAACCGGGAGCCTCGCGTGCACCTGCCACCCTCCACCGGGAGCGGGCCCGACCTCCAGCGTGCCGCCGAAGACGTTCGCCCGTTCCCTCATTCCGATCAATCCGTTCCCGCCGGGGACGGCGAGTTTCCGAGGTCCCGACGGCGCGGCGGACGAACCCGCCTTCGTGGCGGCGGGTACCAGTTGTTTCGCGCGGCCGGCGCCGTCGTCGGTGACCCGGACGTCGATCACGTCCTTCTCCCGGCGCACCAGCACCTCCGCCTGCGCGCCCTGACCGGCGTGCTTCAGCGTGTTCGTCAGGGACTCCTGCACGATCCGGTACACGCCGAGCGAGACACCGGCGGGCAGCCCTTCCAGCGCGTCGGAGCCGATCGCCAGCGTCACCGGCACCCCCGCCTGGCGGATCCGGTCCGCGAGGTCGGTCAGCGCGCTGGCGTCCGGCTGCGGCACGCGCGGCTCGTCGTCACCGTCGCTGCGGAGCACGTCCAGCAGCCGCCGCAGTTCGGCGAGCGCGCCGCGGCCGGTCTCCGAAATCGTCTGCAAGGCCCGTTTCGCCATCTCGGGATTCCCGTCGACCGCGTAGCCCGCGCCGTCGGCCTGCACGACCATCACGCTCACCGCGTGCGCGACGACGTCGTGCAGCTCGCGGGCGATCCGGCCGCGTTCCTCGCCGACGGCGATCCTGGTCGCCTGGTCCCGTTCCGTCTCAAGTAGATGCAACCTGGCTTCCACCTCCTCGTGATAGGCGCGCCTCGCGCCGGCGAACTCGCCGAGTGTCCAGCACAGTGCTGCGGAGAAGACGCCGATGATCACCAGTACCCAGATGTCCTCCGGCGGGTCGACCCACAGCTGGATCCCGGAGATGACGAAGGTCGCCAGCAGGTACAGCAGCCCCTGCCTGCGTCCCACGTAGACCAGCACCGAGTAGATGCTGATGATCACCGCGAACGCGCTGGCCGCGCCCAGCTCCAGCGCCCCGTGCGGGATGCCGATCAGCAGCAGCAGGTACGCCGACCACAGTGTCGCCTTTCGCCGGAAGACCAGCGGGACGACCATCGCGATGTCCAGCGGAACGACCACGTACCAGGGCGGCATCGGGACTTCCGGCGTCTCGACGGCCGCCACGTAGAACAGCAGGTCGGTCAGCAACAGGACGACGGCGATGAGACTGTCCCCCGCCATGGGGTGGGCACGCATCCAGAGGCTCAACCGTCGCACCTGGTAACACTATGTCGGCCTGGGCCGCTCGCGCGTCGGTCGCCGGTACCACCTTCGGTGCGACCCGAGGATGAGCGGCATGGCACGATTCGGGGCGGCACGCTCGACGACTGGGAGGGGGCGGGCGCCGTGACGTCAGCGACGGAGCAGGGCCGTCTCGCCGGCCCGCTGTCGATGTCGGTGGCCAATCTCTGTCACCGCCTGCAGCCGCAGGTGTCCGCGCGTACCGCGGCCGGGTTCGCCGAGGTGCTGCGACGGCTGGGCGGGCCGCTCCAGGTCGCCGTCGCCGGCCGGATCAAGTCGGGTAAGTCCACACTGGTCAACGCCCTGATCGGGCGCCGGGTCGCGCCGACCGACGTCGGCGAGTGCACCCGGCTGGTGACCCGGTTCCAGTACGGCACCGTCGATCGCGTCGAGATCGTCTTCAACGACGGCCGCAAACAGGTGCTGCCCTTCGCCGCCGACGGGATGATCCCGGCCGAGCTGGGCATCGACATCGACAAGGTGTCGCATATCGAGGCCTACCTCACCAACGCGGTACTGCAGGGCATGACCGTCATCGACACCCCCGGTCTCGGATCGCTCGACGCCGCTTCGGTGTCGCGGACCGAGCAGCTGCTGGGCGCGGCGAAGCACCGCAAGCCCGACGACGCGGAAGAGGACGAAGAGGGCTCGGACGAGCTGGACGACACCTCACGCAGTGCCGTCGCGGGCGCCGAGGCCGTGCTTTACGTCGTCACGCAGGGCGTGCGCGCCGACGACCAGCAGGCGCTGGCCGCGTTCACCGCCGCGACCGCGAGCCGCGAGGCGGGCCCGGTCAACGCGATCGCGGTCCTCAACAAGGCGGACACCATCGCGCCGGAGTCGGTCGAAGGCTCGGGCGGCGACGTGTGGAAGGCCGCGACGCTGTTGTCGGAGAAGCAGGCCGCGACGCTGAAGCCGCGGATCGCGGACGTGCTCCCGGTGATCGGGCTGATCGCGGAGTCGGCCGAGTCCGGCGGGTTCTCCTCTCCCGACGCCGAGGCGCTGCGCCAGCTGGCCGGGATGGACGACGACATCCTCGAGACCATGCTGATCTCGGCGGACATCTTCACCAGCTGGGAATGCGACGTCGCGTCGGGCACCCGGCTGCGGCTGCTGGAGAAACTGGACCTGTTCGGCGTCCGGTACGCCGTCGAGGCGATCCGCGCGGAGCCGGAGATCACCGCGGGCTCACTGCGGCGGAAGCTGCTCGACGCCTCCGGTCTCGAAGCCGTCCGCCAGCGGCTGAGCATCGTCTTCGCCGCCCGCGCCGACGGCATCAAGGCGGCCGCCGCGCTGGCTTCGGTCACCGCGCTGGCCCACGCGTCGGGCGACCCGGCCGAACGGCAGCGCGTCCACGACGCGATCGAAGTCCTGCTCGCCAAGCCCGAGGCACACCAGCTCCGGCTGCTCGAAGCGCTCACGCTGGTCGCGTCCGGCGCCGTCGACATGCCCGAGGACCTGTCCGAGGAGGTCCTGCGGGTCGGTAGCAACGCCGACATCGGCGCCCAGCTCGGCAAGCCGGGCGCTCCCCGCGCCGAGCTCGCGGCCCACGCGCTGGAACGCGCCGGCTGGTGGCGCTCCTTCGCGTCCTTCGGCGCGACGCCCGCCCAGAGCCGCGTCGCGCACGTTGTGCACCGGGCGTACTTCCTCATCTGGCAGCAGATCCGCGAGCCGCAGGCCTGACGCCCTTCCGCGGGTCGGGTTGGTCGTGAGTGGCGAGTGTCGTTAGAACGACCAACGCCCCCGACCACCCCCCGGGACCGCCCGCCCCCCCCCCCGACCCCGTCCCCCGGGCCCCGCCACCCCAGAGGCACCCCCCCGATGTAT
>NZ_JBVJLY010000001.1:533040-756855 GCF_055584485.1 Amycolatopsis sp. NPDC102522 | reverse complement strand
CCAAACCCACCCCCCCCCCCCCCCCCCCCCCCCCCCCCCCCCCCCCCCCCCCCGCGCGCCTCCGTCCCCCCCCCCACCCAAAAAAAACAAACCCCCCCCCCCCCCCCCCCCCACCACCTGGACCGGCCCGCCACCCGCGCTTCCCCTTCCCCAGGTCCCGCATACCCCTTCAGCACCCCCAGGATTGATAAACCGAGCGCTCGGTCTAATAATGGACCCCATGGAAACGATCGTCGACGAGCCCCAGTGGCTGCGCACGGCCTCCTGGCTCGGCTGCCCGCTCGCGGGCGCCGCGCTCGGCTGGTTCCTCCAGTCGATCTCGGGCTGGGTGGCCTCCCTGAGCTGGGTCCCGTTCAAGGGGCCGTTCCAGCTCTTCTCCGACATCCCCCAGCCCTGGGGCACGATCGCCGGACTCGGCGCCGGCCTGGTCCTCGGCCTGCTGTTCGCCGCGGTCTGGGCGCACGAGCGGCTCATCGTCAAGGTGACCTCGACCCGCATCACGCTGACCGCCAAGGGCCGCAGCCGCGCCTACGAAGCCAAGCTCCAAGCCGTCTTCCTCGACGGCAAGGAACTCGTCCTGCTCGCCGCCGACGGCCGGGAGCTGGCGCGGGAGAAGGGCGACGTCGACCGCGAAGCCGTCGCCAAGGCCTTCGTGGAGCACGGCTACCCGTGGCACACCGAGCCACCGGCGGTGAAATGAGGACGGTCGACCCGGCCAAACACGAGGCGAAGCGCCGCGCGATCCTCGACGCCGCCGCCTGGTGTTTCTCGGAGAAGGGCTTCGAGAAGACCACGACGGCGGAGATCTGCCGGACCGCGGGGATCAGCACCGGCAGCCTGTTCCACTACTTCCCGAACAAGCGCGCGGTGTTCGTCGGCATCTTCGAGCAGGACGGCGACGAGACCACGGCCCTGATCGCGGCCGCCCGCGAGCTCGAAGACCCGTGGGAGGCGATCCTCCACGTCCTCTTCCAGGTCTCCGAACAGCTCCTTCAGCCTGTCGCGGCCAAGCTCGTCCTCGAAGTCGCCGCGCAGTGCGCCCGCGACGCCGAACTGGCCGGACTCGTCCAGGGCAACGACCGGATCCTGCGCGACGGTCTGGTCGGCCTCGTGGCCCGGGCGGTGGACGCTGGCCGGATCGATCCCGGCCTCGACCCGAAGACGGTGGCCAGCTGGCTCGTCGCGCTGGTCGACGCGCCGCTCTCTCGCGTGATTCTGGAGCCGGACCTCGATCCGACGGCGGAACTCGCGGTGATGAAGGTGCTCATCACCAGATTCCTTCGCCCCGTTCTGCCGATTTCGCCCCCGGCGGGCGGGCGGGTGTCCGACACTGGTGAAATCTCTCCGGGCTGATCGGTAAGCCCGGGACACCAGTAACGGGGGTCGATGCGGGTGGGAGCCTGGCTGCGCAAGAAGGCGGTCGACGAGGAGAACCCGGACGATGTGCCGACCGGCCAGATCTCGGCCGTGAGCATCGCGGCGATCATCGCCGAGGCGGACGGCGGGACTTCGCCGTCCGAGGGAACCGAGGTCGTCGAAGCCACGTCGAAGACCGATGTGGAGTCCACGACCACGGGTCCGGCCGACCTCGAACAGGCTCTCGCCGACAGGCAGGCGCTGATCCAGCTCTGCCTGTACGCCCTCGACCGCGCCCGCAGCGGCGGTGTCGTCGAGCGGCTCGAACACGGTCTCGCCGGGCTCGGCGTCCGTGCCCTGCGCCCGGACGGCGAGCGGTTCGACCCGGCCGTGCACGAGGCGGGCGGCGCTGTCCCGACCGAAGACCCGGCACTCGAAGGGCTCGTCGCGGAGACCGAGGTCGTCGGCTTCGCCGATCACGACCGGGTCCTGCGCGCGCCGATCGTCATCGTCTACGCGAAGAAGGCCCAGTGACCGCTCCGAGCGCGTCGGCCAACCTGCCCGCGGTCGTGAAGAGCACGCGCGAACAGCTGCTCACCGTCGTCCGCGAAGCCGATCCTCAGGCCGCGAAATGGGTCGAGGACATCCGGAAGGCGCGGCCGAAGAAGCCGTCGGTCGTGGTGGTCGGCGAGACCAACCGCGGCAAGAGTTCCCTCGTGAACGCGCTCCTTTCCATGCCGGGACTGTCCCCTGTGGACGCCGACGTCGCCACGGCGACGTACCTCGTCTTCGAGCACGCCGCGCAGTGGTCGGCGCAGGCCTGCTACCCCGGCCAGCTCGCGCCGGTGCCGATCAACCTCAACGACCTGATCCACTGGGTCTCGGCCGCGCACGAACTGCCGGAAGGGCAGATCCCGCCGCGCTACGTCGAGGTCTCCGGCCCGGTCCCGCTGCTCGAACGCGTGTCCCTTGTGGACACCCCGGGCGTCGGCGGACTCGACTCGATGCACGGCGAACTGGCGAAGGAGGCGGCCGCCGGCGCCACCGCGCTGCTGTTCGTCGTCGACGCTTCCTCTCCCTTCACCGCGCCGGAACTGCAGTTCCTGCACGACATGGGTGAGCGCGTCGAAACCGTGCTGTTCGCGCTGACCAAGACCGACCAGTTCCGCGGTTGGCGCGAGGTCCTCGAAGCCGACCGGCGGCTGCTCGCCGAGCACGCGCCCCGGTTCGCCGACGCGGTGTTCCACCCGGTGTCCGCGCGCATGTTCGAGACGGCGGCCAAGGCCCCGAACGAGCAGATGGCCATGATGCTGCGCGAGAAGGCCGGGATCGCCGCGCTGCAAGGCGCGCTGCAGGAGATGCTGGTCGGCCGCTCGGCGATGCTGGGCGAGGCCAACACCCTGCGCGCGCTGTCGAGCGCGCTCGCCGAGCTCAAGGCGAAGGCGCAGGCGGAAAGCCGCGCGCTGTCCGCCGGCGAGGCCGAAGCGGAACAGCTGCGCCAGCGCCGCGACGACCTGAGTACCGAACGCCGCTCGTCGACGCGGGGCTGGCAGCTGAAGCTGCGCGCGGAGATCCAGCGGACCCGGGTCGAGGTCGGACACGAGACCAGCAGGCAGATGCGCGACGCGTCGACCCATTTCCGGCAGCGGATCGACGGCTCGAAGCGCGACGACCTCGCCGCGCTGCCCCAGCAGGTCGACATCGCGCTGCAGACGACGTCGCAGCGGATCTCGATGCTGCTCTCCCAGCGGCTCAACCAGGTCACCAACGTCGCCCTCGCGGAGCTGTTCTCGGCCGAAGAGCTCGCCATCATCCGCGGCCAGTTCGCCAGGGCGGGCGGCCCGCCGGTCGTCCTGCGCCCGCCGGACAAGAAGCCGCCGACGGCCGAGGACAAACTGCTCATCTTCATGGGTGTTTCCGGCGGCCTCGGTGCCGGGAAGGTCGCCGCGCTGCCGCTGGCGGGCGTCGCGATCCTGAACCCGGTGATCCTGCCCGCCACGATCATCATCGGCCTCGGCGCCGGCTGGTGGATGGCGCGGACCCGCAAACACGCCTCGGACAAGCAGCACATGAAGCAGTGGCTGGTCGAGGCGATCGCCGACGCGCGGTCCACCTTGGACCAGCTCGTCGCGGAGCAGCTGATCGAGGCCGAACAGCAGCTGTCGATGGCGCTCGACGAAGCCCTCGGCCGCCGCATCGACGCGATCGAGGCGGAGCTGAAGGAAGTCGACAAGACGATCAAGATGGGCGCGCAGGAACGGGCGAAGAAGATCTCTGTCGTCGCGAAGCGCCTGAAGGACGTCTCCGACGGTCGTGACCGCGCCGAAGCGCTCCTGGGTCGTATCCGGTCCCTGCGCGACGCCTGACCTGGGTGGTCCTGTTGTGGACCGGAACCGAACGGGCCTACGGTGAGTCATAGGCTTCGACACACCAGCAGGTCAACGAGGGGGTCATCCCATGTGGGTCGACGAGAGCGGCGGCACGGACACCGAGGCGGGCTCCACGGAGGCGGTCACGGTCCACGTTGACGGCGAGGAGTACCAGGCCGAGCTCAACTACGACCTCGACAAGGACGGCGTCAACGACGCCGCGGTCATCCAGCACGAAGACGGCACCGGCCAGGCGTTCGTCGACACCGACGGCGACGGCGAGGCCGATCAGTACGCGGTGCTCGACGAGAACGGCAAGGTCGTCCAGGAGGCCGTCTACGACGAGGCCTCCGGCGCCTGGGTCGAAGCGGGCGGCGGCAACGACGACGGTTCCGACGCGGGCACCAGCGGCACCATGCACGCCGACATGCCCAGCGGCGACGTCGAGGTCGGTCCGCCGACCATCGACACGAACGGTGACGGAACCCCGGACACCGCCGTCATCCAGACCGAGGACGGCCGCACGATCGCCTTCACCGACAAGGACGGCGACGGCAAGGCCGACATCGCGGTGGAGACCGACGCCTCCGGCAACTCCAAGACCTACGAGCACACCGGACCCGGCCAGTGGACCGAGACCGGCAGCGGCGTGGTCAATGAGGACATCGGCTCGGCCTTCGCGAGCACTCCGGCGGCCGTCGAGGGCGACCCGGCGGGCGACGCGGCCTGGGGTGGCGCGGGCACGGAAACACTCGAAGGAGTGGCGAAGATCGATTCCGCCACCGGCCAGTGGATCAGCCCCAACTAAATCCTGAAATGGACTAAACCAATAGAAGAATGGTTTAGTCCATTTCGATAGGCCAATTCGTGTAATCCTGGTCACAGAACGGCCCGGTACGAGACCTCGTACCGGGCTTTCTCGTGTCCGATTCGCCCTCCGGCCGCCCCGCTGTTGTGCCTTCGATCACCGGAAGAATTTCCGCCTATGGCCCATTCCGGTGATACTGAATCGATTCCCTTATCGTTCTTGTGAGAGAACCGACAGGTCAGCTCTCGGTTACCTGCCGGTCATCCGGCTACTCTCGGGGAATCCCAAAACCCGCACACCGGTCTTCCCGCCGGTGTGCGAAGCCATTCGGTCGCCGGCACTGAAGCCCGCATCGGAACAGCGTCGTTCCCGATGTGGGCTTCTGCCGTCGGAAGTCAGGAGTAGAGATGACCGCAGTCGCCATCCCCGGACTGGAAAAAGCGCCGACGACGCACAGCGGCGTGCTGTCCTGGGTCCGGGAGGTCGCCGAACTGACCACCCCGGACCGCGTGGTGTGGGTCGACGGGTCCGACGAAGAGGCCGCGCGTATCAACGCCGAGCTCGTCTCCGCCGGCACGTTCGTGCAGCTCGACGCGAAGCCCAACTCGTACTGGGCCGCCTCCGACCCGAATGACGTCGCCCGCGTCGAAGAGCGCACCTTCATCTGTTCGGACAACGAAGAAGACGCCGGTCCCACCAACAACTGGATGGACCCGGCCGAGATGAAGGCCACGATGACCGAGCTGTACCGCGGGTGCATGCGCGGTCGCACGATGTACGTGATCCCCTTCTGCATGGGCCCCCTCGGAGCCGAGGACCCCAAGCTCGGCATCGAGATCACCGACTTCGCCTACGTCGTCGCGTCCATGCGAGTGATGACCCGCGCCGGCAAGGCCGCGCTGGACAAGTTCGTCACCGAGGACGGCACCGAGCGCTCGTTCGTTCCCGCCCTGCACTCCGTCGGCGCGCCGCTGGAGCCGGGTCAGCAGGACGTCTCCTGGCCGTGCAACACCACCAAGTACATCTCGCACTTCCCCGAGAGCCGCGAGATCTGGAGCTACGGCTCCGGCTACGGCGGCAACTCGCTGCTGGGCAAGAAGTGCTACTCGCTGCGCATCGGCTCGGTCATCGCCCGCGACGAGGGCTGGCTGGCCGAGCACATGCTGATCCTCAAGCTGATCTCCCCCGAGGACAAGGTCCACTACGTCGCGGCCGCGTTCCCGAGCGCCTGCGGCAAGACCAACCTCGCCATGCTGCAGCCGACCATCCCCGGCTGGCGTGCCGAGACCCTCGGTGACGACATCGCCTGGATGCGGTTCGGCGAGGACGGCCGCCTGTACGCGGTGAACCCCGAGTTCGGCTTCTTCGGCGTCGCGCCGGGCACCGACTGGCACACCAACCCCAACGCGATGCGCACCATCGAAAAGGGCAACACGGTCTACACGAACGTCGCGCTCACCGACGACGGCGACGTCTGGTGGGAGGGCATGGGCGAGAAGCCCGCGCACGCCACCTCCTGGAAGAAGCAGGAGTGGACGCCGGAGTCGGAAGAGAAGGCCGCGCACCCGAACTCGCGCTACTGCACGCCGATGTCGCAGTGCCCGATCCTCGCGCCCGAGTGGGACGACCCGCAGGGCGTGCCGATCTCGGCGATCCTGTTCGGCGGCCGCCGCAAGACCACGGTCCCGCTGGTGAACGAGGCCCGCGACTGGCAGCACGGCGTGTTCATGGGCGCCACCATGTCGTCGGAGACCACCGCGGCCGCCGCCGGCGCGGTCGGCAACGTGCGCCGCGACCCGATGGCCATGCTGCCGTTCCTCGGATACCACGCCGGTGACTACTTCAAGCACTGGCTGGACCTCGGCAAGAACGCCGACGCGGACAAGCTGCCGAAGATCTTCTACGTCAACTGGTTCCGCCGCGGCGACGACGGCCGCTTCCTGTGGCCGGGATTCGGCGAGAACTCGCGGATCCTGAAGTGGGTCATCGAGCGCGTCGAGGGCAAGGGCAACGCGAACGAGACCCCGGTCGGTTTCGTGCCGTCCGCCGAGGACCTCCACACCGAGGGCCTCAAGGAGCCGCTGGCCGACATCCAGGCCGCGCTGGACGTCTCCGCCGACGAGTGGCGCAAGGAACTGCCGCTGATCGAGGAGTGGTTCGAGAAGATCGGCGACAAGGTCCCGTCGTCGCTCCGTGACGAGCTCGACGCGTTGAAGCAGCGCCTCGGCTGATAAACCGAACGCCGGAGTAGGCCTCATCCCCAGGGTCGTTCCTGGGGATGAGGCCTACTTCTTTCGCGCTGAGTACCGTGGGCGCATGGTCAAATTCGGCGTCAACATGGTCGTCCCGGAGACTCGCGCGGCTTGGGTCGACAAATGCCGCAAGGCCGAGGACCTCGGGTTCGACGTGATCGGCGCGGCCGACCATCTCGGTATGGCACCGCCGTTCCCGGCGCTCGTGCTGGCCGCCGAAGTGACGAGCCGTCCGCGGCTCAACACCTTCGTCATCAACACCGCCTTCTACAACCCGGTGCTGCTGGCCCGCGACGTCACCGGTACGGACCAGTTCACCGAAGGCAGGCTGGAACTCGGCCTGGGAGCCGGTTACGTGAAGGCCGAATTCGAAGCGGCGGGGATGGAGTTCCCCCGCGCCGGAAAGCGCGTCGACCATCTCGAAAACACCATCAAAGAACTCAACCGGCTTTATGCCGACGAAAAACACAAACCGCCCACGGTGCAGAAACCGGGCCCACCGCTGATGATCGCCGGTCGCGGTGACAGGCTGCTCACGCTCGCCGCCGAACACGCCGACATCATCGGGTTCACCGGCACGGCGGCCGTGCCCGACGGGAGCCCGCTCGCCGTCGACGACGCGGCCGGAATCGAGGAGCGGGTGAACTTCGTCCGCGGGAAACTGAACGGCCGCGACGCCGAATTCAATATCCTCCCGCATTTCATCGCCGTGGTCGAAGACCGGCAAGAGGGGCTGGAGAACCTGCGGGATCTGCTCGACGGCGCGCTGACCGTGGCGCAGCTCGCCGAATTGCCGACCGCGCTCGTCGGTACGCACGAGCAGATCGCCGAACAGATCCTGGCGCATCGCGAGCGGTTCGGCTTCGGCTATTTCACCGTGCTGGAGCACAACATGGACGCGTTCGCGCCGGTCATCGAGTTGTTGCGCGACAAATGATCGACGTACGCGGGCTCGGCGTCCAGGCCGGGGAGAACTGGTTGTTCGACGGTCTCGATTTCGAGGTCGAGGCGGGCGAATGCGCGGTAATCGTCGGCCCGAACGGGGTCGGGAAATCGACCCTGCTGCGGTGCCTGTACGGAACGCAGGCCCCGCAGCGGGGCCGGGTCGTCGTCGCGGGCGGAAAGCCCGACGAACGTGACGTTTCCTTTCGCCGCAAGGTCTCCGTCCTGTTCGACGATTCCGACTTCTTCGCCGAACTGACCCCGCTCCAGCATCTCGAACTGCTGGAGGGCTCGTTCGGCGCCGATCTCGGTGATTTCGACGCGCTTCTGTCGGACGCGGGCCTGTCCGAACGCGCGAAGGTCACCGCGGGCAAGTTCTCGGCGGGGCAGCGCCGTCGCCTGCTGCTCCTCGGCGCGACGGCGCGGCCGCACGACGTGCTGCTGCTCGACGAGCCGGAAAGGGCGCTCGACGTCGCCGGGAAGGAATGGCTGACGTCGCTGATCGCGCGGTCGACAGCCGCCGGGGCGGCCGTCGTCGTGGCCACGCACCATCCACCGCTGCTCGAAGCGGCCGACTCGACCCTCGAGTTGTGGTGAGCACGAAAGCCCCCACGCACGTCCCGGGGCGACAGCGGTTCGGCGGGCTGCTCAACGGGGATTACCAGACCTTCCTGGCACTGTTCGGGTTCGGCGCGCTCTTCACCGCGTTCGAAAACCTCCCGAAGCTGCGCTCTATCCTTTTCGGACTGTCCGCTGTGGACTTCTCGGCGGTGTTCGGTCTGCTGATCGTGCTGTGCGCGATGTTCTGGCGCAGCCTGCTGCGCCGCGGCTTCGTCTGGGCCGAACCGGCGACGCTGACGTGGATGGACTTCGCCAGCGTCGACAGGCGCCGTGTCGTCGTGAAGCGGATGTGGACGCTCTGGTTCGGGCTGGTCGTGGTGGTCGGCTACACCGGGGCGCTGGTCACCGCGATCGGCGGCGGGTCGCGGGACGTGTGGATCGCGATGTCGGCGTTGACCGCCGCCGGGGCGATCCTGGCCGCCGTCACCGCGCGGCGGACGGCGATCCGCGGGGAGACCGCGGGGCCGGTCGTGCTCGCGCTGGCCGGTCTGGCGGTGGCCGCCGCGGGGCTGGGCCCGATCGCGGTCGAGGTGCTGGCCGGTGCGCTGTTCCTCGTCGCGGTGGCGGTGGCCTTCGGCGGCGAGCCGATGTCCGGGGTCGGGCGCCAGGAGCTCGTCGACGGGTGGAACGCGCGGCTCCTGCGGGCGATGGCCGCGGTCTTCATGGACCCGATGCTGCTGATCCCGGAATCGAAGCCGGTGCCGTGGCTGTCGCTGCGGCGTCCGACGACGCTGCGGCTGGCGTGGGCCGGGGTGCTCGGCCGACGGCGTTACGCGGCGGCCAGCGTGGTCATCGCGTGCCTGGCCGGTCTCGGGCATCTGGCTTTCCCCGCTGTCCCGGTGGGGCCGCTCTTCGCGTTCGGCGCGTACGCGGCGCTCGTGCCGTTCGTCGGCGGGCTCGGCGAGCTGTGGCGCAACCCTGGCCGCAGGCGGTGGCTCGGGGCGTCCGATTGGGAGTTGCGGCTGGTCAACGGCCTCGTGATCGCGGTGCTCGGGCTCGGGTGGGGGGTGCTGCTCGGCCTGGTGACGCTGACGCTCGGGGTGTCTCCGGCCTGGCCGGTGTGGCTCGCTATCCCGCTCGCCATCGTCGCCGCGCTGCGGACGGCGACCCGGCCGCCGATGAACTACGACGTCAGCGGCGGTGGGGCTGCGCTGCAGGTCATGCGCGGTGTCGACGTGCTGATGGTCGGCTCCGTCTTGCTCAGCGTGATCGGCTGAGGTCACCCGTTCCCGCGTTCGGATCATTCGGATACTCCGAACGCGGGTTACCCTCGATGCGACGAAAGGAGCACGAGTGGGCGGCGGGCACGCACCGGGAAACGGGCGGCGGGCGACCAGCGAGTTCCCCGCGGGCTGGACCGACGAGCAGATCATCGCGGTGATCAAGGATGTCGCGAACGATCCGAGTGAACCGCGCCGCAGACAGCACAACGGCCGCTGGCGCTGCGCCGGCGAGCGGTACGGCGTGCACCTGATCGTGCTGGTCGAGGACAACGGCAACGTCAAGACGGGCTATCCGGTGGCGGGTCCCGGCGTGGTCCGCAATCCCGACACCGCGACCGACCCGGCGAACCCGACCGTCGCCGACCTCGCCGCCGGCCGCATCAGCTTCTTCGGTGACAGCCTGCTCGACCAGATCGCCGACCGCGTCGCGCCGGACGTCCTGGCCTTCTACCGCACGCTGCACTGGTCCGGCGAGTGGGAAGAGCTGGCGGACGTCCTCGTCGCCCACGCGGTGAACGAGAACCTGCGGCTCTCCGTGGACGAATACGCGACCCTGGAAAGCCTGCTGAACAGCTTCGACCTGCCTGTCGACGGCTTCCTCTACCTGAACGACCGAGCGCACACCCTGGCCGCCCTGCGCCCCTGACCCGCACTTTCCACTCTCACCCCGCGAACCCTACCCCCCACCCGTCCCTGGGGGGCGTGCCCTGCACCAGCGTATCGGGAGGGGGTGACGGGGTCGGGGTCGAAAGCGCTCGGGGGCGGGAGTTGTCCACAACGGCGGGGCCCTGTGGACAGAGGTGAAGCTGTGGACAGGGGTGAAGGGGACTTTGCCCGCATCCGATGGGGGGAAGCGCCCTTCGCCGCGTCTGACTAGGGGAAAGTCCCCTTCAGCTCGCTTCCGCGACCTCTGCGATGTCCGGGGCGTTGTCCTCGGCGGCCGCCCTCAGCACGTCCAGCGGCAGCCCGACGGCGTCCGCGAGCGCCATCACCGTGAAGAAGGCGGGCGTCGGGATCCGGCCGGTCTCGATCTTCCGGAGCGTCTCCACCGAGATCCCGGCTTCCGCCGCGACCTCGACCATGCTCCGCGACGCCGCCGCGCGCGCGTCCCGGAGCGCCAGCCCCAGCCGTTCGCCGCGTTCGCGTTCCTCGTCCGTCAACGGCACTCGCACCATGAGCCCAATACTAATACCGGTCACACCGTCCATGCCGGAGCCGCCGCGGTAATCCGGGATTACAGCGGCCTGCCGGGCTGAATGTGTCGCGAAAGCCACTTTCAGGACACCGGATGTCCCGAAAGTGGCTTTCGCGACACGTCAAGCCGGCCGGACAGGTGCCATCCCCACCGAGTTACCCCCAGCCTGTGGACAACTCTGTGCACAGGTCTGTGGACCATGCAAAAGAAGGGCCCCGCCGAGCCGAAACTCGACGGGGCCACAATCCCTAGGGGCTTCAGCCGCCCGCGGGCACCGGAAGTGGGAGTCCGGGGAGGCTCTGGTCGTTCGGCACCTTGCCGTCGACGAGGTAGTCCTCCACGACCTTGTCCACACCCGCGTTGCCGCCGGCGTAGATCCCGTGGTCACCTTCACCGGTCACGGTGATCATCCGCGAGTTGGCGAACGCGCGGTGCGCACGGGTCGCGCCCTCGATCGGGGTCGCCGGGTCGTGCACCGACTGGACGATCAGCACCGGCGGGACGCCGCGGCCGTCGAGCTTCGGCAGGTCGACAGGCTTGTTCTTCCAGAAGATGCACGGCTGGATCAGCCAGCCGGCGCCGAGCAGCGGCAGATCGCGGTCGATCAGCTTCTGCGACTGGCGGATGACGCTCTGCCGGTTGCCGGTCCACGGGCCCTCGTTGCAGGGGATGGACCAGAAGCTGGCGTTGTAGGCGTCGCCGTCGCTCGGGACGAACAGCGGCTGCGGGCCGATGACGCCGTCACCGTCCACCGTCTCCGCCTTGACCTTCTGCGCGGCCGTGGCCTTCTGCTGCTGCGACCCGGTGCCCTCGGTCAGCGTCTTCAGGTTGACCAGGTAGTCGGCCAGCGCCGTGAAGTTGCGCTTCGAGTAGAGGTACGACGCGATGGTCGAGTCGAGGGCGTTCGCCGACACCGCGACGCCGTCCACCTCGACAGGGTTCTGCGTCAGCGCGAAGCGGACCTTCTCGTAGCTCTGGCGCGCGGCTTCACCGTTCTTGCCGAAGCCGTAGACCTTGTTGTACTTGCCCATCCACGGCAGGAAGTCCTGACGCCAGCGGCGCTCGAAGCCGAGCGGCTGCCCGTCGAACGAGTTCTGCCAGGTCGTCGTGAACTCGGTCGACGAGTCGAGCAGGAACTTGCCGGTCCGGGTGGGGAACTGCTGCGCGTAGTGCGCGCCCATCCAGGTACCCGCCGAGTAGCCGACCCAGTTGATCTTGTCGCGGCCCAGGAGGACACGCAGCAGGTCGATGTCACGGATGGTCTGGGCGGTGTTGATGAGCGGCCCCAGCTCGCCGGACTTCACCTGGCAGGAGTCCGCCGCGTACTTGGTGGCGTCCAGGATCAGGTTGAGGTTCGCCCGGCTGCGGTCGCGCGGGTCCAGGTCCGAGCCGGTGCCGATCGCGTTGCCGCAGGTGATGTTGGTGCTCTTGCCGGTGCCGCGCGGGTCGAGACCGATGATCTCCTGGTTCACGCGCAGCTTCGTCTGGTTGCGCAGACGGGCCGGGAAGTTGCGGCCCGGAGCGCCGGGGCCACCCGGGTTCGTGATGACACTGGCCGTCGCGTTGCCGCTGGTGGCGGCGAGGCGGCTGACGGCGATCGTCAGGTCGATGTTCTCGTTCGACTTGTACCAGTTGCGCGGCGAGCGATAGGTCGCGCACTCGATGTTCTCGGCCCCGGGAGGCGGCGCGGACGGCAGCTCGTTGGCCGCGCACTTGTGCCAGTCGAGCTTCTGGTTCGTGTACTGCCCCGGAATGTTGGTGGAGTTCAGAGGCTGCTGTTTGGCAGCCTCCGGTCCTGCGAACGCAGGAGTGAACCCGGCCAGCATGGTGCCGGCGACAGCCGGGATCACCACCGCATAGCGGAGTTTCTTCATCCGATGCCCCTTTGATCTTGCGTGCGAAGTTCCTGTTCGCGCCTGCGGCTATTGATATCCGGCGGGGAGCGGGACGGCAACCGCCCTTCGTCGGATGGGGCGCCGCTGATCAAATCGATATCAGGCACGCGTGACCCGGGTGGGCGAGAGGTTCTAGGGTCATCGGGTCCATCCGGGGTTACGGGAATGTTAGGTGAGGTCCGATGGCGTCAGGTAAGGCAGACGGGAAGGTGAGGGGCTTTCAGTTCAGCCCGTGGAACCTCCTGCTGATCATCCCGTTGCTGGTGCTGATCACGTCCTTGTTCAACACGGACGGCCCTCGGCTGTTCGGGATGCCGTTCTTCTACTGGTTCCAATTCGTGTTCGTCGCCGTCGGCGTCCTGTGCACCGGGATCGTCTTCGTGATGACCAAGGACAAGCCGACCAGTGAGCGGCCCGACCGGCTGTCCGTGGACGAACTCGACGAGGGGGACGTCAAGTGAGCAACATCCAATGGCCAGAGCTGATCATCTTCACGGTCCTCTTCGCGGTGGTCACCGTGCTCGGCTTCGTCGCCTCACGCTGGAAGGCCGGCAACACCCTCGACCACCTGGACGAATGGGGCCTCGGCGGCCGCAAGTTCGGTTCGTGGATCACCTGGTTCCTGCTCGGCGGTGACCTCTACACGGCGTACACCTTCGTCGCCGTCCCCGCGCTGATGTTCAGCGCCGGTGCGATGGGCATGTTCGCGCTGCCGTACACGATCATCGTCTACCCGATCGTGTTGATGCCGGCGCTGCGCATGTGGTCGGTCTCCCGTGTCCGCGGCTACGTCACGCCTGCCGACTTCGTCCGCGGCCGGTTCGGCTCGCCGACGCTGGCGCTGCTGATCGCGATCACCGGGATCATCGCGACGATGCCGTACATCGCGCTGCAGCTCGTCGGCCTCGAAGCGGTGCTCCGGACCATGGGCATCAACGGCTCCGGCATCGTCGGGCACCTGCCGCTGCTGGTCGCCTTCATCATCCTGGCGGTCTACACCTACCAGTCCGGCCTGCGCGCGCCCGCGCTGATCGCGTTCGTCAAGGACATCCTGATCTACCTCGTGATCATCGTGGCGATCATCTACCTGCCCTCGAAGCTCGGCGGCTGGTCGGCGATCTTCGACACGGCGCAGGCGAAGTTCGACAAGACACCGTCGAAGGCGGACGGCATCCTGCTCAACGCGAACAACCAGTTGCAGTACGCCACCTTGGCGCTCGGTTCGGCGCTCGCGCTGTTCCTGTACCCGCACTCGCTCACCAGCGTGCTCGCTTCGCGCGGCCGCAGCGTGATCAAGCGGAACATGGTCGCGCTTCCGGCGTACTCACTGGTCCTGGGCCTGCTGGCGCTGCTCGGCTACGTCGCGATCAGCGCGTCGGTCTCCCCGATCACCAACAACGCGACCGGCAAACCCGACACGAACACCGTCGTCCCGGTGCTGTTCGACTCGCAGTTCTCGTCGTGGTTCGCCGGGATCGCGTTCGCCGCGATCGGCATCGGCGCGCTGGTGCCCGCGGCGATCATGTCGATCGCGGCGGCCAACCTGTGGACCCGCAACATCTACAAGGAGTACATCAAGAAGAACGCGACGCCGGGTCAGGAGGCGAAGCAGGCCAAGCTCGCTTCGCTGATCGTGAAGTTCGGCGCGGTGGCGTTCATCCTGTTCATCGACCCGCAGTTCTCGATCGACCTCCAGCTCATCGGCGGGGTGCTGATCCTGCAGACGCTGCCCGCCGTGGCGATCTCGCTCTACACGCGGTGGTTCCACCGCTGGGGCCTGATCGCGGGCTGGATCGTCGGCATCGGCTGGGGCCTGATCATGCTCTACAACATCCCGAACGCGGCGACAGGCAAGTCGCACTTCGGCGGCTCGGCGCTGGCGCTGGACAAGCTGTCGATCTTCGGCTGGCACCCGCTCAGCGGTTCGCAGCTGCAGATCTACGTCGGCTTCGTCGCGCTGGTGGCGAACCTGCTGATCGCGGTGATCTTCACGGTGATCGCGCGGCAGATGAAGGTCTTCAACGGCACGGATGACACCGAGCCCGAGGACTATCACGCCGACGAGCACGACAAGGATCTCCGCGAAATCGGCGTCCACTAGTCAGCTTTGCGATGGGGCCGCGTCCAGTCTGGACGCGGCCTTTCTCGTGGCCGCGGTCGCCGTCTGATACAGGACGAGCCCGTTCAGCAGGTGCCAGACGAAATGCGTCCCGGCGGGGAAGTTCCCGCAGACGGTGTGGTCGGCCGTGCGGAACGAAAGGGACACGCCGAAGACGCCCGCCGCGAGGGGGTGCGAAGGAACTACCGGTCAGGAGGACGGCGTAGTGGCCGTCCGGGCAGCGCCCGGAAACGGAGATCATGCCCGGCGTCAGGTTGTCCACGAAGTCGATCGAGCCGACTCCGACCACGGATCGCCGCTCGCAAGTGGGGCAGTAGACGACGAACATGTCACAGCTCCAGCCGCCAGGTCTGTCCTGTCAGCTCGTAACCGAAGCCCGGGATCGTCTCTTCGCTCACCAGCTGGAAGCCGACCTTCTGGTAGACCGCCCTCGCCGCGTCCAGCAGTGAGACCGTCCAGAGTTCGATCGCCGCGTAGCCGGACGCCCTCGCGAACTCGACGCATTCGGTGACCAGGCGTTTCCCGACCCCGTGCCCCCGGGCGGCCGGTTCGAGCAGCAGCATCCGCAGCTTCGCGGTGGTGCCGTCTTCGCCGGCCATGCAGAAGACGCTGCCGACGCGTTCCCCGTCGAGTTCGGCGATCCAGCCCGCTTGGCGGGGCTCGCCACGCTTGTCGACGTAGTCCGCGACGACGCGGGCGACGAGGGCTTCGAAGCGTTCGTCCCAGCCGTACTCGCGGGAGTAGAGGGCGCCGTGGCGGTGGACCACCCAGCCGAAGTCGCCCGGCCGAGGCGGGCGCAGGACCAGTGTGGGAGCCGGCGCGCGCTCGCCGACCAGCGAGGTGATCGTGCCCATCGCCCCGAGAAGCCGCTCCTGCTCGTCGTCGCCGAACCGGCCGAGCAGCGAGCCGATCCGGCCCACCGATCGTTCGTCGAGGTCGGCGAAGGCCTTTCGGCCGTTCTCGGTCAGCCGGACGATCTGACGGCGGGCGTCCTCGTCACTGCGTTCGCGTGTGAGGAGGCCGCGTTCTTCGAGCTTCGCGAGCAGCCTGCTCGCGTATCCGGCATCGAGATCCAGACGTTTACGCAGGTCGGTGACCTGAGTCGGGTCCTGCTGCGCGATTTCGAAGATGACCCTGGCCTCGCTCAGGGAGTACTCGGCGTCGGCCGGTCCTTCGTCGAGGACGCCGATCACGCCGGTGTACAGGCGGTTGAAGGCCCGGACAGTCGCCACCCGGTCCGCGGATCGATTCATTTGACCACCTCAACATATTTATTGACGGAGTCAAGTATTACGCCGCGAAGCGGTGAAGGCAAGAAATCTTTCAGGGGGTGGACATATGGAAACCCCGTGATGCTGCCAGGTCGGGGGTCCGCCAGCATCACGGGGTCGTAGTGGGTATCGACGTCGCGTTCCGCGGCGTTACACCTCACGCACTATGTGTCGTAGGTCACTCGAATGGGCGACACCTACAACGGTTGTTGTCAGATCAGCGCATGTGCGTGTGATGCGCCTGCGAGATAGCGATGAGCTCCTGACGAACGGTCGCGGTGGCCGCGGTGTCGATCGCCCGGTTCAGGGCCCGGCGAGTGCGAGCCTCGGCGCGACGGGCTCGGAGCTTGGCGGCGATGTTGTTCATCGGTTTAAGTCATCCCCTTGAGGGTCTTGTGTCTCGGTGGCTGTGCTTCTAGTATGCACTCTTTTTCACAAGGAAGCCAACGATTATCCGGTGACTTGGCACACTTGCCGATGAATCATCGGCAACTTGAGGTGAAATCCGAAGGGATTTGGTGTCGCCGGTCACTTCTTGATAACGCTGAGCGTCTCTGGCGCCGTTCCGATACGGCCTCATGCACCCGAATGGAGCAGCTCAGGGGTGTCTGCCGAAGGCGTAGAGCACCTTCGGCTCGAGTGCCGAGGTTTCATCGGCGCGCGAAGGTCCGCCGCGTAGTCCCCTATACGGCTTTCTAGCTTCTTTTCTAGAGAAGACCAGAGAGGCTTAGTCCCGGCCGAGCAGGTAGTGGCCGAAATGCGGGACGGTGAAGGCGATGTGCCCGCGCTCGGCGGAGTAGACCAGGCCCTTCTTCATCAAGCTGTCCCGCGCCGGCGACAGCGATGAAGGCTTCCGCCCCAGGTAGACGGCCACGTCGGCGGTACCGGCCTGCTCGTCCCGGCCCTGCGTCAGCTCGGCCATCGCGAGCAGGTACTCACGTTCGGCGGGTGTCGCGCGCTCGTAGCGGGAGCCGAAGAAGCCGACGGCGAGTTCCGATTCGGCCTCCGGAGCGGCGACCTGGACGTCCTTCACGGTGATCGGGTCGGCGGGTGCGGCGTCCCAGGCGGCCTTGCCGTACGCCTGGATGAAGTACGGGTAGCCGCCGGACGCGTCGAACAGGGCGTCCAGCGCCTCCGGTTCGATGCCCGCGTCTTCGCGTTCGATGGGTGCCATCACCGCGAGGTCGGCGTCTTCGCGCTCAAGCCTGTCGATACGCGCGTAGCGGAAGAGGCGTTCCGAGTACGACTTCGACGCCGAAAGGACGGCGGGCACGTGCGGCAGTCCCGCGCCGACCACGACCAGCGGCGCCCCGGACTGCGAAAGTTCGTGGCAGGCGGCGCAGAGCGCGGAGACGTCCTCGGGCAAAAGGTCCTGGATCTCGTCGATCAGCAGCGCGACCCCGGTGCCGACGTCGGCCGCGAGCTCCGCGACCTCGGTGAACAGCTCGACCAGGTCGATCTCGCTGTCGCCCGAATCGGCGCGGCCTTGCGCGGCGGGCACGTCGATGCCGGGCTGCCAGCGGTCACGGAGTTTCGCGTCCGGCTTGTTGGCGCGCAGCGCGAACGCCTTGAGCACGCCGAGCACCTGCTCGACCCGGTCCGGCGCACGGTGGCGCACGGCGAGGTCGCGGATCGCGCGGTGCAGCGCGGCCGAGAGCGGCCGCCTGAGTTCGGTGTCCGGGCGGGCTTCGATCTTGCCGGCGCCCCAGCCGTGCTTGATCGCCTTCGAGCGCAGTTCGCCCAGCAGCACGGTCTTCCCCACGCCGCGCAGGCCGGTCAGCATCAGGCTGCGTTCCGGTCTCCCGCGCGCGACCCGTTCGAGCACGACCTCGAAGGCCTGGAGCTCGCGCACGCGACCTGCCAGCTCGGGCGGCCGTTGACCGGCGCCCGGAGCGAAGGGGTTGCGGATGGGATCCACTCTCACAAGCTATCGGCGTTTCTAGCGCGGACCCGATATTGGGTGATAGAGGGATAGGCGTGTCGCGGCGGGTTACTCCGAGTGGACGGGTCTGCAGCCCCGTCCCTCGTTCTTACTCACTCAGGTTGCGTTCCGCGTAGATCTTCATCGCGTCACGGATGTATTCCGCGGTGCCGGAGCCGTGCTTCTCGTCGTACTGCCCGTAGCGCGGGTCGTCGACGTACAGCTGCCCGAGACCGGCGAAGTAGCCCTTCGACACGGCTCGTACAGCCGGGCGGAGCCACTCGTACAGCCGTTGCGTGATCGCCTGGGCCTCGTCACCGTCCGCGGGCAGACCCTGGGCGTGGGCCTCGCCGAACGCGGCCGCGACGTCCTTCTGCTCCTGCTGGTGCGCCTTCTTGTCCTCGGCGCTCAGCGACTTCCACCACCGGTCACCCTGCTTGTAGGCGTCGGCGCCCCAGCGTTCGGTGACCTCCTTCTCGTACTTCGTGTGGTCGAAGCCGTCGAACACTTCCGTTGCCATCAGTTGTTCACCTCTCTCTGTCTTTTCCAAGGTCGTCCTGACCGATTCGATCTGCCGTCCGAGCCGCTGTCGCTCCTGCTCCAGCCACGTCAGGTGCGTGCGTAGCGCCGCCGTCGTGTCCCGCTCTCCTTCGAGCACTTCGGCGATCGCGGGCAGGCTCAGCCCGAGCTCGCGAAGCAGCAGGATCCGTTGCAGCCGCACCAGCGCGTCCTGGTCGTAGTAGCGGTATCCGTTGTTCCCCACCCGGCTCGGTTCGAGCAGCCCGACGTCGCCGTAGTGGCGCAGCGTGCGGCTCGTGGTCCCGGCCGAGCGGGCGAGGTCCTGGATCGACCACTCCTTCTCGTTCGGCATGTTCACGAAGGTAGAGGTTGACGTAGCGTCAAAGTCAATCGAAGTTCACCCGGCCGTGGCATGGTGCCCTGATGAAGACATTCGCGCTGGTCGTGGCCGCTGCGCTGACCCTGGGCGCGGCCGGGGTCGCCGACGCGCATCCGCGTCGAGCCTTCGACATCCAGGCTCACCGCGGCGGGCTCGGCCTCACGGTGGAGAGCACGCTCGCGTCGTTCGGCAAGGCGATGGAGCTCGGGGTGACCACGCTCGAACTCGACCTCCAGATCACCAAGGACGGTCGCGAGGTGATCACCCACGACCGCAAGACGACAGCCGCGAAGTGCCGTGACACCGCGCCCGCGACGCCCGGCGACCCGGCGTACCCGTACGTCGGCAAGTACGTGAAGGACCTGACGTTCGCGCAGGTCCGGACGCTGGACTGCGGTTCGATCCGGCAGCCCGCCCACCCTGGCCAGACGCTCTCCCCCGGCGCCAAGATGCCGACGCTCGCCGAGTTGTTCCAGCTCGCGCGTGACCATCGCGCCTGGGGCGTCAAGTTCACCATCGAGACCAAGGTCGAGGCCGCCGCGCCGCAGGAGACCGCGCCGCGTGAGCAGTTCGTCCAGCGGGCGGTGCGCGAGATCCTGCGCGGCGGGTTCGCGCACAACGTCACCGTCCAGAGCTTCGACTGGGGCTCGTTGATGCTGCTGCGCAAGGTCGCGCCGTGGATCCCGACGGTCGCGCTGACCCAGCCGGAATTCCTCCAGGTCGGGCAGCCCGGCAAGTCGCCGTGGCTCGGCGGGCTCGACATCGACGACTTCGGCGGCAGCCCCGTCCGCGCGGTGAAGTCGTTCGGCGCGAGCGCGCTCTCCCCGGTGCACGGCAACCCCCAGGGCGGCAAGGTCGGCGACCCCGACTACCGGCCGTTCACGACGAAGGCGCTGGTCACCGAGGCACATCGCGCCGGGATCAAGGTCGTGCCCTGGACGATCGACGACCCGGCCACCATGCACAAACTCATCGACGACGGTGTCGACGGCCTCATCACCGACTACCCGGACCGCCTGCGCGAGGTCGCGGCCGACCGCGGCTTCAAGCTGCCGAGGGCGTATCCGGCCCGCTAGCAAAATCTAGCGCTGTCTAGTGCCAGAGAAATATTCCGGGATACTCCGTTAGCGCGGTTCGGCGGAGTGGCGGGCGGGAAGACTGGGGATAGGTTTGTTTCCCGGGTCCGGATCAGAAAGGTTACGACCGTGATTCTCCGTCGCGTCGCACGTCCGCTCCTCGCCGCGATCTTCGTTTCCGGCGGGATCGGCGCGCTGAAGGACACCCAGGGGCACGCTAAGGCCGCGGAGCCGTTCCTCACCGAGTCCTTCGACAAGCTGGAGGGCGTGGTGCCGGAGGCGGTGCCCCGCGATCCCGCCACCCTCGTCCGGATCGACGCCGCGGTGAAGGTCGGCGCCGGGCTCGCGCTCGCCGCCGGCAAGGCGCCGCGCCTGGCCTCACTCCTGCTGCTCGGCAGCCTCGTCCCGACGACGCTGGCCGCGCACCGGTTCTGGGAGATCAAGGAACCGGCCGAGCGTCAGCAGCAGCAGATCCAGTTCATCAAGAACGCCGGCCTCGCCGGCGGCCTGCTGCTGGCCGCCGCAGACACCGCCGGCAAGCCTTCGCTCGGCTGGCGTGCCAAGCGGGCCGCTTCCAAGACGGAGAAGCGCGCCGAGAAGCTGGCGAAGAAGGCCGAGAAAGCCATCAGCAAGTAGCTCGGCTCCAGGCAATGTCATGAATGTCCCTTTCCTGACGAAAAACGTCAGGAAAGGGACATTCATGACACTTGCGGGCCCGCGGGGTCACTCGGTCAAGGCGGCGATGTCTTCCATCTCGACGACCGTGCGGACCTCGACCTCGATCTCGTCGAACAGCGCCGCGTAGGTCTCCGCGAAAGCCACGGCCTCCGCCAGGTCCTTCGCGTTGATCAGCGCGAACCCGCCGATGACCTCCTTGGTCTCGGTGAACGGGCCGTCGGTCGCGGTGATCTTGCCGCCGCGCACCTTGCGGACCTTCGCGCCCCGCTCCGAGGGGTGCACGCCCTCCGCCGTGATGAGGATGCCCTTCTTGAACGAGTCCTCGACGAAGGCGCCCATCTGCTCGATGAACTCCTTGCTGGGGTTCCAAGCTTCCGGGGCGCTCTCGTCCAGCCGGTGCATCATCAGAAACCGCATCGTTGCTCCTCAGTGTCTTGGCGAGGCTGTTTCTACCTCGCCTTCACCGACGCGTCGAGCGGCTCGACGGCGGTTCGACATTTCGTTCAGAAAATATTTCTAGCGGCTCGCGACCTTCTTGTACTGGGCCGTCGCCAGCGGCGCGAAGATCGCGATGATGGCGATGCAGCACAGGATCGCGTACAGCGAGGCGTGCTCGGCGGGCCAGCCTGTCGGGGCCACGCCGAAGCGGTTCCCGAACAGGTCACGGGCCGAGTTGATCACCGCGGTGAACGGGTTCCAGTCGGCGATCGCCTTCAGCACACCCGGCAGCTTGTCCGCCGGGACGAACGCCGTCGAGATGAAGCTCAGCGGGAACATCCACATCAGCCCGGCGCTCTGTGCCACCTCGACACTGCGCGCGACGAGCCCGATCCACGCGCCGACCCAGGACAGCGCCCACGCGAACATCAGCATCACCAGGTAGCCGAGCACCGCGTCGAGGAAGCTGCCGCGGATCCGCCAGCCGACGAGCAGCCCGCACAGCGACATGACGACCAGCGCGACCACGCTGATCACCAGGTCGGACGTCGTCCGGCCGAAGATCACCGCGAGGCGCGAGATCGGCAGTGAACGGAACCTGTCGATGATGCCCTTCTGCAGGTCGTTCGCGAACCCGATCACGGTGAACGCCGAGTTGAACGCGACCGTCTGCGCGAAGATCCCGGCGATCAGGAACTCGCGGTACGCGAGCCCGCCCGCCTCCCCGCCGATCGCGTCGCCGAAGACGTACGCGAACAGCAGCACGAACATGATCGGCTGCAGCGTCGCCGCCATCAGCCAGTCCGGGTTGCGCTGGACGTTCTTCAGGTTCCGCCAGGTGATCACGCCACCGTCGGAAAAGGCCTTCGCGACCGCGCTCACTTCTTGTCCCCCTCGTCCGTGGCGTGCCCTGTCAGCGAAAGGAAGACGTCGTCGAGCGTCGGCCGGTGCAGCGCGACGTCCTGGACGGCGACGCCCTGCGCGTCCAGCCGCCGTAGCGCCTCGATCAGCGCCTTCGGCCCGCCCTCGACCAGGACGTCGACCTTGCGGGTGTGCTCGTCGACCGACGGCGTCCCCGAACCGACCTCGGCGAGCACCTGCGTGGTCGCGGCGAGGTCGTCGGCGGAGGCCACGACCAGCTCCAGCCGCTCGCCGCCGATCTCCTGTTTGAGCTCGTCGGCCGTGCCGCGTGCGATGACCTTCCCCTTGTCGATCACCACGATCGAGTCGGCGAGCTGATCGGCCTCCTCCAGGTACTGCGTGGTCAGCAGGACCGTGGTGCCGTCGGCGACGAGCTCCTTGATGACGTCCCATGTCTCGATCCGGCCGCGCGGGTCGAGCCCGGTGGTCGGTTCGTCGAGGATCACCACCGTCGGCTCGGCGACCAGCGCGCCCGCGAGGTCGAGCCGCCGCCGCATACCCCCGGAGTACGTCTTGGCAGGACGGTCCGCCGCGTCCTCCAGCCGGAACCGCGAAAGCAGCTCACGCGCCCTGGCCTTCGCCGCGGCCTTCTTGCTCCCGTACAGCCTGCCGACCATGTACAGGTTCTCGAACCCGGTGAGGTTCTCGTCCACGGCGGCGTACTGCCCGGACAGCCCGATCGAGCGCCGGACGGCGTCGGGCTGGGCCAGCACGTCATGCCCGGCCACCTCCGCTTCGCCCGAATCCGGGCGGAGCAGCGTGGTCAGGATGCGGACCGTCGTCGTTTTGCCGGCGCCGTTCGGCCCCAGTAGTCCCAGCACCTTGCCCGTCGGGATCGACAGATCGACCCCGTCGAGCGCCCGGGTGGAACCGTAGGTCTTGACCAGCGCTTTCGCCTGAACTGCGAACATGCGGACAAACTAGACCCCGGCACCGACAAAGGCACCGGGGTTTTTCCCGGATCTGCTCCAGGCGAACGGACTACTTCTCGAGGATCGCGGTGACGCCCTGGCCGCCCGCCGCGCAGATCGAGATGAGTCCGCGGCCGGATCCCTTCTCGCTCAACAGCTTCGCGAGGGTGGCGACGATGCGGCCGCCGGTCGCGGCGAACGGGTGCCCGGCCGCCAGCGACGAACCGTTGACGTTCAGTTTCGCCCGATCGATGGAGCCGAGCGGCTCGTCGAGGCCCAGCTTCTCCTTGGCGAACGCCGGGTCCTCCCACGCCTTGAGGGTGGCGAGCACCTGCGAAGCGAAGGCCTCGTGGATCTCGTAGAAGTCGAAGTCCTGCAAGGTGAGCCCGGCGCGCGTGAGCATCTGCGGGACGGCGTACGCGGGCGCCATCAGCAGGCCCTCGTCGCCGTGGACGTAGTCGACGGCCGCGGTCTGCGAGAACGTCAGGTACGCCAGCACCGGCAGCTTCCGCGCCTTCGCCCACTGCTCGGTCGCGAGGAGGACCGTCGACGCGCCGTCGGACAGCGGCGTCGAGTTGCCCGCGGTCATCGTGCCCTCGGGGCCACCGAAGGCGGACTTCAGCTTCGCGAGCTTCTCGACACTGGACTCCGGGCGCAGGTTCTGGTCGCGGGCCAGCTTGAGGTACGGCGTCACCAGGTCGTCGAAGAAGCCCTTGTCGTACGCGGCGCCGAGACGCTGGTGGCTGGTCGCGGCGAGTTCGTCCTGCGCCTCGCGCGTGATCTCCCAGACCTTCGCGGTCAGCGCCGCGTGCTCGCCCATGGACAGGCCGGTGCGCGGCTCGGAGTTGCGCGGGATCTCGGGGACGATGTGCCCGGGACGCAGCTTCGCGGCGAGCTTCAGCCGTTCGGGGAGCGTCTTCGCGGCGTTGAGCTGGACGAGGATCTGGCGCAGGTCGTCGTTGACGGCCAGCGGCGCGTCGGACGTGGTGTCGACGCCGCCCGCGATGGCCGAGTCGATCTGGCCGAGCGCGATCTTGTTGGCGACGTTGACGATCGCCTGCAGGCCGGTGCCGCAGGCCATCTGCACGTCAGACGCTGGGGTGGCGGGGTTCAGCCTGCTGCCGAGGACGCTTTCGCGGGCGAGGTTGAAGTCGCGGGCGTGCTTGAGCACCGCGCCGGCGGCGACCTCGCCGATCACCTCGTCCTGCAGGGAGAAGCGGCTGACCAGGCCGTCGAGGGCGGCCGTGAACATGTCCTGGTTCGACGCCTTCGAGTACGGACCGTTCGAACGGGCGAAGGGGATCCGGTTGCCGCCGATGATCGCTACCTTGCGCACGGGTGCCGTCCTTTTCGTGGCCATTTTTTTCCACTCCTCCGTAGGCTCTCTCACACTGTAACCTACTAGCGAGTAGGTTAGAATGCGACGTGATGGAAACTGCACGGGAGGCACGTAATGGCTGACAGGTACCAGCAGTTCACGAAATCCCCGGTGGGGAAGTTCGTGGTGCCGAAGCTCGGCCTGCCGAACCCCGCGACGCTCCGCCGGTACAAGCCCGGCCAGTCCGCTCTCGAGGGTCCCGCGCTTCTCGGCGCCGCGCCGGGCGGCCGCCTCGAAAAGGTGATCGAGGCGCAGCTGAACCGTGCGGGTGTCGACGTCATCTCGACGGCGGCCGACAAGCACGCCGCGCTCGTCTTCGACGCGACAGGCGTGAAGGACCCGAAGCAGCTTCGCGAGGTCTACGACTTCTTCCACCCGGTGATCCGGAGCGTCGGGCCGTCGGGCCGTGTCGTCATCCTCGGAACGCCGCCCGAGCTGGCCGAAGGGCACGAGCGGATCGCCCAGCGCGCGCTCGAAGGCTTCGTCCGTTCCGTCGGTAAGGAACTGAAGCGCGGCGCGACCGCTCAGCTCGTGTACGTCGCCGAAGGAGCCGAAGAGGCTACTGAGTCCACGCTCCGCTTCCTGCTGTCGGCTAAGTCCGCCTTCGTCGACGCCCAGGTCATCCGCGTCGGCACCGAGACCAAGACCGCTTCCGCCCCGGCGGACTGGGCGAAGCCGCTCGACGGCAAGGTCGCCCTGGTCACGGGCGCTTCCCGCGGCATCGGCGCCGCCATCGCCGAGGTGCTGGGCCGCGACGGCGCCCACGTCGTCGCGCTCGACATCCCCGCCCAGGGCGCGGATCTGTCGAAGGTGGCCAACAAGGTCGGCGGCTCGGCACTGCAGCTGGACATCACCGCCGCCGACGCGCCGGAGAAGCTCGCCGAGTACCTGACCACGCGCCACGGCGGCGTCGACATCGTCGTGCACAACGCGGGCATCACGCGGGACAAGACGCTGGGCAACATGACCGAAGGCGGCTGGGACTCGGTCATCGCGGTCAACCTCGCGTCGCAGCTCGCGGTGAACGAGAAGCTGCTGGCGGACAAGGTGCTGCACGAGAACGGCCGGATCATCGGCGTCTCGTCGATCGCGGGCATCGCGGGCAACGTCGGCCAGACCAACTACGCCACCAGCAAGGCGGGCGTCATCGGCATGGTGGACGTCGGCGCGCCGAAGCTGGCCGAATACGGCGGCACGATCAACGCTGTCGCGCCCGGGTTCATCGAGACCAAGATGACCGCCGCGGTGCCGCTGTTCATCCGCGAGGGCGGGCGGCGGCTGTCCAGCCTCGGCCAGGGCGGGCTCCCGGTCGACGTCGCCGAGACGATCGCCTGGTACGCGAACCCGGCTTCGGCCGCTGTCAACGGCAACGTGGTCCGCGTCTGCGGCCAGGCACTGCTGGGGGCATGAGGATGGCGGTCAAGGAACTCCACGAGTCGCCGAGCCTGTCTTCGCTGTACCCCAAGGCGTTGCTCGGCTCGCTGCGCAAGGGCGACGGGAACGCGCTGCCGTCGACCGAGTTCGTCCGCGAGGGCGTCGTCGTCGACCCGGCACACCTCGCCGCGTACAACCAGGTGTGCGGATTCCGGCTGGACGACGTGCTCCCGGCGACGTATCCGCACATCCTCGCGTTCCCGCTGCAGATGGCGCTGATGACCGAGGCCGACTTCCCGTTCCCGCTGCTGGGCATGGTGCACGTCGCCAACCGGATCACCCAGCACCGGCCGCTGCGGCTCGACGAGTCGTTCACCCTGCGGGTGCGCGCCGAGGATCTGCGCCCGCACGAAAAGGGCAAGCAGTTCGACGTGATCAGCGAGCTGCTCGTCAACGACAGCCCAGTGTGGACGGACGTCAGCACCTACCTGCGCCGCGGTGGCGGCAGCGGCGAGAAGACCTCGCGCGGTCAGCTCTCGCAGCCGTCGCCCAACGCCCTCTGGCACGTGCCCGGCGACATCGGCCGCCGGTACGCCGAGGTCTCCGGCGACCGCAACCCGATCCACCTGCACCCGATCACCGCGAAGGCCTTCGGGTTCCCGGCCGCGATCGCGCACGGCATGTGGACGAAGGCGCACGCGCTCGCGGCGTTCGAAGGCAGGCTTCCGGAGGCCTTCGCCGTCGACGTCAAGTTCAAGCAGCCGGTCCTGCTGCCCGCCAAGGTGGCCTTCACCTCATGGAGCGAAGGTGACGGCTGGGCTTTCGAGCTGTGGAACGCGCGCAAGCCGAAGCCGCATCTGGAGGGCTCAGTCGTCGCTCTCTGACGGCTTCCAGATCTCGCCCTCGACCAGGTCGTTGAACCCGAGCCAGACCAGGTTCATCAGCCACGAGGCGAGCACGCCGTCGGAGACATCGGGGTGGTCGAGCGCCCAGTCGGCCAGCGACTCGGCCGCCCCGACCAGCGCGGCGGACAGCCCCGCGCCGGAGAACTCGGCCTGCTCGCCGAGGCCCTTGCGGGTGCCCGCGGAGACGACCAGCGCGGCGACCAGCTCGATCGCGCGGGTGCGCATGTCGGTGATCTCCGCGGCGAAGGCGCCGCCGACGGTCATGGCCTGGCGGTGCAGCACCGTCCAGGACTCGCGATACTCGGCGACGAACCGGTAGAACGCGCGGAGCCCGTGCCAAAGCTGCATGTCGGGCGGCAGATCGGGTTTGATCCCGGCCTGTACCGCCTCCAGCAGCCTGGTGGCTTCGCGGCGGATGCACGCGCCGAAGAGGTCTTCCTTGGACCCGAGGTAGGTGTAGATCATCGGCTTGGACACGCCGGCGACCTCGGAGATCTCGTCCATCGACGCGGAGTGATAGCCGTAGCGCGAGAACACCGAGACCGCTGCGTCCAGGATCTGGCGTTCCCGCACCGCTCTCGGCAGCCTTTTGGCGCGTTCGGCGGGACGCGGTACTTCCTCGGTCAACTCAGGACCTCCCATTAGTCGCGTAAGACGCTACCGGGCCCCTTCGGGCAAAGGTGATTTCGGCACGCTTGCCCGCCTACCTACTCACGGGTAGCCTTACGCTCGGGTAGGCGAGGTGGAGGGAAAATGACCGAGATCGTGGGGCTGACCGGCCGCGCGCTGGTCGACGCGCTGGAACGGATCGAGCCGGATTCGGCCGAGGCGCACTCTCTCGACGTCAACGAAGTCGCGGGCGCCATCGACCCGAAGGACCTCGGCAAGGACGACGTCCGGCGGCTGCTGACCGCGCTGGGACGGCTCGCGGAGTCCGCTCCGGCGTTCGACCTCCGCAAGGTCGACCCGGCTCGGTTCGCGAACCTCGTCGCGCGGGCTTCGCGTACGCAGCTTGAGAGCGTCGTCGCCGAACGGCCGCTTCGCGAGCGGGTGCTGCGCGAGATCTTCGACCGCATGGGCGCCCATATCCGGCAGGACCGGGCGAAGACGCTGCACGCCGTCGTCCACTGGCGGCTGTCCGGCGGCACCGGCGACGGCGGCTTCGACCGCTACGAGACGGTGATCTCGCACGGCGAGTGCACGGTCGACCGGGACATGCGGGAGAAGCCGAGGGTGACGATCACGATCGCACCCGTCGATTTCTTCCGGCTCATCACCCATCAGGCGACACCCGCTGTGCTATTCGTCACGGGAAAGATCAAAGTAAAAGGTGACCTGGCATTCGCGGCGGGCCTGATCGGTTTCTTCGACCTTCCGAGAACACACGAGCCGTCCTGAACCCGGCCGAGCAGATACACTTCCGTGCCGTGCCCCGAAATTCTCCGAACCGGCGCTGGCGGGACAAGGTACGCCTTTCCCGTCCCTTGCGACTGCACAAGACACGCACCGCGGGCGAGCACGTCATCAACGCTTTCGCGGAGAAGCTCGAACTCGCCAAACTGAGCCCGGAGCAGTTCACACAAGTGCTGGAAACCCTGCACATGCTGGGTGAAACCGGCGCGGGCATCGAGTTGAGCTCGCTGGAGACCGAGGTGCTCGTCGACGTCGTGCAACGCGCGTCGCGGGAGCAGCTCAAGGCGATCGCCGACCACTCGGAACTGCGCTCGGCGTTCCTCGACGAGATTTTCCGCAGAATGTCAGACCATTTCGTTCCCGAACGCGCGCGGCATGTCGACTTCGTCGTCGCTTGGCGTTTCACCGATGGTGACGGGGAAGACGGTTTCGATCGCTTTCAAACGGTCATCGAAGACGGCGTCTGCGTTTCGAGCATCGATCTCGCGCGCACTCCGGACACCACCATCACGCTGTCCGTCGACGACTTCATCCGGATGGCCACCGGCAACGCGGCGGTGGCGGCGATGTTCGTGACCGGCAAGGTGAAGGTGAAGGGCGAGTACGCGCCGGCCGTGCGGTTCAGCGGCTACTTCGACATCCCTAAGCCGAGCGGGAACTGAAGGACGTTCTTCTTCGAGCGCAAGGAGAATCTTCCTGCGTCGGTCAGCTTAGACACTAGCTTAGACATTGGAGTCTAGTGGCGAAGCTAGTGTCTAAGCTGGGCGGCGGTCAGCCCTCGACGATGCGGCCCTCGATCACCGGCGGCTGCTTCTTGACGGCCTCGGCGGGCGGCGTGTCCGTGACGACCTCGCTGTCCACCACCATCACCGGCCCGCGGGCGCGGTTGGCGAACTTGACCGCTCGGCCGGCCATCCGCTTCTGCCAGACCTTGCGCGCGACACCGCGGGTCGGCGGCAGGATCAACAGCAGGCCGATGACGTCGCTGACGAAACCGGGCAGCAGGATCAGCAGGCCGCCGAGGCCGATCAGCATCCCATCGGTGAGTTCCTTCTCCGCGTCGGCGGGGCGGCCGAGGCGCGCGGACTCGGCGAACGCCCGGAAGGCGCGGCCGCCTTCGCGGCGCGCGAGCCAGGACCCGATGAACGCACCGGCGAAGAGCAGCGCGATCGTGCCGAGCACACCGATGGCCGAGCCCACCGCCCACACGGCGGCGATCTCGGCGACGACATAGAGCAGGAACGCGACAGCCATACCCGGACAACGTACGGCTTGCCCGTTTTGCTCCCGAACCCCCGATACGGTGACCTGGGTCAACCGAATCGGCGCAGGAACTCCTCCGCCTCGCCTGGCCTGGTCAGCACGATCCGCCGTGCGTGCGCCCCCTGCTCCGCGAGTCGCCGCACCGTCCGCTCCCGGTGGTGCTTCGGCCAGCGCCAGACGTAGAGGCCGAACTCCAGATCCAGCCTTTCGGGGCAGCCGGGCGCCTGCTTGTCCTGGCCGTATTCGCGCAGGGTTCGCACCAGCACCCGCCGGAGGCAGACGCGGCGCGGGTAGTCGAGGAAGACGATCGTGTCCGCTCGCGGGAGCCGGAGATGCATCGACGACCCGTAGTTCCCGTCGAGCACCCAGGAGTCGGACGCGATGATCTCCTGTTGCGCGGCGTGGAACTCGGCGTCCGGCGCCGGTGTCCACCCCGGCCGCCAGTAGAGCCGGTCGAGGTGGGTGACGGGGAGGTCGAGCGCGGCGCCGAGCCGTCGCGAGAAAGTCGACTTCCCGGCGCCGCTGCAGCCGACGACCATGACCCGCCGCATCGTCAGCCGACGGCTTCGTCGAGGTACGCCGCGGCCTGCAAGGTGAACAGGTCGGCGTAGCCCGCCTTCGCCGCCATCAGCTCGTCGTGTGTCCCGTACTCGGCGACCTTTCCGTGCTCCAGCAGCAGGATCCGCTCCGCCTGCCGGACGGTCGAGAACCGGTGCGAGATGTACAGCGTCGTACGCCCCTCCGAAAGCTCCCGCAGGCGCGAGAAGAGGTCGTGTTCGGCCTGGGCGTCCAGCGCGGACGTCGGTTCGTCGAGGATCAGGATCGGCGCTTCCCGCAGGAACGCCCTCGCCAGCGCGATCTTCTGCCATTCGCCGCCGGAAAGGCTGACGCCCTGGTCGAACCAGCGGCCGAGCGGGCTGTCGTACCCGGTGGGCAGGCGCTCGATCCGGTCGTCGGCACCGGCCCGCTTCGCCGACTCCTCGATCCGTTCCCGGTCGACGAGGTGGGTCAGGTCGCCGAGGCCGATGTTCTCGGCCGCGGTGCCCTGATACGTCACGTAGTCCTGGAACATCGCGCTGATCCGCTTCCGCAGCTCCACCGGGTCGTACTCGCGGATGTCGACGTCGTCGAGCAGGATCCGCCCGCCCGTCGGGTCGTACAGCCGGCACAGCAGTTTGAACAGCGTCGACTTCCCTGCTCCATTTCGGCCGACGACGGCGACCGTTTCGCCAGGCAGGATCTCGAAGCTCACGCCGTCGAGGGCGGGTTCGGCCGCCCCGGGATAGGTGAAGGACACTTCTTCGAACTGGATGTGTCCCTCCACAGTGGACGGAAGGGGACGCGGCTCCGGCGGCGCGACGATCTCCGGTTCCGTGCCGAGGAAGTGGTAGAGCGTGTCGAGATAGAGATTGTTTTCGTACATCCCGGAAAACGCCAGGAAAAGGCCTTGGACGGACGTCTGCACCGACGCCGCGGCGGCCGTGTACAGCGCGAGATCGCCGAGCGTGAGCCTGCCGCCGACGGCCTCCAACGCGATGTACAGCGCGATCGCGGATCCGGCGGCGGTGCTCAGCAGGCCCCAGGACGTCGAACTGATGCTGCGCTTGCGGGTGAGTGTCCGCTGGCGGTCGTAGAAGACCTGGCCGAGTCGCTGGAACCGGTCGACGAAGTACGGGCCGAGGCCGAAAAGCTTGGTCTCCTTGGCATAGGTGTCCGTGGTGACCAAAGAGGACAGATAGTCCATCCGCCGTTTCAGCGGTGACATCATCAACGTCAGCCAGAACGCGCGGGCGCCGTATTTCGACTGCGAGATGAACGCGGGGATCGGTGCCACGAGCGCGACGAGCGCGAGCAACGGGCTGATCGAGACGAGCAGCGCGATCATGCTGCCGAAGGTGATCATCGTCCGGATCAGGCCCAGCGCCGAGTTCATCATCGACAGCGGCCGGGTCGGCGCCTCCTGCGCGGCCTGGCGCAGCATGTCGTAGGACGCGGAACCTTCGAAGTACGACAGATGCAGCTTGCTCGCGTGGTCCATCACCTGGTGGCGGATGGTCAGCGTCATCCGTTCCTGCAGCAGCGCCTGACCGTAGGTGGTCAGCGCCTGCGAGAGTGCGGTCAGCACGAGGACGCCGAACTGGAACAGCGCGACACCGACGATCGCGTTCTTGGAGCCGTGGCCCTGGATCGCGGCGACCACCGAGTCGATCAGCAGCTTCGCGACATACGCGGTCGCCGTGGGCAGCAGACCGGAAAGCAGGGTCACCGCGGTGATCGTGATGGTCAGGAACGGGCTTGCCTGCCAGGTCAGCTTCGCGACCTTGGGCAGCCCGCGGACCGTGCCCGCGATGTTGACCCACATGCGGCTGAGCCGGGACTTCAGGTCTTTCGGGAGGGCTTCGGGTTCGGGCTCCGGGATGTCGACCGGGCCGGTCAGCCCGCTGTCGGGCACCGTCGACGGCGGGCGTCGTCGTCTGCCGCCCCGTGCCAGCAGCATCTCGATGCCGCCACCGCCTCCTCCGGGCGGGCCGCCGATCACGCGGCCTCCACGGCGCCGTTGAGGAAGACGTCGACGAGTTCCATCGTGGTGGGTTCGTCGCCGTTCGCGTCGAACCGCATCCGGCCGCTGAACAGCAACGACAAGAAGAGCGCCGCCAGTTGCGACGCCGGCAGCCGAAGCCGTTTCTGCTCCGGTTCGAACAGTTCGGCCATGGCGTCGCGCATCACGGTCATCGACTCCCGGCGCCGGTCCCTGCCGTCGCCGGGGTCGTGGCGGTGCTCGGGTCGCCTGCCGGAGCCGTGCATGACCGCCATCAGCGCGCCCATCCGCTGGAGGTGCGCGCTGAGCGCGTCGGCCGCCTCGACGAGCCTGTCGTCGAGGGGTTGTTCGAGGTCGATCACCGCGATGGCGTCGAGCACCTGGTCGGGCTTCAGCGCTTCGGCGAAGCAGGTGGCGAAGAGTTCGTCCTTGTCCTTGAAGACACGGAAGACCGTGCCTTCGCCGATCCCGGCGGCGCGGGCGATCTGGCTGGTGGTGACGCCGGCGCCGTGCTCCACCATCAGCGGCAGCACGGACTGGACGATCATCCTCCGTCGCTCTTCGGGGCTCATCCCCGGCGCTCTCCGCCGGGTGGGTGTTTCGGGGGTCGTCATGCCGTCCAGTGTGCGGAGTGAGTGCTCACTCCGTCAACTGATTAACGATCGCGGTATCTTCGGGCGCAGGGAGCCGATGGTCTTCGCGATCTCCATCCCCGGCGGCGAGAAGCTGCCGTGGCGGCGCAAGAAGTCCGAGGTCGAGAACCGGATGGCGACGGCTCTCGGCATGGAGGAGCTGTTCGCGTTCTACTACGCGAGCAAGCGCGACGAGATGGAGCAGAAGCGCGTCGAGATCATGCTGCGCGACGAAGACGCCGACGGTGCTCCGCCGCGAGGCCGGGTCGACCTCGACGCCGGTGTCGCGCGCATCCAGCTGCCACCCCAAAGCGCTTGAGGGTCATTCGTCCTCGACGGCGTGCAGGATCAGCTTGGTGAGATGTGGTCGCCACGCATCGGGGATGAGGTCCGGCAGGGTCGCGCAGGACGCGATGTCGGCGGCGACGATGACCGGCTGATTGGTCACGCCGGAGAACATGGCGCGGTCGCGTTGGTCGTCACTGGCCAAGACCTTGAGGGCTTCCTTGTGGAAGGACTCTCCATCCGTGTCGTCGGAGCGGCCCCACAACTCCTCGCGGCTTGGGTTCATGAAGTCCATCTCGAGCACTCCAGACATTGGGCCACCCTTTCGCTCAGCCTAACTCATGTATCGCTTGACTACGGAATTCTGAAGGCGTTGATAGCACTTATGGAACAGCACCCTTCGGCCGAACAGGTATACGGCCATGGCGGAGAGTGAGATCGTGCAAATCAGTACGCCGACTCGTGAAAAACTGTCGACGAGAAGCGCGGACCAGCCTGTGGTGGCGGCCTCCACCGCGCGGTTGATCATCGTGCTGACCAGCGTGTAGAAGGTCGAGAGGCCGACGAGCAGCAGGCCGACACGGTTCACCAGGGGAATCCGTGAGCGAATTTCTTGCTGGAAAGCCTTCGAAAACCAGATCGAGGCGAAACCGGGCAGCGCGACGAACAGAGCGGTGATGTTGGTTCCCGCGGTGGTGGTCATCACGAGCGCGTCCCAGGCGCTCCAGAACAACCAGAGGAAGGCCGCGGAGAAGAAGCAGAGCCACGTCGCGGCCGCCGTCGTACCCGGCGGCCGTTCGCGGACGTAGGCGTACGCGTAGAGAAGATGATCGCTCGTCGCGGCCTCTCGAAGATTGCGGCCGTAGAGGTGTGCGACCGGTCCTCCGGCGTCCTTGTGGCCGAGCGTCTGCGCGTCGTTCTCGGCGCAGAACTTGTCGAGCGCCTTTTCTTGATCCTTCTGTGGTTTTCGAAGGGTGTTCTGAAGGACGAATCTCTGTTCTTCGAAGTAGGTGCCGGTCGGCGACGGCATCGTGAAGTGGTAGCTGCGGCAAAAGCTGTGCATCGACAGCGGCACCCAGAACCTGAAGGGCTCCTGCCCGACCGCACGGCGAGCCCATTCAACCGAGCGTTGGAGGAGCCTGCGGCCGCGCAGCGGGCTTCCCTTCGATGGAGCCGGCGGGTACTCCGCGGCGAACCGGGTTCGGTAGGAGAGAGTCAGACGCGCGGTTTGCCCCGGATGTCTCGTCAGGTGGACCCACGACAGGTGACGGGTCGCGACATAGCGGCCGAGCACTTCGATCCGCTCCAGCGTTCCAGGGTGCAGAAGAAGCCCTGATTTGCTGGCTTCCCGCAGCTTGCGGATGGACTTCCTGGCATTCTGTGATGCTTCGCGCTTGTTCGCCGTCGGCAACGACAGGTACTGACGTTTCGCTTGCTCGATACGGTTTCGCTCTTGGTCGTCAAGGCCGTTGGGGGCGATGTCGACGAGCGCCCAAAGGACTTTGAGGAGCCAGGTTGTCCGCTCTCCCCACTCTGTACGGCCGCAGACGTAGAGCTGTTCTCTTTTTTGATCTTCCACGGTGAAGTCCGTCATGAGTCTGCCGCGGCGCATGACGTGAATCGGAACCACCAGAACCGGGTTGGCTTCGTTGAAAGCCTTGATGAAATCGGGGTCGTCGACTTTCGGGTGACCCGGCAAGGCTTCGGCGAGTGTCGGCAGATGCCAATCCAGGATGAGTCTTCGCCGGCATTCCCCATGATCGATTTCGACATGCTCGATAACGCGCGCGAACGGGCCCTCTTCGCCTTGGACCAGTCGAAGCGCCAGCGCGGTGGAGTATGCCTTGGCGATTTTCTCGATCAACGCGTCGTCGGTCATTTCGAGCCCTCCCCGGCCTGCGACTTCCCGTCTTCCTGAGTTGGGTGTCGAGGGCTCGGACGACTCTGTTACGCGACGTGATGACGCCGTTAACTCGGAGTTGTCAGAGAAAGAGCTACAGGGCTGAGCTGGTCGAAAATCGACAACGGGCCCGGGCCGAAAGGCCCCATCCCCGCGTCAGACGCAGCGAAGGGCGCTTTCCCCGCATCGCATGCGGGGAAAGCGCCCTTCAGCTCAGTCGACTCAGTAGGTGATCGCGACCGCGGGGTCGGCCAGCAAAGCGCCGACGTCGGCCAGGAACTCCGAACCCTGCTGCCCGTCGACCACGCGGTGGTCGAAGCTCAGCGAAAGCTGGAGCACCTTGCGCACCTTGATCTCGCCGTCGACCACCCACGGGGTGTCCTTGATCGCGCCGAGGCACAGGATCGCGGACTCGCCGGGGTTGATGATCGGCGTACCGGTGTCGACGCCGAAGACGCCGACGTTGGTGATGGTGATCGTGCCGCCGAGCATGGCCGCCGGGGTGGTCTTGCCCTGGCGGGCGACGTCGGTCAGCTCGGTGAGCGCGATCGCGAGTTCCTTGAGGGACATCGAATCCGCGTCACGGACCTTGGGCACGACGAGCCCGCGCGGGGTGGCCGCGGCGATCCCGAGGTGCACGTAGTCCTTGTAGACGATCTCCTGCGCCGCCTCGTCCCACACCGCGTTGACGTCCGGAGTGCGCTTGGCCGCCAGGCAAACGGCCTTCGCCGCGAAGGTCAGCGGGGTGACCTTGACCCCGGCGAACTCGCGCGACTTCTTCAGCTTCTCCCGGAATTCCATCATCGGCGTGACGTCGATGGTGAGGAACTCCGTGACATGCGGGGCGGTGTAGGCGCTCTGCACCATCGCCGCGGCGGTGGCCTTGCGGACGCCCTTGACCGGCACCCGGCGTTCCCGCGTCGCGGGGTCGTAGCCACTGTCCACAACGGACTGAACAGCGGTGGGCGCGGCGGAACCGTTGGCGGCGGCATGGACGTCGTCACGGGTGATGACGCCGCCGTCGGCGGTTCCGGTGAGGGCGTGCAGATCGACGCCGAGGTCCTTGGCGAGCTTCCGCACCGGCGGCTTCGCCAGCGGCACGTACCCGCCCTTCGGCTTCGAAGTCGCGACAGGTGCGACAGGCGCAACCGGGGCGACAGGAGCAGGCGCGGGAGCCACGGCCACCGGAGCAGGAGCGACGGCCACGGGAGCACCCGCGCCCTTCCGCGCCCGGCGCTGCGTGACGACGGCCTTGGAGCCGTAGCCGACCAGCGGCTTCATCTCCTCTTCGGCCGGCTCCTCCACCGCCGGAGCGGCGGCGGGGGCGGGCGCCGCCTTACCGCCCGGGTCGACGTCGATGGTGAGGATCGGCGCGCCGACCTCCACCGTCTGACCCGGTTCGACGAGCAGTTCGGTGACTACGCCCGCCCACGGGATGGGCAGTTCGACGGCGGCCTTCGCGGTCTCGACCTCGACCACGATCTGGTTCACCGTGACGGTGTCACCCGGCTTGACCTGCCAGGCGATGATGTCGGCCTCGGTCAGCCCTTCCGCCGTGTCGGCGAGGGGAAAGTGTTTGTACTCGGGCATTTCAGGAACTTCCCCCTTACCAGGCGAGTGAACGGTCGACGGTGTGCAGCACCCGGTCCAGGTCGGGGAGGTAATGCTCCTCGAGCTTGGCCGGCGGGTACGGCGTGTCGAATCCGGTCACCCGCAGCACGGGGGCTTCCAGCGAGTAGAAGCATTCCTGCTGCACGCGCGCGGCGATCTCCGAGGTCAGCGAAGACTCCGACGGCGCCTCGCTCAGCGCGATGAGCCGCCCGGTCTTGCGCACCGACTCGAACACCGGCTCCAGGTCGAGCGGGGACAGCGTCCGCAGGTCGATGACCTCCAGGGACTTGCCCTCGTCCTCGGCGGCGGTCGCCGCGTCGAGCGCGACCTTCACCGACGGGCCGTACGCGACGACGGTGGCCGTCGTGCCTTCGCGGACGACGCGGGACTTGAACAGCTGATCCGGCGTGCCGTCGACGTCGATCTCGGCCTTCATCGCGCCCGAGTGGTACAGCTTCTTCGGTTCGAAGAACAGGATCGGGTCGTCGGATTTGATCGCCTGCTGGATGCCCCAGTAGGCGTCGACGGCGTTCGAGACCGACACGACCTTGAGGCCGGGGATGTGCGCGAAAAGCGATTCCGGCGACTCCGAGTGGTGCTCGACAGCGCCGATGCCGCCGCCGAACGGCACCCGGATCACGATGGGCATCTTGATCTTGCCCTGCGTCCGGTAGTGCAGCTTCGCGACCTGGCTGGAGATCTGGTCGAAGCCCGGGAAGATGAAGCCTTCGAACTGGATCTCGCACACCGGGCGGAATCCGCGGACGGCGAGGCCGACCGCGGTGCCGATAATGCCCGATTCGGCCAGCGGCGTGTCCAGGACGCGCTGCTCGCCGAAGTCCTTCTGCAGGCCGTCGGTGATGCGGAAGACGCCGCCGAGCTTGCCGACGTCCTCACCCATGATCAGGACCTTCGGGTCCTCTTCCATGGCGCGCCGGAGGCCGAGGTTGATCGCCTTGCCGATGGTGAGTTTCTGGAGGTCTGCCATTTCAGTGCTCACCCGCCCCGACGAAACCGTCCATGTAGGACAGGAACTCTTCGCGCTGCGCGTCCAGCAGCGGCGTGGACTCCGCGTAGACGTTGGAGAAGATTCGCTCCGGCGGCGGCTCTGGCATGTTGAAGCAGTACTCGCGCAGCTCGGCCGCGAACGCGTCCGAATCGGCCTGCACCTGGTCGAAGAACGCCTGGTCGGCGCCGCCACCGCGGGCGAGGTACGCCCGGACGCGCTCGATCGGGTCCTTCAGCTTCCACTCCTCCAGCTCGTCGGAGAGCCGGTAGCGGGTGGGGTCGTCGGTGGTGGTGTGCGCGTCCATCCGGTAGGTGAACGCCTCGATCAGCACCGGGCCGTTGCCGTGACGGCATTCCTCGAGCGCCCAGCGGGAGACCGCGAGGCAGGCGAGGACGTCGTTGCCGTCGACGCGGATGCCGGGGAAGCCGTAGCCGCGGGCGCGCTGGTACAGCGGCAGGCGCGACTGGCGTTCGGTGGGCTCCGAGATCGCCCACTGGTTGTTCTGGCAGAAGAACACGAGCGGCGCGTCGTAGACGGCGGCCCAGACGAAGCCTTCGTGCACGTCGCCCTGCGAAGTCGCTCCGTCACCGAAGTAACAGATGGTCGCTTCGCTGTCGTCGTCGCCGACCTTGCCTTCGAACTTCTGGCCCATCGCGTAACCGGCGGCGTTGAGCACCTGGTTGCCGATCACGATGGTGTAGGGGTGGAAGCCGTGGGCCTTGTAGTCCCAGCCACCGTGGTCGGTGCAGCGGAAGATGCCGAGCACCTTTTTGAGGTCGACCCCGCGGGCGTAGGCGACACCGTGCTCGCGGTAGCTGGGGAACGCCATGTCCCCCTTCCGCAGCGCGCGGCCGGAGCCGATCTGCGCGGCCTCCTGCCCGAGCAGCGGGACCCAGATGCCGAGCTGGCCCTGGCGCTGCATCGCGTTGGCCTCGCGGTCCGCACGGCGGACCAGGACCATGTCGCGGTACAGGCCCTTGAGGGCCTCGGCGTCGATGTCGTCGACATAGCGGTCGAACTGCGGCGAGGAGACCCGTTCGCCTTCGGGGGTGAGCAGCTGAGTCAGCTCAGCGCCACCTTCACTCGTTGCTCGCAAACCGGCGATCACCTGTTCAGGGGAAGGTTGCGCCGCTACGGCGGCGGGACCGTCTCCAGGTTCCGGGTGCGTCCAGTGTTCGGACGGCATGCGCTGCTCTCCTTGATGTCGGCGCCTCTGGCGGCCACTTGTGGCGGCCACAGTGACTGCGCCGGCGGGGACCAGCGCGTCGGATCTGAAGCGCTGGGTCACCATCGGCGTTGACGGTTCGTGCGCACATCCTGGCATGCCGGAAGCCGTTTTGGTCAGTGGCGGATGCTGATTTGTTGCTGAGAAAGGGTGTCTGATCAGGGAAAATGCTAGGACGCCCGAGTGTGGGGCCGCCGAAAGTAGGGGATTCACTCGCGTGCCGACCAGCGGACCCCGATCCCGGACGGGTGCCGTGGCCTGCTTGATCGATGACGATCCGTGCCCGCCGTTGTGACCCATCACACGTACCCGCGCCCGTGGCAGGATGGCGGACGTGGAGCAGAAATCCGTACGCGAAACCGTGGTTTCCAACTGGACGAACGACGTCCTTCCGAGCCTGTCCGGCCTGGTGGCGATCCCCGCCTTGTCGCCGGCGTTCGACTCCGAGTGGGCGAAGAGCGGTCATCTCGCCGCCGCCGTCGAGCACGTCCGCTCCTGGATCGCCGCCCGGGAGATCCCCGGCGCGACGCTCGAGGTCGTGGAACTCGAAGGCCGCAGCCCGCTGCTGGTCGTCGACATCCCGGCGACGTCCGAAGCGGCCGAAAAGGGCACCGTGCTGATGTACGGGCACCTCGACAAGCAGCCCCCGGTCGGTGGCTGGTCCGAGGGGCTCGACCCGTGGACGCCGGTGATCCGCGACGGGCGGCTGTACGGCCGCGGCGCGGTCGACGACGGCTACTCGGGCTACGCGGCGACGACGGCGATCGAGGCCGTGCGCGCCGCCGGAGGCGAGCACTCCCGCGCGGTCGTGCTGCTGGAGACCGGTGAGGAGTCCGGCAGCCCGGACCTTCCCGCGTACGTCGAGCACCTGAAGGAGAAGCTCGGCGCGGTCTCGCTGGTCGTCTGCCTCGACGCCGGCGGCACCGACTACAAGCGTCTGTGGCTGACCACCAGCCTGCGCGGCATGCTGCACGTCAACGTCACCGTGAAGGTGCTCGAATCCGCGCAGCACTCCGGCATGGCCAGCGGCATCGTGGCGAGCTCGTTCCGCGTCCTGCGCGCGCTGATCGACCGGATCGAGAACGTCGAGACCGGCGAGATCAAGCTCGCCGAACTGAGCGTCGACATCCCGGAGAACCGGGTCGACGAGGCTCGCGGCGTCGTCGAGATCGCGCCCGGCGCGGCGAAGACGATGTTCCCGGTGGTCGGCAGGCCGGTGTCCGACGACGACCTCGAACTGCTGCTCAACAACTCGTGGCGGCCGACGCTTTCGGTGATCGGCGCGGAGGGCTTCCCGCTCCCGGCCGACGCGGGCAACGTGCTGCGCGACAGCACCACGCTCACCCTGAGCTTCCGCCTCCCGCCGACAGCGAACGCGCAGGCCGCGATGGAGGCGGTCCGCCGCGTGCTCACCACCGACGTGCCTTACGACGCTTCGGTCGAGCTCGGCGGGTTCCAGGCCGAGAACGGCTGGAACGCGCCGGACACCGCGCCGTGGCTCGACAAGGTCCTGCACCACGTGAGCGGCGAGGTCTTCGGCGAGCCGCACAAGAGCTTCGGTATGGGCGGGTCGATCCCGTTCATGGGGCTGCTCGGCGAGAAGTACCCGGAGGCGCAGTTCGTGGTCACCGGCGCCTGCGGGCCGGACTCGAACATCCACGTGCCGGACGAGTGGCTGAACATCGAGTTCGTGCAGCTGGTCACCGAAGCGGTCGCGCACATCCTGGACGCGCACGCCCGCAGCTGACGACTGACATGAAAGGCCCCTTCATCGCGAAATTTGCGATGAAGGGGCCTTTCCTCGCGCTTGCGGGAGAGGTGCAGGACTAGGCGAACTCGTTCAACGCGGCCGTCAGCTCCGTCAGCTGCGGAGTGAAGCGCTTGTACGAGAACGGCGTCTCGTTGTTCCACGGGATCAGCTTCCCCGCCTTCACCGCGGGCAGCTGCGCCCAGGTCGGCACGCCGCCGAGCCCGTCCGGGCCGAGCGAGAGCGAACCGCCGCGGTTGTCGTACATGATCACGTCGGCCGGGTACTTGCCGATGTTCTCCCAGCTGATCTGCTGGTAGTAGCCGCCCTGGCTCTCGTCCGGCGCCTCCGGCGTGACGAAGTTCAGCCCCTTGCTCTGGTAGTGCTTCGAGGTCGAGAACTTCGGCGCGTTCGAGACGTAGACGGCGTCCTTCTGCGCGGACACCAGCAGGATCTTCAGCCCGGCGGCCTTCTTGGCCGCTTCGCCGAGCGCGGCGTCGGCCTTCTCGTACTCGTCCTTCGCGGCCTTGATCGCCGGGGTCTCGGTGTCGGCGCCGAGCGCCTTCGCGAGCGAGATGAACTTCGCGATCCCCTCGGGCATCGAGATGTCCTGCAGCCGGACCCCGACGCTCGGCGCGGCCTTGTCGATCTTCTCCGTCTGTGTATCCGGGACGTACCACATCTGTTCCTTGAGGTACATCACGCTGATCAGCAGCTGTGGATTCAACGAGACGAACTTGTCGAAGTTGAACTCGTTCCACACGTTCCCGAGCGAGGTCACCGTGTTCAGGTCGACGCCGCCCGCCTGCGGGTCCGGTTTGCCGTCGGCGAACTTCGACGGGCCGAAGATCCCGACCGACTTCACACCGAGGTCCCACAGCGCCGCCGCGGCGGTCACCTGCGCGACGATCCGGGTGGGCCGCTCGCCTTCGAGTTCGCGCCCGCGGTCGTCGGTGAAGGACCACGTCGTGCCTGCTCCCGGCTTGGGTGCTTCTTCCTGATAACCGCAGGCGGTCAGGAGGCCGGTGGCGCCGAGCGCCGCGGTGCCGGCGAGGAAGCCGCGTCGGGAGAGGTGCATCGGTGATCTTCTTTCGCCGTGGAACCGGTTTCATGGTTAGGCTAGCCTTCGCTTACTGTGATGGCCATGGTCCAAGTCACGGAGCGCGTCAGATCACCCCGGACCAGCGTCTCCGTGCGAACGCTGGTCCTGGTGGGGTCGCTGGTCGCGCTCGTCGCGGTCGTCCTGCTTTCGATCGGCTTCGGGTCGAACAGGCTTTCCCTCGGCGAAGTCCTGCACGCCCTCTTCGCGTACGACGGCAGCTACAACGACGTCGTCGTCCGCGACGATCGCCTGCCCCGCACGGTGCTCGGTGTCCTGGTCGGGATGGCGCTGGGGCTGGCGGGCGCGCTGATGCAGGCGATCACCCGCAACCCGGTCGCGGAACCCGGTCTGCTCGGCATCAACCACGGCGCCGCCGTCGCGATCGTGCTCGGCTCCGCGGTGTTCTCGGTGACTTCGCCCGGCGAGTACGTCTGGTTCGCCTTCGCCGGAGCGCTCGTGGGAACCGCGCTGGTCTCGGTGATCGGCGGGACGCGGGGCGCCTCGAGCCCGCTGCGGCTGGTGCTGGCGGGCGTCGCGATCCAGGCGGTGTTCGTCGGGATCAACCAGGGCATGCAGATGATCAACACGCACAACCTGCAGGCCATGCGGTTCTGGCTGGTCGGCTCGCTGGTCAACCGGAACCTCGAACAGCTGTCCGTACTGCTGCCGTTCTTCGTCGCGGGTGTGGTGATCGCGGTCGTGCTGGCCCGCGCGCTGAACGCGCTGGCGCTGGGCGAGGACACCGCCCGGGGGCTCGGCGCTGATCCGGCGCTCGTCCGCGTCGCCGGGATGGTCGCGGTCGGGCTGTTGTCGGCCGCGGCGACCGCGGCCTGCGGCCCGATCGCCTTCGTCGGCCTGATGATCCCGCACGTCGTCCGGTCGCTGATCGGCCAGGACGAGCGCTGGGTGATGCTGCTTTCGGCCCTGCTCGGACCGGTACTGCTGCTCGGCTGCGACGTCCTCGGCCGCCTGGTCGGCTCGCCGGGCGAGATCCAGGTCGGCGTGATGACCGACGTCGTCGGCGGGATCGCGTTCGTGATCGTGGCCCGTCGGCTCAAGGCGGTGCGCCGATGACCGCGTTCGTCCGCCGCGAGTCCGGTTTGGACAGCCGATCCACGATCGTCGTCGCCGCGCTGGCCTTGGTGACGCTGGCCCTCGTCGTGCTTTCGGTCGGCACGGGCGACTACGAGATGAGCCCCGGCGAAGTGCTCGCGACGCTGGCAGGCTCGGGTACGAAGGCGCAGTACCTGGTCGTCATGGGACGGCTGCCGCGGGTGCTGGTCGCGATCCTCGTCGGGGCCGCGCTGGCACTGGCGGGCACGATCTTCCAGACGATCACCCGGAATCCGCTCGGCAGCCCGGACATCATCGGGTTCACCACCGGTTCGGCGACCGGCGGCATCGTGACCCTGCTGTTCTTCGGCGCCGGTCCCGGCGTCGTCTCGCTCGGCGCGCTGGTGGGCGGGCTGCTGACAGCGCTGGTCGTGATGGTGCTGTGCGCGCCGCACGGTCTGCTGAGTTCGCGGCTGGTGCTGCTCGGGATCGCGGTCAGCGCGGTGCTGGCAGGCGTGAACTCGTACCTGCTGGTGAAGGCGAACCTCGAAGCCGCCGCGCAGGCTGTCGGCTGGCTCGTCGGTGACCTCTCCGGCCGCGACTGGAGCTACTTCGTGCCCTTGTCCGTCGCGATGGCGGTGTTCGCGCCGATCGTGTTCGCGAACGGCCGCGCGCTGCGCATGCTGGAGATGGGCGACGACACCGCGACCGGTATCGGCGTCGACGTCCCCCGCGTGCGGCTGACCCTGGTGCTGGTCGCCGTCGCGCTGGTCGCCGCCGCCACCGCGGCGACCGGGCCGCTCCCGTTCATCGCCCTCGCCGCGCCCCAGCTGGCCCGCCGGATGACGCGGCTGCCGGGGCCCAACCTGGTGGCGTCGGCCTTCGTCGGCGCGACCCTCGTCGTCGCGGCCGACTACCTGGGCCAGCGCCTGCTGGAGTCCTCGCTGCTTCCGGCAGGCGTCGTCGCCGCGGCTCTCGGTGGTGCGTACCTGCTCTGGCTGTTGCTCCGCCGACGGGCCTAGGTCAGCCGGGTCAGCTGCACCGAGACGTCCAAAGTGGACTGACCGCCGCCGGTGAAGATGCCCTTGAGCGGCGGCACGTCGGCGTAGTCGCGGCCGTAGGCGACCCAGACGTGCCGCGGTCCGACCGGGATCGCGTTCGTCGGGTCGTAGGCCCACCAGCCGCCGGTCCAGACGTCGACCCAGGCGTGGCTTTCGCCTTCGACCGTCTCGCCGAGCTTCGCCTCCGGCTTCGTGTGCAGGTATCCGGAGACGTAGCGAGCCGGGACGCCGATCGCGCGCAGCATCACCAGCGTCACGTGTGCGAAGTCCTGGCAAACCCCTTCGCGCGCACGCCAGGCGTCGGTCGCCGTGCTGTGCACACCGGTGGTCCCGGGCTGGTACTTCAGCTGGTTGTTGACCCATTCGCAGACCGCGAGCACGGCCTCAGCCGGGTCGAGCCCCTTCCGCAGTTCGCGCGCGACCTTGGTCAGTTCGGGATCGCGCGGCGTGTACGCCGTCGGCGTCAGGTACTCGGTGCGGTGGTCGACCACGGTGTCGCCGCGCAGGTCCTTCCACGACGCCGAACGGATCGGTTCGCCTTCGTCGGCGGTCTCGACCACCGACGTCGCGAGCACGGTGAACTCGGTGTGCGGCGCGTGGAGGTCGAACGAGGTCACGATGGTGCCCCAGTAGTCCGTGTACCGGTACGCACGGGTCGCCGGCGTGGTCTCGACGCGGTTCACGACCGTGGTCTGCCGACGATCGGACCGCGGGGTCAGCCGCGCCTCGTTGTACGACTGCGTGGCCGGCGTCGCGTACCGGTATCCGGTCCGGTGGGCCACCCGAAGCTGCCAGGTCACAGCGAAACCTCCGCACCGCTCCAGGCCACCCACGGCGACGAATGGAAGTACTGCACCGAAACCGCGTCGCCGATGTCCTTGATCGACGTCTGCAGGGTGACGAGCCGTTTCGGCAGGTCCTCCAGCAGATCGGACTGCCGCAGGAACTCCAGCTCGCTGCGGGCGCGGCCGAGCTGCCGCAGCGCCTCGGACTTCTCGTTGGCGCGCGAATTGACGCCGGGGTCCAGCCGTTCCAGGCATTCCTCGGCCTGGCGCAGCGCGTGGAACACCGACCGCGGGAACAGTGTGTCGCGCATCAGGAACTGCACGACGCGGGCGGCGTCGAGCGCGCCGCGGTAGGTCCGCAGGTAGGTGTCCTGCGCGCCCGCCGAGCGGAGCACGGTGATCCAGCCGGGTGAGGACGCGCTGTCCTGGACCCGCGAAAGCAGCAGCCGCACCACCATGTCCGCGCGTTCGACCGAGCGGCCGAGCACCATGAACAGCCAGCCGTCGTCGCGGCTCATCGTCGAATCGGCGAGCCCGGCGAACATCGCCGCGCGCTCCTCGACGAAGGAAAGGAAGGCGTGCGGCCCGGCGCGGCGCGCGTACCGCTGCCTGTCCGGGACTGCGTTCCAGGTCGCGTTCAGGCATTCCCACAGCTCGGTCGAGACGACCTCTCGCGCGCCGCGGGTGTTCTCGCGGGCGGAGTTGATCGAACCGACGATCGACGCCGGGTTGTCCTTGGCATAGGCGACCAGTTCGGTCAGCTTCCACACGTCGAGCGAGTCCATGCCCTCCGGCGAGATGCCGAGGACGGCGAGCAGCTGACGGCTCGCGTGGTCCGGGTCGACGCTCGCGTCTTCGAGCAGCTGGTGCACGGAGACGTTGAGGATCCGGGAGGTGTCGTCGGCGCGTTCGACGTACCGGCCGATCCAGTACAGCGATTCCGCGTTACGGGCTAGCACATCAACCTCCCTTTATGCCTGTTGCTGCTGCTGTTGCTGGGTGGTGGTCAGCTCGGGGCCCTGTTCGGCGATCAGACCGTCCACATGGGACAGTGCGCCGAGCGCGGGCCGCTCCAGCTCCCGTTCCGCCGTGGAGGATCGCGGCGCCAGCACCCAGGTGTCCTTCGAACCGCCGCCCTGCGACGAGTTGACCACCAGACTGCCCTCCGGGAGCGCGACCCTGGTCAGCCCGCCCGGCAGGACGAAGATCTCCTTGCCGTCGTTGACCGCGAACGGCCGGAGGTCGACGTGCCGGGGCGCCAGTCGTTCATCCACTTTGGATGGAACGGTGGACAGCTGGACGACGGGCTGGGCGATCCAGCCGCGTTTGTGCGCCCGGACCTTTCGTTTCAGGGCGGCCAGCTCGGCAGGCGTCGCCTCGGGCCCGAACACGATGCCGTACCCGCCGGAGCCTTCGACGGGTTTGACCACCAGCTCTTCCATATGCTGCATGACGTAGTCGAACTCGTCCGGCAGCCAGCACCGGAAGGTGTCCACGTTGGGCAGCAGCGGCTTCTCGTTGAGGTAGTACTTCACCATCTCGGGCACGTAGGTGTAGACGAGCTTGTCGTCGCCGACGCCGTTGCCGACCGCGTTCGCGATCACGACGTTGCCCGCGCGGGCCGCGTTGAGGATCCCGGCGACCCCGAGCACGGAATCCGGCCGGTAGTGCACCGGGTCGAGGAACTCGTCGTCGATCCGCCGGTAGATGACGTCGACCGGACGTTCGCCCTCGGTGGTGCGCAGGTAGACGACGTTGTCCCGGCAGAACATGTCGCGGCCCTCGACCAGCTCGACCCCCATCAGCCGGGCCAGCAGCGAATGCTCGAAGTACGCGGAGTTGTGCACGCCGGGCGTGAGCACGACGACCATCGGGTCGGCGACGTTCGCCGCGGCCGCCGCCCGCAGCGCGCGCAGCAGATGCGAGGCGTAGTCGCCGACCGGGCGCACCCGGTGCTGGGCGAACAGGTCCGGGAACACGCGCGCCATCGTGCGGCGGTTCTCCATCACGTACGAAACACCCGAGGGGTTGCGGAGGTTGTCCTCCAGTACCCGGAACGTGCCCTCCTCGTCGCGCACCAGGTCCACACCGGACACGTGGATGCGGACGCCGTTGGGCGGGTTGATCCCGAACGCCTCGCGCTGGAAATGCTCGCACGAGGTGATCAGCCGTCGCGGAAGAACGCCTTCACGCAGGATCTGCCGATCGCCGTAGATGTCGGCGAGAAACGCTTCGAGCGCGCGGACCCGTTGTGCCACACCGCGTTCGAGTTTGCTCCATTCGGTGGAAGTGATCACCCTCGGTACGAGGTCGAGCGGGAAGGGGCGTTCCTGGCCGGACAGCGAGAAGGTGATGCCCTGATCCACCATGGCCCGGTCGATGGCCGCCGATCGGGACGAAAGGTCCGTCGAGGTCAGCGCGGAGACCGATTCGTACAGCGCTCGGTACGGCTGGCGGACCGTGCCATCGGCGGTGAACATCTCGTCGTACGCGCCCGCGTGCGGCCGTGACGGCGAAAGATAGCCGTCGAACTGCGCTCCGGGTTTCGCCGCCCGCCTCGTCGAAGTGGTGGCACGAGGGCGGCGGCCGGCCGGGGGAAGGCGCGGCGCCGAGTTGTTGTTCATGGTCGCCATACTCGCTCACCTTGCCATGTCGACGCGATACTTCATGTAATGCCCGTGACGGCCGAAACGGCGCTGTAACGTCGTAGTGCTGTGCTTGCCGCCGGATGAGTGGCAATATGCGTGCTCTCGACACATGGGAACTACAAGGAGTGACGACGTGGCCCGATTCAAAGCGCTCGCCCTGATCCCGGCGCTCGCCCTAGCCGCGGGGGCCCTGGCAGCCTGCGGTGAAGAAGGTGGGCAGGGCACCGCGGCCGGTGGCGTCCAGCTCGTCGCCTCCGGCAAGCTCACCACCTGCACGCACCTGCCCTACCAGCCGTTCCAGGTCAAGCAGGGCGACAAGATCGTCGGCTTCGACGTCGACCTGGTCGACCTCGTGGCGAAGAAGCTGGGTGTCGAGCAGAGCATCGTCGACATCGCCTTCGAGAACATCGAGTCCGGCGAAGCGATGAACACCGGTCAGTGCGACCTCGCCGCCGCCGGGATGACGATCAACGACAAGCGCAAGGCGAAGTTCGCCTTCTCCGACCCGTACTTCGAGGCTTCGCAGGCGCTGCTGGTCAAGACCGGTTCGCCGATCAAGGACCTGAGCAACGTCGCCGGCAAGAAGATCGGTGTCCAGTCGGCCACCACCGGTGCCGACTACGCCAAGGAGAAGGCCGCCGGGGCCGAGATCGTCACCTTCGACGACCTCGCGCTGCTGGAGCAGGCGGTCAAGAGCGGCCAGATCGACGCGGGCGTCAACGACAACGGCGTGCTCTACGACTTCGTGAAGACGAACCCCGACACCACCGTCGTGACGGAGTTCAAGACGAACGAGTTCTACGGAATCGGGATGAAGACGGGCAACACCGCCCTGCTCACCCAGGTCAACGAGGTCCTCAAGGCTTCGGTCACCGACGGCTCGTACGCGCAGATCTACCAGAAGTGGTTCGGCAAGGCGCCGACCTGGCAGCCGGGCAGCCCGGCCGCCGGTTGATAATCCGTCCCTTGTGGCCGGTGCCCAGCGCACCGGCCACAAGCTTGTCACCACCTGTTTGAGGAGTGAAATGGCACTGAGCCGCCGCCAGCGACGATCGGCGTTCCGGTGGGCGCAATACGCGCTGCTGCTGGTGATCGTCGTGGTGTTCGCGCTGCTGGCCGATTGGGGACGCCTGGGCAAGGCGTTCTTCGATCTCGACGTCGCCGCGAAGCAGTTCCCGGACGTCATCACCGTCGCACTGAAGAACACCATCATCTTCACCGCGCTGGGCTTCGCGCTCGGCCTCGGCATGGGTCTCCTGCTCGCGCTGATGAGACTGTCGTCGGTCGGCCCCTACCGCTGGCTCGCGCGTGGGTACATCGAATTCTTCCGCGGCCTGCCCGCGCTGCTGATCTTCCTGGCGGTCGGTGTCGGGGTGCCGATCGCCTTCCCGAACTTCTTCCTGCCGCGGAACGTGTCGATCATGCTGGCGCTGGGCATCGTGTCCTCGGCCTACATGGCGGAGACCATCCGCGCCGGTATCCAGGCGGTGCCGCGCGGACAGGTCGAGGCCGCGCGTTCGCTCGGCATGTCGCCCGCCCGCACGATGATCACCGTCGTGATCCCGCAGGCGTTCCGGATCATCCTGCCGCCGCTGGCCAACGAACTGATCATGCTGACGAAGGACTCGTCGCTGGCGTTCCTGCTCGGCACCACGCCGGCGCAGCAGGAACTGGCGCAGTTCAGCCGTCAGGCGCTGCTGGAGGCCAAGGGGCTGACGCCGATCGTCGTCGCCGGTCTCTGTTATCTGGTCATCACCATCCCGTTGTCGATCCTGCAGCAGCGGCTAGAGAAGAAATACGGGGCCGGAGTGCCCGGCGGAGGAACGGTATGAGCACCCAGACGATCGTCGAGGTTTCGGGACTCCACAAGGCGTTCGGCGAACTCGAAGTGCTCAAGGGCATCGACCTGCGAGTCGAACGCGGTCAGGTCGTCTGCATCATCGGGCCGTCGGGTTCGGGCAAGTCGACGTTGTTGCGCTGTGTCAACCTCCTCGAGGAGCCGCAGCAGGGCAAGATCGTGGTCAACGGCAGCGAGATCACCGACCCGGACGTCGACATCGACGGCGCCCGCACGAAGATCGGCATGGTCTTCCAGTCGTTCAACCTCTTCTCGCACCTGAGCGTGCTCGAAAACCTCACCGTCGCGCAGCGCAAGGTCCTCAAGCGCGGCAAGGACGAGGCGGAGCGCATCGCGCGGGACAACCTCGTGAAGGTCGGACTGGCGGAGAAGGAATCTTCGCTGCCGACGCAGTTGTCCGGTGGACAGCAGCAGCGCGTCGCGATCGCCAGGGCGCTTTCGATGGACCCCGACGTCATGCTGTTCGACGAACCGACGTCGGCGCTGGACCCCGAACTCGTCGGTGACGTCCTCGCGGTCATGCGGCAGCTCGCGCAGGAAGGCATGACGATGCTCGTCGTCACGCACGAGATGCAGTTCGCCCGTGAAGTGGCCGACACCGTGCTGTTCATGGACGGCGGCGTCGTCGTCGAACAGGGCGCGCCGGACCAGGTCATCGGCGACCCGCAAGAGGAACGCACCAAGACGTTCCTTTCGCGGGTCCTCAACCCGAACCACCAGGACTAGCGTCCCCGGAGCTGAGCCTCCAGCTGGACCACCTTCGAGGCGATTTCGTGCGGCCCGGCGCCCACGAGGCTCACCCAGCCCTTGGCGTCCGGGCCGAACACGACGCGGCCCTGCTCGGTGTCCATCCAGCCGGGTGGCTTCTCGACGCGTTTCCGGTTGCCGCCACCGTCACGGATGGCGACGTACAGCCGTCCGAAGAAGGTGTGCGGCGACCGGATCCACTGGAGGAGCTTCTTGGCGTCGCGGATGCTCGGGCTGGCGCCGGTCAGCAATTCGCCCTTCATGAGGACGTGCAGATCGGCTTCCGAGCAGTTCAAGGACGGTGTGCGCGCGGCGGGGGCCTCGGGAAGCAGGCCGGTGAAATCGTGCGCGAGCGTGTCCGGCCGGGTCGGCGTCAGGTAGACGACCTTGTCGACCAAGACGACAGTGAGCGCTTCGCGGCCACTGCCCGCGGCGCGAACGGTCCGTTCACGCCCCTCGGACTTCACCCACGAGTAGTACTCGACCGCCGGCCGCTGCAGGAAACGCAGCGTGTCAAGGAATTCGTCCTCGATGCGGCCGCGCCTGAGCAGGCCCTGTCTGTCCAATTCGGACTGTGCGGTGGCGGCCAGCTCGCGGCGTTCCTCGGGCAGGTACCACTGCGCGCCGCGGACGAGCGTCGGGTGGATGTCGCCGAGATTGTGGTGGTCCAGCAGGGTTTCGTACGTCTGGAGCGTCAGCTCGACGGGTTTCTGGAGCACGTTATGCGCCGATCACCGGCGGAACCGGCTTGTCACCGTCGTAGCCGCCGAAGATGGAGTCGCCGTCCTCTTCCTGCAGCGTGATCTTGCGCTGGTGCTCCTCGTCCTCGCCACCCTTACCGCCCTTACCGGCGCCCATACCGCCGCCACCCATACCCGGCGAACCGGGCCGTCCCGCCGCCGCGCCTCCGGCCGGTGTCCCGCCGGGGCCGCGCATCGCACCCTCGCCGGGCATACCGGCCCCGACGCCGCGACCGGGCCCCATGCTGCCCGGCCCACCCGTCGATCCACCCGGCCCGAACCCGCCACCGGGCCCGAAACCGCCGCTGAACCCACCCGAGCCCGGGCCGAATCCGCCGCCACCGCCACCAGGGCCACCTCCGGGTCCGCCGCTGCCGGGCCCGAAGGTGCCAGGACGGAACTCACCCGGCCGCATCGCGGGCGGGGGTTTCACCGAGGACAGATCGGTCCCGTCGTTCGGTCGCCTGCCCGGTTGCTGCGGAGGCTGAGGCATCCTCGGCGGCTGCGGAATCTGCGGCGGCCTGGGCGCCTGATACCCCTCGGCCCCAGGAGGCGGACTGTACGAACTCGGCCCGCCGGTGTACCCACCACCGGGTCCGCCATGCCGCCCGGCGGTGTCGCCGTGCCCGCCACTGAACCCGCTGACCTTGGTCCCGGGATCGATCGGATCCGCCGTGATCGGCCCAGCCGACACGTTCGGATCGTGCGCGGCCGGATAGACCGGCGCGAGCGACTGCTGCCGCGGCTGGGTGCTCTGGTAGTACGGCTCGTAGACCTCGACGTTGTGCTTGGTGTCCGCGTCGAACTTCGCGGCTGCGATCTCGTCGTCACTCGCTCCGATGGACACGATGTCCTCGGGCCCGCTGTCCCCTGCGCGCTCCTTCTCCACCGGGCGGACGTTGCCGCGCGTGTAGTGGAAGGAGCCGTTCTGGTCGTACATCGACTGACGGGCGCGGTCCATGTTCTCGCCCGCGACCTTGGAGGTCGCTATGAGCGGGGCGAGACCTGCTGCTCCGCTGTCGGCGGCTTTGCCCTTCCAGAAAGCGCTCAACGCCGTCTGGCTGGACTCCATGGCCGCGCTCATTTTGTCGTGCACGACCATCAATTTGTGCGATGCGACCTGAGCCCTGTCGAGGGTTTCCGTCGTGGCGGGGTTGGCGTTGAGCTTGGTGAAGATCTCCCAACCGCTGTAGGTCATGGCCTACGCCCCTTTGAAGTTCTTGATCGCGGCGGCCGCGACCTTGGTGGCCATTCCGCAGGGATCCGCGAACATCGGATTTCCGGTATACAGCTGGGGGACGACGGTGTACACCAGATCATCGCGAATGCCGACAGCCAGGTTGCAGAGACCCTCATGTCCCTCAGTGGTGCCGTAAATGACAGCGGGATATCCCTCGATAGAGTCGATTGGTTTGAAGGTGACGAAGTCGCCGTGCGCCTTCTTCGCGTAAAGGCTGCTCAGCCCTTCCTTGTTGCCGACGACGAGGCCTGCATTGACATTGCTGGGCCCTTCCTCGAAAATCCAACCGCAGTTCTTGCCGAGAGAAACGTCGTCGATCACCGTCCTTTTGACTTTCCCGCCGAACTGTTCGATCTGCGCGGTGGTCACAGCACTGCACGGGTCCGTCTCCGCTCCCGCCGTGTTCTTGATCGGTTGGGCGACCGCAGGGGCGCCATCCCTCGGAAGCTGTGTCGAGGGCGCGGTCGGTGACGGCACCGGCGTGGGGTTCCCGGACTTCTGGTCACTGCAGCCGCTTGCGAAGACCGCCATGGCTGCGATGGCCACGGGCAGGAACGGGGTACTCCGGCGCATCAAACGGCCTTTCCGATTTGGCGAAGAGCGTCAAGGGCTGCTTGGTCTTGTTCCACGTAAGCAGTCCGGATCTTCTTCAGGGTATCCAAGTAGGCATTGGTATATTTCCAAGCGCCGTCAAGAAACGCTTGGTAGGAGGTTCCGGAGTTGTTGGCCGCCACCGCGTAGCCCTGGCTCCCGACCTCGTCACCCGGCGGCTTGATCTGATTCAGCCAGGATGCGTGGGTCTGTGCCTCGCGGAACTCGTTCTCAAGGCTGTCCTCAAGGGACTTGATCACCTTGTCCATCGCTTCGCGGTTGAACTCCCAGCCACCGTTCGCCGAGGCCGACGCGAAGTCGGCCTGCGCCTGCCCCTTGCCCAGCTCGCCGTAGTTCGGCGGCGGGCCCGGAGGTGGCGGCGCTGCGGTGGCGCCCTGGATCATCCCCGATCCCGGCGGCGGCGCCTGCGGCACAGTCGTGTTCAGCTGGTTGTAGACCCCCTGAGGGCCGCTTCCCGGTCGTGTCATGTCGTGCCTCCCCGCACGGGCCGCGATGGGGCGCGACCTACCCGTAGTTCGCTACTGACTCCAACCGGTGACGATAGCAGCAGGTAAACCGCTGATCAGCCCCTTCGTGAAAGATCACCGCCGAAAGATAGCTTGACCTACCCATCTGGACGCTCTTCGTCTCAAATAGTCCTTTTGTGCTATTTGAAGCGCGGACATGTCGACCGTATGGCGTAGCGGCCCTACGGCACGCCGATGTCATTGAGCGACCTTCAGGTGCTGGATCGTGAACTCGGCGACCTTCATACTCAAGCCGCACGGGTCATCCAGGTAAGGGCTTCCACGACGCAGTTGCGTGACCAGGACGTACGTCATGTCGTCGCGGAGCCCTGCCGCGAGCTGACAAGCGCCTTGACCTTCGCCGCCATTCGCGTACTCGACCGCCGGATATCCGGCGATGCCTTCGGCCGTCGCGCCCGTTCACGGAAGGCCCGCGGACGACGATGCCGGTGTGGTTTTCTCGAGGACTTATCACCATCGCAACCCGTCGCAAGCAGCAAAGTCGTGCAGGTGATCGTCGCTGCGATGATGAGCCGTCGCATTCAGAGGGCCTTTCCTACGTTGAGCTTGTCGAAGATCTTCATGTCGTCGCGAACCCCGACCGCGAGATTGCAGTTCCCTGCACCTTCGCCGCCGTTCGCGAACACAACGACTGGGTATCCTCCGATATTCGGCAACGGCTTGAAAGTGGTCACACCGCTGCCGTGCTTGTCGAGGGCGTAGAGGTGGCTCAAGCCATACGGTTGGCTCACGTTCAGGCCGCCGCTGACCGAGCTTGCCAGGTCAGCGAAGATCCAGGGGTCAGCGGTGAATTTGGCGGTATCCAAGGGGCCGCGACCTTGGCGTGCCGGCCCTCGGCAGTTCTGTCGCGTTCGGCGACGACGGTGCGGGTGTTACCCCGGTTTCGGTACCGCAACCAGCTGCGAACAGGGGTGCCGCCGTGAGAACGAAAGCGAGAAGAACGCGCACTGAAGATGCCTTTCGGAGAATTACGGTACTTCCTGGTGATCGGAAACGGGTCGTCGGCGGCCTATTCGCCTTTGAGGTTCTTGAGCGCTGATGCGGCGACCCTGGTTGCCATCCCGCACGGATCGCCTGCTAGGGGATTCCCCGAGTACAGCTGGGGAACGACGGGTGTAGACCAGGTCGTCGCGGACGCCGACCGCGAGAGGGCAGAAGCCTGCATGTCCTGCGGTGGTCCCATAGGTGATCGCGGGGTGACCTTCGATCGGTTCGAGCGGCTGGAAGGTCACGAAGCCACCGCTCGCTTCGATCTCGGCTGTCGGGATGGCGCCGCACGGGTCCGCCTCGACAGCCCCAGTGGAGGTGATCGGGTCAGTCACCGCAGGCGCCCCATCGGACGGAAGCCGCGCCGACGGCGGTGCGCTCGTCACCGCGGTGCCCGCTGTCCGAGTGCCGCTACCACCGGCCAAGAGCGATACCGCCGCTGCCAAGAGCAAGAAACGCTTCATGTCGTGCCTCTTCGCACGGGCCGCGAAAGGGCGCGACCTACCCGCAGTTCGTCTTCGACTCCGGTGAGTCACCGTAGCGGCGAACCGGCGGCCGGACGGCGAGTCCGGTCAAGATCACCGAAGCGGACGCGAACGGCCTGGTACGGGACCCGTGGCGGCCGTTCTGCCGTCGCAATCCGGTGGCAGATTCCGGTCGACTGCCCTGGGCCACTTGCGGATCCCGTGGGTGATCGGCTTCGCTGGTGGCCGGGGAACGACGGGGGAGGAAGCGAGACGATGCCGGGTTTTCGGCGTAACAACGGGCCGCGCGATCCGGGGGAAGGCGAACCGAACGGCGATTCGGTCCTGCCCCCGCTCGACCCGTTCGATCCGAACCCCGACAAGCGGTACGAGCTCCCGGCGTCCGAGCTGATGAAGCCGGGTACGACCGGTCTGCTCCGGTGGCGCCGCCAGGCGACCAACGCGCCGATCGTGCAGGTCGAAGACGCCTACATCACCGGGACGCTCGATCTGCGCGCGGCCGACATCAAGTATCTGTTCCAGTTCGAGCGGTGCCGGTTCGAGCATCCGCCGGACGTCCGTGAGGCGCATCTGCTCGGGCTCGTGTTCCGCAAGTGCTGGCTGCCCGGGCTCAAGGCGCGCAACCTTCGCACCCGCAACGACGTCCGCCTCATCCGCAGTGTCGTGCATGTCGACGCCGAGCACGAGATCGAGGAGACCACGGTCCAGCGCGGCGACGATCGTGAGCGCGGGATGCCGAACGCGGCGGTCAACCTCACCGACGCGGTCATCGAGGGCTCGGTCGTGCTTACTCGCACGGTGATCACCCATCCGCGCGGCAAGGCGATCCAGGCCGACCGCGTCAACATCGTCGGCGCGTTGCTGGCGTATCGGTTGGTGGCCAACGGGGAAGTCCGCATCCCGGGTATGCGGGCCGGCGGTAACGTCAACTTTTCCGGCGCCACGCTGAACAATCGGGACGGCTTCGCGCTCAACGGGAACGGGATCCACATCGGCGGCAGCTTGCTGTGCGAAGTGGACAACTACGGACCCGCCTCGCAGCGGAAGCGGTTTTCCGCCAGTGGGATCATGTTCCTGCCGAGCGCCACTGTGGACAGTGACGTCATTTTCCGCGAGGCCAAGCTCTCGGTGAACCAGGCCGGGCCGATCGTCGTCGACGCGTGGAAGTCGAACGATCCGTACATCGATCCGCGGCCGGCGCTGGTCGCGGATCGCTCGACGGTCAACGGGAACCTCGAGCTGAGCGACGGCATGCAGGCGACCGGGACACTGCGGATGGTCAACGCCCGGATCGGTGGTTCGCTGCGGCTGGCAGGCGCCGAGGTCCAGGTCGCCCGCGGGCAGAGCATTCCCTACTACGACCGCGCGATCCACCTCGACGGGACCTCCATCGGCGGCGACCTCGAGGCGACGAGCCTGCGCGTGCCGTCCGGGCAGTTGCGCATGGCCGACATCACCGTCGGTGGCAACGTGCTGGCATGGAACTCGATGTTCCTGCACCCGCGCCGTGACGTCTTTTCCGCGCGGCGCGCGAAGATCGCGGGCAACTTCCAGCTCACCGACGCGACGGTCCAGGGCACCTTGCGGCTGCAGGGCGCCGAGGTCGGCGGCAGCGTGAACCTTTTCGGCACGAGCCTGACCGAGCCCGGCGCGCGCACGCGCACCAGCTACTCGCTGGACGTCCGCACCGCGCGGATCGGCCGGGATCTGATCCTCACCGAGAACAAGGAACGTCCGTTCGTCGCGCAGGGCGGGGTCAACCTCGACGGCGCCCAGGTCGCGCGGCGCGTCGACTTCCGCGGCGCACGGCTCGGTTCCCTGTCACAGCACGGGATCGCGCTCGACGGCAGTGATGTCTCGGCCGACGAGTTCCTGCTCACGCCCGCTGTCCCGCCGGACGGCCGGATCGTCCTGCGGCGCGCGCATTGCGGGACGATGGGCGACAACGAGGCGTTCTGGGCGTCGACGGCGGGGATCGAGCTGGAGGATTTCCGTTACGACGCGCTGCAGGAGGACATCGCGCTCGACGACGATCGGGCGATCGACCATCGGATCGTGTTGCTGCGCAAGGCGATGGACGGTTACCGACCGGGACCCTACGACCAGCTGGCGGCGACGCTGCGCGCGTCCGGAAACGAAGAGCACGCCTCCACGGTGATGCTGAAGAAGCAGCAGTTCCGGTATGTGGCGCTCGCGAAGGGCTTCAAGTTCTTCGGGCCCGGTGTGCGCGTGTGGAGCTGGCTGCAGCGGTCGATGGTCGGGTACGGCTTCCGTCCGGTGCGTGCGCTCGGCTGGTTGCTGACGTTGCTCGTGCTGGGAAGCCTGTGGTTCGGGCTCGGGGTCGACGACTGCATCACCAAGCCCAACCTCACGGTGAGCGGGCCGCGGTGCCTGGTCAACCAGGACGACACCGGGCTGCAGTGGAACCCGGTGCTGTACACGATCGACCTCCTGGTCCCGATCGTCGACTTCGGCAACAAGTCGCGCTGGTACATGCACGGCATGGACAACTGGGTCGCGGCCGGGTTCACCGCCTCGGGCTGGGTGCTGGCGACGACGGTCGCCGCCGGTATCAGTCGCATGCTCCGTAGGGACAACTGAGGGTATTTCACATACCCTCAGTACGGAGGTATGTCATGACCGAGCCCAGCGCCACCGGAAAGATCGCGATCGCAGCCCCGCCCGAGAAGGTGTACGCCCTGGTCAGCGACCCGGGCGCGCTCGCGGGTATGTCCGAGGAGTACGAGGGGCACCGCTGGGTCGGTGCGGCGGAAGGCGCCGCCGTCGGCGCCAAGTTCCGCGGCCGCAACCGAAACGGGATCCGTCGCTGGAGCACCCTCTCGACGATCACCGACGCCGACGAGGGCAGGCGGTTCGCGTTCGAGGTGACCACGGTCGCCGGGCTGCCCGTCGCGCGCTGGCAGTACGACATCGAGGCGTCGGACGACGGCTGCGTGGCCGTGGAGAGCACGTGGGACCGGCGGCCGGGCTGGCTGCGCGGGCCGACGTCGCTGTTCACCGGGGTCTGGAAGCGGGACGACGCCAACCGGGCGAACATCGCCGCGACGCTGGCCCGGCTGAAGGCCGCCGCCGAGTCCTGACCCCTACCACCGCTGCTCCGAATCGCGAAAGGAGCGGGGGACCTTTGCTATCGCCGGAGGCGTATTTGGTGACGTTCGAGGTTCGAGGCGACCACATGTAGTGGGTCCGAAGCGCGAACTCAAGGGATGAACGGACCGTTCATTCCACGAAGCGCGACCAGAACTCGACGTGCCGCGGCCCGTCGGCCGGTGGCGGGCCCAGCGGTTCGTCGCAGAAGTCGTGCCGCAGGTATCCCCGCAGGTCGTAGCCGTAATAGACGATGTCGGTCTGATACACCGACAGCACCGGATAGCCCGTGCTCCCGGCGATCCCGGGCAGATACCGGTGCCCGCAGACGGGGACGAGCTGCGGCACCCGCGCCAGGTGCGAGCGCGCCCGCGAAAGCGCGTCGGTGAGGTCGACAGGCCGTAAGCCCCAGTCCTGCAGCCAGAAGCCGTTGTGTTCGACGTCGTAAAGCACCCCGTCGACCGGCCAATCCAGGCGTTTCCGCAGCTGTTCGGGGTTGCCGCAGCGCCAGTCCGGCCAGCGGTCGCCGATCGGCACCCCGGCGGACAGGAACGTCCGGTGGTCGTCGGCGAACCGGAAGCCGAAGCGTGCTTCGACGTCGTCGAGCTCGGCCTCGCTCAACCCGGGACGCACGGGTTCGGCCAAGCTCGCCTGGAGGTCATGTGCCTCCTCGATGGTGAAGGCGTGCTCAACAGTGGACATGTGTTCGAGCCTAAATCGCCCAACGCGCGGACGCCTTCTCTTTTAACGCCACCGGAGCACGGCGGCGAAAACGGGATGAAATGCGCATGGCCCCGGCGGTAGCGTCGCCGATCGTGAGCTCGACAGACGACCCGGCGGACGGCTGGTTCCCCGAAAGCGTGGCCACGGACTACGACGACCCGGGCGGTGCGAACGCGCCCGAAGCAGTGGCGTGCGTGGTGGACGTCCTCGAAGACCTGGCCGACGGCCCGGTGCTCGAATTCGCCGTCGGGACCGGGCGGATCGCCGCGCCGCTGGCCGCGCGCGGAGTGCCGGTGAGCGGCATCGAACTGAGCCGGGCGATGGCGGAGCGGATCGCGGACAAGCCGGGCGGCGACGCGGTCGACGTCACGATCGGCGATATGGCCAGGACACGGGTGGCCGGTGAGTTTTCGCTGGTCTACCTGGTGTTCAACACCATCGGCAACGTGACCACCCAGGACGGCCAGGTCGACGTCTTCCGCAACGCGGCCGCGCATCTGCGGCCGGGCGGGCTGTTCGTCGTCGAGGTCGGCCTCCCGGACCTGCGCCGCCTGCCGCCCGGACAGGACATCGTCCCGTTCGCGATGACCCCCGGCTACGTCGGGTTCGACCAGTACGACGTGGTCACGCAGGAGTTCACGTCGAACCACTTCACCGTTTCACCGGACGGGACCGGGCGGTTCCGCCGCATTCCCTTCCGCTATGCCTGGCCCGCCGAGATGGACCTCATGGCACGCATCGCCGGAATGCGCCTGAAGCACCGCTGGGCGGATTGGGACCGCTCGGAACTCACCGCCGAGAGCACGGGGCACGTGTCGGTCTGGGAGAAGGCACCTCATCACCCACATGAGGCTCCTCCCCTGGGGTGAGCTCGCCCTCCCAACGCCTGGACCTCGGAACAGAGCGGCCACCCGTGTAGTTCACTCATGGCGTGACTTCTCCACGAACGCAGTCCCGCGTGCGGGCGCCCGAGCTCGCCGGTGACGTGTGGCTCAACACCGGCGGCGAGCGGCTCACGCTCGCCGGGCTGCGCGGCCGCGTCGTCCTGCTGGACTTCTGGACCAGCGGCTGCGTCAACTGCCTGCACGTGCTGGACGAGCTGCGCCCGCTGGAGGCCGAGTTCGCCGACGTTCTGGTCACCATCGGCGTGCATTCGCCCAAGTTCCTGCACGAGGGCGAAGCCGCCGCGATCGAGGCGGCCGTGCGGCGTTACGAGGTGCACCACCCGGTCCTCAACGACCCGCGGATGACGACCTGGTCGCAGTACGCGGTCAAGGCGTGGCCGACGCTGGTCGTCGTCGACCCCGAGGGTTACGTCGTCCACGTCGCCGCCGGTGAAGGGCACGCCGAGGCGCTGCGCCGGGTGATCGCCGACCTCGTCGCGACCCACGAGGCCAAGGGCACGCTCCGCCGCGGCGGCAGCCCATACGTCCCGGCCGAGGAGCAGCGCGCCGAACTGCGGTTCCCGAGCAAGGCCGTCACCACCGCCGAAGGCCGGATCCTGGTCGCCGACACCGGCAACCACTCCATCGTCGAGTTCGCGTCCGACGGCGAGACGATCATCCGCCGCTTCGGCAGCGGCGCCCGCGGCGCGCAGGACGGGCCGTTCGACCTGGCGACCTTCACCGAGCCGTCCGGGATCACCCTGTTGCCGTACGAGGTCGCGGAGCGCGCGGGCTACCACGCCGTCGTCGCCGACACGGCCGGTCACCGCCTGCGCGGCATCGACCTGATCACCGGCGAGGTCTCCACGGTCGCCGGCACCGGCCGCCAGTGGCGCGACGGCGTCGACACCGGCAAGGCGCTCGACATCGACCTCACCAGCCCTTGGGACGTCGCCTGGTGGGGGCCCGCGGGCGGCGTCGTGGTCGCCATGGCGGGCAACCACACGCTGAGCGTGTTCGAGCCGGTCTCGGGCACCATCCGCCGCTTCGCCGGCACGACGGTCGAGGGCCTGCGAGACGGCGACGTCCACGAAGCGTTCTTCGCGCAGACGTCCGGCCTCACACCCGACGGACAACGGCTGTGGCTCGCGGACGCGGAGACGTCGGCGCTGCGCTGGATCCAGCCCGAGGACGAGACGTTCACCGTGCACACGGCGGTCGGCGTCGACCTGTTCTCCTTCGGCCATGTCGACGGACCGGCCGACGAGGCGCTCCTGCAGCATCCGCTCGGCCTCGCCGTGCTGCCCGGCGACACCATCGCGATCGCCGACACCTACAACGGCGCCATCCGCCGCTACGACCCGCTCACCCGCCGGGTGACCACGCTCGCGACCGGTCTCGCGGAGCCGTCCGGCCTGCTGGTGCACGACGGCGAACTGCTGGTCGTCGAGTCGGCGGGCAGCCGGATCGGGCCGGTGCCGCTCGGCGAGCAGGCCGTGGCCGGGGACGCGCACGCGGTCCGCCGCCCGCCGACCGTGCTGGCGCCGGGCGAGCTGGAGTTCTCCGTCGTCTTCACCCCGCCGCCCGGCGAGAAGCTCGACGACCGCTACGGCCCGTCGACACGGCTGGAAATCAGCGCCTCGCCGCCCGAGCTGCTCGCCGAAGGCGCGGGCGTCGGCACGGACCTGTTCCGCAAGCTCCGCTTCGCCGAGGGAGCCACCGGAGGCGTCCTGCAGGTCGTCGCGCAGGCCGCGAGCTGTGACGACGGGGGCGAGCACCCCGCGTGCCGCATCACCCGGCAGGACTGGGGTGTGCCGGTGCGGTTCGAAAACGGTGGAGAAAGCGTGCTGAGCCTGGTCATGGCGGGGGACCCGGGAAAGTAGAGTCCTACCTGTGTCAGACGGGCCGAAACTCGAAATTCAGATGCTGCAGGACAGGGTGCTCGTGAAGCTGTCCCCCGAGGACGGCGAGCGCCGGAGTTCCGGCGGCATCGTCATCCCCGCCACCGCGCAGGTGGCGCGCAGGCTGGCGTGGGGTGATGTACTGGGCGTGGGCAACAGTGTGCGGAACGTCAAGACCGGCGACCGCGTGCTGTTCAACCCGGACGACCAGCACGAGGTCGAGATCCAGGGTGAAGCGCACCTGGTCATGCGGGAGCGGGACATCCACGCCGTGGCGACCGAACGGTCCGAACACGGCACGGGGTTGTACCTGTAACTCCAGCCTGTGGGAGGGGTGGTGAGAGTTGGTACGCGATGACCACGACGAGCCGGGTACCGACCTGTTCACCGACGAACTCCTCCCGGCCGAAACCGACGAAGGCCTGGTAGACGAGCTCTTCGAGGGCGACAGGGTGGTGCATCCGCCGCCGACGCCCGCGTCGAAGTTCCGCCGTGGGCTCGGCAAGGCCGTCATGGCCGCCGGGGTGCTCATGGGCCTGTTCGTGCTCGCGTACGCGGTCGATCTGATCGCCAGCGCCGGGGACGTCCCGCGCGGCGTCACAGTCGCGGGGATCGACGTCGGCGGCCTCACGCACAAGGACGCCGAGTCGAAGCTTCGCCGTGAGCTGGAGCCGAAGCTGATCGAGCCGGTGCGGGTCCGGGCGGGAGACGTCCGCACGGTCCTGTACCCGACGTCGTCCGGTCTCGGCCTGGACTGGCCGCAGACGCTGGGCCGCGCCGGTCACCAGCCGCTGAGCCCGTACACGCGGCTGATGTCGTTCTTCACCAGCCGCGAGGTCGGCGTCGTCACCTGGACGGACGCGCCGAAGCTCGAAAAGGCCGTCTCCGACCTCGCCGCCGCGCAGCTGAACCGGCCGCCGATCGAAGGGAACATCACCTTCCGGCCCGTCGCGGGCGGCGACGGCGCGGTCGCCGCGGCCGCGGTCGAACCGCGCACCGGTCAGACGGTCGCCGACCTCAAGGCGGCGGTCACCGTGGTCACCGACGGCTGGCTGGGTGCCGGCGGTGTCGAGCTGAAGGTGAACGTCGCGCCGGTGAAGGCGAACACGCAGGGGGTGCACGCGGCGCTCGACAAGATCGTCGTCCCGGCGGTCGCGAAGCCGCTCCTCATCCGCGGTGAAGGCAAGGACGCGACGCTGAAACCGGACGCGATCGCGGGCTCCTTCCAGTTCGCCGCGCGCGACGACGGCAACCTCGAAGTCCGCATCGACCAGGGCAAACTGCGGGCCGCGGCGCAGCCACAGCTCAAGGAGACCGAGACCGACGGGGCGGACGCGCAGATCGTCTTCGTCGGTGACAGGCCGGCTGTCCAGCCGTCGAAGGACGCGAGGAAGGTCAACTGGGACCTCACCTTCACCGCGCTGACCTCGGCGCTCGCCAAGAGCGAGGACAGGGAGCTGAAAGCGGTCTACGACGCCAGCAGCCCGGCCGTCAGCACCGACGCGGCGAACGTCCTCGGCATCAACGAGGTCGTCGGCGAGTTCACCACTTCCGGCCTGAGCGGACCGGCGATGACGAACGTGCAGGCGCTGGCCACCCGCGTCTCCGGCACCATCGTGAAGCCGAACGAGACGTTCAGCCTCGGTGCGCGGTCCGGGCCGAGGACGGTGGACGCGGGTTACGTCCCCGCGCCGTCGAACGAGGACGGCACCGGACCGGTCGTGGTCGGCGGCGGCGTCTCGCAGCTCGCGACGACGCTCTACAACGCCGCGTACCTGGCGGGGCTGGCCGACGGCGGGCATCTGGAGCACGACCACTACCTCGACCGCTATCCGGTCGCCCGCGACGTGAAGGCGATCAGCGACGACGGTTCACCGGTCGAGATGCAGATCGTCAACGACGCCCCGACCGGCATCGCGATCCAGGTCGTCCCCGCCAACGGCTCCGTGACCGTGCGGATCTGGGGTACGAAACGCTTTTCGGTCCAGAGCGTCGGCGGGGAAAGGCACTCCTACGTCCCCCAACCGGTGCAGGTCGGCTCGGGCCCGGGTTGTGTGCCGAATCCCGGTGCCGCCGGTTTCAGCACCTCGGACACCCGCGTGCTCGTCGACGTCATCACCGGGACGGAGGTCCGCCGGGAGACCCGGAACGCGACCTACTCGCCGCGCTCCGCGGTCATCTGCGTCTGAGCTTCACCGCAGCACCATGCAGCCGCGCGCTTCGAAGTCCGCGAGCCACGACGGCTCCCGGAAGTCCTTGTTCCATCGCAGATCCAGTTTGTCCAATTTGGACAGCCGGGCGATCGATTCCGGCAGCGAGGTGAGCAGGTTCTCGCGCAGGTCGAGCTGACGCAGCTCGCTCAGTTCCCCCAGTGCGGACGGCAAGGACGTCAGCCGGTTCTTCCGCAGATGCAGCTCGCGCAACGAGGAAAGCGTCCCCAGCGACTCCGGCACGGAGGTCAACCCGTTGCCGTACAAGCGAAATTCGCGCAGCGAGGCCAGCCCGGACAGGTCTTCCGGCAGCGTGGAGATGCGGTTGTCCGTACACCCCAGGTACTTCAGCCGTCCGAGCGAGCACAGCGCGGCGGGGAACTCGGTCAGCCGGTTGTCGCTCACGTAGAGGTATTCCGTCAGCCCGGAAAGCTCGCCGAGCTCGTCCGGCAGGGCCGTGAGTTCGTTGTGCCCCAGATCCAGCGTGTGCAGCTGTCGCAGAGCGCCGATCGACGGCGAGACGGACGTCAGCCGGTTGGTGGCCAGATTCAGCACCCGGAGCCCGGAGAGCGACCAGAGCTCGTCGGGAACCGACGTCAGCCGGTTGTCGTACAGGTCGAGGTATTCGAGCGAAGCGGGGAGAGGGAGGTCGCGCAGGGAGGTCAGCCCCTGGCCACTGAGTTCGAGTCGAGTGGTCACAGGGGCCGACCGTAGCCCTCGGTCAGCTGACGGCCCGGTGTCCGCCGCCCTTGACCTTCGCGTAGATGGCGGCCGCGGCGATGACGCCGACGATGGCCGCGCCGACCTGGAAGGCGTGCCGGATCCAGTCGATGCCCGGGGTGTCACGGACACCGAACACCCCGGCCAGCCAGTTGCCGATGAAAGCGGCGATGATGCCGACCACGATCGTCAGCCACATCGGGATCTTCTGATCACCGGACGCGAGCATGCGGCCGATCACGCCGAGGATCAGCCCGACGACGATCGTGGTGATGATGCCCCAAAGGCCACCCAACATGGTTCCTCCTTCGCTGGAGAATCAGTTGCGCCCAACGGTGACACCAATCGGGTCGCATCGCGCCTCGATACCCCTTACCGGGTGACACCCCGGCGTCCGTAGAGGTTCGCGGCCAGGGTGACCCCGATGCCGGCGATGACGATCTGGGTGATCAGTTCGAGCCAGTCGAAGCCCTTGGTGTCCGCGTAGCCGAGCCCGCGGGCGATCGCGGTGCCGACGAAGGCGGCGACGATACCGACGACGATCGTCAGCCAGATCGGGATGGACTGCTTGCCGGGGGCGAAGAATCTACCGAGCACCCCGAGGATCAGACCGACCACGATCGCCATGATGATGCCGGTGACTGTCATTGAGAGACTCCTTTGCCGAGGTGTCCGCCGAGGGGCGGACTCAGCTCGGAGATACCCCGGATAACCCCCTCGAAACGCGAAGAGCCCCCTCCGCATGGGAGAGGGCTCTTCGTCACGAAACCGTTTAGAACGCGGCTTCGGAGATTTCCATGAGGCTGTTGTCCGCGGCCTCGACGATCGCGCGGCGCGACGTCAGCTCCGGCAGCACGCTCTTCGCGAAGAACGACGCCACGGCGATCTTGCCCTCGTAGAACGGGGTGTCCTTCGCCGACGCGCCCGCGTCGAGCTTGCCGATGGCGACCTCGGCGTGCCTGATGAGCCGCCAGCCGATGAGCAGGTCGCCGACCGACATCAGCAGGCGGACCGTGTGCTGGCCGACCTTGTTGATGTTCTGCGGGTCTTCCTGCGACGAGGTCAGGTAGCCGATCAGCGAGCCGAGCATGCCCTGGGTGTCTTCGAGCGCCTGCTTGAGCAGACCGCGCTCGTTCTTGAGCCGCCCGTTGCCGATCTCCGACTCGATGGTCTTCGTGATCTCCCCGGCGACGTAGGCCAGCGAAGCGCCCTTGTCGCGGACGATCTTGCGGAAGAAGAAGTCCAGCGACTGGATGGCCGTGGTGCCTTCGTACAGCGAGTCGATCTTCGCGTCACGGATGTACTGCTCGACCGGGTAGTCCTGCAGGAAGCCGGACCCGCCGAGGGTCTGCAGCGACTGCACGAGCTGCTCGGTCGCGCGCTCGGAGCCGACGCCCTTGACGATCGGCAGCAGCAGGTCGTTGACGCCGTGCGCGATCTTCTGCGAGGCCTCGTCGCCCTCGCCGGTCCACACCTGGTCTTGGAACGTCGCGGTGTAGAGGTACACCGAACGCAGGCCCTCGGCGTACGCCTTCTGCAGCATCAGCGAGCGGCGGACGTCCGGGTGGTGGGTGATGGTGACGCGCGGCGCGGCCTTGTTCAGCATGTTCGGCAGGTCGGCGCCCTGCACGCGCTCCTTGGCGTACTCGAGCGCGTTGAGGTAACCGGTCGACAGCGTCGCGATGGCCTTCGTGCCGACCATCATGCGGGCGTACTCGATGACCTGGAACATCTGCGCGATGCCGTCGTGCACCTCGCCGAGCAGCCAGCCCTTGGCGGGGGTGCCGTGCTGGCCGAAAGTCAGCTCACACGTGGTCGAGGCCTTGATGCCCATCTTGTGCTCGACACCGGTGACGAAGGCGCCGTTGCGCTCGCCCAGCTCACCGGTCTTGCCGTCGAAGTGGAACTTCGGCACGAGGAACAGCGACAGGCCCTTGGTGCCGGCCTTGGTCTCGATGCCGGCGCCCTCGGGACGGGCCAGTACGAGGTGCATGATGTTTTCGCTCATGTCGTGCTCGCCGGACGTGATGAACCGCTTCACGCCGTCGATGTGCCAGGAACCGTCCTCCTGCGGGACGGCCTTGGTGCGGCCGGCGCCGACGTCGGAACCGGCGTCGGGCTCGGTGAGCACCATCGTCGCGCCCCAGGCGCGGTCGATCATGAGCTGCGCCCAGTGCTTCTGCTCTTCGGTGCCGTTCTTGTCGACGATCCCGGCGAAGCTCGGGCCCGCCATGTACATGAACAGCGGCGCGTTGGCGCCGAGGATCAGCTCGGCCGCGGCCCACTGCACGGTCGGGGGCAGACCGAAGCCGCCCAGCTCGTTCGGCAGGCCGAGCCGCCACCACTCGCCGTCCATCAGCGCCTGGTAGCTCTTCTTGAACGACTCGGGGATCTTCACCGAGAAGGTCTTCGGGTCGTATACCGGCGGGTTGCGGTCCGCGTCGGCGTACGAGTCGGCGAGGGGACCGGAAGCGAGCTTGTTCAGCTCTGTCAGCACGCCGCGGGCGGTCTCCTCGTCGGATTCCGCGAGGACGCCCTTGCCGAGGCGGTCCTGCACGCCGAGGACCTCGAAGAGGTTGAACTCCAGGTCTCGGACGTTGCTCTTGTAGTGGCCCATTTCGTCACTCCAATGTGTTCGGCTCCCCGGCCGGGCACACGTCCCCTACTCGCCGGTAACTTCAGGATATTACCTGTGGGTAACCGGCGGCAAGTGAATGGCCACTGTTGTGATGTGTAAATCAGCAATATGGGGGGTCTCAGCACCGTTGAGGAACCCGCGACCGCGATCGACGTCGGCAGGGCGCGGCCGGGTCTTCCACGTCACGGTAGTGGACAAGGCGCCCTGCCACCGCGATAGCGGAGCCTTCGGCAGGGCGGGTTCAGCGCGGTGACGGCGCGATCGAAGTGGCGGCCGGGGCGTCCGCCGGGCTGTGCGCGTCGTCCGGATGTGTGACCAGGATGCCGGACCGGAACGCGATCGTCACGGCGTGCGTCCGGTCGCGTGCCGAAAGCTTCCGCAAGATGCTCTTGACGTGCGTCCGCACGGTCTCCACGGACAGGAACAGGATCTTCGCGATCCCGGAGTTCTCCAGCCCCTCGGCGACCAGCTGGAGGACCTGGTACTCGCGGCGGGACAGCGGCATCAGGCCGCGCGCGGTCGCCGGCTTGGGGGCGTCGCCCGGCTTCGGGAGCACAGGCTGGCGTTTCGGCCGCGCCGTCAGCGCCGCCAGCGTCGGGTCGATGTAGCGGCGGTCGCTGTGCGCGCGCCGGATCGCCTCGGTCAGATGCCGCCCGTCGGTCGCCCGCGGCACGATCGCGTGCACTCCGGCCGCGATCGCCGCCGCGAGGTACTGCTGCGTGCGGTTGGTGTCCCTGACCATCGTGATGATGACCAGCGCCGGATCCCCGGCGCTGAGCAGCCGGGACAGGTGACAGTTCGGGTCGAGCGCCGAATCCAGCACGATGACGTCCGGTTTGAGCTGTTCGCACAGCTGGAGCGCGGCGTGATGGCTCGCCGCGTGCCCGAGCCACTGCAACCCCGGCGTGCGGTGGACCAGTGAGCTCAGGCCCTCGCAGAAGATCGGGATCGGATCGACGGCGGCCACGCCGAGGCCTCGTCCGCCTGGTGACAGTCCGCCTGGCCTGCCGGTCTGCGTTCGGTTCGGCTCGATGCCTCGCATTACGGACCCCTCCGTTTTCCTGCCCGTCATCTCCGGAAGAGAGGACTCGGAAGTCCATTCGGTGACCACGGCCCCCCGGCGTGGTCACCCTCGTCAACCGGTCCCCCCTGCGGGACCGGACAGAGATGACACCTCGTAACTATTACGAGTCAGTAGGTCGGCGGGCGTGACGCGGTATCCCCCTCATAGATGTATCGCCTCGTCGCAGCAAACTCTGCGTATAGGCTGGTGGGGGATCCCTTGCTCGAATGAGCGCGCCAGTGGAGGATCTTGGCGCGGTCGCTACTCAGAGTGGACTTCGGCGTGAAGGCGGCCGAATTCGTCCCCGAGCGCCGAGGGCGTCCAATGCGCGTTCAGCCCGCTCGGATTCGGCAGAACCCAGACTCGCGCGCCGGCGATGTCGCCCTCCTGCGGGCCGATCTTCGCCTTCGGCTGGCCGAACGCGGTCCGGTACGCCGTGATCCCGACGACGGCCAGCCACCGTGGCCGATATTCGGCGACCCTCGCCGTGAGGAGCCGCCCGCCTTCGCGGAACTCGTCCGGCGTCAGCTCGTCGGCCCGCGCCGTCGTCCGCGCGACGACGTTGGTGATGCCGAGGCCGAGGCCGAGCAGCTCGTCCTGCTCGCTCGGATCGAACAGGCGCGGGGTGAACCCGCCGCGATACAGCGCGGGCCAGAACCGGTTCCCCGGACGGGCGAAGTGCAGGCCGAGGGCGCCGGAGTAGAGACCGGGGTTGATCCCGCAGAACAGCACGTCCAGGTCCGGCGCGATGACGTCGTCGAGGGTTTTGCCGTAGGCGGCGGCCAGCTCGTCCTTGGTCGGTTTCGTCGTCACCCGGTCAGTTTCCGGCACGCTGGCGGGTATGGATCAGGGGGCGTTCACGGCCGACGGCTGTCCGGTGGAGGTCTACCGGCTGCTGCCGTCCGACGGCGAGGCCGGGATCGTGCACGCGGCGGTCCCGGAGGGCACCTCGATCCTGGAGCTCGGCAGCGGCGCCGGCCGGGTCACGCACGCGCTGCTGGAGCTGGGGCATCCGGTGGTCGCGGTGGACGACTCGCCGGAGATGCTCGCCCAGGTCAGTGCCGAGACGGTGTGTTCGAAGATCGAAGACCTGCGGCTCGGCCGGGTCTTCGACGCGGTGCTGCTCGGCAGCCACCTGGTCAACACCGCCGCCGAGGCCGACCGCCAAGCCTTCTTGAGCACCGCTCGCGCGCATGTCGCGCCCGGCGGGCGGGTGCTCGTCGAATGGCATCCGCCGGAGTGGTTCGAGTCGGTCCGGGACGACCAAGGGGGCCGGATCGGCGAGGTCGACGTCCTGCTCGGCCAGGTCGTCCGCGACGGTGACCTGCTGTCGGCCGTCGTCCGCTACTCGGCGGGCGACCGGTGCTGGACCCAGGCTTTCACCTGCCGACGGCTCGGACTCCCGGCGCTGAACGCCGCACTCGCCGGGGCCGGTCTGGTTTTCGAACGCTGGTGTACCGGAGACCGGACGTGGTTCGCGGCCGTCCCCGCGTGATCCAAGACACCCACTTTCGTCGCAAGGGGTGGCCAAGTCACCAGGACCTGCGTACTGTTTGTGATCTCGCACACAAGGCTGTCTTCGAGGAGGCGTTTTGCAGCTCTCGCTCATCCTCGGCTTGGTCGCGTTGATCTTCGTCGTGGCCACCGTGCTGGTGGTCGCGGAAGACCGGCGGGCCGCGCGGCGCGCGGCCCAGCGTCGGCGGGCGAGGCTAGCGGACCTGGGCGAGGTCGATCCGCTCGCGGCCGAGCGGCTGAAGCTCGATCGCTGAAGGAACGGGCTTCCGCACGAGGCTGAGCAGCAGGGCTCCGGCGATCCAGCCGAGCATCGCGCCACCGGTGTTGTTGAGCAGGTCGTCGACGTCGAAGATCCGGTAGACGTAGGGCGCGGTGCCGAAGTTCGCGGTCAGCTGCGTGCTCTCGATCAGCAGCGAAGCGGCGAGGCCGATCAGCGTCGTGCCGATGAGGCCGCGCTTCCACAGCGTCCTGGCGAAGAAGCCGAGCGGCACGAACAGCAGCACGTTCATGGTGGCCTGCTGGAAGGTCTGGGTGGTGAACCAGTCGGCCATCGGCAGCCCGTGCTTGAGCAGTTCGGTGTGGATGTCGGTGATCCACTGGAACGGGTGCAGCTGCACGGTCTGGCTCAGCCGGTTGACGCCGGGGCCGGGCAGCGGCAGGAAGGTCACCGCCAGGGTCATCGTGGCGTAGAGCAGCACGGCGGCCATGGTCAGGACGGGACGAAGGCGCACCTGGCCGTGCCGCGCGTGCAGGATGATCAGCTGCGGGATCAGCACCGTCGCCCAGAGCGCGAAGAAGCCGACCAAGCCGTACTGCAGGGCGGTGACCTGTGCGTTCGTCATGACAGGAACGTTATGGATCCCGGGGGACCCGCCACTTCGGTCGAAGGGCCGCGGCGGACGGCGCCGGATCGGCCAAGCGGCTGATCCCGATCTTGGCCGATCGGCGATATTCGTTCCCCGATCCGCCGGTGGACGTGGGATTCTGCCGGGATGCTGCTCGTTCGACGGCTGACCCCCGATGACCTCGACGTCTTCCGTGAGATTCGCCTGCGTGCCCTGACGGACACCCCCGAGAACTACGGCTCGATCGCCGCGGCCGAACGGGCGCAGTCCGACGAAGAGTGGCTCGCGCGGCTGGCCGCGGACGCCTGGTTCGCCGCCTTCGACGACGGCCGTCCGGTGGGGCTCGTCGCCGGGCGGGCCCGCGAAGACGGCTGGATCCTCTATTCGATGTGGGTCGCGTCCGAAGCCCGTGGTCAAGGGCTGGGCACGAAGCTGATGGGCGAGGTGCGGTCGGCCGCCGAGGACGACGGCGCGCGCGAAGTGTGGCTGCACGTCGCGGAGGACAACGACCGGGCGCGGCGGCTGTACCTGAAGCTCGGGTTCATCGCGACGGGCGAACTGGAGCCGATGCCGAACGACGTCACCCGGCGGCGCGAGCGTCTTTACTTACCTGTTACCGACGGTAGCAGGTAAGTGGCTTAGCCTCGCGGGATGGACAACGTCGTCTTCGACCGCGCGGGCAAGGGCGAGCCGCTGGTGCTGATCCACGGGGTCGGTCACCGCCGTCAGGCCTGGTCACCTGTGCTCCCGCTGCTCACTTCGCACCGTGACGTCGTCACCGTCGACCTGCCCGGGTTCGGCGAATCGGCGCCGCACTCCGGCGGCTACGGCGTCGAGGCCGCCGTCGAGATGTTCGGGAAGTTCTTCAGCGAACACGGCCTCGGCAAGCCGCACGTCGCGGGCAACTCGCTCGGCGGACTGCTCTCGCTCGCGCTCGGCGAAGCGGGCCTCGTCCGCAGCGTGACGGCGCTGTCCCCGGCCGGGCTGTGGACGCCGCGCCAGCAGCGGTACGCGCTGAGCATGCTGCGTACCCATCGCCTCCTCGCCGAGCGGATGCCCGAGCGCACCGCGCGCCGTCTCGCCGCGACACCGGCGGGCCGGTCGATGCTGACCGGGATGATCGTCGGCCGCCCGGACCGGCTGACCTCGCAGGTCGTCATGGAGGACATCCGGGCGCTCGCGGGCTGTCCTGGTTTCCGGCCGACGCTGGAGCAGGCCCGCGGCGGTTTCCGGTTCGACGGCGTCGTCAAGGACGTGCCGGTGACCATCGCGTGGGCGGAACGCGACCGCATCCTCGCCCGCCCGAAGGCCGCCGAGCTGCGCCGGATCGCGCCGAAGGCCGAGCTGCTGGTGCTGCGCGGCTGCGGCCACGTGCCGATGAACGACGAGCCCGAGGTCGTGGCGCGGGTCCTTCTGAACGGTTCGCGCGACATGTGACGTTTGCCTATCGTCCTGCTTTTTCCTCTGGTGAAGGTCAAATCCGCCAGGCAGACTCCTCCGCCGTGCGCCCGATGGGGACGTTCGGGCGCGAATCGGAGGAAGAATGAAGCTCTCTACCCGGCTGGCCGTCGTCGCCGGCGTCGCGCTGACCGCGCTGGCCACCGTCGCCGCGCCCGCGTCCGCCGCGCCGGCCACCACCGACGTCCGGATCATCACGTTCAACGACCTGCACGGCAACCTCGAACCGCCGTCCGGTTCGAGCGGCCGTGTCACGCTGCCCGGCGGCGGGACGGTCAACGCGGGTGGTGCCGCGTACCTCGCGACGCATCTGAAGAAGCTTCGGAGCGAAGCGCGTAACTCGGTCGTGCTTTCGGCCGGTGACAGCATCGGCGCGTCGCCGGTGATCTCGGCGCTGTTCCACGACGAGCCGACCGTCGAGCTGCTGAACCAGCTCGGTGTCGATGCCTCCGTGGTGGGCAACCACGAGTTCGACGAGGGTCTCAAGGAACTCCGCCGGATCCAGAACGGCGGCTGTCATCCGACCGACGGCTGCCAGTTCCGGAAGTCCTTCAAGGGCGCGAACTTCCCGTTCCTCGGGTCCAACGTGTACTACGAGAACGGCTTCCCGGCGTTGCTGCCGTTCAGCATCGAGTTCTCCGGCGGCGTCCCGATCGGCGTCATCGGAGCGACGCTGAAGGACCTGCCGCAGGTCGTCACCCCGGAGGCGATCAAGGGCCTGAAGTTCGGCGAAGAGGTCCAGGCGATCGACCGCACCGCCAAGCTGCTCGACCTCTTCGGCGTCAAGGCGCAGGTCGTGCTGCTGCACCAGGGCGACAACTCCGAGACCGCCGGTCCGGACGAGTGCAAGGTCAAGCCGGGTGCCGCGACGGCCATCGCGCAGAAGGTGACGTCCAAAGTGGACGCGATCTTCACCGGGCACAGCCACCAGCAGTACAACTGCGTGATCAACGACCCCGAAGGCAAGCCGCGCCCGGTGATCCAGGGCGCGTCGTTCGGCCGTCTGCTTTCGGTCGTCGACCTGAAGATCGACCGCCGGACCCGCGACGTCGTGCGTGGCGAGACCAAGGCGCACAACGAGATCGTCACGCGCGACGTCGACCCGGACGGCGACGTGCAGACGCTGATCGACGAAGCCAAGGCCAAGGCCGCGCCGATCGCGAACAAGGCCGTCGGCACCATCACCGCGGACCTGAACGCCAAGGGCGCGCCCTCCGGTGAGTCCCCGCTGGGCGACGTCATCGCCGACGCCCAGCTCGAAGCCACGCAGTCGAACGGCGCGCAGATCGCCATGACGAACCCGGGCGGCATCCGCACGGACTTCACCTACGCGTCCTCGCCCGCCGGCGAAGGCGACGGCGTCGTGACCTACGGCGAGGCGTTCGCCGTGCAGCCGTTCGCGAACATCATGCAGACGATCACGCTCACCGGGGCGAACCTGAAGAACGTGCTCGAACAGCAGTGGCAGGCCAACGGGATCGTGCGCACGCTGCAGATCTCGAAGTCGCTGAAGTACTCGTACTCGGCTTCGGCGGCCCAGGGTTCGCGCATCTCGGACCTGACGCTCAACGGCGCGCCGATCGACCCGGCGGCGTCGTACCGCGTCTCGGTGAACAACTTCCTCGCCGCCGGCGGGGACGGCTTCACCGAGTTCACGAAGGGGACCAACCTGTCCGGTGGTCCGGTGGACCTGGACGCGCTGATCGCGTACTTCGGGGCGCACCCCGGCGTCGCTCCGCCGGCCGCGGACCGGATCATCGCCCTGCCGTAGCTCCTGCGAGTGTCATGAAAGGGTCGTTCAAGACGTTCTTCGTCCTGAACGACCCTTTCATGACGTCTGTGGGGTGGTTTTGTCAGTGACCCAGGGCACAATGGCCGCCATGACGACCTGGGAAGAAGTCGTGGACCTGGCGGGCAGGCTCCCGGAGGTCGAGGAGTCCACTTCGTACCGCACACCGTCGCTCAAGGTCGCGGGCAAGAACTTCGCCCGCCTGCGCACCGAGGCCGAGGGCGGGCTGATGCTGCTGTGCGAGCACGCGGAGAAGGAGGCCCTGCTGGCCTCCGGCGACCCCGCGTACTTCACCACCCCGCATTACGACGGCTACGGCGCGATCCTCGTCGACCTGGAGAAGGTCGAGAAGGCGCAGTTGCGTGAGCTCATCGAGGAGGCCTGGCGGATGAAGGCACCCGCCAGGCTCACGAAAGGACTGGAGGCCTAGAGAAGTTCCCCTTCGAGCAAGCTCATCAGGTACTCGTCGTGCCACTCGCCGTTCTGGCCGCGGAACGACTGCCGATGCCTGCCGTCCACCTGGAACCCGAGCTTCTTGTAGACGTGGATCGCGGCCTCGTTGTCGACCACGACCCACAGCGCGATCAGGTGCAGCCGCATCATGTCGAAGCCGTAGCGGCAGAGCGTGCGCATGGCGTCGGTGCCGTAGCCGCCGCCCCAGTGGTCCTTCTCGCCGAGATAGATGTCGAGCTCGGCGCGGCCCTGTTCCGGGGTGGCGTCGCGCAGGGTGCAGGTGCCGATCAGCGTGCCGACAGCGAGGCTCTCGATCGCGAAGCTCGCCCGGCCGTAGCTGTTGGGCTTCCGCTCGGCGAAGCGTTCGCGGATCTGGGCGAGCGATTCCGGGTGGTCCGTGGTCAGCCAGCGCGTGACCTCCGGGTCGTTGTGCCAGCGCCAGAGCGTGTCCGCGTCCTCGGGTTCCAGCGGCCGTAAGCGGATCAGTTCACCGGTCAGCATCGTCCATCCCAAGATCGGTATCGGACTTTCCAGACTATTGGGCGACACCCCGGAGCAGCCACCGCTTAACGGGCACTTCCAGCAGCACCCTGGCCCCGAACGGCGCGATCTCCTCGCCTGCCGCCCAGCCGTCGTACTTCGCCGCCAGCGCGGCGAGAACGTCTTCGCGCAAAGCCCCGCGATGGATGTGTGCCAGACCTTCGGCGACAGCGGGCGCGTCGCCGTCTTCCAGCGCGAGGCTGACGCGCGGATCGGCATCGTCCCGGCGGAGCGTGCACAGCCAGACATTGCGCTCCCGCGCGAGACGTTCGATAAGCGATTGATCACGTTTCACCTGGTCAGCCTGCCCGAAAGCTAGGGTGCCGGGCGTATGAAGGTCCACCAGTACTGCTACTTCGCCTTGAAGAGCGAAACCGTGTCCGCCGGGGAGATCACCGCGCGGCTCGGGATGGCGCCCGACGAGGCCCAGGTACTGGGATCGAGGTCCGCCGAACACCGGCTGCCGAGGATGCACGCCTGGAAGGTGACGCATCGCGGGCCGGGCGCTGTCGACGACCAGATCGAGGGCTTGATCGGCAGGCTCGCCCCGGTCCGCCCGGGGATCCGGAAGCTGGTGGACGAAGGCGCGAGCGCGGTACTGCAGGTGGTGCGCTACTTCCACCACCGTGACGGCGGCGAGGAATTCGGCTGGCACTTGTCACCGGCGGTGATCGCGTTCCTCACCGAAGCCGCCGCCGCGCTGGACGTCGACGAGTACGACCTCAGCGAATAGCCTTCCGCCGGTCCGGTGCGCGGCGATGACGCCGGAGATGGTGGGATGGTGCCCCACAGCCGGACAACCCCCGTTGGGAGCCCGCATGTCGAGCGAGAACTGGCCGATGCGTCAGGATCCGGAGTCGCCGGTCATCATCTCCCGGTCGCTGGTGGAGGACCCGTCGAACCTCGCGTTCGCCGTGCTGGACGACGACGGTGACTGGTTCATCAGCGACGGCAACGAGTTCTCCGAGGACATGGACCTCAACCGCGACGCGTTCGGCGCGCTGCCCCTGCGGGACGCGGTGGAGCTCATCCCCGAACTCACCGTGCTCGCCGGCCTCCCCACAGGCATGGCCGCCGACTGGGACCCGGAGAGGCGCGCGTGGCTGCTGAGCTCGGTCGCCGACTCGGATGACGACGAAGAAGACCTCCTGGTGCGCGCCGCCCGCCTCGCCGCGTGGACGCATCCGGGCTCGCCGCTGGAAGAAGTCCAGGTGAGCACCGAACTCGCCGAGATCTCCACCGACCCCGCCGCCCCGGCCCGCGCCGTGCGCCAGGTCGTCCGCGAGGCCGACGGCAGCTGGCTGCTCGTCGGTTTCCAGGTGCCGGAGGACGAGGACTTCGAGGTCGAAGCCCTCGAAATGGAGCACGCCGTCACGCTTTACCCGGACGTCGCGCTGGTGCTGAGCGCCGCGCCCGGCCAGGTGTACGACCGGCCGAGCGCCGGCGACCCGTGGGAACTCGTCGAAGGCTGACGCCTCAGCCTCGACCGAAGTCGCAGTACATGACGTGCAACCCGATGCGCCCCAGCGTCGGGTGCTCGAACGCGCCCGGCACCGTCCCGACGATCGCGAACCCGAGCCGTTCGTAGACTCGGATCCCGGCCACGTTCGACTCGGCGACCGCGTTGAACTGCATGCCCGCGAAACCCTGTTCCCTGGCCCAATCCAAGACGTGCGCGCACAGCGCACTGCCGACGCCCTTGCCGCGAACTTCCTTGTCCACCATGAAACTGGCCGTCGCCACATGCGATCCGGGTCCGCCGCGGTTCGGGCCCGTCTTGGCCGTGCCGAGTACCCGGCCGTCCTCGACCGCGACCACCGTCCGACTCGGCGGCTCGTCGACCCAAAGGCCTCGCGAGGTTTCTTCGGTGAGGTCGGGGTCGTAGGTGTACGTGTCCGCCGCGCGCACGACTTCGCGCACGATCGGCCAGACCTGCGCCCAGTCGTCTTCGCGGTACTCCCGGATCTCCATGTCCTGCACCGTAACAACGGCGGGAAATCAAAAACCGGTCCGACGGTTCTGGTACCACCGCCAAGCGAAGCCGGAACACAGCGACAGCCCGATGGCTGTCAAAGCCGCGCCGATCCAGATCTTCGTCGAGCCGGATTCCGGTTCCACCCGCGTCCCCGGCGGCAATCCGGCCGCGATCCCGTCGATCTTGGCCTGGACCGAACGGTGGTCGAAGACGCTCAGATCGCCGTCCTCCGCCAACGTGGTCAGCCAACGGCGAACGTCGTCGTTCTGCTCACGGGAAAAACCGGGGAATTCGAGCGAGGCCGACCGGAACCCTCCAGGGCCCATGCATTGCAGCGGCTCGCCGGTGGACGTGTCGAGGTATTGCCCCTTCGCGCCGCATTCGTCACCCGCCTTGGCGAAGATGACGGTGTACGCCCCCGGGTCGCTGCCCGTGTTCAGTCCGATGATGAGGAAGATCCCGCCCATCAGCAACAGCGGGATGAGCAGCGACCCCGCCAGGACGGTCAGCAAGACGGCCGCGGTGCTGTCACTCGACTTTGCCCGCATACCCGGACGGTAGCTGCGGCGTTCGGGGACGGGTCCCCGAACCTGTCGGCTCGGACTACTTCTGGTGATCATGCTGAATGGCCCTGAGCTGCGGGCACCTGAGGGGCAGGGCAAACGTGTCATGTCGTCGGGGTGTGCGCCCAATGTGTGATCTCGGGCGGCGTTTCACAATGCTGAACAGAGCTACCTTCGTGACGTCGCAGATGGCTCTATGTCAACCAAGTGGTCTGTCACAGGAGACGCTCTTTGAATCCAGCCCGGACTAAGCGGTCGTAAGCTTCTACGACGTTGCTCGGAACTTCCTGCTGGACGGCGAAACCGCGTTCGGCATAGACGGTGATCCGTTGTGTGTCACCGACAAGCATGTTGATGACCCGGTCCACATCGCCGATGCTCTCGATGTAGTCATCCAGCGGCAATGGCCGCGAAGCGCACCTAACCTCGACCTCAGGCCAGAGCTTCTTGCAAGTCGCATAGGCGCGCCGCTGCTGATACGGCCGCGAGACGAGAACGACCGACCCGGCCTCAATGCCGCGAGACTCCAGCAGTCGTCGCGTGAGCGTGACGTTCTCCCCGGTGTTCCGCGCTTCGGGCTCGATCAGGATCGCGTCATCCGGCACGCCCAGTTCAAGCGCGTGCTCGCGGTAGTGCACCGCCTCACCGCGCGGGAAGCGCTCGACGGTGGTCGGCGCGTTGGCGCCGGTGACGACGATGAGTGGGAACGTCCCGGCGTGGAACAGCTCCGCGGTGAACATCGCGACGCCGAGGTCGTGGCTGCCGAGTCCGATCCCGACGTCGGCGGGCCGGAGTTCGTGCCGCATGTCGTGGTAGTCCCAGAGCGTTTGGACGTCGACGCGGAGATCGTCCGGGAGGGTCGCGGCCACGGTGGACTCCAAAACAAAAGCCCCAAGTCCTCAGTGGACATCCACTGACCTGGGGCTTTCGCAGGAGAGCGGATGACGGGAATCGAACCCGCGTATTCAGCTTGGGAAGCTGATGTTCTACCATTGAACTACATCCGCAGTGCTCGGCCAGCATACATGGTCCGGATCTCCTCTTGCCAAGACCCCGCCCACCTTGACGTCGCCGACGAAAGTGACAACACTTGTTGTCTACCTCGGAGGTGATCCGGATGGGCGAGAAGCTGCCTGACCCCGAACTGTTCCGTCAAGGCGGGTTCCGGGTCGCGTCGAGGCTGTTCATCGACGGCGACATCAGGGGTGACGAGCGCCAGGTGGCGCGGCTGCGGAAGTTCGCGCAGCGGGAGGACCCGGCGGCCGACGTGCTGGTGCCGTTGCTGCGGAAAGGCGCCCAAGGAAAGCTCGAACAGGCGCTGCGGCAAGGCATCGACAGCGTCGAGGATCCGCCGGAGGAGCTCGAAGCCTTCTTCCGCAACGTAGAGGCGACGCCGTACTGGGTCGATCCGGAGCGCCTCGACCGCGGGGCGCGGGCGATCACGCGCGCCGGGTTGCTCGGGCTTTTTCCGCTCGGCGACGTCTCGCTGATGGGCGGTTATCTCGCGTCGCGTGCCACGAAGTCGCTCGTCGGCACCGGCGAGATCGAGTACAAGGCGTCACGTCGCCTTGTCGAGACGGCGACCTGGTGGATCCACGTGACGACTCCGGGCGCGCTGGTGCTCGGTGGCCGTGGGTACGAGTCCGCGTTGCGGGTGCGGGTGGTGCACGCGCACGTCCGCGCGGCCATGAATCGCCGCAAGGACTGGGATTACGCCGCTTGGGACAAGCCGGTCAACCAGGTCCAGACCGCGGGCACGCTCCTGCTCTTCTCTCTCGTCTACGTCTTCGGCACGCAGCTGCTCGGGCTCCGCTACAGCGCCCGCGAGCGCGCCGACATCCTGCACCTTTGGCGTTACGTCGGCTGGCTGATGGGCGTCGACGAGGAACTCCTCCCGGCCGACGAGGAGGACGCCTGGCGGCTGCTGTGGCTGCTCGCGACCACCGAGTTCATCCCCGACGACGACTCCAAGCGGCTCGCCGCGGCGCTCATGAAGTCCCACGCCGGCATCGGCGAGGGCAGGGGCGCGCTCGGCAAGGTCCTCGCGCACGTGTCGGTCGCGGGGCACGGCGCGATCAGCAGGCTTCTCCTGGGCAAGACCAACGCCGACTTCCTGGAGCTGCCCGACGATCCGATCGCGCAGGCGGCCGTGGTCGCGGTGGCGGGAGTCAACTTCGCCGCCGAGACGGTCCGCCGGGTGGTGCCGGGGGCGACGGCGCTCCAGGAGCTGATCGGGGCCGCCGGACGGCGCCACTACCTCCGCCAGGTCGACAAGGTGTTCCGGCCCGACACCACCTACGGCAGGCACATGAAGGCCGCTTGACTACGCTGAGCACGTGCTCCTCAGCGACCGTGACCTCCGTAAAGAGCTCGACGCCGGCCGTCTCGGCGTCGACCCGTTCGACCCGACGATGGTCCAGCCGTCGAGCATCGACGTGCGACTCGACCGCTTCTTCCGCGTGTTCGACAACAGCAAGTACACGCATATCGACCCGCAGCTCCAGCAGGACGAGCTGACGTCGCTGGTCGAGAAGGAGGGCGAAGACCCCTTCGTCCTTCACCCCGGCGAGTTCGTGCTGGGTTCGACGTACGAGACCGTCACGCTCGCCGACGACCTCGCCGGCCGCCTGGAGGGCAAGTCCTCCCTTGGCCGCCTCGGCCTGCTCACGCACTCCACCGCGGGCTTCATCGACCCGGGCTTCTCCGGCCACATCACCCTCGAACTGTCGAACGTGGCCAACCTGCCGATCACGCTCTGGCCCGGCATGAAGATCGGCCAGCTCTGCATCTTCCGCCTGTCCAGCGCGGCGGAGTTCCCGTACGGCTCGAACGAGGCCGGTTCGCGCTACCAGGGGCAGCGGGGACCGACCCCGAGCCGCGCGTACAAGAACTTCCACCGCGTCGACACCTGGAGGTAGCGCGGTCAGCTCACCGGCGCCTCCCAGTCGATCCGGTGCCGCCACATGAAGGCGTTCGGATCGTCGGCCGGCGGGTTCTTGAACGCCCGCGAGAGGAAGAAGTCCCGGATCACCCGTCCGACGGGGCCGACAGCCTTCGCGTCGCCGTTGCGCTTGCCGCGCTCGACGACGGCTTCGACGCGCTCGCGCCGCAGTCCTTCGTAGACGGCGAGTGCCTTCGGGATCGAGGGCACGTCACGCAGGCATCGCGCCAGCGTGACGGCGTCCTCGATCGCCATCGCGGCGCCTTGCCCCGCCGCCGGTGAGGTGGCGTGGGCGGCGTCGCCGATGATGACCATCCGGTCCGTCCGCCAGGTCGGCACGCTCGGGAAGTCGTAGGTCGCCCACGGCCGGTAGATCTCCCGCGTCGCGCGCACGATCTCGACGGCCGGGGTGCGGTCCACCGCCAGCTGCCGGATCAGGTCCTCGCGCCAGGCGTCACCGGTCATCGCGGTGAGCTCGGCCTGCGACGGATCCTGCTTCCGGGGGACGTTCGCGAACCACCAGACGCCACCGTCCGGGTGGACGACGTGCGCGAAGAACAGCCGCTTGCCGAAGGTCATGTGCATGACGCCGGGTTCGTCGTCCAGGCGCGGGCCCTCGGCCAGCCCGCCGGTGTTCAGCAGCGGCACGTAGCGCGGCGACGGCGCCTGCGGGTCGATGAGCTCCCGCACCCGCGACCGGAGCCCGTCCGCGCCGATCAGCAGGTCACCTTCGGACGACGAACCGTCCTCGAACGTCGCGTGCACGCCGCTGCCGGTGTCGCGCGCGTCGGCCAGACGCTTGCCGTAGCGGACCTCGATGCCGCGTCTGACGGCTTCGTCGCGAAGGGCGACGTAGAGGTCGGAGCGCAGCACGGTCTGGCTCACGGTGCCGTCTTCCAGCTGCCCGCCGAGCGCGAAGTCCGCCAGCTCGCGCCCGTTCCCCAGCTGCATCTTGATCCGCGGCGTGTCGAATCCCAGGTCCTTGACCAGGCCTTTCAGGCCCAGCGGCGCCAAGGCGTCCAGCCCGTTCACCGCGAGGGTCAGGAACGCGCCGACCCCCTCCGCGGTCCTGTCGTACGCCTCGTGGATCACCGGCTCGTGGCCGGTCTCGTGCAGTGCGATCGCCGTGATCGTGCCCGCGATACCCCCGCCGGCGATCAGTACCTTCGCCATGTAGTTCACCCCATCGAATCTCTTAGAAACTAATTCGTTCTATCGAACTAAAGACTCCGCTAGGCTGGCCGATGTGTCAAGCGAGCGAGCGGAACTGGTCGAGCGGATCCTCAACGGCTCGCGTGCCCTGTCGACGGAGACGGTCATGTTCCATTCGGCGATCGCCGAACAGGGCGGCCTTTCGGCTGTCGAAAGCAAGGTGGCCGACTATCTCGCCCGCTTCGGTCCGCAGACGCCGAAGGCGCTCTCGCAGCTTTCGGGGCTCGCACCGGCGTCGATCACCGCGCTCATCGACAGGCTTGTGGGCAAGGGTGTCGTCACGCGGAAACCGCATCCCGAGGATCGGCGGAAGGTGCTCATCGAGATCGACGGGGCGATGATGGCCTCCGCCGCGCCGATGTGGGATCACCTGGTGAAGCGGGTCCGCGAGGTCTGCGTGGGTTATACGGACGGTGAGCTGGAGACCGTCCTCCGGTTCTTGGCCGACGCGACCGCGATCACCCATGAGTCCACGGAAGTGATCACCCAAAGCGACCGCTGACCGGTATTACTACTTTCGGGGGTATTGCCGTAACCAGTTCGTGATAGTTTTCGGCCCCGTGTCCCCCAATAGAACAAGAAGCCGGTTACTGCTTGTCACGCTCAGCGTGCTGCTGGGTGGGGTGATCGCGAGCGCGAGCTACCTGATGGTGACCGATCGGTTCCAGGGCACCGCGTTGAGCAACCTGTCGCTGAGCGTCCCCGACACCAAGGGCAGATCCGGCGACGCCCTCGCGAAGCCTCCCGCCTACTTCGGCCAGACGTCCGCTCCCGCTCAGGACGGCGCCGCGCCCGGCTCGGCAGCTCCGACGTCGTCCTCGGCGGCTCCCACGTCTTCCTCCGCCCCGCCCAGCTCGTCCTCCGCCCCGGCCGAGCCGCCGAAGCCTTCCGAGGCCCCCAAGCCCACCCCGAGCAAGGCTCCGGAACCGCCCCGTTCGCAGGACAGCTCGCTCTCCGGTCAGGTCATCGATCTCGTCAACTCCGAGCGCGCCGACGCAGGCTGCTCGCCGGTGAGCAACGAGTCCCACCTCGCCGCCGCCGCGCAGGGCCACAGCGACGACATGTCGGCCCGGAACTACTTCTCCCACACCACGCCGGAAGGCGTCACGTTCGACCAGCGCATCCGGTCCGCCGGCTACGACAAGCCCGGCGCCGAGAACATCGCCAAGGGCCAGTCGAACGCCGCCAAGGTGATGGACGCCTGGATGAACTCCGAGGGCCACCGCGCGAACATCCTCAACTGCAAGCTGAAGAAGATCGGTGTCGGCGTCAACACCAAGGGCATGTACTGGACGCAGAACTTCGGCTACTGACCCTTTTCCCACCGTTCGGCGATTTCGCCGTAGCGGGCCAGTACCGCCGCGCGCAGCTCGGGATCCGTACGCGGGACCGGTTCGATGAACACCTCGGTGACGTCGCCGAACTCCCGGGTCAGTTCGGCCGCGATCCGGACGCAGGCACGTTCGACGTCCGCCGCGCCCAGCGCGTCGTCGAAGTCGACACGGGTGCAGACGAGCACCTGATCGGTGCCCATCAGCATGGTCTGCAGGTCGACGACGGCCTCGATCTCGGGCGCGCCCAGCAGATGGTCACGCACCCCGCGGACCAGCCTCGGATCCGCCTGCCTGCCGATCAGCAGGCCGCGGTTGGTGCGCCCGAGCACGTAGGCGACCAGCGCCAGCAGCACACCGATCGCGATCGACGCCGCACCGTCCCAGATATGCGAGCCGGTGAGCTGGTGCAGCCCGATCCCGGCGAACGCGAGCAGCAGGCCGATCAGCGCGGCCGAGTCTTCGAACAGGACGGTCTTCGGCGCCGGGTCGTCGATCATCCGCAGGTAGACCGAGATCTTCTGGCCCGCGTCGGCGGCGTCACGCCGCACCTGCCGCACGGCCTGCAACCACGAGACGGACTCGAGGACGAAGGCGATCGCGAGCACGATGTAGCCGACGATCGGGTCGGTCTGCTCGGTCTCTTCGCCGAACACCGTCGAGAAGCCTTCGTAGAGCGCGAACATCGCGCCGGAGGCGAAGATCGACACCGCCGCGAGCAGCGACCAGAAGTACCGCTCCTTGCCGTAGCCGAAGGGGTGGACGCGGTCGGCGGGACGGTCCGAGCGTTTCAGTGCTGTCAGCAGGAGTACTTCGGTGATCGTGTCGGCCACCGAGTGCACGGCTTCGGACAGCATCGCGCCGGAACCGGTGATGATCCCGGCGATCAGTTTGAGTACGGCGATGGCGAGGTTGACCCCACCCGCCAGCACCACCGTCAGGGTGCTTTCGCCACCGGTTTCTTCACTCACCTAGCGCAGCGTAGTGCGAGTGGGCCGATCTCACAGGCGACGCAAACCCTGCAGGACGCGTTCCATCAAGGCGAGTGCCGGATGACCGTCGAATTCAGCCTGCGTTTCATGAACGGTAACCAGACCGAGTTCGGCCATATCACCCAAAAGGACCTTTGCGACGCCGAGCGGAACGCTTAGTGACGACGCTACTTCGGCCACGGAAGCCGGACGGCGGCACAGTGATCGGACCGAATGGAATTCGACGCTGAACCCCGGCGCGTTCCAGGGGGCGTCGTTCCGGACGGAGATCATCGCTTCGATGGCGAAGTTTCGCTTGGACTGCGTGCGTCCGCCCGTGCGGACGTACGGGCGGACGCGCGTGCGCTGCCGTTCCTGTCGCGACGGTCGCCGAGCGGCCGGGATGCTGGGGATGGTCGCTTCCTGGGCCATTCTGGCGAGTGCCGCGGCCGAAGGGAGGCGGGCAGGCGGACGCAGCGTCGACGATCCCGGCATCGCGAGGCGGTGTTCCTTGCCCGGACGGAGTTCGTGACGGTTGCCCATTGATTTTCCTCACCCCTTTTTTCGGATCCGCTGCAGCCTATCGCCACGGTGTACCGCCGAACGGGTAATGGGAACGGAATGGTCATGTCCGGGATAAAACAAGAGGGAACATTCTCTCGCATTATGTGCGAGAGAATGTTCCCTCCGACCTCGAAAAGTTCTACTTGTCTTCCTCCGGGAGCGGTGTCTCGGCGGCCTTCTCGACGGCGGGCTTCTCGGCCTTCTCGTCGAGTTCGGCATCTGAGACGGCGTCCAGGGACGGCGCTCCCGCCGGGACCAGCTGCGGTTCCGGCTTGCGCTTGACGGCGGTCAGCAGCAGCTGCGCGACGTCGACGATTTCGACCTTCTCGCTCGCCTGGCCGTCGCTTTGGCGCGCGGTGAGACCGTCATTGAGCATCACCTTGCAGAACGGGCAGCCGGTCGCGATCTTCGACGGCGCGGTGCCGAGCGCCTCGTCCACGCGCTCGACGTTGATCCGCTTGCCGATCTTCTCTTCCATCCACATCCGCGCGCCGCCGGCACCACAGCACATCGAGCGGTCGCCGTGCCGCGGCATCTCCCGCAGCTGCGCGCCCGACGCGGTGACGAGCTCGCGCGGAGCGTCGTAGACCTTGTTGTGACGGCCCAGGTAGCACGGGTCGTGGTAGGTGACGTCCTCGGCGACCGCGGCCACCGGGGTCAGGTGCTTTTCCCGCACGAGACGGTTGAGCAACTGCGTGTGGTGCACGACGTCGAACTGGCCGCCCAGTTCCGGGTACTCGTTCGCGAGGGTGTTGAAGCAGTGGGCACAGGTGACGACCACCTTGCGCGCCTTGCGTTCGCGGCCCTCGAACACCGAGTTCAGGATCTCGACGTTCTGCTGTGCCAGCATCTGGAACAGGAACTCGTTGCCCGCGCGGCGGGCCGGGTCGCCGGTGCAGGACTCCTCCGAGCCGAGCACGGTGTACTTCACGCCCGCGATGTGCAGCAGTTCCGCGACGGCGCGCGTGGTCTTCTTCGCGCGGTCCTCGAACGCGCCGGCGCAGCCGACCCAGAAGAGGTACTCGGTGTCGCCGAGGTCGCCGTCGAACACCGGCACCTCGAAGTCCAGGTCCTCGGTCCAGGCGAGCCGGTCCTTGGCGTTCTGGCCCCACGGGTTGCCCTTGTTCTCCAGGTTCTTGAACATCCCGTTGAGCTCGCTGGGGAACGAGGACTCGATCATCACCTGGTAGCGGCGCATGTCGACGATGTGGTCGACGTGCTCGATGTCCACCGGGCACTGCTCGACACACGCGCCGCAGGAGGTGCAGGACCACAGCACCTCGGGGTCGATGATCCCGCCGTCGTCGCCGATGAGCGCCTTCTGGGACTCGGCGATCGCGAGGACGTCGATCCCCGCGTACATGTTGTCCCCGGACAGGCCAACCTCGTCGCCGGCCATGTCGCGCTTGCCGCCCGCGAGCAGGTACGGCGCCTTCGCGTAGGCGTGGTCGCGAAGCTGCGTGATGAGCAGCTTCGGCGAAAGCGGCTTGCCGGTGTTCCACGCGGGGCACTGCGACTGGCAGCGGCCGCATTCGGTACAGGTCGAGAAGTCCAGCCAGCCCTTCCAGCTGAAGTCTTCGACCTTGCCGACGCCGAAGGTGTCCTCGTCCGGGTCTGCCTCTTCGAGGTCGAGCACCTTGCCGTTGCTCATCATCGGCTTGAGCGCGCCCAGCGCGACGCCACCGTCGGCCTCGCGCTTGAAGTAGATGTTGAAGAAGGCGCTGAACCGGTGCCAGGCGATGCCCATGGTCATCGTGCGCGCGACGACGATCAGCCAGATCGTGGCGCTCATCAGCTTGACGAACGCGAACACCGTGACCAGGTTCGCGCTGGCGGGCAGCAGTTCGCCGAGCGGGTGCGAGACGAACGCGGCCCAGACCGGCGTTTCGTGGACGTCCAGCGCGGACTTCGCGGCGCGGACGCCGATGATGCCGATGCCCTCGATGAGCACGACGGCCTCGATGAAGTACGCCCACTTGAAGTTGGAGCCCTGGAAACGGGACTGCCGGTCCGCGCGGCGCGGGTGGTTCTTCTGGCGGATCCCCATCAGGACCAGGATGCCGACGATCGTGCCGACCCCGAGCAGCTCCATGAGCAGCTGGAACAGCGACCAGTCGTCGAGGATGGGCCAGCCCCAGGTGGGGACGAAGACCTCGCCGTACGCCTCGAACAGGGCCAGCGACCCGAGCAGGAAGCCCCACATGACCAGCCAGTGCGCCGGGCCGACGCTCTTGACCTTGTTCATGCGGGTGTGCGCGGCGAATTCCTTGATCAGGGTCTTCATCCGCGGCACGAACGGGCCGTTGCGGGTCGAGTCCGGCTGACCGAGGCGGATCACCCGCACGAAGCGGGCGATGGTCGCGAAGAACATTCCCCAGGCGACGACGCCGAGCAGGACCGCGATCCCGCCGAGCGTCAGCTGTACAGCGCCCATCGTCGGGTGCCTTTCGTCCGAGTGAAGCTGTGGTGGTTCGGGCAGACTAATGCTTCTTACTGATGGGTAACCCACTGGCCGCGCCCAAGTCCCACCGATGTGGTGTACGCCTCTCTTTGTTTTAAGACGATCGTCCAGGTAGTTTTTGTGACATGGGTGCGTACCTTCTGCTCGCTTTCGCCATCGCCGCCGAGGTGACGGCCACGGTCTCGCTGAAGCTCTCCGAGGGCTTCTCCAAGGTCGGACCGTCGATCGTCGTGGTGGTCGGATACGCCTTCGCGTTCGTCGCGCTCGCGTACGTTCTGAAGGCGGGCGTGCCGGTGAGCGTCGCCTACGCGATCTGGGCCGCGGCCGGTGTCGCGCTGGTGGCGGCCGTCGGCATCGTGTTCTTCAAGGAGCCGGTCAACCTCTCCGTCATCGCCGGGCTGGCACTGGTGGTCGGCGGGGTCGTGTTGATCGAGGTCGGGAGCGCGCACTAAGTGAAGATCCAGGTCGACGGCCGGAAGGCCAGGGGCGAGAAGCGGCGCGAGGAGATCATCGCGGCCGCGCTGCGGGTGATCGAACGGGACGGCGTCGCCGGTGTCACCCATCGGACGGTCGCCACCGAGGCGGGCGTGCCGACGGCTTCGACGACCTATCACTTCTCCAGCCTCGACGACCTGCTGATCGCGACCCTCATCTCGTGCGCGAGGGACATGGCGACCGAGGTCTACTGGATGATCGACCGCGCCCGGTCCCGCGGCAGCCGCGGCGCGGAAGAGGTCGCCGGGCTGCTCGCGGAGGCGCTGGGCCCGCGGCGCGGGCGGACGATGGCGGAGTACGAGCTGTACCTGCTGGCCGCGCGCAAACCCGAGCTGCGGCCCGCCGCGCGGCGCTGGCTGGACGTGCTGACCTCGATGGTCCGGCACGACGACGAGGTCGCGTTCCGGGTGTTCCTCGCCGGGATCGACGGACTCCTGATCCAGGGCCTCATCGACGACGAGCCGCCGTCCGCGGACGAGCTGCGGCCGGTGGTGGACTATCTGCTGAAACCCCGTTGACCTGCTGGGTAACGTGCGGATCATGAGGACTGTCGGCGCATACGAAATGGATGACGACCCGGCACGGGTGGACCTCGACGTGGTGTGGAAGTGCCTGTCCACCGGCGTCTACTGGGGCAAGTGGCGAGACCGCGAGCTGGTCGAGAAGGTCTTCAGGAACGCGTGGCGCGTCGTCGGCGCGTACGAGACTTCGACAGGGCGGATGGTCGGCTTCGCGCGGGCGTTCTCCGACACCATCGGCAGTGCGTACCTCGCGGACGTCTTCGTCGTCGACGAGGCGCGTGGCGCGGGGCTCGGCAAGGAACTGGTCCGGGAGATGATCGACAACGGGCCGGGCGCGGCGTTCCGGTGGATGCTGCACACCGCCGACGCGCACGGGCTGTACCGGCAGTTCGGCTTCGGCGACCCTCCGGAGGGGCAGTACATGGAGCGGTCGCGGCCGAACGGGCAGGCCTAAAGTCCGTGAAGGTCTCCTTCCCTACCTTGAGAGTAGGGAAGGAGACCTTCACGGAAATGTCGGCGTCAGCCCTTGTTTTCGTGCAGCGCCGTGAGCGTCGCCCGCCCGAGCGCGTGGCTGAACAGGTTGAACCCCAGCAAAGCCGGCGTAGCGTCCTCCCCGACGTCCAGCTTTTCGACGTCGACAGCGTGCACCGCGAAGATGTACCGGTGCGGCCCGTGTCCGGGCGGCGGGGCGGCGCCGAGGAACTGCTTCACGCCGCCGTCCCCCTTCAGAGTGACTGCGCCCGCCGGCAGGCCGGAGCCCGCTTCGTCGCCCGCGTTCGCGGCCAGCGCGTTCACCGACGCCGGGATATCGAACACCGCCCAGTGCCAGAACCCGCTCGCCGTCGGGGCGTCGGGGTCGTAGCAGGTCACGGCGAAACTCTTGGTCCCGTCGGGGAAGCCGTCCCAGGACAGCTGCGGGGAGCGATCTTCGCCGCCCGCGCCGAAGATCCCGGAAAGCTGGGGTGTCGGCAGGAAGCCGCCTTCTTCGATGTCGATGCTGCTCAAGGTGAAGGCAGGCAGATCGGGCAGGAAGTCGTACGGATCGGGTGCCTGCGGCATGCGTCCTCCTGGTCGTGGAACAGATGACGAAGCCAGGTTATGACCCCGAGGACCCCGGTGCGTTCTCAGGGACGAATCCGGGGGTTACCCCTATGTCCAACCCGTCGCGCTGCCTTTAGCGTCGAGCTACACGAAAACCTGCTCTGGAGGGACTCAAGACCATGGCGCGCCCACTCCTCGCACTCGGAGGCATCGCGTTGATCGGCGTCGGTGTGCTCACCGGTCTCGGCTGGTGGTGGCCGTCCGACGCGGAGGCGACCGCCGAGCTCACCCAGCAGATCAAGAACGTCCGCGTCGACAACGACGAGGGCGCACTCAAGATCCGCACGGGCAGCGGCCCGGTGAAGGTCCACCAGTCGTTCGAATACCGGTGGAACAAGCCGGGCGACGCCTACCGCGTGGACGGCGACACCCTGGTCCTCGAAGGCTGCGGCAACAACTGCGAGGTCGCCTACGAAGTGACCGTCCCGGCGGGGATCCCGGTCTCGGGCAGGCTCGACTCGGGGTCGGTGGACATCGCCGGGGCGTCCACTGTGGATATCACCGTCGACTCCGGCCGGGTCGAGGTGCGCGACGTGCCGGGCACCGTGAAGGTGAAGTCCGACGCCGGTCGCGTCGAACTGGCGAACATCGGACAGGCCGTCACCGTGCAGGCCGCTTCCGGTGCCATCAAGGGGGAACGGCTCGGCGGCAACGTCGAAGCCCGCACCGACAGCGGCCGGATCGACCTCGAACTGGTCACGGGCGCCGACGTCACCGCGCGGACCGACAGCGGTTCGATCGAGGTCCAGGTGCCTTCCGGCGACTACAACGTCACCGGCACCACCGACAGCGGCCACCGCGACATCGACGTCAACCAGTCGGGTTCGGCCCAGCACAAGCTCGATCTCAACACCGACAGCGGAAGCGTCACGGTCAAAGCGGCCTGACGGACTTTATCGGGGGAACACTTTCTCATGGGGAACAAGGAAAAGCGCGTCCTCGGCGCGCTCGCTCTCGGCGCGCTGGTGGCCTTCGGGGTCGTCGGCTGCACGGGTGAAAGCCGCGAGAAGCTGAGCGACGGGACGCCGGTCACCGAGCAGATCACCGCGATCAAGGTGGACGTCCCGGTCGGCGGGGTCACGCTCCGGGTCGAGGACGGCGCGCCGGTCTCGCTGCGCCGCGAAGTGACCTACACCGGAAAGAATCCCGGCAAGACGCACAGTGTCGAGAACGGCACGCTGATCCTCGGCGGCTGCAGCCAGTGCGGCGTGGACTACGAGGTCGTGGTCCCGCGCGAGCTGGCGATCTCCGGCGGCATCGGGACCGGCAAGATCACGCTCACCCGGGCGGCCGCGGTGGACCTCCGGGGTGACACCGGGGATCTCGAGGTCCTGAGCTCGACCGGACCGGTGAAAATGGTCACCGGTACCGGTGACATCAAGGTCGGGCTGGCCAAACCGGGCATGGTCACCGCGAGCGCCGACACCGGGAAGGTCACCGTCACCGTTCCCGACGGCGCGTATCGCATCAACGCCAGCTCGGAGACCGGCGGGGTCGAAACCGCCGGCGTGCGGCAGGACCAGGCTTCGGCGAACGTCCTGGACCTCAAGTCCGGCACCGGCTCGATCACGGTGAAGCCCGTATGAAGGCTCTCGCGGTGGTCACCGCGCTGACCCTGCTTCCGCTCTCCGCACTGCCCGCGTCGGCCGCGCCCCGGCTCGACTGGAAGCCCTGCGCGACCGAGTACGCGCCGACGCTGGAATGCGCGAGCCTTCCGGTGAGCGGCACCGTTTCGATCGCGCTGGCGAAGCTGCCCGCGACCGATCCGGCGCGCCGCGTCGGTTCGCTGCTGACGAACCCGGGCGGTCCCGGCGGCGCCGGGGTCACTGTGCTCAAGTACGGCGGTCGCGGGTTCGCGCTGGACAAGCCCGAGATGGCCGAAGTGCGGCAGCGATTCGACGTCATCGGGTTCGACCCGCGCGGCGTCGGCGACAGCACACCCGCGATCACCTGCGGGCCGGATCTGCACGATCCGTCGATCAGCCGGTTCCCGCGCAGTCGCGCGGACTACGACAAGCTCATCGCGCACAACCGCGCTTCGGGCGACGAGTGTCTCAAGCGGACCGGACCCGAGTTGTCCTCTGTGGACACTTGGCACGCCGCGGACGACGTCGAAGCGATCCGGGTCGCGCTGGGTGAGCCGAAGGTGAACTGGCTCGGCGTCTCCTACGGTTCCGAACTCGGTGCCGTGTATGCGGAGAAGTACCCGAAGCGCGTCCGGGCGATGGTGCTCGACGGCGCCGTCGACCATTCGCGGCCGACGCGGCTGGCCGTCCTCGACGAGGCCATCGCGACCGAAAGCGCCCTCAAAGACTTCGCGAAGTGGTGCACGACGGCGGCGGACTGCGCGCTTCGCGGCAAAGATGTCCTCGCCACCTACGACGCGCTCATGGCGACGCCCGGCGGCGTGCCGTCGAAGCAACTCGGCCGGAACGTGACCGGCGAGGAAATGGCGTCCGGTCTCTACGGCTCGCTCATCCTTCCCGCGTTCTGGCCGGAGATCGCGAAGGGGATCGCCGACGCGGCCTCGGGGAACGCGGACGGGCTGCTGCCCTACTCGCAGCTGGACCCGTCCTACGGCGCGTACCGCTCGATCGGCTGCCACGACTTCGGCTCGCCGTTCACCTCCTACGCCGACATGCGGGTGATGCAGGGGCTGGTGAAGACCCTCGCGCCGCACAGCTGGCGGTATTCGGAGTTCTGGGACATGGCGAGCGGTTGCGCGGGCTGGTCCGTGCCCTCGGCGTACCTGCCGCGGCCGCAGAAGGTGAAGGGCGCGGCGCCGATCCTCGTGGTCGGCGGCGAACACGATCCGGCGACGCCACTCGTCTGGGCGAAGGGGCTCGCGCGGAACATCGAGAACTCGGCGTTGCTGGTCGACGCCGGATACGGGCACACGGGGCTGCTCAACTCGGCCTGCGTGCGCACCGAAGAAGTGAAGTACCTGGTGAGCGGGCTCACACCCGCCCCGGGCACGGTCTGCCGGTAGTCCGGGAACAAGACGCCCGGGTCGCACGTTGAGCCGGGTACAAGGTTGAGTGCAGTCGACTCAAGTCCGGCTTGACGGAGACCGCATCATCCCGATAGAACTTGCGTGGCACCCACTCAAGGTGGGGGCGAACACGCAGGTCAAGAACTAGCAGGAGGATCACACCATGGCGCGAGCGGTCGGCATCGACCTCGGCACGACCAACTCGGTCGTCGCTGTCCTTGAGGGCGGCGAGCCGACGGTCATCGCCAACTCGGAAGGTTCACGCACCACTCCCTCGATCGTCGCCTTCGCCAAGAACGGCGAAGTGCTGACCGGTCAGCCGGCGAAGAACCAGGCGGTGACGAACGTCGACCGGACCATTCGGTCGGTGAAGCGGCACGTCGGGACCGACTGGAAGACCGAGATCGACGGCAAGGCCTACACCTCGCAGGAGATCAGCGCCCGTGTGCTGATGAAGCTCAAGCGCGACGCCGAGGCGTACCTGGGCGAGACCATCACCGACGCGGTCATCACCGTCCCCGCCTACTTCGAGGACGCGCAGCGGCAGGCCACCAAGGAGGCCGGGCAGATCGCCGGCCTGAACGTGCTCCGCATCGTCAACGAGCCCACCGCCGCCGCGCTGGCGTACGGCCTGGACAAGGGCGAGAAGGAACAGACCATCCTGGTCTTCGACCTCGGTGGCGGCACGTTCGACGTCTCGCTGCTGGAGATCGGCGAGGGCGTCGTCGAGGTCCGCGCGACATCCGGTGACAACCACCTCGGCGGTGACGACTGGGACGAGCGCATCGTCACCTGGCTGGTCGACAAGTTCAAGGCCTCCAGCGGCATCGACCTCACCAAGGACAAGATGGCGCTCCAGCGCATCCGTGAGGCCTCCGAGAAGGCGAAGATCGAGCTGTCCAGCTCGAACTCCGCGGGCATCAACCTGCCGTACATCACCGTGGACTCGGACAAGAACCCGCTGTTCCTCGACGAGCAGCTCTCCCGCGCCGAGTTCCAGAAGATCACCTCGGACCTGCTCGAGCGCACCCGCAAGCCGTTCAACAACGTCATCCGTGACGCGGGTGTCGCCGTCGGCGACATCGACCACGTCGTGCTCGTGGGTGGTTCCACCCGCATGCCCGCCGTGTCGGACCTGGTCAAGGAGCTGACCGGCGGCCGCGAGCCGAACAAGGGCGTGAACCCGGACGAGGTCGTCGCCGTCGGCGCCGCGCTGCAGGCCGGCGTGCTCAAGGGCGAGGTCAAGGACGTCCTGCTGCTCGACGTGACCCCGCTTTCGCTGGGCATCGAGACCAAGGGCGGCGTGTTCACCAAGCTCATCGAGCGCAACACCACGATCCCGACCAAGCGTTCGGAGATCTTCTCCACCGCGGACGACAACCAGCCGTCGGTGCAGATCCAGGTGTTCCAGGGTGAGCGCGAGATCGCGGCGCACAACAAGAAGCTCGGCATGTTCGAGCTGACCGGTCTCCCGCCCGCCCCCCGTGGCGTGCCGCAGATCGAGGTCACCTTCGACATCGACGCCAACGGCATCGTGCACGTCCTCGCGAAGGACCTCGGCACGAACAAGGAGCAGTCGATGACGATCACCGGTGGCTCCGCGCTGCCGAAGGACGACATCGAGCGCATGGTCAAGGACGCCGAGGCGCACGCCGAGGAGGACAAGCAGCGCCGCGAGGAGGCGGAGACCCGCAACCAGGCGGAGACGCTCGTCTACCAGACCGAGAAGTTCGTCAAGGACAACGAGGACAAGCTGCCCGAGGAGCTCAAGGGCAAGGTGAAGTCCGCGATCGACGAGGCCAACGAGGCGCTCAAGGGCACCGACTCGGCGAAGATCCGCGAGTCCATCGAGAAGCTGAACACCGCTTCGCAGGAGCTCGGCACGGCGCTCTACGCCAACGCGGCGGGCAACGCCGCCGATGACGCCGCCGCCGGTGAAGGCGCGACCGGTTCCGCCGGCGCGGGCACCGGTTCGCAGGCCAAGGCCGACGACGTCGTCGACGCCGAGATCGTCGAAGAGGACGAGAAGGACAAGAAGTGACGGGACGCTACGACGAGACCGAGGGCCGGGGCCCGGAGGAACCGGTGGTCGTGCGGGACCGCAGGCGGATCGATCCGCTGACCGGTGAGGTCCGCCCGCCCGCCCCGGCGCCCGAATCCCAGGATGGCCCGAAGCACGCCGCTCCCTCGCAAGACCCGGTGGAGCCCGTCGAGCCGGTGCTCGCGACCCACGCGGGCCCCGGCCTCGGGGACTCCATCATGGACGATTCGGTGTCGGTGGCCACCGACCTGGAGAAGGAGCTGGCGGAACGCACCGCCGACCTCCAGCGTCTCCAGGCGGAGTACGCCAACTACCGCAAGCGCGTGGACCGCGACCGCGAACAGGTCGTCACCGGCGCCAAGGCGTCGGTCGTCGCCGACCTGCTCCCGCTGCTCGACGACCTCGAGCGCGCGGGGCAGCACGGCGATCTGACCGGTGCGTTCAAGGCGGTCGGCGAGAAGCTGGTCGGGAGCCTGCAGCGATCGGGGCTCGAGCCGTTCGGCGCCGAGGGCGAGCCCTTCGACCCGAGCGTGCACGAGGCCGTCCAGCACAGCACCTCGCCGGACGTCGCCGGACCGACGGTCACCACGGTCATGCGCCGCGGTTACCGCTTCGGCGAGCGCGTGCTGCGCGCGGCGCTGGTCGGGGTCACCGACCACGAGCCAGGTGCCGCCCCGGCTCCGGCGCCGGCGGCACAGGACGCCCCGGTGGACCCGCCCGTGGGCGGCGAGCTGCCCCTCGAGGGCGAGCTCTTCGATGAGAACAACCGCTGATCGGCGATACGGCGTGAAAGGAGGAGACGTTCGGTGAGTGCACGGGAATGGATCGGTAAGGACTTCTACCGTGAGCTGGGCGTCTCCTCCGACGCCACCGCGGACGAGATCAAGAAGGCCTATCGCAAGCTGGCCAAGGAGAACCACCCCGACGCCAACGCGGGCAACGCGGAGGCCGAGAAGAAGTTCAAGGCGGTTTCCGAGGCGTACGGCGTTCTTTCCGACACGTCCAAGCGCAAGGAGTACGACGAGGCCCGCCGCCTCTTCGGCTCCGGCGGTCCGGGCGGCTTCGGCTTCCCGGGTGGTGGCGGCGGAAGCGGCGGTTTCGACGTCGGCGACATCTTCGGTCAGTCGGGTGGTCAGCAGCAGGCCGGTTTCGGCGGGCTCGGCGACATCCTCGGCGGTCTCTTCGGCCGCCGCGGCGGCGCGGCCGGTGCCACGGCGAACCGCCCGCAGCGCGGCGCGGACGTGGAGACCGACGTCCGGATCGACTTCACCGAGGCGGTCAAGGGCGCGACCCTGCCGCTGAGGCTGTCGAGCCCGGCGACCTGTTCCACCTGCGGCGGGAACGGCGCGAAGCCGGGGACCTCCCCGAGGACGTGTTCGACCTGTCAGGGCAGCGGGCTGGTCAGCCGGAGCCAGGGCGCGTTCGCGTTCTCCGAGCCGTGCCGCGACTGCCGCGGCCGCGGCACGATCATCGACGACCCCTGCCCGGAATGCGCGGGCGAGGGCGTCAGCACCCGCACCCGCACCCTGACCGTGCGGATCCCGCCGGGCGTCGCCGACGACCAGCGGATCCGGCTGGCGGGCCAGGGCGAACCGGGCAAGGGCGGCGCGCAGCCGGGCGACCTGTACGTCCGCGTGCACGTCGCGCCGCACGCGGTGTTCGGGCGCCAGGACCTCGACCTGACGATCGCCGTGCCGGTGTCCTTCGCGGAGCTGGCCCTCGGCGGCACGATCACCGTGCCGACGCTCGAGGGCAAGGTCTCACTGAAGGTGCCGCAGGGTACGGCGAGCGGTCGCGTGCTTCGCGTGCGCGGCAAGGGAATCGCGAAACGGGACGGCTCGCAGGGCGACCTGCTGGTCACCCTGCAGGCGGCCATACCGTCCAAATTGGACGACAAGGCCCGTGAAGCGCTGGAGGCCTACGCGGAGGCCATGTCCGAGCACGATCCGCGACCGGAGATCACCGAACTTCTCGAAGGCAGGTGAGCACGATGTTCGGCGGGCTGCCGCACGGTGCGGACGAGGACACCCCGGTGTTCGTCATTTCGGTGGCGGCGCAACTGTCCGGCCTGCACGCGCAGACCCTGCGGTCCTACGACCGCCATGGTCTCGTGTCGCCGGGCCGGACCTCCGGTGGTGGCCGTCGCTACTCCATGCGGGACATCGCGCTGCTCCGCGAGGTGCAGCGACTGTCCCAAGAGGACGGTGTCAACCTCGCGGGCATCAAGCGGATCATCGAGCTGGAGAACCAGGTCGACGCGCTCCGCGCCCGGATCGCCGAACTGACCGAGGAGCTCACGGCGGCGTACGTCACCGCCGAACAGACGGCCGCGGCCGTGCACGCCTCCTACCGCAAGGATCTCGTGACCCTGCGGCAGCAGACCGCGCTCGTGGTTTGGAAGCCCAAACCCCGCAGGTGAGCCTCGAGTTTCGCGAAGGCCTCCTTCCCCGCCCTTGAGGTGAGGAGGAGGCCTTCGTCGTTCCACGGCCGTTCGTGCACCGAAGCGGAGCCGAAGAGGCAATCCCGCGCTCCCCGGGCTCCACCGGAGTTAGCATCGAGTGGCGCCGACGGTCGTTGCGCCGGAGGGAGCGACGCGCATGGCGGCAGCGTGGCCTGGGGTGCGATTCGTGGTGCTGGGCCCGATGCGGCTGTACCGCCCGGACGGGGTGGCGATCCCCGTGGGAACGCCGAAACAGCAGGCGATGCTGGCCGCGCTGGCGCTCACGCCCGGCACGGCGGTGTCCCTCGGCAGGCTGACCGACACACTGTGGGACCAGGACCTGCCCGCCCGTGCGGCTTCGACCGTCCGCACCTACGCCTGGCGACTGCGGCGGCTGCTCGCCACCGCCGGTGCCGGCGACGACGTGCTGGTGTCGGCGGGTGACGGTTACCGGCTCGCCGTGCCGCCCTCGACTGTGGACGCCTCCCGCGCGGGAGAACTCGGTGCCCTTGCTCAAGAAGCGCTGTCTTCGGGGGACGCGCACCAGGCCAGACAGGTGTTGTCGGAAGCACTCGCCCTGTGGACCGGCGAGCCGCTCGCGGGAGTGCCCGGCCTGTTCGCCGAACAGAGCCGCCGGTGGCTCGGCGAGTTGCACACCGCGCTCACCGAGCAGTACCTGGAGGCCGAGCTGCGGCTCGGGCACTACTACGAGGCACAGCCGCGGCTGACCGGGATGATCGCCGAACACCCGATGCGGGAACGCCTCTACGTCCTGCTGATGCGCGCGCTCTACGGGATGGGCCGCCAGGTCGACGCGCTGAGGGTCTTCCAGGACGCCCGCCGGGGCCTGGTGGAGAGCCACGGTGTCGAGCCGGGCGCGGAACTGGTCGAGCTGCACGAGCGCATCCTCCGGGGAGACGACGTCGTCGCGCCCGCCCCGCCGCCGGTGACCCTCTCGCCGCCCGCTGGACAGGAGGAGCCGCCGGGCCGATGGCGGCCGATCCCGGCGCAGCTCCCACCCGATCTGCCGGACTTCACCGGCAGGCAGGACCAGCTCTCGGCCCTGCGGGCGGTGCTGGAGACCGCCGACGGGCGGGCACCGGCGATGCTGGCGATCACCGGGATGAGCGGCGTCGGCAAGACCACCCTCGCGGTGCGTCTGGCACACGAGATCCGCGAGCGCTATCCGGACGGGCAGCTGCACGTCGACCTCGGCGACCTCGACCAGGTCGGGGAGCCGGTGACCGGCCCCGACCTGCTGGAACTGCTGCTCGCCGGGCTGGGCGTGCCGTCGAACCGGTCGCCGGGGAGCCTCGCCGAGCGCCGCGGGCTGTGGCGTTCGCTTCTCGACGGCCGCCGGTTGCTCATCGTGCTCGACAACGTCGCCGACGCCGCGCAGATCCGCGACGCGCTGCCCGGTACGCCCGGCTGCGCGGTCTTGATCACCAGCCGCGCCAGACTCGACGGTCTGCCGCTGCTCACCCAGGTCAACCTCGACGTCTTCAGCCCGGGCGAGGCGCTCGAACTGGTGCGGCGGGGGGTCGGCGCGCGACGGCTGGAAGTCGAACCGGACGATGCCCTCGACCTCGTCACCGCCTGCGGCCTGCTGCCCCTGGCGGTGCGGATCGTGGCCTCGCGTCTCGCGGCGCGGCCGCACTGGACCCTGCGGTCCATGGTCGAACGCCTGCGGGACGAGCGCCGCCGGATCGCCGAGCTGCGGGCCGGTCCCCTCGCCATCGAGGCGGTCTTCGAAGTCGCGTACCGGCAGCTCGCCGAGCCGCTCGCCAAGGATTTCGTGCTGCTCACCGCTGTCGCCGGAGGCGAGTTCACGCTGCCGGAAGCGGCGGCGGTCCTCGGTGTGCCCCCGGCCGAGGCCGAAACGCGGCTGGAGGTGCTGGTCGACGCGTCCATTTTGGACGGTACGGTCCCCGGCCGGTTCCGCGTCCACGAGCTCCTGGTCTCCTTCGGCCGCGGCCGTGACCGCGACGCGGACGGCGAACTGGCCGCGCTCGATCGGCTGCTGTCGCTGTTGACGGCCACGGCGCGCACCGCGTTCGCGCACGCCGTGCCCGGCGATCCCACCGGGGACGTGCTCGGTCCGCGCTCGCCCAGCACCGCCGGGACGCCGATCGCCGACCTGCGGGCGGCGAGGGACTGGGCGTCGGCGGCCGGGGACACCGTGGTCGCGGTCTGCGCGCGAGTCGTCGAAATCGGCTCGGTTCCGCTCCTGGGCACCGCGATCGACCTGCTCATCGCGATGAGCCCGTTCGCCGTGGAAGCCGGGGCGCGAAGACTGGACGCCGCCGCGGGCACTCTCGCGAGAGCGGCCGCCCGTGTTCCCGAACCGGCGGGACCGGGAAGGCGGGCACGCCACCGCCTGCTCGGCCGGGCCGAATTCCTGTGCAGCACAGTCGCGTTGCGCACGGGGACGCACACCGACGTCGAGGCGCACGCCCGGCGCGCGGTGACCGCCGCGACCGAGGCCGACGACCCGGCGATCCTCCGGCAGGCGCTCAACAACCTCGGCCTGGCCGCCCAGCTCCGCCACGACTACCGGCTCGCTGTGCGGTGTTTCGACCGGTCCGCCGAACTCGCGCGGCGGCTCGGGCACAGCTCCGGCGCGGTGACCAGCAGCCTGAACTCGGCGCACGCCCTGCTGCGCGGTGGCGACCCGGCGAACGTCCTCGCCGTCTGCGAGTCGGCGCTCGCCGTGGCCCGTGAGATCGGTGACGCGCCGGGAATCGGCTACGCGCTCTACGTGCTCGGGCTCGCGAACCACGCGCTCGAACGCTACGAAGCCGCGTCCGCGCACTTCACCACGTGCGTCGAGAGCTGCCTGGCGGCCGGCATCCGGGACCGGGCGGCGCACGCGCTCTTCCGGCTCGCCGAAACCCTGCTGGCACTGGGGCGGGCCGAAGAGGCGGCTTCCGAGGCACGGTCGGCGTTGCGGCTCTGCGAGGAGCTCGGCACCCGGCGGGACCAGGCCAACGCGCTGCTCGTGCTCGGCAAGGCCCTTGCCGAGCTGGGAAACCCGCGCGAAGCCGAAGCGCGATTGCACCAGGCTCATGCGCATTTCGTCGCGCTCAACCTGCCCGAAGCCGACGACACGGCCCGGGCGATCGAAGAGCTTTCGAACCACGCGCGCTGACGTCTCAGCTGGTCCCGAGCGGCGGTGGCGGCGCCGAAATGGTGTTGTTCCAGTTCACTTCGCCTTCGGACGCGTTCGCCTGGCCGATGGCCTGACCCTGCGCCAGGTATCCGGCCGCGGCCAGGAGCGCCGCCGCAGCCGACAGGAGCACCGTTCCGCGCCGGGAGCGCGTCCGGTCGTTGTCTTCCACGATCACGCCCCCGAGTCTCGCGAGTCCCGATCTACGTCGGATCTACGGCCGATGGACGGCGGCTGCGAGCGGACGCAGAACCGGCGTAGATCCGGCGTCGTGATCATCGGTGGTGCCAAGGTGCCGTCCCGCCGGACTCCGGCCGGGACGACGCCGCAGGACCAGGTAAGGAGCAAGTGCATGAACGCGAATCTGGTGACCGCGGAGCAGCTGCTGAAGGTCGAGGCCATCGTGACCGGTCTCCGGGAGCTGGACGCCACCGCCGACGGGCACGAGGCGCTGGCCATGGCGCAGGCGGGCTTCACCCACCCGGACGACATGTAAGCAGCGGAACGAGGCCGGGCCGGGGAGCGATCCCCGGCCCTGGCCACGAGGAGGCCGGATTGCTCACCGCCGATTCCGTCGCTCTGCTGCTGCGCCGGTTCGCCGAGGTCGGCGCGCGGGCCTCGGACTCCTACGGTCCGCGTTCGCAGGCGAGGGTCTTCGTCCTCTACGAAGAGCTGATCGCGCTGCGGACGGTGCTGACCGCGGACCCGAGTGAGGAGCGCGTCGCCGAACGGGTCCGCGAGCTGCGGGAGCTGATCGGCCAGGCCTATCTCGCCTCCGCCGGGGGCGCGCCACCGCCGCGACGCACGGTGCTGGAGCTGGACCCGCCGTTGCTGGAGTTCGACCGCGCACTGTTCGAGCAGCGCTATCGCCCGGTCGCCGGCGCCGTCCTCGCGGACACGATCGAACTGCGGGATCCGGTGGAACCGTTGCGCCGGTTGACTTCCGGCGTTTCCTACATGTTCGTCGTCGACGACGAGGACCGGTTGCTGGTCTGGACGAGGCCGTTCGAGCTGGCCGATCTGATCTTCGGCCGCAACCGCGCCACCGTCGACGGTGTCCCCGTGGCGCATCCGATGCTGGTGCCCGACCGGCTGCTCGCCCGCGCGGCGGGCGAGATCGTGCTCATCGGCGGCCACCGGGTCTCGATGGTCGTCGCCAACACGAAGTCCGGGCACTTCCAGCCGCCCCTGCAGTCGGTGGCGGTGGTGCGGGAGACCTTCCGCCGGGTCTTCGGGCTGACCGACGCGGACGTGGACGTCTTCCATCTCTTCCCGCCCGCTTCGCTGGACGAAAGGACGGCCCGATGACCCGGATCGTGGGTGTCGAGCACGAAAGCAAATGGGCGCTGGACCGCGCTTCGGCCGCAGTGAATCCGATGCGGTGGCTCGATTCCCCGCCTGTCCGCGCGAACCTCACCGGGCTCACCGAGACGGTCACCGCGACCCAGGGCATCGTCTACCTCGACGACGCCGAGCGCAGCCTCACCACCGCCGGCCACTCGCTACGCGTCGCCGCCAACCAAGGGCGGCTGGCCGGGATCGGCTGGATCGGCGTCAAACAGACGGTGGTCTGGGAAGGCCGCCGGGACGCGCTGGAGATCTCCGAGCGGATCGAACCCGGCGAGCTGTCCGCCGTCCTGACCGCCGGGGAAGTCCTGCCGTTGCGCCATCTCCGGTCCCTCGGCCTGGTGCGGGGACCGCTGGAGTCGGTGGGGGTCACCAGCCAGCGGCGGATCAAACGGTTCGGCGAACTCGACGGCGGCCATCCGTGCGTGTTCAGCGTCGACCTCGTCGAGTTCCGCAGGCCGGATGGCGACATCACGCCGATCGGCGAGTACGCCTGCCTGGAGGTCGAGGTCAACGAATCCTCGCTCACCTGCCTGGAGGCACTGGACGACTTCTGCGCGGCCGTCGACGCGTGGATCGGCTCGCCGCGGGAATCGCGGACCAAGGCGCAGCTCGCGGTCGCGGCGGCGGACGCGGCGCGACCCGGGCGATGACCGCCGTCGCCACCGAGGGCAAGGAGCGGCTCGGGCGGCCGTTCTGGTGGCTGTGGGCCGGGCAGTCGCTGTCCGGGCTCGGCGGCACGGCACAGTCGCTCGCCCTGCCGTTGTGGGTGCTGCAGGTGACCGGTTCCGCGAGCCTGACCGGCGGCGCGTTCGTCGTCCAACTGCTGCCCAGGGTGCTGTTCTCCCCGTGGGCGGGCGTGCTCGCCGACCGGTTCGACCGGCGCGGGCTGTCCATCGTGCTCAATCTCGTCGCCGGGGCGATCACCCTCGTGCTGCTGCTCGCGGTGAGCCTGCGGAACATCCCGCTCTACTACGTGCTGGCCGTGCTGCTGGGCACGGTCAGCACGCTGAGCTCGGCGGTGCTGCCGAGCCTGACGCCCGCACTGGTGCCCGCCTCCCGCCTGGCCGCCGCCGACGCCGCGCAGGAGGTGACGAACGGCGCGATCCTCGCGCTCGGTCCGCTGCTGGGGGCGGCCGTCGCGGTGGGCCTCGGCTTTTCCGGCGCGGTGGCGGTCAACGCGGCGAGCTTCGTGCTCGCGGCGCTGCTCACCCTGCCCGTGCCACGGCAGAAGGCCGCCGCGCGCGAACGCCGCCACCCCTTCGCCATGCTGCGCGACGGCCTGCGTTCCTTGACCGGAGACCGGCTGCTGCGCACGGCGGTGCTGGCGGAAGCGGCACTTTTCGCTTGCCTCGGTGCGGTACCGCAGTTCGCGGTGATCCTCGTGGGCGAGGGCGGCAGGACCGGGGAAGCGGGACTGTTCGTCTCCGCGATGGGGGTCGGCTGGCTGACGATGTCGGCGTCGGTGGCGAAACGGCGGAACCTGCTCAACCCGGCCCTGATGGTGACCGCGGGCGCCGCCCTGGCCGCGCCGGTGATCGGTCTCGTGGTGCTCTGCGCGCACGCCGGCCCGGTCTGGGTGTTCCTCGCCGGACTGGTCGCCGGGGCGCACAACCTGCTGTTCGCCATGCCCAACACCCTCCTGTGCCAGCGGCACGCGGATCCGGCCTCGCTCGGCCGGGTGCTGGCCTTCCGCCGGTCCTTCGTCGTTTCGGCGCAATGCCTTTCGCTCGTCCTGGTCACCTTCCTGACCCCGGTCTGGGGTGTCGGCCCGGTACTCGCCGCGGCCGGGATCGCCGCCACGGTCACGGCCCTGCCGGTCGCCGTGCTCTCGCTGCGCCGGGCCTCGGCGGTGACGGTGTGAGCGGCGCGATCGTCGACCTGCCGTACGGATACCGCGACGACCCCGAAGGGCTCGCGGGTCTCGCCGCCCTCGCCGCGCGGTGGCTCGCCTCCCCTGCGGGCGGGGCGCCGCCGAAGGAACTGGGCTGGCACACCCGGCACCGGCTCGAAGCACGCCTCTCCTCGTTCTCCTATTGGACGGCGCTGAACGATCTGGACCGGGTGACCGGCGACTTCCGCGGCCCGGACAGTGAACAGCTGCGAGGACTGCGGGAGGCGCAGTCGCGGTTGCTGCGCCGCCGCTCGGGCGATCTCTATCTTCGGATGCTCGGCGCGATCGACACGGCCGCCTCCGGGTTAGTCCATTGTGGACCTTTGGGGGACGACGAGTCGATGGCGCGCGTCTCGGCGGACGACGTCATCGGATACCTGGATCGTTGCCGCGAAACGGGAGTCACCGTGTACCGGCCCGGAGACGAACAGGTTCGTCCGCCCGTGCGGCGGTTCGAAGGCAGGGAACCGTGGGTGGGCGGCCTGGTCGCCACACCGATGCCGGACGAGACCTTGGCCAGGGTGGCGGTCCGCCTTCCGTTGCAGGCGGACGTGTTGCCCGACGGCGCGCTCCCGCTCCTGGTGGAACTCCTGGGCACGGGAGCTCAAGGCAGGCTGATCAGCCTGCTGCGGGGAGCGCGCGGGCTGGCCTACGGTGTCGCCGCGTTGAGCTGGGACGACCGGGAAACCGGGCCGAGCGTGGGTGGTTACGCCCTCGTGGATCCCCGGCACGTGGCCGAAGCCGCGACCCTCCTGCTCGACACGCTGCGCGAGGCGGTGTCCGCGCCGCCGTCCGGCGAACTGGCCGACGCGGCGGTGCGCTGCCGCACGCTGCTGCTCGTCCAGGCGGACGAGCCGTTCGGCGCGGTCGGCGATCGGCGACGGCTGGCGCGCGGCGAAATCCCGCTGAGCCGGCTCGCCGAAGCTGTCGCGGAACGCGCGCTGGAAGGCCTCGTTCTGCGCGTCCCCGACGCCGCTCCACCCGCCATCGCCGTCGTCGGCGCGCTGCGCGACGACCAGCTGTCCCGGCTGGAGACCTTGAAATGACCGAATACGAAGAGGTCCTGGTCGCCGGGCTGCGGGTCCGGTTCGTCCCGGCGCCCGACGCCCACACCGTCGGTGCCTGCCTGCGGGTCTCGGCCGGTTCCGCCGCGGATCCCTTGCGCCCGTGGGGAACGGCCCATCTCACCGAGCATCTCCGGATCGCCGCCGCGTCGGAAGACGGCTCGCGGCTGCACCTCACCGGGCGCACGGAGAACGCGGAGACCCGGTTCACCGTGGCGGCGTTGCCGGAACAGGGCGACGAGGTCGCCCGGACGCTGGCCCGGCTGCTCGGCGAGGGGCGTCCGATCGACGACGCTGTCCTTCGCTCCGAACGGCAGGCCGTGGTGCTGGAGATGCGTGCGGCCGCCGTCAATCCGTTGCTGCTGCTCGGTCCCGCCGCCGCGGAAGCCGCCGTGCCCGGGGGCCGGATGGCCGACACCACCCGTGCCGACCAGGCGAGCGTCGACGGCATCACGCTCGCCGATGTCGAAGGTTTCACCGCGGAGCACTACCGGCCCGAAAACGCCGTCCTCGCCTTCGCCGCGCCCTCGGTGCACCGGGAACGTTTGCTCGAAACGGTTTCCGCCGCGTTGAGGCCGCCTGAACCAACGGCGGTGTCCGGCGGCGGCGAAGCGGACCGTCCGCCGATCGTCCTTCCATCCGAAGTGGACGGACTGACGGTGCTCACCTTGACGGCCGCGCTCGGCGACCACGTCGGCCGCTCTGCCGTTCGCGCCCTGGCCTCCCCCGAGGGTCCTATCGCGACACGGACGGCCCGCACGGTGGGCACCACCGCCGTCTCCGACGGGGAACACGAGGTCACCGTGATGTGCTGGCGCGACGAGCAGCCGGACAGCGGGCTGCGAAAGGCTTTCGCGGCCATCCGCCGGGCCGATCCCGACGTCGTCGAATCCTGGCATTACGCCGCCGTGCGCGAACACCAGGAGCTGGCGTTCGCCCGGGTTTCGCCACTCGGCCTGGCCCAGGCTGCCCTACTGCCACCACCGCCGTCTCCCGGCGCGCACACGATGTCCGGCGAACTACGTCGCGCCATCGGAACGGCCCGGTTGTGGCGAGTGCGCGCCGGAATACCGCACGCCGAGGAGATACCGTGATCAGCAGCCCTGAAATCGTCGACCTGACCGACGCGGCCGAAGACCTTTACCGGGATCCGTATGCCGTCCTCGCCGGACTCCGCGAGCGAGGACCGGCGCATTTCGTACGGCTGCCCAACGGAAGCGAGGTCTGGCTGATCGTCGGCTACGACGAGGCGCTCGCCGCGCTGGGGGATCCCACGCTGATCAAGAACTGGCTGCGGGCCACCGGCCGGATCGGCCCCGGCGCGATCGGCGCGAACATGATCTCCAGCGACCCGCCGGACCACACCCGGCTGCGCAGGCTGGTCTCCCGGGAGTTCACCGCCCGGCGGGTCGCGGCGCTGGCCCCGCGCGTCGAAGCGATCGCCGTCGAGTTGCTGGACCGGATGGAGTCCGGCGACGGCCCGCAGGACCTGGTCGCCGGGTTCGCCTTCCCGCTGCCCATCTCCGTGATCTCCGAACTGCTCGGCGTGCCGTTCCTGGACCGGTCGGAGTTTTCCGGTCTCTGCGGCCGGATCATGGCTGCGGCGGGGGACGCCACGTCGACCGAGAAGGACATCGAGGAGATCAACCACTACTTCGACGGGCTGATCGAGCGGAAACGGGCCGACCCCGGCGACGATCTGCTCAGCGCGCTGATCCGGGTCACCGACGAGGACGCCGACAGGCTGAGCCACGCCGAACTGCGCGCCACGACCTTCCTTCTCCTGGTCGCCGGGCATGTCACCAGCACGAATCTGATCGCCAACGGCGTCCTCGCCCTGCTCGACCACCCGGACCAGCTCGCCGCGCTGCGCGCCGACTGGGGGCTGCTGCCCCGCGCGGTGGAGGAGATCCTGCGCTACGACGGGCCTCAGCCGTTCTCCACGCGCCGATTCACGACCACGCCTTACCCAGTGGGCGACTCGGTTCTCCCACCCGGCGCGACAGTCATGATCGCGCTCGCCGCGGCAGGCCACGACCCGGCGCGTTTCCCCCGACCCGCAGACTTCGACATCCGCCGCACCGCGCCGGGACATCTCGCGTTCGGCCACGGCATCCACTACTGCCTCGGCGCGCCCTTGGCCCGCGTTCAGGTGAGCACCGCGCTTCGTGTGCTGCTGACCCGGTTTCCGGCGCTTCGCCTGGCCGGTGGCACGGATCGCTCTTGGCGCCGCACGCTCATCTCGCGCGGTGTCGCCGACTTACCCGTACTGCTCCACTGAAAACGCGTTTAGTCCTCTGAATGCTTGTCCGCATTCAGAGGACTAAACGCGTTCACTGGCCGGGCACGAGAGTCCGGATCTGCTGGACCTCGCCGGTCCGGGAATCCATGATCCGCTGGGCCAGCGCCTTCGAACCGGGGTCCTTGCCGTCCTTCAGCTCGGTCCTCGCCAGCGCGACCCCGTTGTGCTGGTGCGCGACGAAGATGTCGGCGAAGTCGAGGGTGAACTCCGAACCATCCTTTTTGGACAGTGCGTCGAGCAGGCCCTTGTCGGTGAGCCCGTCGCCACCGTGATGGTGGTGGGCGTTCGGGTCCATCGAGCCCGTCTCGGGTTTGCCCCAGTTCTTCAGCCAGTTCCGTATGTCGGTGCTCTCGGTCAGCTGCGTCGCCTCGATGGCGGCCGCGAGATCCTTGAGCTCCTGTTTCTGCGCCTGCTTGGTCTTCACCAGTTTGACGATCTCCACGCCCTGGTCGTTGTGGGCGAGCATCATCTGCAGGAACATCACGTCGGCGTCGTTGTACTCCGCGGCCGCCGGGGCGCCCGATTGGGGAACCGGGGTGAGCGGGGCGCCGGCGGTGTTGGGTGAGCCATCACCGGCCCCGCAGCCCGAGAGGGCCACGAGACCGGCGACGAGAACGAGGGCGAGCTTCACGGACGCGTCCTTACTGCCGAGTCCACAGTGCGGGGGTGTTCGGCGGTTCCCAGCCCTGGATCGCCGTGTGCGCCAGCTGGCAGCGGTACGTCGCGCCGCCGTAGGTCACCGTGCTGCCGACCGCGTAGGCCGTCCCGGCCGCCCAGGTGCCGCCCGTGGGCGGGTTGGTGGTGCTGCTCGGCGGGTTCGACGTCGAAGGCGGGTTGCTGGTGGTCGGCGGGTTGCTCGTGGTGGGCGGGTTGCCGCCGCCGATCTGCAGGTCGATGCAGCTGTAGAAGGCCATCGGCGTGTCCGCGATGTTCCAGATGGCGAGGACCTTCTGGCGTCCGCTGAAGCCGTTCAGGCTGACCGTGTGGGACGTCGGGTCCTTCGGCGCGGAGTTGTTCCCGCTGATGTCGGCGATCTTGGTGCCGCCGATGTAGTACTCGTAGTTCGTGGTCCGGTGGTAGGCGGTGAACTTCCAGTTGAAGGTCACGCTGTTGCCGACCGAGGCGGCGGGCCACGACTTCGACTCGTCGTTGAGCTCGGCGAATCCCGGAAGACCGCCGTTGCAGCTGCGGAGCCCCTTGGGGCCTTCGACGCTCTGCGGTTCGTAGACGATGGCACCGCAGCCGGAAACCTTGCCTTGGGCGCAGTTCGCCTGGCGGCTGGGCGGGGACAGCACGTAGCCGTGGGCGCTGGCCACCTGAGGGATGGCCACGATGGCGATCGGGGCGAGGATCGCACCGGCGGCGGCTGCCACGAGCTTGCGTTTGACGGTCATGCCGGCTCCTGGGGATGGAACGACGGTGTTCCCGTTGAGGGGGAGCAATGTGGTCTAGACCATAAATCCGCCGGTGACCGCGGTCAATGATTCGAAGACCTACTGCTGCGTCGAGCCCAGGTAGAACAGCCGAACGGCCTAATACGAAGGAAGCATCGGGTCAGTCCAGGGTGAAGGGGTCGTACTTGATCCGGGCCAGGTCGGTCCCGGCGGCGAGCAGTTTCGCGATCGTCGCGCGGATCATCGACGGCGACCCGGCGACGTACACGTCACGCTCCTTCCAAGCGCCACGTTGCGTGACCGCCGTGGCCAGCGTGCCGCGGTCACCGCCGGCGATGGTGCCTTCCTCGGTCACCGGGGTCACCGTCAGCCAAGGGCAGGTGACCGTCAGCCCGCGGAGTTCGTCGAGGGCGTAGAGGTCTTCCGGTCGACGGCCGCCGAAGAACAGGTGCACCGGCGGGTTGTGCTGCCAGCGCGACATGTCGTCGAGCAGGGCGAGCAGCGGCGCGACCCCGGTACCGCCGCCGATCATCAGCAGCGGACGGCTTTCGGTGTGGTGCACCGAAAGCGCGCCGAGCGAGGGGCCGAGGCGCCAGGCGTCGCCGAACCGGGTGTGGCGGACGATGGCGCGCGAGACCCAGCCGCCGTGCACGGCGTGCACGTGGAACTCCATCAACCCGTCGTCGTGCGGCGCGGTGGCCGGCGAGAAGTAGCGCCACATCCGGGGCCGCTGCGGGACTTCGACGCTGACGTAACCGCCTGCCCGGTACGGGAGCGGCTGGTCGGTGCGCACCTTGACGATGGCGACGTCGCGGGACACGAGCCGGTGTTCGACGACGGTCGCCTTCCACCACGCCGGCCCCGACTCCTTGCTCGCGGCCTCGCGCATGTTCTTCGAAATGACGCCGTACGCGGTGACCCAGGCATCTTCCACCTCGGGTGTCCAGCCGTCTTTCAAGAACCTTTTCAACGTGGCGATCAGCGCGACGCCGACCGCGTCGTAATGACGGCCGAGGACGTCGAACTTCCGGTGATCCCGGCCGAGCTGGCTGAGGAAGGTGGTCAGCTCTTCGGGCCGGTCCACCATCTGCACGACGTAGACGAGTGCGCGAAGTAAACGATTTCGTTGCGTGGCCATGTTGATCGGGAACAGCGCCCTGGTATCCGGCGAAACGGAGAAAAGTGCCCCGTAGAAGTACTGGGACAGCTCCTCGGCCCTCGTTTCGACGGAGGCGAAACTCTCGCGGACGAGCTTGGCCATCTGGACGGTCTTGTCCGCCGCGGGCGTCTCGATCAAGGGTGGGACGGGAATCGGTCCGGTGGCGGGATTCCGTGCTGGTGAAGATCTGGACGAACTCGGTGGATGCACGTACTTCACTGTTTCTGCAGTCATGGCTGAACGATGTTCTCCAGTTGTATCGGGCATATTCTCCAGACCCGATGTCGTGATGGCGATCGTGTTCCCCCGAGGGTTCCTGACTGTATGCCCGAACGTCGGGAAAGGATCCGGTAAAAGATGTTTCCCGCTCGAACGGAGCAAACGATATACGCGCCGTCAACCCCGTCTGGCACTAAGTAAGGGTGATCATGCAAGGGGTATTTCTCTTGCTTCACCAGTGTTTTTCGCCAGTTCTCGGCGAAACCTGATCCGCCGATCGGGTGGCTTTCTTTCCGCTATCGGCCGGTTGCGTAACGGTGCGCGGTCTTTTGCTGATCTCCATTGTGGAATAGCATTAGCCGACGCGTTTCGAGGGCAGCCGGTGATCTTTGAACGGAGTGGGGAAAAGACCTGCTAGTCGATGGTGAAGGGGTCGTACGCGATCTGGTCGAGGGCGCTGCCCGCGACCAGCATCCGCGACACCGTCGCCCGGATCATCGCGGGCGAGCCGGAGACGAGGATGCGATGTCCCGGCCAGGATCCTTGCTGTGTAACGGCTTCCGCGAGCGTGCCCTGGACGCAGCCGGGCGCTTCGTCACCGTGCTCGACCACCGGGGTCACGGTGAGCCACGGGTTCGTGGCCGCGAGGGCGCGCAACTCGTCGAGGTCGTAAAGGTCCTCACGCGACGGTCCGCCGTAGAACAGCTGGACCTTCGGGTTCTCGCCCCATTGCGCGAGGTCGTCCAGAATGGCGCGCAACGGCGCGACGCCGGTACCGCCCGCGATCATCAGCACGGCGCGGCCGTCGGCCCTGTCGATCGCGAGCCTGCCGAGCGGCGGTCCCAGCCGCCAGACGTCGCCCGGCTGCGTGTGGCTCACGATGGCGCGGGACACCCAGCCGCCGTCGACCGCGCGCACGTGGAACTCGATGCCGCCGTCCTCGCGCGGCGCGTTCGCCGGCGACAGATAGCGCCAGAGCCTCGGCCGCTGCGGGACTTCGACGCTCATGTACTGACCGGGCTGATACGGCACCGGGAATTCGGGCTGGACGCGGACCAGGGCGAGATCCCAGGTGAGCCGCCGGTGTTCGAGCACGGTGGCCGACCACGACGCCGGGTTGACGTCGGCCGCGGCGGCCTCCTGCATCGCGCGGGCGACGATGGTGAACGCCTCCGCCCAGGCCCGTTCGACCTCCGGTGTCCACTCCGGTCCGAGGTGGCTCTTGAGCGAGGCGAGCAGTGCGGTGCCGACGGCCTCGTAGTGCCGCGGGATGACGCCGAACTTGCGGTGGTCGCGGCCGAGTTGGGTCAGGAACGGCACGAGGTCGTCCGGCCGGTCGACCATCTGCACGATGTGGACCAGCGCGCGCACCAGCCTGCCGCGCTGGACCTCCATGTTGATCGGGAAGAAGTCGCGGGTGGCGGGCGCGAGGGTGAAGAGCATCCCGTAGAAGAACTGGGAGATCTCCGGGACGAAGGGTTCCGACTTCGCCCAGGTGTCACGGATGAGCCGGACCATCGCGGTGACCGCGGGCGGGGCTTCTCGTGGCGCCGATGACCGGGGTACCGGACTGACCGCGTCGGCCGTCACGGGCTGGGAGTCGCTGATCGGGAAAGGCATACCGGTAGAGAGTTTCCCAGGTTCACGGACGAGTGACCACTGGAGAAGAATTCACGGATCATTCACCTCTCCGGTCAGTGGCTGGCGGCCGGTCGGCTGGTTCCGGCTCGCTCGCGAGACTAGCTGCCGAGAGCCCTTTTGCCTGCATCGTTGCTCCGGACGGGTGTACTCGAATCCGGCGGGCAGTGGGCGATCTCACGAGGTAAATAGTTGTCTTACGCAAGTGTCGCCGAATAAGGTTGTACTGTACAAGTAGCCGGGAGGCGCCGATGAGCTCCGACGACGACGTCAGGGTCGAACTGATGCGTGAGCTGAAGGCCGCCTCCCAGCTGCAGCACGCCTGGATCATGCAGGCCTGGCAGGACGATCCCGGCCTGCATCCGGCGGCCGCGATGCTGCTGTCCGATCTGGCGAAGCACGGCGAGGCGCGTCCCTCGGAACTCGCCAAACGGCGCTTTGTGGATCTTTCGGTCGTGAGTCGTCAAATCTCCCAGCTGTCCGCCGCGGGCATGGTCGACCGCCGTCCCGCGCCCGAGGACGGCCGCGCGTCGATCATCAGCATCTCCGAGCGGGGCCGTGAGGAACTGGGGCGGCGGCGGACCGGGTATCTGGAGTTCATGGAGCGCGCGCTCGGTGCTTGGGACGACGAGAAGGTCGTCGAGTTGACCACGCGCCTGGCGGAGATGAACGCCGACGTTCGCGCCGTCCTGTCCGTCCGCACGTGCGACGTCTGACGGGTGTCGTTGCTACCCGCCGGTCTTGACTGAACGGACCTTTCGTAGCGCTGTCACGCCGGTAGCGTCGAAGTTGTGCGGAGCAGGGTCGCGTTGCTGGTCGCTTTGGGAATCGACAACTTCGGCTCGGGGCTCTTCCTCCCGCTGGGCCTCGTCTTCGTCATCCGTGTGGTGGGTCTGCCGCTCGCCCAGGCGGGGGCCGCCGTCACTCTCGGTGCGCTGGCCGGACTGCTCGTCCCCGCGTTCGCCGGACGGCTCGTCGATCTGATCGGACCGCGGACGGTGATGATCTGCGCCCACGTCCTGCAGGCCGCCGGAGCGAGCGCTTTCTTGCTCGCCAGCGGCTTCACCGGCGTCGTCGGCGCGTCGGTCATGCTCGCGGCCGGACAGCAGCTTTTCTACAGCTCGCAGTTCTCGCTCATCGCCGACGTCGCGGGCGAAGGACCGAAGGACCGGCCGTTCGCCGAAGCCGCGATGGTCCGCTCCGCGGGCTTCGGGCTGGGCGGGCTCGCGGCGGCCGGGCTCCTGGTCTGGATCGGGCGCGAGGGCCTGTACGTCGCCGTGATGGTCGACGTCGCCACCTTCGTCGTCGCCGCGGCCATCCTCTCGACGCTGGTCACGCCGGTCCCGCGGCATTCGCGGCGGCTCTCGGGGCCCGCGCGGGTCTGGCGGAACCGCCCGTACCTGGCGCTCATCGTGTTCAGCGGGCTCTTCGCGCTCACGATGGACTTCTTCCTCATCGGGATGCCGGTGTACGTCTTCAACTCCCTGCAGGGCCCCCGCTGGTTGCCCGGCGCGATCATCGCGCTGCTCACCGTCGTCACCAGTCTGGGTGGAGTCGTCGGGCTGCGGCTCACCCGGAAGCTGACCCGGATCGCCGCGATGCGCGCGGGCTCGGCGTTGTTCGCGGTGTGGTGCCTGGCGTGCCTCGTGGTGGTGTTCGTGCCGAAGGTCTTCCAGCCGGTCTACCTGCTCGGCGCGACCCTCGTGCTGGCCGCGGGCGATCTCGCGTTCGGCCCGCGGTCCGGGGCGCTGGCCGAAGCCGCGGCGCCGCCCGAGGCGAAGGGCCGCTATTTGGCGGCCTTCCAATACGCGTTCACACTCGCCGCGGTGATCGCTCCGGCCGTCGTCGCGCTGTTCTCCGTGGCAGTGTGGATCCCGTGGGTGCTCGTGGCCGCGTGCGCCTGTACGGCCGTCGTCGGACTCGGCCGGGTGGGCCCGCGCCTGCCCGCGGAGGCCGTCTCGCCGACGGGGGGCTGAACTTTTTCAGAGTTGAGCGGAACAGACTCAACTTTGCTGACGTTGTACGTGTCGAGAAGAACTTCGCAGGACCTAGTACGAGGTGAGGGATGGACGCTTTCAACCCGACCACGAACACCCAGCAGGCGATCTCGTCGGCGGCGCAGGCGGCGACGATGGCCGGCAATCCGCACGTGGCGGCCGCGCATCTGCTCGGCGCCCTGCTGGCGCAGGGTGAGGGGATCACCGCGCCGCTGCTGACCGCGGTCGGGGCCGACCCCGCGCAGGTGCAGAAGGAGCTGGAGCCGCTGCTCTCGGCGCTGCCGTCGGCGACCGGCGCCACCGTGTCGAGCCCGCCGTTCGACGCGCACGCGGTCAAGGCGTGGGGACACGCGCAGAAGCTCGCGACCGAACTCGGCGACGAGTACGTCTCGACCGAGCACCTCCTCGTCGGCCTCGCCACCGACGGCGGTCCGGTGGCCGACCTGCTCAAGCGGCACGGTGCCACCCCGGACGCGCTGCGCGAGGCGTTCGCCAAGGTGCGGGGTTCCGCGCGGATCACCAGCCCCGACCCGGAGAGCACCTTCAAGGCGCTGGAGAAGTACAGCGTCGACCTCACCGAGCGTGCCCGCGCCGGCAAACTGGATCCGGTGATCGGCCGTGACACGGAGATCCGCCGCGTGGTGCAGGTGCTGTCGCGCCGTACCAAGAACAACCCGGTGCTGATCGGCGAGCCCGGCGTCGGCAAGACGGCCATCGTCGAGGGGCTCGCCCAGCGCATCATCGCCGGTGACGTGCCGGAATCGCTGCGCGGCAAGCGCGTCGTGGCGCTGGACCTCGGCTCGATGGTCGCGGGCGCCAAGTTCCGCGGCGAGTTCGAGGAGCGGCTCAAGGCCGTGCTCAAGGAGATCACCGACTCCGCGGGCGAGGTCGTCACCTTCATCGACGAGCTGCACACCATCGTCGGCGCCGGCGCGACAGGCGAGGGCGCGATGGACGCGGGCAACATGATCAAGCCGATGCTCGCCCGCGGTGAGCTGCGGATGGTCGGCGCGACCACGCTCGACGAGTACCGCCAGCACATCGAGAAGGACGCCGCGCTGGAGCGGCGCTTCCAGCAGGTACTGGTCGGCGAACCGTCCACAGAGGACACCATCGGCATCCTGCGCGGGCTCAAGGAGCGGTACGAGGTGCACCACGGTGTGCGCATCACCGATGCCGCGCTGGTCGCCGCCGCGACGCTGTCCGACCGCTACATCACCGCCCGGTTCCTGCCGGACAAGGCGATCGACCTGGTCGACGAGGCCGCGTCGAAGATCCGCATGGAGATCGACTCCCGGCCGGTCGAGATCGACGAGGTCGAACGCGCCGTGCGGCGGATGGAGATCGAGGAGATGGCACTGTCCAAAGAGGACGATGCTGCCTCGAAGGACCGGCTGGCCGCGCTGACCCTGGAGCTGGCAGGGAAGACGGAAACGTTGAATGCGCTGACAGCGCGTTGGCAGAACGAGAGGGGTTCGATCGAGCGCGTCCGCGACCTCAAGGAGCAGCTGGAGCAGCTGCGCGGCGAGTCCGAGCGAGCCGAACGCGACGGCGACCTCGGCAAGGCCGCCGAACTCCGCTACGGCCGGATTCCCGCGCTGGAGAAGGAGTTCGAGGCCGCGACCGCCGCCAGCGAGGTCAGTCAGCAGAACGTCATGCTCAAGGAAGAGGTCAGCGCGGACGACGTCGCCGACGTGGTCAGCGCGTGGACAGGCATCCCGGCGGGGCGGCTGCTGGAGGGCGAGACGGGCAAACTGCTCCGGATGGAGGAGGAGCTCGGCAGGCGCGTCATCGGGCAGAAGGAGGCCGTGCAGGTCGTCTCGGACGCGGTGCGCCGCACCCGGGCCGGTGTCGCGGACCCTGACAGGCCGACCGGTTCGTTCCTGTTCCTCGGCCCGACCGGCGTCGGCAAGACCGAGCTGGCGAAGGCGCTGGCCGAGTTCCTGTTCGACGACGAGCGCGCGATGCTGCGGATCGACATGAGCGAGTACGCCGAGAAACACTCGGTGGCACGCCTGGTCGGGGCGCCGCCGGGCTACGTCGGCTACGACCAGGGCGGGCAGCTGACCGAGTCGGTGCGCAGGCGGCCGTATTCGGTCGTGCTGCTGGACGAGGTCGAAAAGGCGCATCCGGACGTGTTCGACGTGCTCCTGCAGGTGCTCGACGACGGACGGCTCACCGACGGCCAGGGCCGGACGGTGGACTTCCGCAACACCATCCTGGTGCTGACCTCGAACCTCGGCTCGCAGGCCATCGCCGACCCGGCGCTCGACGAGCGCCAGCGCAACGACGCGGTGATGTCGGTGGTCCAGCGGCAGTTCAAACCGGAGTTCCTGAACCGGCTGGACGACATCGTGGTCTTCCACGCGCTCGGCACCGACGAACTGACGTCCATTGTGGACATCCAGATCGAGCGGCTCGCTTCGCGGCTGTCGCGGCGCCGCCTGACGCTGGACGTCACCGCCGGGGCACGCGAGTGGCTCGCGCTGAACGGCTTCGACCCGATCTACGGCGCGCGGCCGCTGCGGCGGCTGGTGCAGTCGGCGATCGGCGACAAGCTGGCGAAACAGCTGCTGGCCGGTGAGATCCGGGACGGCGACACGGTCCGGGTGGACATCCCCGGCCAGGAGGCGTCGGAGGCGCTCACCGTGTTGCCTGTCGAGCGCTGACGTAAACCCGCCGAAGGGGCGCCGCTCCGCACGTCACTCCCGTCGTGTGGGCAGGCGCCCCTTCATCGTGTTTCCGTGGCCTTCGGTCAAAAGAGGCGCTCGACGGTGAAGTCTCCGTCGGGCGCAGGGCGCCCTTGGGGAGACTCTTGAAGGTTTGGCGACACAGCGATTTGTCGACCTTTCGCCGCGTCTTTCGTGGTCTTTCCCGGGTGCGGCACCGAAAGGGGGGCGCGACACGGCGTACGGCGATCACATCCGGTGAGGGCAGGGGGATACCCTGACCGGCGTGGGTATTCCGGCGTGGATCTGGTTCGTCATCGCCGCCGTCGCCTTGGTGGCGGGGCTGGCGCTGCTCGCGGCCGACCGGGCGAAGGAGGGCTCGCGCAATCGCGAGCGCATGCGCTGGGCCGAGTTGCGCGGCTGGCAGTTCGTCGAAGAGGACGAACGGCTGCCGAAGCAGTGGTCCAAGGGCGCGATCGGGTACTTCGGCGCCCAGATGGCGGTCAACGTCGTGGCCGGGTCCACCTTCACCTCCGACGGGCGGCGCCCCGTCTTCATCTTCGACATCGAGTCCGAGGGCCAGATTCCGGCGGTCGTCGTCGCCGTGCGCTGCAACCGCGTGCACGAGACGCCGCTGGAGATGTGGCTGTCCAGCGTGCCGTTCCAGCGCCAGGACATGCCCGAGATGCTCGGCCCGATCGGCCAGCGCTACGCCTTCGCGGACGACTCCGAGGGTGCCCGCAAGGTGATCACGCAGGAACTCGTCGACGCGGCCGACTCGCTCGGCGGCGACGTCGGCGTGGCGTGGCTGGAGAACGAGTGGGTGCTCGCGAGCGTCGCCCCGAACGCCGGGCCGTCGCGGCTCGAGCGGCTGCTGCGCGACCTGGGCGAGATCGCCGACATCGTGGACCCGTTCGACGAGGAGTACGACAACGCCTCGACCCCGGGCCGTCACTGGCAGGCCGATTCGCCTGAGGACGTCGAACCCCAGGGTTGATCAGGACTGCTCGATCTCCAGCGGGAGCGCGCCGGCGGTGAAGCCGGTGTGCGACGGCTGACCGAGCACGCTCAGGTCGAGTGTCCCGGACTGGGTCACCCGCCCGGCCCGCGCCGGATCGGTGGTGGGCAGCACCCCGCGCAGTGACGTCTTCGTGGTGCCGTGGGCGGACGCCACTTCGCCGATGCCGAGGTCGCCGCTGATCGTGTTCGAGCCGGATCCGGTGAGCCCGGCGCCGTTCTGCGCCAGATCCGCGGCCTGTGCGGTGGTCACCAGCCCGGTCCCCGGACCGATGGTGCCGCCGAAAGCGTGCTCCTGGCCGTAGCCGGCGCCCGAGCCGACGTCCATCGGCAGGACCCCTTTGAAGCGGCCGACGCCGTGCTGCGCCGACGTCGTCCCGATGGCGGCGAAGTCACCGATGTCGATCCCGTGCCCGGAAGACCGGCCCGCCTCCAGCACGCCGCCGAGGACGCCGGAGAACCCGCCGTCGAGCCGCAGGGCCCGGTCGAGGTCCCCGCCGGTGTGCTGCTGGGTCTCGTTGATCACGCCGACCCCGGGCAACGGGCGGACGGAGTGATAGGTCCCCTCGGACGCGCGGAGCCCGCGGCTGTCCTCGGAGACGAGCGTGGGGACGCCGGTGCGCGGGTCGATCGCCGCTTCGGTCAGCCGTTCGCCGGTCTTTTCGAGTTTGGTCTCGTTGCCGGCCACGACACTGCCGTAGCGGTCGAGCTTCACCGTTTGCCGCTGGCCCTGCATGGCCGCTTCGGCGGTTTTCGCCGCGGCGAGCGCGCCGACCTTGTCGGGGCGGGCCGTGACGCCGTCGCGGGTCTCGACGGTCTCGCTCACCGACCGGCGGACGTCCGTGACGACCTTCGCGCCGTCGAGGTCCTTGCTGTAGACGTCCCGCTCGGTGCTGGTCAAGAAGCCGCGAAGGACGGACGTGTCCCCTTCGCTGCTGAAGCCGACGCCGCGATCGAGGGTGCCTTCGCGCTGGTGGTCGAGGGGGAGCGGGATCGCCGGATCCGGCTGGGCGGCGAGCGCGGTGGCCGGACCGGCGAGCAACAACGCCAGCGGCGCCGCGCCGGCCGCGACCTTGGGCAGATAGCCGGGCTTGCGCCTGCTGTGCTTCCCCATGGGGCGGGACGATACTTCCCGACTTCGTCGATTGCACGACAGATCCCCACGGTGGGTGACCCCCACGCACGTCACGTAGCAGCGCTGGAGCACCTCTCCCGGAACCCGACCGAGGAGTAGGTTCCCGATATGACTCAAACCGCCCTGATCACCGGCGCCACCGCCGGAATCGGCGCGCAGTTCGCGCGCAGGCTCGCCGCCGAGGCCTACGACCTCGTGCTCGTCGCCCGCGACGTCGACAGGCTGGAGAGCTTCGCCGCGGAGCTGGTCGAGGCGCACGGCGTCGACGTCGTCGCCCTGTCCGCCGATCTGTCCGAAGTGGACGGACGCGCGCTGGTCGAGGCCCGCCTGGCCGAAACGCCGGTGGATCTCCTGGTGAACAACGCGGGCTTCGGGCTCAACGGCGATTTCTGGACCATCCCACCGGACGCGCTGCAACGTCAGCTCGACGTCAACGTCACCGCGGTCCTGCGGCTGACCCGCGCCGCGCTGCCGGGCATGATCGAACGCGGCCAGGGCGCGATCATCAACGTCAGCTCTGTCGCCGGTTTCTTCAGCGGCCGCGGCTCGACGTACACGGCCAGCAAGAACTGGGTCACCTCGTTCACCGAGGGCATCGCCGCCTCGCTGCCGAAGAACATCCGCATGATGGCGCTCTGCCCCGGCTTCACCACCACGGAGTTCCACGAGCGAGCGGGACTGGACAAGCCTGGCCCGAAGGCGTTCTGGCTCGGCGTCGACCAGGTCGTGGACGAGGCGCTCGCGGATCTGCGACGAGGCAAGGTGATCTCGGTGCCGAGCCTGCAGTACAAGGCGATCGTCGCGGTCGGCGGGCTGCTGCCGCGCGCGGTGCTGCGCAAACTCGGCGGCGGGTTCGGCGGGAAAGGCCGCACCTGAGCGGTGTGACTGTTGTCTTCCGGTACCTCCTTCACACCTCCCCAAGTACATGAAGGCCCCCTTCATTGCGCTAGGCGCAATGAAGGGGGCCTTCATGTACTTCCGGCGGCCGAAGTGGCGGTGACGCTTCGGCCCAGTTCCTCGTGTGTGGCTAGGAAGGTTAGAACCGTCCTAGCCACTCACGACCACCACGCACCGCCGGTCTCCCGGGAGGTACCGAACGCGGCCTCAGGACTGCGGTCGGCATGCCGCGAAAGCCACTTTCGGGACATCAGACGTCCCGAAAGTGGCTTTCGCGACGCCCCAGCGGACCAGTGGGCGAGGGAGCAGCTAGTCCTCGTCCGCGGTTTCGATCGACCGCACCCCGTCCGCCGCGGCGAGCACGGTAGGGGCGTCGGCGTGAGCCGGTCCGGAGAGGTCGAGCGTCACGGTCACCTCGCCGTCGCGGTCGTCGGTGATCCGCAGGGACGAAATCGACCATCGATGGCTCGTGCAGAGCTCCAGCAGGTCGCGCAGCACACCCTTCCCGTCCGCGTAGCTCACGCGAAGCCTGGTCGTGCCCGTGCCGCCCGGAAGGTGCTTGGTCAGCCAGGTGAAACCGACGACCACCACGAAGTGCAGGGCGGTCACCACGATCGCCAGCAGGAACAATCCGGCGCCCGCCGCCATGCCGATGGCCGCGGTCTCCCAGACGGCCGCGGCCGTGGTGAGCCCCCGGATCGCGCCCTGTCTGGTGATGATCAGTCCCGCGCCGAGGAATCCGACCCCGGAGACGATCTGCGCCGCGATCCGGGACGGGTCGAGGACCACCTGCCCGGTCGCGAGAATGTCGCCGAAACCGTACTTACCGACCAAAAGGATCAGCGCGGACGCCGTGCCCACGATGGTCTGCGTCCGTAGTCCGGCGCTTTTGCCCCTTATCTGCCGTTCCAGCCCGATCGCCGCCGACAGCGCGAACGCCATCACCAGTTCACCGACCTGGAGCCAGCCCTGTCCGTTGGAGACCATCACCCCACGGTCTCATCCGACCGACGACGGTTCGGGGCCGCACCGGACGGGTACGCGTGGATCATGAGGTCATCGGTTCTTGTCATCGCGGGGTTGCTGACATTGGCCGCCTGCTCCACCGAACAGCCGCCGGGCCCGGCGGCACCGGCGCCGGAGGCGCGGCCGGTGAAGGCGATCCAAACGGCGGCAGGCGCCGTGCCCGACGGGCGGGCGTTCGACGTGGAGCCCGGACCCGACGGGTGGGAGATCAAAGTCGCGTCGCGAGGGCAGGAGCACAAGATCCGGGTGAGCCGGGACGGTGCTCAGGTCTTGGGCGAGCAGCAGACAGCCAAGCCGAGCGACGACATGGCGAAGGTCGAACAAGCGGGTGTCGACGCGGTCAGGGCGCTCCAGAGCGCGCAGCGGAGTCAGCCCGGTGACCTCGACGAGATGGAGATCGACCGCGCCACCGATGGCACTCTCGTCTGGGAGGTCGGGCTCCGCGACGGCAAGGGGATCGAGCACGACGTCACCGTCGACGCCAAGTGCGGCACGGTGAGGTAGGGCCCGCCCTACCCAGGAGACGCACGCTCGCCCCAGGGTCCCTCCGAACTGCGGTGACTAGTGTTTACCCATGAGCACTGGGTGGAACGGCGACGCTGTCAGGCTTGACGGCGTCCGCAAGGAATACGGCAAGGGCGTCGTCGCCCTGGACGGGGTGACGCTGGCGTTCCCGCGCGGCGGCTTCACCGCCGTGATGGGACCTTCGGGCTCGGGCAAGAGCACTTTTCTGCACTGCGCGGCCGGGCTGGACAGGCCGACATCGGGGTCCGTCGTGCTCGACGGGCAGGAGCTGGCCGGGATGAGCGAGACGAAGCTGACGAAGCTGCGCCGCGACCGGATCGGCTTCATCTTCCAGGCCTTCAACCTGCTCCCGGCACTGACCGTCGAGCAGAACGTCACGCTCCCGCAGCAGCTCGCCGGCGCCAAGCCGGATCGCCGCGTCGTCGAGGAGATCTTGAACCGCGTCGGGCTTTCCGGGCGCCGCAAGCACCTTCCCGGCGAGCTTTCCGGCGGGCAGGCGCAGCGCGTCGCGATCGCGCGGGCGCTGGTCACCCGGCCCGCGGTGGTCTTCGCCGACGAGCCGACAGGCGCGCTCGACACCCGCACCGCCGCCGAAGTCCTCGGCCTCCTGCGCGATTCCGTCCGCACCACCGGCCAGACCGTGATCATGGTGACCCACGATCCGATGGCCGCCTCCTACGCCGACCGCGTCATCTTCCTCGCCGACGGCCGGATCGCGGACGAACTGCAGGCGCCGACCGCGGACGTCGTCGCCGAGCGCATGACCCACCTGGGTGCCTGGGGCAACCCGGCAAGGGCGGATGCGTGATGCTGCGACTCGCCTTCCGGACCCTGCGCCTGCGCAAGGGCGGGTTCATCGGAACCTTCATCGCCGTCTTCTTCGGCGCGCTGATCGTCGCCTCCTGCGGTGGCCTGATGGAGACCGGGATCCGCAGCAACGCGGAACCGCAGCGCCTCGCCGCCGCCCCGATCGTCCTCACCGGCGGACAGACCTTCGAACTGCCCAAGGAAGACCCGGCCTCCCTCGAAGCCGACGACAAACGCAAGTTCGAGGACGCGCGGCTTCCCGAGCGTGTCCGGCTCGACGACGGCCTGGTCTCCCGGCTGCGGTCCGTCCCCGGTGTCTCGGACGTCGTCGGCGAAGTGAGCTTCCCGCTCGCGGCGGGCGGGAAACCCGCCCTCGGCCACGCTTGGGATTCCGCCGCGCTGACCCCGTACACGCTGGCGGCAGGCGTCGCGCCCGTCGCGGGCGAGGTCGTCGTCGAAGCCGCGTCGGGCCTGAAGCCCGGTGACCGGGTCGAGGTCGCCGCGCGCGGCAAGACCGAATCGTTCCGGGTCGCCGGCGTGGCCGGTGCGCCGCGTTCGATCACGCAGGCCGCCGTGTTCTTCTCCGCCGCCGACGCCGCCCGGCTCTCCGGGTACCCCGGCAAGGCCGACGCCATCGGTGTCTTCACCAAGCCGGGTGCCGACGTCGAAGCAGTGCAGGCGAAGGTCGCCGAGGTCGCCACAGGGGCGACCGTCCTGAGCGGGATCGACCGCGGTGTCGCGGAGTTCCCCGAGGCCGATTCGAGCGGGACCAACCTGATCGTCATCGCCGGTGTGGCGGGCGGGCTTTCGGTGATGGTCGCGATGTTCGTCGTCGTGAGCACGCTGAGCCTGTCCACCCAGCAGCGTTCCCGCGAACTCGCCCTGATGCGGGCGATCGGCACGACCCCGCGCCAGCTCCGGCGCATGGTGCTCGGCGAGGCGCTGGCCGTCGGCCTGCTCGCGACCGCGCTCGCCGCCGTGCTGGGCTCGTTCCTCGGCGAATGGCTCTTCGGTCAGCTCGTCGAAAACGACGTCGTACCGGCGGTTCTGCGGTTCTACCAGGGCTGGTTGCCCGCCGTCGTCGGCGCGGGCACCGCGATGCTCGCGGTGTTCATCGCCGCCTTCGTGGCGGGCCGCCGGGCCGGGAAGATCCGGCCGACCGAGGCGCTCGCCGAGGCCGCGGTCACCCGCCGCTGGCTGACCCCGACGCGGGTCGTGTTCGCGGTCCTCTTCTTCGGCGGCGGAACCGCGCTGGCCATCGTGACCGTCGCGGTGATGACCGGTCCGGTCGCGGCCAGCACCGCCGGACCCGCGGTGATCCTCTGGGCGATCGGCGTCGCGATGATCACCCCCGGCGCCGCCAAGGTGATGACCGCGATCCTGCAGTGGCCGATGCGCCTGCTCGGCGGCATCGACGCGAGGCTCGCCGTGCTCAACACCCGCGCCGGGATCGTCCGGGCGGCGGGCGCGGTCACCCCGATCATGCTCGCCGTCGGGATCGCGACCGCCAACATCTACCTCCAGACCACCCAGCAGGAGCTGTCGAACCAGGCCTTCACCGAGGACGTCCGCGCCGACGCGGTGATCGGTTCCGTGGCGGGCGGGCTCGCCCCGGATCTCGTCCAGCGGATCCAGGCCGTCCCCGGGGTCGCCGGAGCTTCCGAGTACGTCACCAGCAGCGTGTTCCTCGAGGCGCCGTACGACAGCTCCGACGACGGACGCCCGGCGATCGGTCTCACCGCCTCCGGCGTGAACGCGACGACCGACACCAAGGTCACCCAGGGAGACCTGAAGGCCCTGACCGGCCGGACCATCGCTCTCCCCGACGTCTACGCGAAGGACTTCAACCGCGGCCTCGGCGACACGCTGAGCCTGAGGCTCGGTGACGGCACCCCCGCCGACGTCAAGGTCGTCGCGGTGACCAGCCAGCGCCGTGGTTTCGAGAGCTTGCTGCTTCCCGCCGATCTGCTGGCCCCGCACACCACCGCCGGGCTCGCCCCGCAGATGCTGGTCCGTGCCGCCCCGGACGTCGATCCGGCGGCGCTCACAGAACGGCTTCGCGAGGCGACGGCCGGGCTGCCGGTGTCCGTCGGCGACCGCGGCGCGCTCGTCGCGGCGCACGACAAGAACCAGGCCGTCGGCGCGTGGGTGAACTACCTGATGGTCGGCATGATCATCGCCTACACGGTGATTTCGGTGGCCAACACGCTGGTGATGGGGACCGTGCGGCGGCGCCGCGAATTCGGCCTCCAGCGGCTCACCGGTTCGACCAGGGCGCAGGTGCTGCGGATGGCCGGTTTCGAAGGCGGGCTCGTCGCGCTGATCGGGATCGTGCTCGGCACCGTCGTCGCGGCGGGCTCGATCGTCCCGTTCTGCCTGGTGGCGGCCGATTCGGTGCTGCCGATGGGCTCCCCGCTGATCTACCTGTCGATCATCGGCCTCGCCGCCGCGCTCGCGCTGGTGGCCACCCTGGTCCCGGCCTGGGCGGCGACCCGCGGCCCGGCCGTGGAGGCGGCGACGTCCGGCAGTGACTAGAGCTACCGTCGAAGGACGCCGCGGGCCGTGTGTAAGACTCTCGGCCGTGGCGTACCCCGGGTTGGATCAAGCGGCGAAACTCGAACTGGCGAGACTGGTCGGCGAACTCTCCGTCGTGCACGGCAAGGTGACTTTGTCTTCGGGCAAGGAGGCCGATTACTACATCGACCTCCGGCGGGCGACGCTGCATCACGCGGCCGCTCCGCTCATCGGGAAGCTGCTCCGTCAGCTCACCCACGACTGGGACTACGTCGCCGCCGGCGGCCTGACCCTCGGCGCGGACCCGGTGGCGCTGGCGATGCTGCACTCCGCGGCGACCGACGGTGTCGTGCTCGACGCGTTCGTGGTCCGCAAGGGCGCCAAGGCGCACGGCATGCAGCGCCGGATCGAAGGTGTCGAGGTGCTCGGGCAGCGTGTGCTGGCCGTCGAGGACACCTCGACCACCGGCGGCAGCGTGCTCACCGCCGTCGAGGCGCTGCGCGAGGCCGGAGCGAACGTGGTCGGCGTCGCGACAGTCGTCGACAGGGACACCGGAGCGCGCGAGGCCATCGAGAAGGAAGGCCTCGAATACCGTTACCTTCTGAACAAGGACGACCTCGGTCTGTCCTGACTGAAAAGGCCCTAAGGGGGCATCCTCCGTTCGCGAACGGAGGATGCCCCTTTTTTCGTGAGCGTTTCTCAAGACGAGAGGGGTAACGTCGCTGGTAGGGGTGTGAAAGGGGGCTTGAGGTGGCGGGTTTCCTGGCGAACGTGACAGTCGCGGTGCATGTTTTCGCGCTGCTGTTCATCGGATTCGGTGGTTTTCTCGCGTGGCGGTGGCCGAAGGTGATCTTCGTGCATGTGTTCTTCGCCGCATGGGGAGTTCTCGTCAACGTCTTCCCGTGGCCATGCCCGCTGACGGCCGCCGAGAACTTCTTCCGGAGTCAGCAGGGCCTCGGCGATCTGCCCGGCGGCTTCAACGCCTACTACCTCTACGACACGGTGTTCCCGCGCTCGTCGCTGCCGCTCGTCGTCGTGATCGCGATGGCGACGGTGATCATCTCCTACGTCGGCGCGTACCAGCGCTGGCGCCACCGTCACCACGACGGGGACGCACCGGCGCACCGCGTCAGCATGGGCTGAGTGACAATCTCCGGGTGACTGAGTCGGAAGAAGCCGGGCCCACCGAATGGGTGGCGCGGGAAGAGGTCGGCGTCGGCCCGTGGGAAGGCGAGTGGCCCGCGGACGAGCGCTACGACCCGGAACTCCTGGCCGGAGGCGACCGCCGCAACGTCGTCGACCCGTACCGCTACTGGCGGCGCGAGGCGATCGTGTCCGATGTGGACGGCCGACGGCACCCGTTCCACGTGGCGATCGAGAACTTCCAGCACGACCACAACATCGGCACCGTGGTCCGGACGGCGAACGCGTTCGCCGCGGCCGCCGTGCACATCGTCGGACGGCGGCGCTGGAACCGGCGCGGCGCCATGGTGACCGACCGCTACCAGCATCTTCTCCACCATGAGGACGTCGACGGGCTGCTGACCTTCGCCGCGACGGAAGGCCTCGCCGTGGTCGCCGTCGACAACACCCCCGGCTCGCAGCCCGTGGAGACCGCCGAGCTGCCGCGCGAGTGTGTCCTGCTGTTCGGCCAGGAGGGGCCCGGTCTGTCGGCCGAGGCGCAGAAGACCGCGGCGCTGGTCGTTTCGATCGCGCAGTTCGGCACGACCCGCTCGATCAACGCCGGTGTCGCCGCCGGGATCGTCATGCACGCCTGGGTCCGGCAGCACGCCGACCTCACCACGGCCTGGTGAGCGGCGGCTGAAAGTCCGTTTCAGCCGCCCTGGACCGGGGCGGACTGGACGGGGGCGACCTCGACCGGGATCCCGTTCAGCACGGCGTTCCCGGACGGGACGTCCAGCAGGGTCTCGTCGGCGACCAGGTTCGAGTTGACCCCGGCGTGCGCCGTGGCGACCTTCGTCCGCGTTCCGTCGAGGTCGTGCCCCCAGCCGTGCGGCATGCTCACCACGCCGGGCCGGACGTCGGCCGTGACCTCCACCGGGGCTTCCAGCTTCCCCGCCCGCGACGTCACCGACGCGAGTCCGCCGTCGGTCAGCCGGAGCCGCGAGGCGTCGTCCGGATGCACCTGGACGGTGCAGCGGTTCCCGCCGCGCACCAGCGGCGTCAGGTTGTGCATCCACGAGTTGTTCGAGCTCAGGTGCCGCCGTCCGATCAGCAGCAGCCCGCCGTCCGGCGCCTTGTCCAGCTCCGCGCGCAGCCGGGGGACGTCCTTCGTGATCGCGTCCGGGGCCAGTTCGACCTTGCCGCTCGCGGTGGTGAGCACCTCCGGCAGCCGCGGCTTCAGCGCGCCGAGGTCGATGCCGTGCGGGGCGGCTTCGAGGTCGGCCAGTTTCAGCCCGTACGGCCCGCCTCGCAGCATCAGGTCGATCATCCGCGCCGGCCCCGTGCGACCTTCGGCGAGGGACAGGTCGACGCCGGTGCGCCGCGCCGTCTCACCCGCGACCATCGTGTCGAAGGCGGCGACGTCTACGTCCGGCCCCTGACCGGCGGCGATCCCGGCCATCCGCAGCAGGGTCACCCACTCCTGCGGCAGGCCCGTTTCGAGCGGCTGCGGTGTCCAGTTCGCGACGTTCCGCACGGCGAGCGCGTACAGCGCGACGTCGTAATGCGGCCGCTCCAGCGGTGACGGCCCGGGGAGGATGACGTCGGCGTGCCGGGTGGTCTCGTTGAGGTACACGTCGAGGGAGACCATGAAGTCCAGCTGCCGCAACGCTTCCGCGAGCCGCGCGGAGTTGGGCGTGCTCAGCGCCGGGTTGCCGCTGATGGTCACCAGCGCCCGGACCTGGCCCTCGCCGGGCGTCTCGATCTCGTCCGCGAGCGTGGCCACCGGCAGCTCGCCGAGCACCTCGGGATACCCGCGCACCCGGCTCGTCCAGCGGCCGCTGGTGAACGGCGAAGACCGTCGCGGCTTCCAGAGGGCGGGCAGCGGGAACATCACGCCGCCCTCGCGATCGAGGTTGCCGGTGAGCGCGTTGACGACGTCGACAAGCCAGCTCGCGATGGTCCCGAACGACTGGGTGGTGGTCCCCATGCGGCCGTAGACCGCGGCCCGGCCGGCGTCCGCGAGGTCGAGCGCGATGCGGCGGATCTCGGCGGCGTCGATCCCGGTCGCGGGCGCGACGGCCTCCGGCGTGAACGGCTCCGCGAGCGCGCGGACCTCGTCGATGCCGGTGACATGCTCGCCGGGACGGACCCGGTTCTCCGCGAACAGCGCGTTGACCAGCGCGAACAGGAACAACGCGTCGGTACCGGGCCGGATCGCGTGGTGCTCGTCGGCGAGCTGGGCGGTCCGGGTGCGGCGCGGATCGAGGACGACGATCTTGCCGCCCCGCTTCTGGATCCCGCGCAGCCTGCCGCGAGTGTCGGCGGCGGTCATCAGGCTTCCGTTGGACACCAACGGGTTCGCGCCCAGAATGAGCAGGTGCTCGGTACGGTCGAGGTCGGCGACGGGAATGGTCTGCGGGTCGCCGAAGAGATAGCCGGAGGAGAAGTGCTTCGGCATCTGGTCGACCGTGGTCGCGGTGTAGAAGTTCTTGGTGCCCAAGGCTTTGAAGAACACGCGGCCGTAGAGCACCAGCGCCGCGTTGTGCACCGTCGGATTGCCGGAGTAGACGGCGACGGCGTTCTTGCCGTGCTCGTCGATGATCGGCCGGAGGCGCCTGTCGATCTCGGCGAAGGCCTCGTCCCAGGTGACCTCGACGAACTCGCCGTCGCGTTTGACCAGCGGCGCTGTGAGCCTGTCCGGGTCGTGGTGCAGCGCGCCGAGCGAAGCGCCCTTCGGGCAGATGTATCCCTGAGAGAAGACGTCCTCGCGGTCACCCTGCACCCGGGTGACCAGGCTCTTCTCGTCGATCGTCACCTCCAGGCCACAGGTGGCTTCGCAGAGCGGGCAGGTCACGTGCGCCGTGGTCATTAAGCACCTCGCGAGATCGGGGACCGTCTCAACATACTGAGCGGTATGTCGGCGGGCAAGGGATGATGGCGCGATGACCGCACTCGCCGACCGGGCCGGGGCCGCCGAGCGCGCGGTCCGCGACCGGCATCTGCGCAGGGTGTGGGGGCTGCCGGGGACGGTGCTCGGCCGCAGCGGCTGGCCGCCGTCGGCCGGTCAGCGCGTGCACTGGCACTGGAACTACTGGTGGCAGGCGCATCTGCTGGACACGCTCGTCGACGCGCAGCTGCGGGATCCCTCACCGGACCGACTGAAGCTGATCGACCGGTTCGTGGCGTCTCTGCGGCTGCGCAACTTCGGCAAGTGGATCAACGACTACTACGACGACATCGCCTGGCTCGGCCTCGCGCTGCAACGGGTGGGGCATCTCGGCCTGGACGTCCGCGGCGGGCTGGAGGCGATCGGTTCGCGGCTGCGCGAAGGCTGGACCGACGACGCGGGCGGCGGGATCCGGTGGCGCGTCGGCGACGACTTCAAGAACGCGCCCGCGAACGGCCCGGCCGCGATCTTCCACGCCCGCGAAGGGGCGGCGGAGCACGCGCGAGGCCTGACAGCCTGGATGACCGAGCGGCTCGTCGATCCGGAGAACGGACTGGTGTGGGACGGCCTGCGGGTCGAAACCGGCGAACTGGTCAAGCATATTTTCACCTACTGCCAAGGGGTTTACCTCGGCGCCTGCCTCGAATTGTCCGAAGTGGACAGAGTGGAGCGCACGATCCACGCGGTCGCGGAGCACGTCGCGCCGAACGGGGTGATCCGGGGACAGGGCGGCGGTGATGGCGGCCTGTTCGCCGGGATCCTGGCGCGGTACCTGGCGCTCGCGGCGCCGCTGCTGCCGAGCGGGGTGGCGCGCGACCTGGTCATCCGGTCGGCCGACGCCTGCTGGGCCGGCGCCACCGAGACGCCGCACGGGCCGCTCTTCAGTGCCGACTGGGCGACTCCGGCGCCTTCGCTGCCTCTCGCCCCCGACGCTCCCGAGCGCGACCTGTCGGTTCAAGTGAGCGCGTGGATGCTCCTCGAAGCCGCCGCCACCCTGGACCATCGCCTCCGCGACTAGTCAGCCAGCCCAGAGGCGTGACTCGCGTGATCAGAGGCGTGACTCGCGTGTTCAAGGACGGAACTCGCGTGATTGGAGGCGGAACTCACGTGTGCGGCGTCCAATCACGCGAGTCACGTGTCTGATCACGCGAGTTCCGCCTTCAAACACGCGTGATCGTCCGTACCGCTCACCCAACGCGGCGTCACCAGACGTCGCCCGAGCGCCAGTCCGCGGTGATCTCCCCGTCCAGATCCAGCGTGACCCCCACCGGCAGCACGTGGATCGCCCCGTCGTCCTCCTTCGTCGCCTTCACGCCCGAAGGCGTCATGGCCGACGAAGTACCGCGCCACAGCAGCCAGCCGCGCGACGCGTAGAACTCCAGAGCGTCTTCGGACGCCGAGAGCGCCCCGAGGTCGTACGCCTTCCGCAGGACCCGCTCCAGCGCGTCCATCATCGCGGCGCCGTGACCGCGCCGCCGGTGATCCGACCGGACGGCGACCGCCTCGACATAACCTGTCCGGAGGGCCCGCCCGTCGTGCACGAGCCGCCGCTGGACCAGGGACGCGTGCCCGATCAGTTCACCGCTCTCCCACACCAGCGTGTGCATGCCGCCGAGGGCGTTCTCCCAGTCGTGGTCACTGAAATCGCCGTCGAAAGCGTCGTCCAGCAGAGCGCGTGCCGCGGTCAGCACGCCTGCTTCGAGGTCGGCGGTGTGCACGGTCCACAGGTCGGTCATTCCGCCATCCTCACCCGGCGGCGGCGTTCTGACCAGCGGGTTGTGACTCAGCAGCCGCACGACTGACGGTGTATGAAGCGCGGCGCGAGCCGTACGGATTCGGGTCGTCGCTCAGGGTCGGTGATCCGGGCCAGCAGGAGTTCGACGGCCTTGCGCCCGATCTCCTCGATCGGCTGCGCCATCGTGGTCACCGCGGGGGTCACCTGCCCGGCCCACTCCATGTCGCCGTAGCCGACGATCGCGAGGTCGCGCCCGATCCGGATGCCGAGCCGGTGCGCCTCGTACTGGACGCCGATCATCATCGCCTCGCTCGCCACCACGAGCGCGGTCGGCGACGGCCAGCTGTCGAGCAGTTTCGCGGTCGCGGCGGCCGCCCCGCCCGGGGTCGACTGCCCGCACGCGACCAGCTGGGACGTCCACCGGATCCCGGAGCGGCCGAGGCCGAGCCGGTATCCCAGCGCTCGCTCCTCGTGGGTGGCCATGTCCTCTTCGCCCGCGATGAAGCCGATCTTGCGGTGCCGCAGCCCGGCGAGGTGCCGCACGAGCGCGCACACGGCCTGGATGTTCTCGGAGCCGACCTGGTCGACGTCGTTGCGGCCGGCCATCCGGTCGACGAGCACGGTCGGCACACCCATCCGGACCAGCCCGTTGATCACCGCTTCGTCGCCGGCCGCCGGGACGAGCAGGACACCGTCGACACGGTCCGCCCGCAGCGCGCGGATGACCGCGGCTTCTTCGGCGACGCTGTCACCGGTGTCGGCGAGGGTGATTTCGCAGCCGTGGCGGCGTGCGGCGCGGCGGATGGCGCGGATGAGTTCACCCGAATACGGGTTCGCGTGCATCGCCATGGCCACCCCGAACCGGTGGGTGACGGGGGTGTCATCCCACAGGGGTAACGCCGGGGACAATGCGGTCATCGCTCCATGCCTTCATCCGAGCTTGAATGACGGTAACGGCTGACGGAGCGTCACTCGGCGGCGAGACCGGAAAGTCTCCCAACAATCATCAATACGAGTGAACGAGAGCGCATCCGCAGGAAGCCCGATGGCGGAGCGTAGGCGGAATCCGCATCGTCTGGGCCTTGCGGGCGGGATCGTTGATCCTGGCGAGCAGCAGGCGCACCGCCTGGGTGCCGATTTCCTCGATCGGCTGAGCCATCGTGGTCAGCGGCGGATCGACCAGATCGGCCCATTCGACGTCGTCGTAGACCACCACCGGCAGGTCGATCCCGGCGCGCAGGCCACGTTTCCGCAGCTCGTGCAGGACGCCGACCATCATGGTGTCGTTGGCGACCACCAGCGCCGTCGGCGGCGAAGGCAGCGCGAGCAGCGTGCTGAGCGCGAGAGCCCCGCCCGCCTGCGAAGACTGCCCGCACGCGACCAGGTCCTCCGACCAGGTCAGCCCGGATCGCCCGAGGCCGAGCCGGTAGCCGAGGATGCGCTCCTCGCTGGTGCTCAGCCCGGCCGTCCCGCTGATCATGCCGATCCGCTGGTGCCCGAGCGACGCGAGATGCGCCGTCAGCGCGGACGTCGACTGGATGTTCTCCGCGCCCACCTGGTCGACGTCGGTGCGGGTGGACAGCCTGTCGATGAGCACGGTCGGGACGTCGAGCGAGACGAGCTCCCCGATCACCGAACCGTCGCCCGGCGACGGCGTGATCAGCAGTCCGTCGACCCGGCGGGAACGCAGCGTCCGCACGGTTTCACGCTCGGTGTCGACGGCGTCGTGCGTGTCCGCCAGCAAGACCGTGTATCCCGCCAAGGCGGCTTCGCGTTCGATCGCCCTGATCAGCACGGCGAAGTACGGGTTCGCGATCAGCGAGATCGCGACGCCGATCGACCGCGTCCCGCCGGTGACCAGCGAACGGGCGATCGCGTCGCCGGTGTAGCCGGTCTGTTCGATCGCGCGGAGGACGGCGAGTTTGGTCTCCTCGGCCACCGCCCTCGTCCCGTTGACCACGTGCGAGACCGTGGTGATCGAGACTCCCGCCAGCTCGGCGATGTCGCGTTGGGTGGGGCGGGACGAGCGAGACGGCGGCATCAACGTTCCTCGGTGAAAGTCAGCTGGCAAGCGTTTGCGCAAACGCTTGCGAGTGAGCATAACCCTGTCTACCTTCCGGTTCATCACGGACAGCCTTGAATCGGAGGGCATCCCCATGAGACAGCGACGTCTCGCCGCGCTCGCCCTGACCGCCGCACTCGCGGTGACCTCGGCCGGGTGCACCGTCGAACGCCACTGGGGTGGCGGGTCGAACGCAGGCGGTGGCGGCAAGGCCAAGGTCGGCCTGGTCACCAAGACCGACACCAATCCCTACTTCGTCGAACTGAGAGCGGCCGCCAAGGCCGCCGCCGAAGCGAACGGCGCGGAGTTCAGCGCGCTCGCCGGCCAGTTCGACGGTGACAACGACGGCCAGGTCCGGGCCATCGAGAACCTCATGCAGCAGGGCGCGAACACCATCCTCATCACGCCGAGTTCCTCGACCGGCGTCCTCGACGCCATCGACCGCGCCCGCAAGGCAGGGGTGCTGGTCATCGCGCTCGACACGGCGACCGAACCGGACACCGCCGTCGACGCCACCTTCGCCACGGACAACTTCGAGGCCGGACGTCAGCAGGGCGCCTACGTCAAAGCCGCGCTCGCCGGCAAGCCGCCGAAGCTGTTCATGGTGGACGGCACCGCCGGGTCCACTGTGGACACCCAGCGGCACACCGGGTTCCTCAAGGGCATCGGCCTGACCGACGCGTCACCGGAGATCAAGGGCAAGACCCCCGCGAACGGCGACCAGAGCCTGGCTCAGCAGGGCGTGGAGAACCTCCTGCAGCGCACCACCGACATCAACGCCGTCTACACGATGAACGAGCCGATGGGCCGCGGCACCTACGCCGCGCTCCAGGCCCGCGGCCTGGTGAACCAGCTCGTGATGGGCTCGATCGACGGCGGCTGCGAAGGCGTCAAGAACGTGCGCGACGGCCAGTACGCCGCCACGGTCATGCAGTTCCCGAAGAAGATGGCCGAGCAGGGTGTCCTCGCCGCCATCGACTACGCCAAGACGGGGAAGAAGCCGAGCGGGTTCGTCAACACCGGTTCCGCGGTGATCACGGACAAGCCGATCCCCGGCGTGGACAGCCAGGACACCAAGTGGGGCCTCGAGAACTGCTGGGGGACGAAGTGATGACGACAGCGACCCTCAAAGGCAACGAACGCCCGACGATCGGTGAGTTCTTCCTGCGCGCGCCCGCGGTCGGGCCCGCGCTGGCCCTGCTCGTCGCGATCGTGGTGTTCTCCTTCTCGACGGACACCTTCCTCGACCTCGACAACCTTTCCCTTGTGGTGCAACAGTCCCTGGTGGTCGGCACGCTCGCGCTCGGGCAGACGCTGATCATCCTGACCGCGGGCATCGACCTGGCCAACGCGGCCGCGATGGTGCTCGCGACGCTGATCATGGCGAAGCTCGTGGTCGGCGGCGTCTCCGGGATCTGGGCGCTGCTGCTGGGAATCGTGGCGACGGTGGTGATCGGGATGGTCACCGGATCGCTGGTCACCCGGATCAAACTGCCGCCGTTCATCGTCACGCTCGGCCTGCTGACGGTGCTCACAGCGGCCGCGAAACTGTTCGCGGGCGGTCAGGCCGTCCCGGTCGCCGACTCGCTGCTCAAATGGCTCGGCACCCGCCGCTACCTGTTCGGCGGCATCCCGATCACCTACGGCATGACGCTGGCTTTGCTGATGTACCTGGCACTTTGGTACGCGCTCACGCGGACACCGTGGGGCAAGCACGTCTACGCGGTCGGCAACGCGCCGGAATCCGCGCGGCTGTCCGGGATCAAGGTCAACCGGACGATCCTTTCGGTGTACATCGTCGCCGGCGTGATCGTCGGGATCGCCGCCTGGCAGGCGCTCGGCCGCGTGCCGAACGCCGACCCGAACGCCTTCCAGCTCGGCAACCTCGACTCCATCACCGCGGTGGTGCTCGGCGGCGCGAGCCTGTTCGGCGGCCGGGGTTCGGTGCTCGGCACGATGATGGGCGCGCTGGTCGTCGCGGTCCTGCGGTCCGGGCTGACCCAGCTCGGCGTGGACGCGCTCTACCAGGACGTCGCCACCGGCGCCCTGCTCATCGGCGCTGTCTGCGTCGACCGGTTCGCGAGGAGGCAGCAGTCATGACGACGCCTACTTTGTCGGCGAGCGGACTGGTCAAACGCTACGGCCGGGTCACCGCCATCGACGGCGCCGACTTCGAGCTGTTCCCCGGCGAGGTGCTCGCCGTCGTCGGCGACAACGGCGCCGGGAAGTCGAGCCTCATCAAAGCCCTTTCGGGAGCGGTGATCCCGGACGCCGGTGAGATCAAAGTGGACGGTGAGACCGTTCACTTCAAGTCCCCTTTGGACGCTCGCCACTACGGGATCGAGACGGTGTACCAGGATCTCGCCGTCGCACCCGCGCTCGACATCGCGTCGAACATGTTCCTCGGCCGGGAAAAGCGGCGTAAGGACCTCTTCGGGCAGCTGTTCAGGAAACTGGACACCGCGACCATGAGGGCCGACGCGCAGCGGATCCTGGACGAACTCGGCATCAACATCAAGTCCATCACGCAGCCGGTGGAGACGCTGTCCGGCGGGCAGCGCCAGGGTGTCGCGGTCGCGCGGGCGGCCGCTTTCGGCACCAAGGCGGTGATCATGGACGAGCCCACCGCCGCGCTCGGCGTCGCCGAATCCGGCAAGGTGCTCGACCTGATCAACCGGATCCGCGAACGCGGCCTGCCGGTGGTGCTGATCAGCCACAACATGCCGCACGTGTTCGACATCGCCGACCGCATCCACGTGCACCGCCTCGGGAAGCGAGTCGCGGTCGTCTCGCCGAAGACGCACACTATGAACCAGGTCGTCGGCCTGCTCACGGGTGCGCTGAAGATCGGTGAGAACGGCGAGGTCGAAGAAGTCGCCGCGGCCGTCCACACCGGACTGTAGTAGTGAGAGTGCTGCTGGCGGGCCTGTGCACCGTCGACCAGATTCAGCGCGTCGCCGAGATACCGGCGCCGGGCGAGAAGGTGCGTTCGCTGTCGATGGACGTCGCCGCCGGGGGGCCGGCGACGAACGCGGCGGTGACCGTGGCCGCGCTCGGCGCCGGGGCGACGTTGCTGACGGTCGCCGGTGCGCATCCGCTGGCGGCACTGGCCCGCGCGGACCTCGAAGCGCACGGCGTCGACCTGGTCGACCTCGATCCCGAGCGGCCCGATCCGCCCGCGATCAGCGCCATCGTCGTCCGTGACTCCGACGGCGAACGCACCGTCGTTTCGCGCAACGCCCACGCTTCCTCGCGTTCCGTCCTCTCGATGCGGTCGTTGCACGCGCGACTACCGCGTTCAGAGGACGAAATGCCCGGGTGCGTGCTCCTGGACGGGCACCATCCGGAGGTCGCCCTGTACACGGCGCGCTGGGCGCGGGAGCGGAAGGTGCCGGTGGTGCTCGACGCCGGAAGCTGGAAGCCGGACTTCCCCGAACTCCTGCCGCTGGTCGACATCGCCGCGTGCTCCTCGCTCTACCGCGGTGACGACCCCCGCGAGCACGGCGTGCCGGTGGTCATCACGACCGCCGGCCCCGAACCGGTCCGCTGGTCGACGGCGGACGGATCCGGTGCCATCCCCGTCCCCGTCACCCCAGCGCGTGACACGCTGGGAGCGGGCGACGTCTGGCACGGAGCTTTCGCGTACGCGGTCGCCAGGGGTATCGGGGATGTCCCGGGCTGGATCGCGTTCGCCAACGAGGTGGCCGCCGAACGGGTGCGGCATGAAGGACCGAGGTCGTGGACGGCCGCGGTCGCGAAGAGGAGAGAAGGACTGTCATGACTGACATGCCTCCGGTGTTCGAAGACCTGTTGAGCAGGGCACAGACGCTGGCGAAGCCGGGACAGCGCAGTGTGCTCGGGATCGTCGGCGCCCCCGCGTCCGGCAAGACGACGCTCGCCTGGGGCCTCGCGAAGGCGCTGGGCACGAGGGCGGCCGTGGTCGGGATGGACGGCTTCCACCTCGCGCAGGTGGAGCTGCAGCGCCTCGGGCGGGTGGAGCGCAAGGGCGCGCCGGACACCTTCGACGCGGCCGGGTACGTGCACCTGCTGCGAAGGCTCGCCGAAGGCCGCGAGACGGTCTACGCGCCCGAGTTCCGCCGTGAGATCGAGGAGCCGATCGCCGGTGCCGTCGCGGTCACGCCGGACGTCCCACTGGTCATCACCGAGGGGAACTACCTGCTCATGCAGGACGACCCGTGGAGCGGCGTGAAGCCGATCCTCGCCGAATCGTGGTTCCTCGCGCCGGACGAACCCGAGCGCATCGAGCGGCTCGTTTCGCGGCACCGCCGCTACGGCCGTTCGCTGGTCGAAGCGCGTCGCCGCGCGCTCGGTTCCGACCAGCGCAACGCCGATCTGATCGCGTCCACCAGCGACCGGGCCGACCTGGTCCTCGAGAACCTCCCGCTGGTCAACTTCGCCATATGACCGGGGTCATCGTCGTCACGGGCGGCAGCAAGGGCATCGGCGCGGCGGTCTGCGAACTGGCCGCCGCGCGCGGTCACGACGTCGTCGTCAACTACGCGGGTGACGCCGAAGCGGCCGAAGACGTCGCTTCGCGCGCCCGGAAGCACGGCGTCCGAGCGATCACCCAGCGCGGGGACGTCGCGTCCGAGGACGACGTCGTGGCCCTGTTCGACGCCGCCGTCGAGCTCGGCCCGCTCGCCGGGGTGGTCGCGAACGCGGCCATCACCGGCAACACCCCAGGCCGCTTCGACGAGTACGAGGTCGACGTCGTCCGTCGCGTGGTGGACGTCAACGTCACCGGCGTCTTCCTGTGCGTCCGCGAGGGCATCCGCCGGATGTCCACCCGGTACGGCGGCGAGGGCGGCTCGATCGTGACGCTGTCCTCCACCGCCGCGCGCACCGGTTCGCCCGGTGAATGGGTCCATTACGCGGGCACCAAGGCGGCGGTCGAAACGATGACCTACGGCGTGGCACAGGAAGTCGCGAAAGAGTCCGTCCGGGTCAACGCGGTCGCTCCGGGGATGATCCACACCGGACTGCACGCGGCGGCCGGGATGCCGGATCGCATGGACCGGATCGCCCCGACCATCCCGATGGGGCGGGCGGGTGAACCCGGCGAAGTCGCGGAAGCCGTGCTGTGGCTGCTCTCCCCGGCCGCGTCGTACACCACCGGGACGGTGCTGACCGTCGGCGGAGGACGTTGACACCCGGGGCCACGAGGCGGTCACGAGGCGATATCGGGTCCGCGTGCGGTTCAGCCACTTTTTAACACTCTTTCCCGGTGGATATCACGATTCATGTGGGAAGTCGGTGGATCACCTCGTGGCCCCAGGCGCCTGTGTCACCCTGGTGGCGCCCCCAAGCTTCTTGATCAGGACGGTCATCCCCGATGTCCAAGCTCATGTCTGTGCACCACCTGGCACTCACCGTGACCGATGTGGACCGGAGCGTGCCCTGGTACGCCCGCGTCCTCGAACTCGAGGAGTTCACACGTCGCGAAGACCCGGAAACGGGTCTGCGGAAGGTCGTGCTCAGGTCGCCGAGCGAAGGTTTCGCGGTGGTTCTCGTCGAGCACCAGGACACCGAGCGGCCGCCGTTCGACGAACGGCGGACCGGTCTGGACCACGTGGCGTTCAAGGTCTCTTCGCGGTCGGAACTGGCGGAGTGGGAAGCGCGGCTCTCGGAGTACGGAGTCGTCTACACGCCGTCGAAGGGATCGCGGACCTTGGAAGGCTCCTCGGTCATCGTTTTCCGTGACCCGGACGGCATCCAGCTGGAGATCTGGGCGGATCCCGAGGTCTAAGTGGTGCTCTCTTCGGTCTCTTCGGCCGGGCGCCGCATCTCCTGGCGATAGCGGATCACGCCGTAGGCCGTGCCCACCACGAAGAACGCGATGCTGATCCACAGCGCCGCCGTCTTCACCCACGGCAGCTCGTCCAGCAGACCGGCGCCGTAGTAGCCGAGCAGCACCAGCGTCGGCACCCAGAGGAGCCCGCCGAGCGCCGTCGCGAGCGCGAACCGGCGCGGATCCATCCGTGCGGCCCCCGCGATGAGCGGCGCCAGCGTGCGGATCCACGGGATCCAGCGCGCGGCGACGATGGCGAAGAAACCCCGCCGGTCCAGGAACGCCCTGGCGCGTTCGAGATTGTGCCTGCTCAGCACCTTGCCGCCACGTCGCGCGATCAGCTTCGTGCCCGTGCCCCGGCCGATGTAATAGCCCACCTGGTTGCCGAGAATCGCGACGAGCAGCGCGGCGGCCGAGAGCAGCCACGCGTTCAGGTCGGAGCCGTGCTGCGCGAGGACGACCCCGGCCGCGAACAGCAGGGAGTCGCCGGGCAGGAAAAGCCCGATGATCAGCGCGCACTCCACGAAGATGAAGCTCAGCACGATCACCCAGACGAGCACGGGTCCGGCGGTGTCGAGCCAGCCCACGCCGATGCTCGCGGCCTCGGTGTACACCTCACTCACGCCGCGAGCCTACGTGTACTCGGCGAACCGCACTTCACCGAACGGTGGAATCGGGGTGTCTTCGGAGGTCCGGTCACGCGCCCCACAGATGTTATGAACGGGACTTTCATCGCAAATTTTGCGATGAAAGTCCCGTTCATAACACTTGGGCCTAGTGTTCGACGAGTTCGTCGAGCGCCTGGTCGTAGCTCAGCCGGACGTCGTGCTGTGTCTCATAACCGAATGCCCCGTCACCGCCGAGCAGGTCCAGCCGGCTGGTGGCCGGCGGGTAGCCGCTCGCGATCACCGTGTAGGTCCCGGCGGGCAGGTCACTGACCGTGTAGTTGCCCTCCGCGTCGGTCCTCGCCACGGCGGCGACGCCGCCCGAGGAGTCGAGCACGGTGATCCGCGCGTCCGGCACGATCCGGTCCCCGTCGGTGCGGGCGACCCCGCTCAGCAGGATCGTGCTGACCAGTTCGACGTCGTGGCGCAGCACCCCGGCGCCGCTCGCGGTCAGCGTCGCCGCGACCGGCCGGAACCAGCGACCGCTGGCGACGATCGTGTACCGCCCGCCCACGATGCCGGCGAAGGAGTACACGCCGTTGTCGTTCGTGTGGGTCCTGGCCACCTGATTGCCGTTGTGGTCGATCAGGGTCAGCGCCGCACCGGAGACGTTGGTCGCGTCATCCCGGCGGACGTGTCCACTGATCTGCGCGGATCCCGCCCGATAGACGCCGTTGCCGTTCCCGTTGGTCATCGCGTGTTTGCCGGGTTCGACAGGCGCGGTCACGACGGTCTTCTCGGAGGCCGTCTCGACGGGCGCAGCCGCCTCCTCTTCGAGAAGTGCTTCGCCGCCTTCGAGAGCCGAGGCCGCCGAAGGGGTCGAGCCGCCGAGAAGCGGGATCTCCTTCATGAACATCAGGACCAGCGTCGCCAGCAGCGCGACAGCGCCCGCCACGTAGAACACCGTCGTGATCGACTCGGTGAAGCCGATCAGCACCGGGGTCTTGATGGCCTCGGGCAGGCTCGCGATACCGCTCGTGTTCGACTGGATGTCGCCGAGCGCCGCCGCACCGGGCCCGCTGGGCGGGTTGCCGCCGAACGCCTTGGTGATGTTGCCCGGCAGGACGTTGAACAGGATCGTCAGGAACACCGCGACACCCGCGGTACCACCGATCTGCCGGAAGAACGTCGCCGACGCGGTCGAGACGCCCATGTCGCTGCGCGGGCCCGCGTTCTGCACCGCGATGATCAGCGTCTGCATGCAGGCACCGAGGCCGAGGCCGATGATCGCGGCCGCGACCAGCGGGTGCCACAGCTCGCTGTTGTACTCGACCTGCGCGAAGAAGAACGCGCCCGCCGCGATCAGCAGCGTGCCGACCACCGGGAACACCTTGTAGCGGCCGGTCTTGCTGGTGATCTGGCCCGAGATGATCGAACCGCTCATGATGCCCGCCATCAGCGGGATCATCAGCAGACCCGAAACGGTCGGCGAGTAACCCTGAACCACCTGCATGTACTGCGGGATCATCATGATCGCGCCGAACATCGCGACACCGACGATGATGCCGCCGACGATCGCGACCGTGAAGGTCGAGTTCTTGAACAGCCGCAGCGGGATCAGTGCCGCGTCCTTCATGAGCTTCTCGATGAAGATGAAGGCCACCACGCCGATGGCGCCGATGGCGTAGCAGATGATCGCGCTCTGCGAGCCCCAGCCCCACTTGTTGCCCTGCTCCGCGACGATCAGGAACGGCACCACGGCGACGACGAGCGCGAGCCCGCCCCACCAGTCGATCTTGTGGTCGTGGCGCTGGTGCGGCACGTTGAGCACGCGGGCGACGACGAACAGCGCGACGATCGCGATCGGCACGTTGATCAGGAAGACCCAGCGCCAGCCGGCGATGTCGTAGCCGAACACGCTGCCGAGCTTGTCGAAGTCGGCGAAGAACCCGCCGAGCACCGGGCCGAGCACGGTGGAGATACCGAACACGGCGAGGAAGTAGCCCTGGTAGCGGGCGCGTTCCCGCGGCGGCACGATGTCGCCCATGATCGTCATCGCCAGCGACATCAGACCACCGGCGCCGAGGCCCTGGATCGCGCGGAACGCGGCCAGTTCGTACATCGACGTCGCGAACGCCGAAGCGATCGAACCGACGAGGAAGATCGAAATCGCCGCGATGTAGAACGGTTTGCGCCCGTAGATGTCGGACAGCTTGCCGTAGATCGGGGTGACGATCGTCGAGGTGATCAGGTAGGCCGTGGTGATCCAGGCCTGCAGGTCGAACCCGTTGAGGTCGTTCGCGATACGGACGATCGAGGTGCCCACGATCGTCTGGTCGAGCGCCGCCAGGAACATGCCCGACATCAGGCCGATCAGGATCGTGACGATCTGACGGTGACTGAGCCGGGGCCCGTCTTCATGGGCGACTGGTGGACTTTCTACTGCGGAACTCATTGTTCAGGCCCCCTTGGCCTTCGACGCCGATGCGGGATCGGCGAACTGTGGAGATGTTTGTTCGATGTCGTTGTTCAGCCGTCGGAACAGTGAGTTGAGGGTTTCCCGGTCGGCGTCGGACCAGTCGCCGAGTACCTCGGCGAGCCACTGGTTCCGTTGCTTGCGGTTCTCCTCGAAGACCCGGAGTCCTTCGGCGGTCGGTGCGAGCAGGCAGGCGCGGCCGTCTTCGGGGTCGGCCAGGCGCTCGACCAGCCCGTGCTGGACGAGAGAGCTCGACTGCCTGCTGATCGTCGAGATCTCGGAGTGCAGGAACTCGGCGAGTTTGCTGGTGCGCTGGGGCCCGACGTGGATGAGGCAGAAGAGGATCGCGTACGCGGCCCGCTCGATGCCGTCCGGCCCCTGCTTGGACACCTGGGACTTGGCCCGGTTGACCAGGCGCACGAGCCGCACGAGCTCGTGCCCGAGGGTGTCGGCCAGATCGAGGTCGGCCTTCGACCTGGTGCCGGGTGTCGTGGGTGTCATGGTGGTCTCTCTCGCCGGTTGCTTGGTCACTGCAACTAGTTGCCTTGAGCAAGAATGTTCCTCTTGGAGGAGCTTCGCAAGGAGAAAGTGACCGGGTGTGTCTGATGACACTTTAGTTGCCGCATGCAAGCACATTTATTCGTGCATGTTTGTCCGGTTCGCCCGTCTTGAGGCGCTGAGCAGGCCTTTTGGTCGTCGCGGAACAAGCCGGACCGGCCGCGCTTTGATGAAGTCATGACCGACTCCGCGCTCTACGCGATCCTCGCCGGCCACAACTTCGGCACCCTCGCCACCATCAAGCGTGACGGCAGGCCTCAGCTTTCGACCGTCAACTACCTCTACGACGCGGACGCCGGCGCGATCCTGATCTCGATCACCGCGCCGCGCGCCAAGACCAAGAACCTCCTGCGCGACCCGCGGGCGACGTTCCACGTCTCGACCGAGAGCGGCAACGGCTACGTCGTCGTCGAGGGCCCGGCCGTGCTCACGCCGACAGCCGCTTCGAGCGATGACGCGACCGTCGAGGCGCTGGTGGACCACTACCGGCGGGCCCGGGGCGAGCATCCGGACTGGGACGAGTTCCGGGACGCCATGGTCGCCGACCAGCGCGTCCTGCTGACCATCCCGATCGAGCGCGTCTACGGCCTGCGGATGTAGCCCGGGGAGGGGGTCAGCGCTGGATGCGGGCCTTGATCTCGTCGATCCGGTCGAGCAGGGGGCTCGCGTCGTCCCGGCCGAGCGCTGCCCGCAGGTAGAGGCCGTCGCCGACCAGGATGACCAGTTCGGCGGTCAGCGGGTCGCCGACTTGCTCGCTGATCAGGTCGTGGACCTTCTGGTTGTAGATCTGCACGACCTCGGCGACCCGCGGTTCGTTGAGCATGATCCGGATCGTCGCCATGGTCGTGCGGTGCAGCGGCTTGCGCTGGGTCACGTCGGTGATGGCGGTGCGCAGGTACCAGGAGACGATGCCTTCGGGTGCGCTCTGTGCCTGTTCGAGGTCCGCGTCCGACAAGGTGGCGAGCCGGTCCATCAGGCCGTCGACCAGGGCTTCCTTGGAGCCGAAGTGGTAGAGCAGGCCACCCTTCGAGACCCCGGCGTGCGCGGCGACGGCATCGAGGGTGACCCCGCCGGGGCCTTGTTCGATGAGGATCTCCTCGTACGAGTCGAGGATGCGTTCCTTCGCGGTGGGCTTCGCCATATCGGTTGACTATACCGTCTGGACGGTTTAGTTTCGAACGAGGCGGTAACTGTACCGTCCAGACGGTTTACCTAAATGAGGAGAGTGCGCCATGGCGGGGCGCAAGCAGTGGTGGGCGTTGGCGGTACTGGTGCTTCCGGTGCTGCTGATCAGCGTGGACATGACAGTGCTCGGGTTCGCGCTGCCGTTCCTGTCCGAGGATCTGGCACCCACCGGTGCGGAGCAGTTGTGGATCGTCGACATCTACTCGTTCATGCTGGCGGGCTTGCTGGTCCTGATGGGCACGCTCGGCGACCGCATCGGCCGCCGCAAGCTGCTGCTCATAGGTGCCGCGGCGTTCGGCGCCGCGTCGGTGCTCGCGGCCTTCTCGACCAGCGCGTTCATGCTGATCATCGCCCGGGCGCTGCTCGGGGTGGGTGGCGCGACGCTGATGCCGTCGACACTGTCGCTGATCCGCAGCATCTTCACCGACCCGAAGCAGCGCCGGACCGCGATCGCGGTGTGGAGCGCCGGGTTCTCCGGCGGCATGGCGCTCGGGCCGGTGCTCGGCGGCTGGCTGCTGGAGCACTTCTGGTGGGGTTCGGTGTTCCTCATCAACGTCCCGGTGATGCTGGTGCTGCTGATCGTCGGACCGTTCGTGCTGCCGGAGGCGCGTGACCCGAAGCCGGGCCGCTTCGACCCGTTGTCGGCGCTGCTGTCCCTGGCCGCGATGCTGCCGGTGGTCTACGGCATCAAGCTGGTCGCCGAACACGGCTTCACGGTGAAGGCCGCCATCAGCGTCCTGATCGGTCTTGCGCTCGGCTTCGCGTTCGTCCGTAGGCAGAACCGCCTCGACGAGCCGATGCTCGACCTGAAACTGTTCTCGAACCGGGCCTTCAGCGGCTCCGTCGTGACGAACATGCTCGGCGTGTTCGCCATGGTCGGCCTGCTGTTCCTGGTGCCGCAGTACCTGCAGCTGGTGCTCGGGCTGACCCCGGTCGTCGCCGCGCTGTGGATGCTCCCGGCGACGGTCGCCGGTATCGCCGGCGCGCTCCTCGCGGCCTGGCTCGCGAAGCGGATCCGGGTGTCCGTCCTGGTCAGCGTCGGCCTGCTGATCGGCGCGGTCGGGTTCCTGGCGCTGACCCAGGTGTCTTCCGGCGGCGGGCTCGCGTACGTCGTGGTGTCGTTCACGCTGCTCGGCGGCGGTGTCGCCCTGTCGGAGACGCTGACGAACGACCTGGTCATCTCGGCCGCCCCGGCCGAGCGGGCCGGGGCCGCGTCGGCGATCTCCGAGACCGGGTTCGAGCTGGGTGGCGCGCTCGGCACCGCGATCCTGGGCAGTGTCGCGACCGCGGTCTACCGGTCCGGCCTGCCGGAGGGCACGGCCGAGTCCGCGCGGGACACGCTCGGCGGCGCCGTCGCGACAGCGCAGCAGCTCGACCCTGTCGCCGGGCAGGCGCTCCTGGAATCGGCTCGTGAGGCCTTCACCCAGGGGGTGCACGTCACCGCATGGGCGGGTGTCGCCGTGCTCGTCTATACAGGTGTTCAAGCGTTCGTTCTGCTCGATCGGAAAAAAAGTTCCGCAGTGCGGATCTAATGGAGCTTACGATGAGGGTATGAGCAACCATGCCCTGGTCACCCGGCTCCGTGAACACCTCGGCGAGGCCGCGGTGCTCACCGACACCGACGTCACGGACGCGTACTCGCGCGACATGATGCCGCTGGCCGCCAGCGGCAAACCCCTCGCGGTGGTGCTGCCGTCCGATGTCGAAGGGGTGCAGGCCGTGGTCAAGGCCTGCGCGGAGTTCGAGGTGCCGATCGTGCCCCGCGGCGCCGGCAGTGGTCTGTCCGGCGCCGCGAACGCGATCGACGGCTGCGTCGTGCTGGTGCTGACCAAACTCGACCAGGTCGTCGAGATCGACGAAGGCAACCGGCTCGCCGTCGTGCAGCCCGGCGTGGTGAACCTCGACTTCCGCGACGCGGTGGAGAAGCACGGCCTGTTCTATCCGCCGGACCCGTCGAGCTACGACTGGTGCACCATCGGCGGCAACCTGTCCACCAACGCGGGCGGACTGTGCTGCGTGAAGTACGGCGTCACCACGGATTCCGTGCTGGGACTGGAAGTCGTGCTCGCCGACGGGTCGCTGCTGAAGACCGGGCGCCGCACGGTGAAGGGTGTCGCGGGCTACGACCTCGCGCGGCTCTTCGTCGGCAGCGAGGGCACGCTCGGCGTGATCACGCAGGCGACGGTCGCGCTGAAACCGTTGCCACAGTTGCCTTCCACTCTCGTCGCCGCTTTCAACAGCACGGAGGCCGCCGGTGAAGCCGTCGCGAGGGTCGTCCGCGAGGGGCTGGTGCCGTCGCTGCTGGAGATCATGGACGCGACGTCGATCAAGGCCGCCGAGGCCTATCTGAAGACCGACCTCGGCACGAGCGCGGACTGCAAGGCCTTGCTACTGGCGCAATCCGACTCCGGCGGCGAGGTCGCGCGGCGGGAACTCGCGGCGCTGGAACAGATCTGCGTCGATTGCGGCGCGGATCTGGCGTACGCCACTGAAGATCTCGAAGAAGGCAAGATGCTCCTCCAGGCGCGGCGGGTCGTGCTCACCGCGCTGGAACTGTACGGCGTCTGGCTGACCGACGACGTCTGCGTGCCGCGCACCCGGATCGCCGAGCTGATCGCCGGCTGCGAGCGCATCAGCGAGGAAGTGGGGCTGCGGATCGCCGTCGTGGGCCACGCCGGCGACGGCAACATGCACCCGACGATCGTCTACGCACCGGATTCCGAGGAGGAGTTCGCTCGCGCGCGGACGGCTTTCGACGCGATTCTGGAGGTCGCCCTGTCGCTGGGCGGGACCGTCACCGGCGAGCACGGCATCGGCAGGATCAAGCGCGAGTGGCTCGCCAAGGAGATCGGCGAGGTCGGCCTTCGCGTGCATCGCCAGATCAAGCAGGCCCTCGACCCGGGGAACCTCTTCAACCCGGACTCGATGTTCTCCCTCTAGCTGCGGCTCGACGTGACTCGCGTGATCAGGCGCGGAACTCGCGTGACTGAACACGGAACTCGCGTGATTGGAGCCGGAACTCGCGTGCTCAGAGACGTGACTCGCGTGCTTGAGCGCGAGTTCGCCGTTTCGTCCGGCTCGATGTCGCGGAAGGGTCAGTCGCGCACGCGCGGGATCTGCTGCGTCGCGTCCATGTCCGGGGCCGGAGCGGCGGCTTCGTGCTTCTTCTCGCGGCGCGCCTTGAGGTACTCGATCACGATCGGCACCACCGAGATCAGCACGATCAGGACGAAGATCGCGTCGATGTTCTTCTCGATGAAGGTGACCCCGCCGAGCAGGTATCCGAGCGCGGTGATCCCGGCGGCCCACAGGATGCCGCCGATGACGGTGTAGGTGAAGTACTTCTTCGGGTCCATCTTGCCGATGCCGGCGATCCAGGTGATGAACGTCCGCACGAACGGCACGAACCGCGCCATCACGACCGCCTTCGGCCCGTGCTTCTCCAGGAAGGCGTGGGTCTGGTCGACGTACTTCTTGTTGAAGAACTTGGAATCCGGCTTCCGGAACAGCCAGGGCCCGATCTTCCAGCCGAGGCCGTAGCCGAGGAGGTTGCCGATCAGCGCGGCGAGGGTGACCAGAACGCACACCAGCCAGAGCGGAGCCTCGATCGAGCCGTTGGCGATCAGCAGGCCCGCGGTGAACAGCAGGGAGTCGCCGGGCAGAACCGGGAAGACACTGCTCTCGATGAAGATGATCAAGCAGAGGATGGTGATGACCGGGACGGTCAGCCCGCTCAGCAGGATCTTCGGGTCCAGCCACTCCGGCAGGAGGCCCATCGTCGTCACGGTGTTCTGCGCCAGGATCACACCAAAACGGTACAGGGTGACGCAGCGTGCCTTAACCCGACGGGAGAGGCCGACTCAGATCAGCGTGAGCAACCCGATGACCGAACCGGCGGCCAGTCCCAGCAGTACAGCCAGCACCAACACCCAGTACGCGGGCAGCGGGGTGTTGCCGGGCGAAGGTGCCGGAGGCGGTGTCGGACGCTCTGCCAGCCGGGCCGTTTCCGCGTCCTCCAGCGCGACGCGCTCCCGTTCGAGCGAGTCGGCGCCGGCGCCGGAAAGCAGCCCGTACTGCAGCGGCAGCTCGTTTTCCCCCGGCGTGGGCTGGGGGACGGCGGAAACCTCGTCGGTGTCCGAATTACCCTGAGTATCCGAATTGCCCTGCGTGTCGGGTTCGACGGGCTTCTCCGCGGATGCCTCGGAGATCCGCTCCGCCGAAGGGGCGAAGACGGCTTGAGCGCGCAGGGCGTCCGCCAGGAGTTTTTCCGGGTCCTTGGGCTCGCTCATCCGGACTCCCTTCGCCGCTACCCGTCGCTGACCGACACACCGCCTTCGACCGCGCCGCTCAGCGGGGCCGTGGCGCTCAATGTAGCCGCAGCCTCGTCCTTGACCCATTCACCCTGGCGAAGCACCTTGGCCGGACGCAGGTCGCGGTCGAGCACGACGAGGTCCGCCGCGAGCCCGGCGCGCAGCGAGCCTGTCCGGTCGGCGATGCCGAGCAGTTCGGCAGGTCGGCCGGAGGTCGCGCGGACGGCGTCGAGCAGGTCGATGCCCGCGCCGCGGACGAGGTTGCGGAAGGCCGCGTCCATGGTCAGCGTGCTTCCCGCCAGCGAGCCGTTCCCGGCCAGCGTGGCGACGCCGTCACGGACGTCGACCTCCAGGCGGCCGAGGATGTAGCTGCCGTCGGCGGCGTCGGTGGCCGACATCGCGTCGGTGATGAGCACCGTCCGGCCCTTGCCCGCGTGGTGCGCGGCCAGCCTGAGCACGGTCGGGTGCACGTGGACGAGGTCGCAGATCAGCTCGACGGTGACCCGCTCGTCGTCGAGGAGGGCGCCGATCGGGCCCGGCTCGCGATGGTGGAGGGGCCGCATGGCGTTGAAGAGGTGCGTCGCGACCGAAGCGCCCGCGTCGATCGCGGGGATGATCTGGTCCTCGACGCCGTCGGTGTGCCCGATCGCGGCGATGACGCCCGATTCGGCCAGTTGCCGAACGGCCTTGACCCCGCCGTGCAGTTCGGGGGCGAGGGTGACCATCCGGATGTCGCCGCGGCCCGCGCCGAGCAGCGCGTTGACCGTCGCCGTGTCCGGCTCGATCAACGTCGCCGGGTCGTGCGCTCCGCAACGGGCTTTCGAGATGAAGGGTCCTTCGAGGTGAATTCCGGCAAGTTCACCCTCTTGGACCAGCTCACGCAGTGCCGCGATCTGATCCCTGAGCACCGGGATGGGGTCCGAGACCAGACTGCCGAGCATGGTCGTGGTCCCGTGCCGCCGATGCGCGCGGACCGCGCGGAACAGCTCTTCGGGGTTCCCGCTGGAGAACGACCCGCCTCCACCGCCATGGCAGTGGGTGTCGATGAAGCCGGGTACGACCAGGCACCCGGCGACATCGACGTAGTCGGCACTGTCGATGTCCGGGGGTGTCCCGGACCCGACTTGGACGATCTTGCCGCCGGCGATAGCCAGCCAGCCGTCGTCGAGTACACGGTCCGGGGCGACTACCCGGCCGCCCACGATCACGAAATCTCCGGCGCCTCTCACGCCCCCCAGCATATATTGGTCTGGACCAAGCATGGCGGCACAACCCAGCGCTCGAGATGAAGGCCGAGCATCAGTTCGGTGACTGCATCGCTTTCTGCAGTGCTTCGAGTGCCCGGCTGGCGGTTGACTTCACGGTACCTTTCGAAATACCGGCGGCCTCGGAAATCTCGGCCTCACTCAGCCCACCGTAGTAACGGAGCACCAGGACTTCGCGCTGGCGAGGGGGCAGTTTGGACAAAGCGCTCACAACGGCCTGATGTTCACTCGACAGCATGGCGAGGCTTTCGGCCGAACGCGCGTTGACGGCGTGGGGCGCGACGTACTCGCGAGCGGTCTTGCGGCGGCGCAGCACGCTGCGTGATCCGTTGACCACGGCGGTGCGCAGGTAGCCGACGGCCGCGGCGGCGTCGCGCAGGCGTCCCCAGTTGCGGTGCAGCCCGGTGAAGGCCTCCTGGACGACGTCCTCGGCGGTGGCCGGTTCGTCCACGAGCAGGATGGCCAGCCGGACGAGTCGCATCCGGTGCTGGCGATAGAGATCCTCAAGGGTCAGCGGTGCCGCAGGCGGCGGTGGCGTGACCGGTCCGTCCATGGTGCGCAAGTGGCCGAGGGTCGCCTCGACACTGCGTTCCGCATTGCCCTCGAGCATGTACCCCTACCTGTTCATTTACCCCTTTGAAGCACAACCTGTGCCTGGCGCTCGGTCAGCGTATCGGGTGGGGCGGGACTCCTGCCTGATCGGATCCTGAGAACGCCTTTCCGGTTCGGATAACGTCTACCACCGACCCGTTCGCAGCGATCTTGGAGACGTCGATGGCCTGGTTCCTGGTGGAGATCCGGTACGTGCAGGAAAAGCTGGAGGACGTGCGTCCCCGGCACCGGAAATTCCTCTCCGACCTCGCCGAACAGGGTGTTGTCGCGCTCGGCGGACCGCTGGGCGACGGCTCCGGCGGCATCTCGCTCTACCAGGCGGCGGACGAGACGGCGCTGCTCGACGTCATCAACCGGGACCCGTACCACCTGGAAGGTGTCGTCGCGGAGCGAACCGTCCGCGAGTTCAAGCCGGTCATCGGCGCCTGGCTGCCCAAAGAAGCCTGACGGCTCAGAGGTCGAGGGTGACCGGCCCGCGTTCGACGCAGACCCGGACGCGGTCGCCGGTCACCGTCGGCAGCTCACAGGTACCGCAGAACCCCTGGCGGCACGAATAAGCGATCCCGGGCACGGTTTCGCGCAGGACGTCGAGCGTCGTCCGGTCGGCGGGCACGTCCAGCGTCCGGCCGCTGCGGGCCAGTTCGACGCGGAACGGCTTGCCGCCGACGATCGGCGGTGTCGAGAACCGTTCGAAGAACACCGGTCCCGAACCGCGAAGCGCCGCGTCCGTCCGGACCCCGACGATCATCGGAACCGGGCCGCAGCAGTAAATCGGGGCACTCTTCTCTGCCCCTTCGAGCAGTTCCGCGCCCGACGCGGGAATCCCGTAGCCCGTGTCCGGACGGATCCAGACACGGTCCCCGAATTCGGACAATTCATCCAGAAATGGCATCGAAGCCTCGTCACGGCCGGTGTAGACGAGCCGCCAGTCCGCGCCGGCGGCGACCGCGCGCCGCACCATCGGCAGGATCGGCGTGATCCCGATGCCGCCCGCGACGAACAGGTAGGCCGGGCTCGCGACGAACGGGAACGCGTTGCGCGGGCCGCGTCCGGTGATCCGCGCGCCCTTCTTCAAGGCGTGCACCGCCGTCGATCCCTCGCCGAGCAGCCGGACGCCGACGCGGTAGGCCGAGCGGTCGTCCGGGTCGCCGCACAGGGAGTACTGGCGGACCAGCCCCGGCCGCGGCGAGAGGTCGACGTGCGCGCCGGGCCGCCACCGGGGCAGCGGTTCTCCGTGTTCGTGCACCAGCTTGAGACTGACGACACCTTCGGCCTCGACGCGGAGATCGTCGACGACCAGCGGGAGATCTCGGTCGACGGCGGCCGCCGGCGGGCGGCGGCGTCCGCTCACGCCGCTGAGCCTGCGGTACAGCGCGACGACCCCGGTCAGCGACGCCATCGCGCGGTCGGTCCGCCCGCTGCCGTCGAGCCGCAGCGGGCGCGTCGGCGGCGTCACTGTGGTTCGTCGGCGGCCAGCGCGGCCGGGGAGCTCGCGAGGTACGCGACGGCCTGATCGGTGTTGCCGGTTTCGGTGGGGTGATAGGACTTCCGGAAGTACGGCAGCAGTTCGTGCCGTAGCTGCCTGCCCGAAGGCAGAAGCCCGAGCTTCGCCACCCGAAGATAGGTCCGGAACCTGGTCTTGCCCGGCCGCGTCGGGTCGTTCTTCATGAGGAACCTGGTGCCCCGCAGGAAGACCCAGGCGAGCACCGGCGTCACGACGAGCATGCTGCGCACGCGGCGGCCGTAGCGGCCGTCGAGATGCATGAACAGATCGAAGGCCACCGAACGGTGCTCGACCTCTTCGGCGCCGTGCCAGCGCAGCAGATCCAGCATCGTCGGATGGGCGCCGGCCTTGTCGAGCGCTTCGGCGTCGAGGATCCACTGGCCGAGGAAGGCGGTGTAGTGCTCGATCGCGGCGATGACGGCGAGCCGTTCGATCAGCCATTCCTCGCGCCGCTTGGCGGACTCGTGTCGTTTTGAGGACGGGTCGCGGTCGCCGAGCAGGCGGCGGAACATCCACTCCATCTGCGCGATGTACGGCCGCACGTGCACACCGGCCGCTTCGAGGTGTTCGGCGGCGCCGTCGTGCGCCTCGGCGTGCATGGCCTCCTGGCCGATGAAGCCGAGGACGTCCTCCTTGAGCCGCTCGTCGCGGATCAGCGGCACGGCCTGCTTGAACACCTCGACGAACCAGCGTTCGCCCTCCGGCAGCGCCAGATGCAGCACGTTGATCGTGTGCGTCGCCTGCGGTTCGCCGGGGATCCAGTGCATCGGCAGCGACGCCCAGTCGAACTCGACGTCCCGCGCGTGCAGGACGATCTGCTCGTGGTCCTCGTGCTGTGCGGTCACGACGCCCTCCCGCTGAGCTCGTAGTCGCTCGGGTCGACCTTGCGGGTCTCCAGCCAGTAGCGCCAGGTGAACCCGGGCCAGATCGTCCGGTTGACGCCCTTCGCGTCGAGGTACCAGCTCTTGCAGCCGCCCTGGGTCCACACGCCCTTGACGAGCTTGTCCTGGATCTCGCGCTGGAACTTCTCCTGCACGCCGGTGCGGACGTCGAGCGCGGCGGCACCCCGCGAATCGGCGAGCTTGATCGCGTCGACGACGTAACGCGCCTGCGATTCGATCATGAACACCACGGAGTTGTGGCCCAGCGCGGTGTTCGGGCCGAGGAGGAAGAACAGGTTGGGGAAGCCGGACACGCTGATGCCCTTGTGCGTGTGCATGCCCTCGGCGGCCCATTCCTTGGCGAGGTCGCGGCCGTCGATCCCGGTGATGTCCAGGTACTCCAAGGCATCCGTGACCTTGAAGCCGGTGCCGTAGACGATCGCGTCGACCTCGTGCTCGACGCCGTTCCCGTCGACGACGCTGTGTGCCTTGACCTCGCGCACGCCGTCGGTGTTGACGTCCACATTGGACCGGCCGAGCGCCGGGTAGTAGTCATTGGAGATCAGCACCCGCTTGCAGCCCATGGTGTAGTCCGGGGTGACCTTCTTGCGCAGTTTGGGATCCTTGACGCCCTTGCCGATGTGGCGCTTCGCGATCACCTCGCCCGCCTTCATGATCGCGGGGTGGCCGTTGAAGCCGACGGCGCGCACTTCGAGGAACCAGTACAGCGCGTTGCGGTAAAGCCTTTGCACACCGGGAATCCGGCGGAACGCGGTCTTGGCCCAGCCCGGCATCGCGTGGTCGGGCTTCGGCATGATCCACGGCGGCGTGCGCTGGAACAGCGTCAGCTCGGCGACTTCGGGGGCGATCCGCGGGACGAACTGCACCGCGCTCGCGCCGGTGCCGACCACGGCGACCTTCTTGCCGCGCAGGTCGTACTCGTGGTTCCACTGCGCGGAATGCCAGGTCTGGCCCTTGAACTTCTCGATCCCGGGCAGCTGGGGCACCTGCGGGATGTGCAGGCCGCCGACACCCGAGACGACGAACTGGGCTTCGATCTCACCCGACTTGGTCTGGACGTGCCAGAGTCGGGCGGCGTCGTCCCAGGTCGCGCCGGTGAGTTCGACGCCGAACCGGATCTTGCGCCGCAGCCGGTACTTGTCGGTGACGTCCTTCAGGTACCGGAAGATCTCCGGTGCGGGCGAGAACGACCGCGACCAGTCCGGGTTCTGCTCGTAGGAGAACGAGTACATGTGGGACTGCACGTCGCAGGCGCAGCCGGGGTACGAGTTGTCCCGCCACGTACCGCCGACTTCGTCCGCCTTCTCCAGGATCACGTAGTCGGTGATCCCGGCCTTCTCCAGCTGGATGGCCTGGCCGAGCCCGGAAAACCCGGTGCCCACGATCACGACCTTGAATCGCTCGGTCATCTGCTACGCCCTCCGCGTCGAGGCTTCCTGCGCGGATGACGTTACCTGAAGTAACAGTTACTTTCTAGTACGACTTACTCGTCAGTATCCAATCGGAACCCGCGACCGCGATCGACGTCGGCAGGGCGCGGCCTGGTCATCGACGTCGCCACGGCGCAGAGGGCGCCCCGCCCCCGCGATAGCGGGGCCTTCGGCCGAGGCGGGTTCGCCGTTTGGTCGCTGGGCGGAGTACGTCCCAGCTCCGCCTGCTGTCAGTATGTTCCGCCGAGCTTCGAGTGATCCCAGCTGACGATCTTCGTCGGCGTGAAGATCAGCCCGATTCGCTTCGGGGCCTGCTTGCCGATGAACCCGGCGAGCTCGGCGGGAACCGGGTCGCCCGGTTTCGCGCCCGCGTACCGCTGCATGAGGTTGATACCCATCTGGGTGACCGCGGCCGTATCCGTGATGACCTCGACGTCGGCTTCGAGGGAGATCCCGCGGAGCTTGTCGTAGCTTTCGCCGTCCTCGATGAGCACCGTGGCGCGCGGGTCGCGTTCCAGGTTCTTCGCCTTCTGGGACGTGCCGTAGGTCCAGGTCGCGATGCCCGACTCGTGCGGGTAGTACCAGAGCGGCGCGAGATGCGGGCGGCCGTTGGGGCCGATCGTCGCGACGTTGATGACCTTCTGCCCGTCGAGGTACGCGGTGAGCTCGTCGGGTGTCATGCGGATCTGGTCGCGACGCGACATACGGATCAGCCCTTCTTCGTGGCGGCCCGGCCTGCTTGACCGGTTATCGAAGATTCGTACGCGCCGCGCTCCTTGATGTCCATGAGCGCGGCGGCGTCGGCCTTCTTGATCCGGCCCTTCGCGCCGATCTCGATGATGGGCGGCAGGAACGCGCGGATCAGCTTGAGCCCGCCGACCCAGCGCGGCACGTGCACGGTGCGGGCGCGTTTGTTGACCCCGGCCTGGAGGTGGTCGAGCGCGACGGACAGCGGGTAGGTCTTGCCGAGCAGGCCGGGCATGCCGGTGCGGAGCTTGCCGAAGACCGGGTGCTTGTCGGCGCTCTCGACGAGGTCGGTGCGGATCCAGGTGGGGTGCGCGACGCCGACCTTCACGCCGAGGTGGGCGACTTCGGCGCGGAGGCTGTTGGAGAACGCCTCGACGCCCGCCTTCGCGGCGGCGTAGTTCGCCATGCCGGGCGCGTGGGTGATCGCGGCCAGCGACGAGATCGCGAGCAGGTAGCCCTTGCGGTCGATGACATGCGGAAGGGTGACGCGGAAGGTGCGCCAGACGCCCAGTAGGTCGACCTCGATGACCTTCTCGAAGGCGGCCGGATCCACCGACCGGACGAAACCGGAGGTCGCGATGCCGGCGTTCGCGATGACGATGTCGATCCCGCCGAAGTGCTCGACGACGCCGGCGGTGGCCCGCTCAAGGTCGTCCCAACTGGTGACGTCGGCTTCCCAGGCGTGGGCGCTCGCGCCGATCTTGTCGGCGACGGCCTGCTGTTCCTTGGCTTCGATGCCGACCAAGGCGACCTTCGCGCCCTGCGCGGCCAGGCGCTCAGCGAGTCCCGCGCCGATGCCCCTCGCGGCGCCGGTGATCAGGACGACCTTGCCGTTCACGCTGTTCCTGGCCACGTTGCCTCCTCGTCCGAGCCCTAAGGCTTTCGGACGTTACCCCAACCTACCCGGAGTAAGCTACCCGCAAGTAAGTCCGCGTTCAGTGGGAGGCGGCGGTGAGGGCGTCCACCTCCTCGGTGGTGAGCGAGAGGTCGGCCGCGGGCAGGAGGTCGTTCAGCTGCTCGACCGAGCGGGCGCTCGCGATGGGCGCGGTGACCGTCGGCTGCGCGAACAGCCACGCCAGCGAAACAGTCGCGACCGGGACGCCATGGGAAGCCGCGATCTCGTCGAGCGCCGAGAGGACCCGCTCGCCACGTTCGTCCAAATAGGACGAAGCGCGAGCGGCGCGCGGGCTGTCGCCGAGGTTCTCCTTTGAACGGTACTTCCCGGCCAGGAAACCCTTCGCCAGCGCGAAATACGGCAGGATGGTCAGGCCTTCGCGTTCGACCGTCGGCGCCAGATCGCGTTCGTAGTCCCGCTCGACGAGGTTGTAGTGCGGCTGCAGAGCGGCGAACTTCGCCAGGCCCTCACTGTCCGAAATGGACAGTGCCTCGCTCAGTCGTCCCGCCGAGTAGTTCGACGCCGCGATGTGGCGGACCTTGCCCGCGCGCACGAGCGCGTCGAAGGCCCGCAGCGTCTCCTCGATCGGGGTCTCCGGATCGTCGATGTGCGCGTAGTAGAGGTCGATGTGGTCGACCTGCAGCCGTCGCAGCGAGTCCTCGGCCGCCGCCGCGATGTTCGCCGCCGACAGCCCCTTCCGCTGCTCCCACATACCGGTCTTGGTCGCGATGACGACGTCGTCGCGACGTCCGCGCCGGGCCAGCCAGTTGCCGATGATCGTTTCGGATCCGCCGCCCGAATAGAGGTCGGCGCTGTCGATGAAGTTGCCGCCGGCCGCCGTGTACGCGTCGAGGACGGCGAAGGACTGCTGCTCGTCCGCTGTCCAGCCGAAGACGTTCCCGCCGAGGTTGATCCCCCGGACGTCGAGGTCGGTGTTCCCGATTTTCGCCATGCTTCGAACATAAGGGAAGACATCGGTGAGAGGTGGTGTTAGCTCGGAGCATGGGAATCGAACTCGGCAGGATCGGCATCTGGCAACACGAAAGTGTGTTCACCCCGGAGCTCGCCCGTGAGCTGGAGGAGCTCGGCTACGGCGCCATCTGGCTCGGTGGCTCACCGGATGGCGACCTCGCGAAGGCGGAGGAGCTCCTCGACGCCACGAAGACGATCAAGGTCGCCACCGGCATCGTCAACATCTGGAAGGACGACGCGGCGACTGTCGCCGCGTCGTACAAGCGCATCGAGGCGAAGCACCCGGGCCGCTTCCTGCTCGGCGTCGGCGCCGGGCACCGCGAGCACACCGCGGAGTTCAAGAAGCCGTACACCGCGCTGGTGGAGTATCTCGATGCTCTCGACGAGGCCGGTGTGCCCGTCGAAGGCCGCGCGCTCGCCGCTCTCGGTCCGAAGGTGATCAAACTCGCAGGAGACCGCACAGCGGGAGCCCATCCGTACCTGATGACCCCCGAGCACACGCGCCAGGCGCGCGAGATCCTCGGCGAAGGACCGCTGCTCGCGCCCGAGCAGAAGGTCGTCCTCGAAGCCGATCCGGTGAAGGCCCGCGAGATCGGACGAGGCGGTGTCGGGTTCTACCTCGGCCTGGTCAACTACACGAACTCCCTGCGGAAACTCGGTTTCACCGACGAGGACCTGACCGGTCAGGGCAGCGACAAGCTGATCGACGCGCTGGCCGTGCACGGCGACGCCGAGACGGTCGCCCGCGGGGTCACCGCGCACATCGAGGCCGGGGCGGACCACGTGAACATCCAGGTACTGAACCAGGACCCCCTGCCGGTCTACCGCGCGCTCGCCGCCGTCCTTCTCTGACGCGACGGCTGTAGGCACCTCCCGGCCGACCTCGTACGATGCGGCCGAGAGGTGCACCAGCCTGCTTCGAGGAGGAGTAAACGATGCCCATCGCCACCCCCGAGGTCTACGCGGAGATGCTCGACCGGGCGAAGGCGAACGAATTCGCCTACCCGGCCATCAACGTGACCTCGTCGGAGACCCTGAACGCCGCCATCCGCGGGTTCGCCGAGGCGGAGAGCGACGGGATCATCCAGTTCTCCACCGGCGGTGCGGAGTTCGCGTCCGGCCAGAAGGTCAAGGACATGGTGACCGGTTCGGTCGCGCTCGCCGAGTTCGCCCAGGTCGTCGCCGCCAAGTACGACGTGAACGTCGCGCTGCACACCGACCACTGCCCGAAGGACAAGCTCGACGGCTTCGTCCGCCCGCTGATCGAGATCTCGGCGGAGCGGGTCAAGAACGGTCAGCTGCCGCTGTTCCAGAGCCACATGTGGGACGGCTCCGCGATCGACCTCGACGAGAACCTCGAGATCGCGCAGGAACTGCTCGCCAAGGCCGCGGCCGCGAACATCATCCTCGAGGTCGAGATCGGCGTCGTCGGTGGCGAGGAAGACGGCGTCGAGGCCGAGATCAACGAGAAGCTGTACACCGCCGAGGGCGACTTCCTGAAGACGATCGACGCGCTCGGCTCCGGCGAGAACGGCCGCTACCTGCTGGCCGCGACCTTCGGCAACGTGCACGGCGTCTACAAGCCCGGCAACGTGAAGCTGCGCCCGGACGTGCTCAAGGGCGGCCAGGAGGCGGCGTCGAAGAAGCTCGGCCTCCCGGCCGGTTCGAAGCCGTTCGAGCTGGTCTTCCACGGCGGTTCCGGCTCGCTGCCGGAGGAGATCCGCGAGGCGGTGTCCTACGGCGTCGTGAAGATGAACGTCGACACGGACACGCAGTACGCCTTCACGCGCCCGATCGCGGAGCACTTCTTCAAGAACTACGACGGCGTCCTGAAGATCGACGGCGAGGTCGGCAACAAGAAGGTCTACGACCCGCGTAGCTACCTGAAGGCCGCCGAGGCGGGCATGGCCGCGCGCATCGTCGAGGCCGCTCAGTCGCTGGGTTCGGCGGGCAACAAGCTCTCCTGACCGCTCGGCTCGCGTTTAGTCCTCTGAACGCGTTGCCTCAAGTACGTGAAGGCCCCCTTCACTGCGCTAGACGCAATGAAGGGGGCCTTCACGTACTCAGAGCGTGTTCGAGGAGTCATGGCCGAATCGGACCTGGTGCGGGCCTGCTGCGCCGTCGCCTGAGCGTCAGGCGGCCGGAAGCCCCGCGCGACCGCGCCGCTTCTCCAGCAGCGAGTTCACCGCCCGCGTCCCCGGCCCGGCGGCGGCCCACAGCACGCCGACCCCGACCAGGCAGACCGCGGCCGTCCAGTACGCCACCGGCGGCGCCGACTCCGTATGCGCGTCGCCGAGGATCCACGGCCGGAACTGCGACTGCACCCACAGCATCCCGTAACCGAACGCCGTCACCAGCAGCGCGCCGACGCCCGCCGTCAGCATCCGATGATCCCGTCCGATGCGGAACGCCAGGTCGACCGCGAGGCCGACGGCGAGCAGGTAGAACGGCACGACCGAGATCGGGAAACCCATCCCGAGCAGCAGCGGCCACATCACCAGCCGGTAGCCGAGGTAGACGGCGGCGACCGTCGTCCCGGCCCAGCGGAAGCCGGTGGTGTGCCGCGCCAGCGCGAAGATCAGCGCCATCACGGCGATGCCCCACAGCGGGTAGACCCAGTCGGCGATCGGCATCGTGAAGTACTCGACGGCCACCTTGTCGACCGGATGCCCGATCTGGTTGGCGGCGAAGTTCAGCAGTTCGGGCTCGGCCTCGGGCGCGCCGCGTTCCCAGGCGCGCAGGCCGAGGATGCCGTACTCCTGCTGGCCGTTCGGGAAGAACGTGTTCTCCAGGAAGAACGCCCACAGTCCGATCAGGACACCGGTGCGCGTCCGGCCGGGCTTGGCGTACTTCAGCCAGCCCATGATCACGCCGGCCTGCATGATGCCCGTTCCGATGTAGAGCATCATGTGCGACGGGCTCCACGCGGTCAGGTCGAGACCGTTGACGCGGTGGTTGATGACGTCCAGCGGCGCCGCGATGAGGAACACCACGAGCCCGAACTGCATCAGCCGCAGCGAACGCCGGTCGGCGCCCAAGCCGGTGTAGGAGTGGATCGCCACCAGCACCATGATGATCACCGTGCCGACGGTGTTGATCAGGTGCGGCGGGGCGAGGTCGTCCCGCAGCCACATGAAATGCCACGACATGTCCCAGGACGAGCCCACCAGTTTGAAGGCGAACGCGGCCAGCCACATCGAGTAGCAGAACTTCAGCACCCAGTCCGGCGTCGCCTGTCCCGGCGCGCCGCGGTGCCAATGGAGTTTGAAGAACAGCCTCGTCTTCGCGATCGGGCTGCGGGGGATGACACCCGGCGAAAGGTCCCCGGTCACTTCTGTCGCCTTTGTCATGCGGGACATCTTCCCTGCTCCAGGTCACGGGATGGGCATTTGGGGTCGAAAATCGGGGTTCACCCGTAGGGGTGGTGGATTTGCGGTCGGCGTGCGAAGCAGGGCAAAGTGTGCCGCCATGATGCCGAAACGACTTGTCGCGGCGGTCCTCGTCGCCGCTTTGGTACTGGCCGGTGGGGGCATTCTCGGGAGCCTGTTCTTCTAGTCACAGTGTCCTGATCGTGCGCTGACGAAAGCTCGTCGAAGGGGCGTCGTTCCGTACGCCGGTCGCGTGACGCGGGAAGCGCCCCTTCACCGAGCTTTCGGGGGCCTTCGGCCCGAAAGAGGGCGCACGATGTGAAGTCTCCGTCGGGCGCAGGGCGCCCTTGGGGAGACGTGTCGGCACAATGGGCTCATGACGAACCTCCTCGGCCCCCAGCCGACGCACCTCCCCGAGCACACCGCCGCGCAGGCGGCGCTGGACGCCGGGAGCGACCCGGCCGCCGTCGCCGCCGAGCACCCCGACTACAGCGAGGCGTGGGCCTCGCTCGCCGAGAAGGCGTTCGAAGCCGGCGAGACCGTCGCCGCGTACGCGTACGCCCGCACCGGCTACCACCGCGGCCTCGACCAGCTCCGTCGCGCGGGCTGGAAGGGACACGGCCCGGTGCCGTGGGCGCACCGCCCCAATCAGGGTTTCCTGCGCGCCCTCGCCGTCCTCGGCAAGGCCGCGGGCAAGATCGGCGAGACCGAGGAGTACGACCGCTGCCGGACCTTCCTCAGCGACTCGGACCCCGCCGCCGCGGAGGCCACCGGTCTCAAGTGACTTACGTGTCATGAAAGGGTCGTTCAGGACAAAAAATGTCCTGAACGACCCTTTCATGACACTTGCGCGCCCCTAGAACAGCCCGCAGTTCCCCACAGCAGGCAGTCCCGCGAAGCGCCCCTCAAGCCAGGCGAAAGCCTCCGGGAAAGCCCGGATCGCCCCACCGACGTGCGTAGGAACCAGCGAAGTCGAGAACTGCACCTTCGCGCCCTTCGCGCACCACGAGCGCGCCATGGTGCGGCCCTGCTCGTACGGGACGATGTCGTCGAGTGCACTGTGGACGACCAGCGTCGGCGCACCCGGTTTCCGCGCGCCGATGAGCTGCTCGCCGACCCGCGTCTTGTACGGCTCCTCGGCGAGGTACGCGGTCAGCGGCCTGCCGTCCTTCGTCAGGTTCTTCGACTGGGTGAACGCGTGTCCGAAGATCGCGTCCACTGTGCACTCTTGCTTGACCTTCTCGAACGCTTCGGCGCCCTTCGCGTTCAGCACGGCCGGGATGTTCAGCTCCGGATACGCCGCGTCCATGCTGACCAGCGTGAATCCGAGGAACCCGAAGGCGTAGTGCCCGTCGATGTTCTTGCCGACCTCGGACAGGTCCGCCGGGACGGCACCCGCGTACGAACCCTTCAGCTTGAGCTCGGGCGCGTACGACGGCTGCAGTTCGGAGGCCGCCGCCGACGCCCCGCCGCCCTGCGAGTAGCCCGCGGTCGCGACGGGACCGCCGTCCGGCAGGTTCGCTTCGGGCAGGCGCTGTGCCGCGCGGATCGAGTCGAGGACGGCGTTGCCTTCGGCGGCGCGGTTGACGTACGTGTGGACGCCGGGAGTGCCGAGGCCTTCGTAGTCGGTGACGACGACGCCGTAGCCGCGAAGCAGCAGTCCGGCGATGAAGGGACCTTCGTACTCCATGCCTGCCGAGAGCGCCTTCGACGGCGCGCACTGGTCGCCGACGCCCTGCGTCCCGGCCGCGTAGCCGATGACCGGCCGCTGGCCCGCGCCGGTCCACGCCTTCTTCGGCGTGAGGACGGTGCCGGTCACGGCGTTCGCTTCGCCGTGGGTGTCGGTGCTGCGGTACATGATCCGCTGGACGTCCGCGTCGGCCTTGATGAGTTTCACGGGATCGACGTAGAACGTGGACGGTTCGTGCCGGATGATGTCGCCGGGAGCACCCGCGGGCAGTGGCGACGGGGGGTCGTAGAAGGACGGTTCGGCGATGGCCTGCTGTGCCCCGAAAGTCAGCAGGGCCGCGATGGTGGCCGCCGAGACGGCGGCGGACACACCGCGCCGGGATCCTGGACGCATGCTTGCTCCTCGTTGAGCACAAACATTTTCGACAGAAGTGTCGAAAAAGAGAGTCAGTGAGGTGGCGCACAATGTCAAGTCCGGCGCCGAGAGGAAGACCCCGCAAGCTCCCGATCGGTGAGCAGCGTGCGCGGGTGCTGGGGTCGGCGGAGGGTGTCTTCGCGGTGCACGGCGCGCAGGCCGCGACGATCGAGCAGATCGCCCGGCGCGCGGGGGTGTCCCGCCAGTCCGTCTACGAGCAGTTCGGTGATCGCGCGACGCTGTTCGCGCAGGTCGTGGCCGACATCGAGGAACGGGCCTTCGAGGCGATCGGCGCGCCCGCCCTCGACCTCTCGCAGCCCGAGCTCCGCTCCTGGGCACGCGGAAACTACGCCAACATGTTCGCCTTCGTCGCGGCGAATCCCGACGCGTTCCCCGTGTTGCGCGAGGCGGAGCGCATGGGCGACCCGGCCGTCACCCGGCTCCGGGAACGGCTCGCCGGGGTCTACACCGAGGCGAGCAGGCAACGCTGGGCCCACCACGGTGTCGACTCCGGCCGCGCGGACAAGGCCCTGGTCACGCTGTTCTTCGCGATGACCGAGGCACTCGTCCAGGCGAGCTGGGACGGTGAGCCGCCCGACGCGGACGCGCTCATCGACCTGCTCACCGAATTCACCGTCGGGGGCGTGGTGCGGCTCCGAACCACGGCCGCCGACGTGATGGAAAGGCTGCGCTAGGCGGCGACGGCCTCCAGGGACTTTCCGGCCTCTTCGGCGACCGTCGCCAAGTCCGGTGAGGACACGACTCGGTTGCGGCCGTTGCGTTTGGCCGCGTAGACGGAGGCGTCCGCCGAGGCCAGGACCTCGTCGATCGTCCGGCCGTCGGGCGGGAAGGCCGCGACGCCGATCGACGCCGTCCGCTGCTCGATGACCACGGGATTGCCCTCGTTGTCCTGGGTCTTGATGACCATTTCGCTGATCCGCTGCCGGATGCGCTCGGCGACCGCGACGGACTCCTCCTTCGACGACGAGGTCAGGAGCACGACGAACTCTTCACCGCCGAAGCGGCCGGCGAGGTCCTGAGCTCGCGTTTCGGCCTTGACCAGCGCCGCGACACCCTTGAGCACGTCGTCGCCCGCCAGGTGGCCGTAGGTGTCGTTGATGCTCTTGAAGTGGTCGAGGTCGATCATCAGCGTGCCGAACTGGCCGTTCTCGCGCTCGGCGCGGGCGATCTCGCGGACCGCGCCCTGCTGCCAGGTCGTGGCGTTGAGCAGCTGGGTCTTCTGGTCGGTGGTCGCGAGTTCTTCCAGCTGCTTGATCAGCACCGAACGCTGCAGCAGGTAGAGCGGCAGGAAGACGAGCAGCACGAGCACCGGCTGGTTCGGCAGCACGGTGAGCACGAGCGCGCCGATGCAGACCGTGGAGGCTTCGAGGATGTTGTCGTCCCAAGAGCCGAGGAGCGTCTGGATGGAAGCCTTCTTGGGCGCCGCGTAATACAGGCCGGTGCCGGTGAAGACGGCGTTCATCAGAAAGAAGGCGAGGCTCGCGGCGCAGATCGACGTCACCGACGCGAGGTCGGCGCCGATGGCCTGCACGGCTGCCCACGAGGCGAACGCTGTCAGCGTCATCGATGTGGCGTTCGCCACAGTCCGATGAGGATTGACGGTGCGAAGTCCCGCCCAGCTGCGGTATCCGAGGTGAAGGTAGATCACTGTCACGAGAAGCGCGGTCAACTGCGGCGGCAGCAGAATCGCGCCCGGCAGCACCCAGACCGAGGTCATGTTGATGTGCGGGGTGACGCTCATGCTGCGGCGTTGCCGCTCGATCCGGCGGGTCGCCTCGGTGTGCGCGATGGCGAGCCCAGCGAGCAGAAAACAAAGCAGGACCTGCGAAGACGTGATGGCGATGGATGCTGCGAAGACCCCCGTCAGTGCCAGCATCGTCGCCACGGAAAGCCCGGTGTAGGCGATCCAGTTCTTAGGCCTCTTCCACAGCTCCCACGTCGCTACCGTGAGAGCCGATCGATGTCCAGCGCGTTCCTCCGATGTGATCATCTTTCCCCCTGACTCTTGCGTCATTCTCCGAAACCCCCTACTTACGGACAGCTTCTACCGACTTGCGGGCTGTCGACAAGCTCCCTAGGTGTGTACTTTTCTCTGAGAGGTCGAGGGAAAGGTGCCAGCGATGGCCGGTAGGGATCAGTGAACTGGGCGCGCGCCGAAAGGCCGCGCGATCGGGCCGGCGCGTGGAACACCTCAATGTTCCGCGCGTGCGGCGTCTTTTTCCTGCCATCGATCCGGGTCGCCGCCGAGGGTCCGCCACCAGCTCAACGCCAGCGGGATGGTCAGTAGCAATCCCGCAAGCCCGAAGACGCCGACAGTCGACTGCGGGCCCACCTGATCCGCCAGGATGCCGCCGATCAGCGGGCTCACGCCCATCGTCGTGGTCAGCCCGGTGTTCGACAGCCCCATGACCTGCGCCCGGCTCTCGTCCGGCACGGCCAGCGTCAGTGACGCCGTCGCCTGCATCAGCGCCACCGTGCCGAAACCGCCGCAGACCACGAACAACACGATCGACGACAGCGGACCCGGCTGCAGGAAGCACAACAGCAGCGGGATCGCCGCCAGCGCCGAAAGCGGCCCGATCAGTTTCGGTCTGATGTGCGCCGGCACCCAGCGCGAGTAGATGAACGCGCCGATCACGCTGCCGATCGGGTCTGCGGCCAGCAGCAGGCCGATGACTTCGGGTCCGCCGCCCGACGAAGCGACGTAGGGCGCCGCGATGCCCTCGTACACCGGCAGCAGGCCCATCAGCCAGGTGAACAGCAGCAGCGAGCGCAGCCCTGAGCTGGCGAAGACGATCTTCCCGCCCGAGCCGATCGAAGCGAAGAACGATTTGCGCTTCTCGCCGGACGCCGCCGCTGGCCGGGAAGCCAGCCCAAAGCGGACGAACAGCGCCGAGATCACGAAGGTGACCGCGTCCAGCGCGAGGGCGATGTGGGGTTCGAGCGCGGTCAGCAGGAGACCGCCGCCGGCGAATCCGGCCAGCTGCGCGGACTGGACGGTCATGCTGCGGATCGCCATGCCGACGACGAACCGGTCGCCTTCGAGGATCTGCGGCAGCAGGGCCAGCTGGGCGGCCTTGAACGGCGGGTTCAGCAGCGAGACGGCGCCGACGAGGACACACAGGACCCAGAACGGCAGCACCGGGACGGCGACCAGCGCGATCAGCACTGCCCGCAGCAGATCCACGACCATCATCACGGTCCGCCGGGGGAACCGGTCCGCGAACCCGGTGAGGAAGATGCCGCCGAGCAGAGACGGCGCGTAGGTCAGCGCGTAGGTGAGACCGGTCAGGGTCGCGGAGCGGGTTTCGGTGAAGACGAGGACGGAGAGGGCGACCCTGGCGAGTTGGTCGCCGAAGATCGAGAACAGCTCGGCGAACCAGAGCGAACGGAACTCGGCTACACCGAACACCTCTCGGTAAGTGACCCGTCCGGCCGAAGCCATGTTGCCCCCAATAGGGTCCTTATCACGCGACGAACTCGTGACCGAGAGTAACGCGGTCACGAGCTCGTCACGAAGCGTCATTCGTTCACGTAAGTGTCTCCTGACTGTTGGTGATTGGCTAGGTTCTTTCGCCGGGTTTCTGGAGTCGGAGATCTTTTTCGTGGACCAACGGCTCGCCGCGAAAATGTCCCGATCATCGGTAATGTGGTTCAGACCTGGGGTTTTCGGTTGGTTCGGGTCGTCGACCGGGGATTTCGGGTATCGCCGTGTCGGCCGGTCCCGGCCACGAGCCTCCGCGGCGACGAGTCGTGTGAGCCGCTCGCCGCTTGTGTTCGGAGCGTGCCCGAATCCGCTTTGACTCCGCTGAGCGAGCATCGTGGCGCCTGAACGCGCTACTGGGCGGTGTCGCCGCTATCCGCCAAACGGATGACGGGTCCGCCAACCGGTGTAGTTAACGGCTCAGCCGTCTACTGCGAGCACTTCCCGCGCCGAAGCCGCCTTCACCGCCTTCGCCGCGTCGCGTTTGGCGACCTCTTCACGCACGATCGGGATGACGTGACGGCCGAAGTCGATCGTGTCGCCGAGCATGTCGTACCCGCGCGCCGAGAGGATGTCGACACCGAGGTCGTAGTAGTCGAGCAGGGCCTGCGCGACGGTTTCGGGCGTGCCGACCAGCGCGTTGGAGTTCCCGGCGCCGCCGGTCGCGGCCGCGGTCGGGGTCCACAGGGCCCGGTCGAACCGCTCGCCCTCGGCGGCGACCGCGAGGAGCCGCTGCGAGCCGGTGTTCTCCGGGTTCGTGAGCGAATGCCGCCGGGTCAGCTGCTGTCCGCCGCTCGTCCGGGCCTTGATGGTGTCGACCGTCCGGTATGCCTTCTCCCAGGCGAGCTCTTCGGTCGGCGCGATGATCGGGCGGAACGCGACCTGGATCCGCGGGACGTCGCTCCGGCCGGCGGCCTTCGCCGCGGCCTTGACGGACTCGATCTGCTCGGCCGTCTGCGCGAGGGGCTCACCCCAGAGGCAGAAGATGTCCGCTTCGGCCCCTCCGGCCGCGTACGCCGCCGGAGACGAGCCGCCGAAGGAGACACCAGGGCGTGGCTGCTGCACAGGCCGGACATCGAGGACGAAGTCCGCGAAACGATAGTGCTCGCCTTCGTGGTCGAAGGGCTCCTCGGACGTCCACGCCTGCTTCACGATCTGGATGTACTCGCGCGTGCGTGAGTAGCGCTCGTCCTTGGTGAGGTAGTCGCCTTCGCGCTGCTGCTCGTGATCGCTGCCGCCGGTGATGAAGTGGACCGTGAGCTTCCCGTCCGAGAGCTGGTCCAGCGTGGCGAACGTCTTCGCGGCGAAGGTCGGATACGAGACGTTCGGCCGGTGGGCCAACAGGATCTGGAGCTTGTCGAGCTTCGTCGCGACGTAAGCCGCCGCCTGCGCCGGGTCCGGCCCGCTGGAGCCGTACGCGAACAGCACCCTGTCCCAGCCGAAGTCTTCGTGCGCCCGCGCGAGGCGCAGTGTGTAGTCCTTGTCGAAGACGCCGCCCGACCGCGGATGTGTCTCCGAACCGTCGTTGGTGCCTCCGATACCCAGGAATTCGACCGGCATCGTCCGTCCCTCTCGTCCGTGTCCCCCTGCACGACGAGTACGCGCCGGTTCCTCGGTGTGGCAACGAGTTCCGCTCCTTGAGAACCCGCACGCGAGCGGGAATCCCGGCGTAGCTTCGGCTTCGTGAGTACCGCAGACCCTCCCTACGTGCTCGCGGTGGTCGGCGCGGGTCCCCGTGGGGTGGGCGTGCTCGAGCGGCTCGGCGCGAACGCCGCCGAACTGCTCGGCGGGCGGCGGCTGGTCGTACATCTGGTCGATCCGTTTCCGGCGGGCCCCGGACGGGTCTGGCGGTACGAGCAGTCGCCGCTGTTGCGGATGAACTCCATGCCCGAGGACGTCACGGTCTTCACCGACGACTCCGTGAAGATCGACGGTCCGATCAGGCCCGGGCCTTCGCTGATCGAGTGGGCGCGTGCGGTCCGCGCGGGCAAGCTCGAAGCCGAGGTCGACGACAGTCTGCTTGCCGAACTCGATGCCCTGCAAAGCGATCACTTCCCGACGCGACGGTTGCAGAGCGCGTATCTCGCTTGGTTCCACCGCGAGGTCCTGGCCGGACTCCCGGCCGGGATCGAGGTCGTCGAGCACCGGACCCGCGCGGTGCGGCTCGAAGACGGCGAGCCCCAGCGGCTCTGGCTGGAGGACCGCGCGGAACCTCTCGAAGTGGACGCGGTCCTGTTCACCGTCGGGCATCTCGACGCCGAACCGGACGAACGGGAGGCCGGGCTCGCGGACTTCGCCGCCCGCCACGACCTCGCCTACTACCCGGCCGGGTACACCGCCGACGTCGACTATTCGGCGATCTCACCCGGGGAAACCGTGCTGGTGCGCGGATTCGGCCTCGCTTTCGTCGATCTGATGCTGCTGCTGACCGAAGGCCGCGGCGGCCGGTTCGAAGAGCGGGCGTGCGGCGGGCTGAAATATCACCCCAGCGGCGCCGAGCCCGTGCTGCACATCGGTTCGCGTCGCGGAGTGCCGTATCACGGGAAGATCGGCTACCGGCTCGGCGGAAAGCCGTTGCCGCTGCCCAGGTTCTTCGACGCGTACGCCATCGAAAAGCTTTGCGCCGTCCCCGGGACGATCGACTTCCGCCGCGACGTCTGGCCGCTGATCTCGAAGGAGATCGCGTGGGCCTACTACAACGAGCTGTTCACCGCCCACCCCGAACGTGTGCGCATGGACTTCGCCGTCTTCGCCGACGCTTTCGCGGACACGGCACCCGGCGAACTCGACACACTGGTCGCGCGGGCTGTCCCGGCGCCGGACGACCGGCTCGACCTGGACAGGCTCGACAGGCCGATGGCGGGCGTCGAATTCGGCAGCGCCGAGGAGTACGGCAAGGAACTGCGCGAGTACGTCGAAGCGGACTTGAGCCGCCGGGCGGATGCCGAGTACAGCGCGGATCTGGGCGCGTTCACGGCGCTGCTGTCCGTGATGGGCCAGCTTCCCGCCCTGGTGCAGACCGGACGGCTCGACGCGGCTTCTCAACTGTCCGATTTGGACGGCTGGTTCCTCGGCTTCTTCTCGTACTTCGCCAGCGGCCCGCCTCCGCGACGGCTTGAAGAACTGCTCGCGCTTCAGGAAGCCGGACTGGTTTCCTTCTTGGGCGCCGAAATGCGCGTGTCGACCGACGAGGAACGCCGGACGTTCGTCGCCTCCGGCGCGAGCTTCCCCGGCGAGACCGAGGCGCGGACCCTCGTCGAGGCGCGGTTACCCGAGCCGAGCATCACCCGGGCTTCCGATGTCCTTTTGCGACGGTTACGGGACAGCGGGGCGCTCGGCGAGGAAGCCGTGGTCGACACGGTCACCGGCGACAGGCTGCTCGCCGGACGGATCCACACCCGCGTCTCCGACGGCCGGATGCTCGACGGCGAGGGCCGCCCGCATCCGCGCCGGTTCGCCCTCGGCCCGCACACCTCCGCGCGGTCCGCCGGGGCGTTCACGCGGCCGCGGACCAACGCGATCTCCTTGCGGCAGAACGACATCGTGGCCCGGGAGATCTTGTGGCTCGTGAGTGGTAAGTGTCGTTAGAACCAGCCTTGCCACTCACGAGGGTCTAGCGCGCGGCGAACTCCTCCAGCCGCCGCACCACCTCGGACGGCGCGGGCATGGCGGCGATCTCGTGCCGCATCCTGGCCGCGACCTCGCGCACACGCGGGTCTTCGAGCAGCTGCCCCGCCTTCTCCTCGACGGCGTCCGCGGTGACCTGATCCCCGAGCAGCGCGCGACCGGCGTCGACCGACTCCAGCGCTTCCGCGTTGAAGAACTGGTCCGCGCCCTGCGGCAGCACCAGTTGCGGCAAGCCCGCAGACAGCGCGCCGAGCAAGGTCCCGGTCCCGCCGTGGTGCACCACGAGATCGGCGCGCGGAAGGACCTCGGACTGCGGCACGAAGCCGGTGACGTGGACGTTCGGCGGCAGGTCACCGAGCTCGCCCGGGTCGCCGGGGCCGCGCGCGACCAGGACGTCCACCGGCAGCCGGGCGAGGCCGTCGATCGCCGCGCGCAGCGGGCCGGTGGCACCGAAGGCGACGGTGCCCAGCGTCAGGTACACGAGCGGCCTGTCGCGCCCGTCGAGCCACGACGGCAGCGTGCCCGGCTCGTTCCACGGCACCGGCCGGAGCCGGAAGAGCGTCGGCAGCCCCGCCAGTTCCGGGTCGCGGAAGCTGTCCGGCCAGACGTCGATCCCGGCGTCGCCCAGGATCAGGTTGGCCGGCGGTTTCCCGTCCCACAGCGGGGCCGGCCTGTCCGCGGCGAAGGCCAGCATCTCGGCGGGGATCGAGCGGCCGATCACCAGGGACACCACCGGGATCCCGGCCCGGCGGGCGGCGGTGGCCGCGCCGACGTCGCTCATCTCGTAGACGATCAGATCCGGCCGGAGCACGGGGAGCAGCGGCGTCAGGTCGGCGATCGTGGTGCGTGGCAGGATCTCGGCGAAGATGGCGAGGGTGACCTCCAGCATGTCGCCCTTACCGGCTTCATCGCTGGCCTCCTGGATCGAGATCCCGACCTTGTGCGCGTCGAAACCGAGCGCGCGGACCTTGTCAAGGAAAGCCTCGCCGGTCCCGAAGACCACCTCGTGCCCGGCGTCACGGGCGGCGATCGCGAGCGGCATCAAGGGGTACAGGTGGCCGTAGGCCGGGCGGCACGTGAAGAGGATGCGCACCCTTTCGAAGGTACTAGCTTTCCCAGACCCCGGAGGGCAGTTCTTTCCGCACGATAGGGATGACGTCGGAGGCGAAAAGCTCCAGGACGTCCTGCGCTTCCCCGGCTTTCAGGCCGTCGACCGAGACAGCCTGCACCTCGTGCCCGAACGACGCGTGGTAGTCGCCGATCTTGTCGATCACCTGCTCCGGGCTCCCGACCAGCGCGGAACCGTGGGCGATCTTGTCCTCCAGCGTGGTGAACTCCGACTTGTTGTGCTGGTACGCGGGCGTTTTCGTGAGTGCCTCGAAGTACGGCCGGTAGCCGTCCAGCGCCTCCTGCGAGGTCTTGGCGACATACAGCCCGCCCGCGCCCGAACCGACGAGCGCGTCCGCCGGGTCGTGGCCGTAGTCGACCCACCGCCGCCGGTAGTGGTCGATCAGGTCGGCGTACTTCTTCTTGGGGTGGAAGCCGTTCGCGGTGAACAGCGGGTCGCCGAACTTCGCCGCCAGCTCGGTCGACTCGGTGCTCGACGCGCTCCCGTGCCAGATCCGCGGCCGCGCGTGGAACGGGCGAGGCTGCGTCGTGACATCCGTCAGCGGCGCGCGGAACTCGCCCTCCCACGTCACGCCCTCCTCCAGGTAGAGACGGCGCAGCAGGGCGAACTTTTCCGCCTGGTACTCCCACTGCCGTTCCTCTTCGAGGCCGAACAACGGGAAGTGCCGGGGATCGTTGCCCTTGCCGATCATGAGGTCCAGCCGCCCGCCGGAAAGCTGGTCGAGCGTCGCGTAGTCCTCGGCGACGCGGACCGGGTCGAGCACGCTGATCACGGTCAGCGTGGTCAGCAGCCGGACCCGCCGCGTGCGCTCCGCCACCGCGGCCAGGAGCACGGGTGGCGCCGAGGACAGGAACGGTTCGCCGTGCCGTTCGCCGACGCCGTACGCGTCGAATCCCAGCTCCTCGGCGAAGATCGCTTCGTCGACGACTCGGCGCAGGCGCTCGTGCTGGGTCGGCGTCACCCCGGTCACCGGGTCGGGGTGGTTGGCGACGACAGAGAAAAGCCCGAACTTCATCGTGTCTCCAACGGTTTCCGGCCCGGGATCGCGGCGAGCAGCTCCCGGGTGTAGTCCGCGCTCGGCCGTTCGAGGACGTCCTGAGCCGGGCCGAGTTCGACCAATTCGCCGCCGCGCAGCACGCCGACGGTGTCCGCGATCTGCCGGACCACGGCGAGGTCGTGCGAGATGAACAGGTAGGTCAGGCCGAGTTCGTCCTGGAGGTCGGCGAGCAGCCGCAGGATCTGCGCCTGCACCGAGACGTCCAGCGCGGAAACGGGTTCGTCGGCGACGATCAGTTCCGGGGCCAGGGCGAGCGCCCGCGCGATGGCCGCCCGTTGCCGTTGCCCGCCGGACAGTTCGGCGGGTTTGCGCTTCAGCACCGAAAACGGCAGGGCGACCTGGTCGACCAGTTCCGCCGCGCGCGCCCGGCGTTCCGCCTTCGTGCCGACGCCGAAGGCCCGCAGGGGTTCGGAAACGACGTCCTCGATGCTGAACTTCGGGTTCAGCGACGCGTACGGGTTCTGGTACACCAGTTGGAACCGGCGCCGCAGCCGCCGCAGCTCCTCACCGCGCACCGACGTGATGTCCTGACCGTCGAACTCGACGACGCCTTCGGTCGGTGTCTCCAGCCGCAGGATCATCCGTGCGGTGGTCGACTTGCCCGAGCCGGACTCGCCGACCAGCGCGAGCGTCCGCCCGCGGGCGATGTCGAAGGAAACCCCGTCGACGGCCCGGACAGCGCCGAAGGTCTTGCCGAGGCCGCGGACCGAGACCAGGACGTCGGACGACGGCGGCTTCGGCTCCCGCAGCGGTTTGTCGGAAAGGCTGGGCGCGGCGGCGAGCAGGTCCCGCGTGTACTTCTGCGAGGGAGCCGCGAGGATCTCGCCGGTCGTGCCCTCCTCGACCACTGCGCCCTGGGACAGCACGACGATCCGCGACGCTCGATCGGACGCGACGCCGAGGTCGTGGGTGATCAGCAGGACGGCGGTGCCCGCTTCGGCGGCGAGTTCTTCGAGGTGGTCGAGGATCTGCCGCTGCACGGTGACGTCGAGCGCGCTGGTCGGCTCGTCGGCGATGATGAGTTTCGGCCGTCCGGCCAGCGCGGTGGCGATCAGCGCGCGCTGGCGGAGCCCGCCGGACAGCTCGTGCGGATACTGCCGCGCCCGTGTTTCCGGATCGCCGATCCCGGCCTTGCGCAGCAGTTTCACCGCCTCCGCGCCGGCCGTGCGCTTGTCCGCGAGGCCGTGGATCAGCAGCACTTCGGCGACCTGGTCGCCGATCCGGTGCACGGGGTTGAGCGAGACCGTCGGATCCTGGGGGACCAGGGCGATCTCGCGGCCGCGCACGGAACGCCAGCCGCGGTCGGAGAGTTTCGCCAGGTCACGGCCGTCGAAGGTGATCTCGCCGCGGTCGATCCGACCGCCGCGCGGCAGCAGCCCGATCGCCGCGTGCGCCGTCGTGCTCTTGCCGGAGCCGGACTCGCCGACGACGGCGACGATTTGTCCCTTGTGGACGGACAGGTCGACGCCGTCGACCGCGGGGACGTTCTTGTACGAAACCGCGAGATCCCGGATGGTCAGCAGTGCGCTCACCGCACGTCTCCTTCGATCGCTCGGGACAGCCGGTTCGCGGACAGCACCACGGCCGCGACGGTCAATCCGGGGAAGGTCGTCATCCACCAGGCGGTGGCGAGGAAGCCGCGGCCGCCCGCCACGAGCGAGCCCCACTCCGGGGTCGGCGGGGTGGCGCCGTAGCCGAGGAAACTCAGCGCGGACACCTCCAGGACTGCCGTGCCGAAGGTGAGTGTCGCGAGCGCGAGCACCGGGCCGAGCGCGTTGGGCAGCACGTGCCGCCCGAGCACCCCGGTCCAGCGCACGCCGCCCGCGCGAGCGGCCTCGACGAACACGCCGCTGCGGACACGCAGGACTTCGGCCCGCATCAGCCGGGCGAACTGCGCGAGATTCGCGACGCCGACGGCGATCGCGATGTTGGTCGTCCCGAAGCCGAGCGCGGTCACCAGCGCGAGCGAGAGCAGGATGGACGGGATCGCCAGCAGGACGTCGACGCAGCGCATGATCGCCGAATCGAGCGCGCCGCCCCGGAAGCCGGCGAGCAGGCCGAGCGCGGAACCGGCCACGAGCGCGACGAGTACGGCGATCACGGTCGCCTGCAACGAGAGTGCGGCGCCGTGGACAACCCGCGCGAAGATGTCGCGCCCGGTTTCGTCGGTACCGAAGAGATGCCCGAGCGAAGGGCCCTGCATCTTCTCGGCGGGGACACCGGCGAGCGGGTCCTGTCCGGTGAACAGTTCCGGGACGATCGCGGAGAGCAGGGCGAAGGCGAGGACGGCGATCGCGAGGAGCAGGCCCGGCCGTCGCCGGGTGTGCACGAGAACGTCAGGCATCGGCGGTCTCCCGGTTCCGGATCCGCGGGTCGAGCAGGGGACAGACGAGGTCGACGAGCAGGTTGATGACGACGAACACCAGCGCGGCCAGCACGATCACCGCCTGCACCACCGGGATGTCCTGCGCGGTGACCGCCGAAGACGTCACGCGCCCGAGGCCGTCACGGGAGAACACCGTCTCGGTGATCACCGAACCGGCGATCAGGTTTCCCGCGACCACCCCGGCGATGGTCAGCGAGGGCACCGCCGCGTTGCGCAACAAGTGTCCGAAGTGGACTCTCGTCCGGCTCGCCCCCTTCGCCAGCGCGATCTCGGCGTACGGCTCGGCGAGTTGCGTGCGGAGGCTCTTCGCCAGCACCTGCCCGATGATCGCGCCGGTCGGGATGGCGAGGGTGATCGCGGGCAGGATCAGCGATTCGAAGCCGTTCGACCCCAGCGCGGGCAGCAGCCTGAGCTGGAAGGAAAAGAACTGGATCAGGACGAGCCCGACCCAGAACGGCGGCAGCGAGATCCCCAGCGGGGGCAACGCGAGCAGCGCGTTGCCCAGCCAGCGATGCCGGGTGACGGTGCCGGCGATCGCGATACCGCCGCCGAACAGGATCGCGAGCACCAGGGCGAACCCGGTGACCGCGAGCGTCGGCGGCAGTGCCGAGACGACCATGTTCGTCGCGTCGTCCCCGGTGGAGATCGAGCGGCCGAAGTCGCCCTGCAGCGCGGCGATCAGCCGTTTCCCGTACTGCAACGGCAACGGGTCGTCGAGTCCGTACTCAGCCTTCGCGACGGCCAGCTGCTCCGGCGTCACCGAAAGCCCGGCCTCGCCCCCGCCGAGTTTCGCGCTGATCGCGTCACCCGGCAGGAGGTAGAGGATCACGAACGACACGGTGAACGCGGCCCACAGGACGAAGACCGCCTGCAGGACCCGGCGGAGCAGATACCGGGTCACGAGCCGGACACCCAGGCGTCGAACAACTGCAGCCGGGACGACGCTTCGAAGCCGACACCGTGCGCGTTCGGCCCGTGCGCCAGCACCTGGGTCAGCTCGAACACCGGCGCCGAGTAGCCGTGCTCGATGATCGCGCGCTGTGCTTCCGCGGCCGCCGGCTTCCGCTTCGCCGCGTCCACAGTGGACGACTGCGCGTCGAGCGGTGCGTCGACAGGGTTGTCCGCGGGGAGCTTGCTGCGGTTGTTCGCCTTGGTGGAGAACAGGTTGCGCAGGATGTCCGGATCGGCGCGGGTGGTGTTGTACCAGAGGTACTCGTAGTTCCCGCTTTGGGTGATCTGGACGCTTTCGGCGGTGGTGCGCTGTTCGATCTGGAGATCGAAGCCGATCTTGCGCAACTGCTGCTGCACGAGTTCGAGCACGCTCTTGTTCTGGTTGAACACCAGGGAGAAGACGACCTTCGCGGTCAGGCGCCGGCCGTTCTTCGTGCGGATTCCGTCGGGACCGGACACCCAGCCCGCGCTCTCCAGCAGCGACGTCGCCCCGGCCGGATCGTAGGCCAGCAGCGGGGAAAGGTCGCTGTAGAACGGCGTCGCCGAGCCGAGGATGCTGGTGGCGGGCTTGTAGTTCGGCGTCAGCACGGTGTTCGTGACCTCGGGCCGGTTGATGCCCTTGACCACCGCTTGGCGGACCTTCTCGTCGGTCAGCACGCCCTTGGTGACGTTGGCGTGCAGGTTGAACACGACGCCGGGGTTCGGGCGGGTGGGCTCGGTGAAACCGTTGGCGGTGAACTGCGGTTCGTCGACGGGCTGGACGTCGGTGATGGCGTCGAGCTGGGCGGAAGCGAGACTTCCGGTGCGCACACCGGGTTCCGGCACGATCTTGTACGCGATCTTGTCGAGGTACGCCTCGCCCTGGTGCTTGAACAGCGACGAGCCCCAGCCGTAGCCCTTGCGTTTGGCGAGGACGATTTCCTGGTTCTGCTTCAGGCTTTCGAAGACGAACGGGCCCGAGCCGATCAGGCCGTCACCCTGGCAACGCTGGTCGGCGGTCTTCTTGTACGCCGCCGGCGCGAGGACGCCGAGCGACATCGTCGAGCTGGCCTGCAGGAACTGGGCGCTGGGAGTGGAGAACTCGATCTTCACCGTCTTCGGGTCGACGACCGTCGTTCCCTTGTACACGGCCAGATAGCCCGAGCCGAGCTGCGACTTCGGGCCGAGGGCCTTGATCGCGTCGAAGCTCGTCTTGACCGCGGCGGCGTCGACAGGACTACCGTCGGAGAACGTCGCGCCGTCGCGCAAGTGGAAGGTGAACGCGGTCGAATCCGCGTTGCTCTCCCACTTTTCGGCCAGCCACGGCTTGATCTCGCCGGTGGCCGGGTCCTGATCGGTCAGCGAATCGACCAGCTGGCGGCCGACGTTGAGCGAAGCGTTGGTGCCGACCTGTTGCGGGTCCACGCAATCCGGGCTCGACGAGATCCCGAGGCGAAGCGTGCCACCGGGTTTGGGCGGCCCGGCGTCGGCGCCCGTCGCGCCGCCCGCGGACGAGCAGGCGGCGAGGAACAGGGCGGACAAGGCCAGCAGGGATGTGGCGGCGGTACGGGGCACCGGGTGGCCTCCAGCGGGGAACGGGGCGCAGGTCTGGGGAGTGCACTGCTGCTTGCGCCGACCCGATTCACGCTAATCACGACCTTGAGCCCCGCCCACATGCTGAGCCCGGCTCCCACCCCGCGAAACATCCCACGATTCCGCTTGACAGCCCCACAAGTACGTGAAGGCCCCCTTCATGTACCTAGGCGCAATGAAGGGGGCCTTCACGGACCAGTGAGGTGTCGGCGCAGGGAGTCGTGAGTGCTAAGTCGCGTTAGCGCGGACCGGTATTTGCCTACTTGCCGCCGACCTGCGCGAAGGTGGCGATTCAGGAGTGCTGGGGTCGACGATGGAGGAATCGGGACGTTCAGTGTCCCGATTCCTCCATCATCGCGACGAAGACACCGGCTCCCAGTGGGTAGGCGAACACGAATCCGTTAGAACGGCACATGCCACTCACGACCAGCCGCACCGACCCCGCACCGCCACTCCGATGTCGCGAACCCGCGCTCACCCCGCTGTCACCGGCCACGGACAGGCCGAGTTTCAGCAGCGGTTGAGCATGTCCGTCAGCGCGGTCTTCTCCGCCGACTTGATGGTGAGCTTGTACTTGGTCTTCACCGTGGTCCACATCTTCGCGTAGGTGCACCAGTAGCCGGTGGACGGCGGCTTCCAGGCGTCCGGCGACTTGTCGCCCTTCTCCTGGTTGACGTTGTCGGTGACGGCGATCAGCTGCGGCGCGCTGAGGTCGTTCGCGAACGCCTGCCGCTGCGCGGTGGTCCACGAAGAAGCCCCGGTGCGCCACGCGGCCGAAAGCGGGACGACGTGGTCGATGTCCAAATCGGACGCGGCGGTCCAGGTGGCGTCGTCGTACGGGCTGAACCACTTGCCGGAGACGGCGGCGCAACTGCTGTCCTGCTGGACGTTCGTGCCATCCCGCTTGAGCACGACCTCGCGGGTGTTGCAGCTGTTGCCCTGATCGGCCCAGTGCGGGAACTTGTCGCGGCTGTACCCGCTCGACGAGCCGTCCGGCTTGACGGTCAGCGCGGCGAGCTGGCTCTTGGCGGTCGCGGTCGAGGGGATGCCCGGGGGTGTCGCTTCGGCGACGCCGACGACGCCTGCCGAGACGATCGCCGAAACGGCGAGAACGGTGAAGGAGCGACGAACAGCAAGCGCAGTTGGCATATTGCTGCCTCCGTGTCAGGTTTGGGGACCTGGTCACCATGAGGCACGGATATGACCCACGCAACACCATCGGATGACACTCTGCTGGCTATTCGTGAACGGAGGGTGTCACGAGCAGGTCGGACGCGGTGTACGCCGCCGAAAAAGTTTCGGAAAGTCCAGCTGATGGTTCTGGGCCGAACGGGCTAGCGGCTAGATCAGCCCGCGGACCAGCCGGAGATCCTCGGTGTGCCGGTACCAGGTCCATCGGCTCATCGCGCGCGGATGGACGACGCCGTCGCTGCTCGGGCGGGTCGGGATGCAGCCGAGCTGGAACGCCCGCGCGTACCGCGTCGACGGCCGTTTGAAGAGCGTCCCCTTGGTCACCCGGACCATCAGCCCCGGCCCGCTCGCGTCCGGCTCGACCTCGATCGAGCGCGCGGGCCCGCGCAGGGCGGTGTGCTCGTCGCAGTAGGCGACCCCGCGGATCATGCCGAGCGAGCCCCGGCCGACGAGCACGCCGCCGGTGTCGTCGCGGATCAGCGGTACCGGGTCGACCTCACCGCGCAACGCGAGCGCGAGGGCGCGCAACGGCTGGGTCGGCAGGCTCCAGATGCGGGCCACGTCGGAGTCCGGAGAGGACGGTACGAACCCGAGCGACACGCCGGTGAGCTGTTCTTTTCGTAACAGCCGGAGCGCGACCGCCGCGAGATCGGCGTCGGTGCCCGCGACCACCAGACGATCGTGTTCCCCCAGCAAGGGGTCGATATCCGCCTTGCCGGGACGGCTCGGGACGCGCACCATTTCGACGTCGTCGATCTCCGGGAGTGTGGGCTCGCCCTCTGGACAGACCACCACTATTCCGCGCACCCGAAGGCCCTCCGTTACGCTCATGCACCGGCATTTACCAGCGCCAAAACCATCAGTCGCCGAACACCTGGAGTGTCACATGCCGGCCATCGTGCTGATCGGGGCCCAATGGGGGGACGAGGGCAAGGGCAAGGCCACCGACCTGCTCGGCGACCGCGTCCAGTGGATCGTGCGTTACCAAGGCGGTAACAACGCGGGCCACACCGTAGTCCTTCCCGACGGGCAGAACTTCGCCCTCCACCTCATCCCGTCCGGGATCCTCACGCCGGGCGTCACCAACGTCATCGGCAACGGCGTCGTCATCGACCCGGGGGTGCTGCTCGACGAGCTCGCCGGGCTGGAGGAACGCGACGTCGACACCAGCAAACTGCTGATTTCCGCCGACGCGCATTTGATCATGCCGTACCACGTGGCGATCGATAAGGTCACCGAGCGTTACCTCGGCAGCCGCAAGATCGGCACCACCGGCCGCGGCATCGGCCCCTGCTACCAGGACAAGATCGCCCGTGTCGGCGTCCGCGTGCAGGACCTGCTCGACGAGAAGATCTTCCGGCAGAAGGTCGAATCGGCACTGGAGTTCAAGAACCAGGTGCTGGTCAAGGTCTACAACCGCAAGGCACTCGACGCCGACCAGGTCGCCGACGAGGTGCTGGCCGCGGGCGAGAAGTTCGCGCACCGCATCGCCGACACGCGCCTGCAGCTCAACCAGGCCCTCGAACGCGGCGAGACCGTGCTGCTCGAAGGCTCGCAGGGCACGCTGCTCGACGTCGACCACGGCACCTACCCGTTCGTGACGTCGTCGAACCCGACGTCCGGCGGCGCGAGCGCGGGTTCGGGCATCGGCCCGGGCAAGATCACCACCGTGCTGGGCATCCTCAAGGCCTACACCACCCGCGTCGGCTCCGGCCCGTTCCCGACCGAGCTGGACGACGAGTCCGGCGAGTACCTGCGCAAGCAGGGCGGCGAGTTCGGCGTCACCACCGGCCGCTCGCGGCGCACCGGCTGGTTCGACGCGGTCATCGCGCGCTACGCGGTGCGGGTCAACGGCATCACCGACTACTTCCTCACCAAGCTGGACGTGCTGTCCGGGCTGGAGAAGGTGCCGGTGTGCGTCGGCTACGAGGTCGACGGGGTCCGTACCTACGAGATGCCGATGACGCAGACCGACGTGCACCACGCGCTGCCGATCTACGAAGAGCTGCCGGGCTGGTTCGAGGACATCTCGGGCTGCCGCACCTTCGAGGAGCTGCCGGCGAACGCGCGGGCCTACGTCGAGCGGATCGAGGAGCTTTCGGGCGCCCGGGTCTCGGCGATCGGTGTCGGCCCGGGCCGGGAGCAGACGATCGTGCGGCACGAGTTCGTCTGACCTTCGGTCTCGGTCTCGTGAGTGGTCAGGACGGTTAGAACCGGCCTGGCCACTCACGAGCCCAGGCGTGATCCCAGCTGGTGAACGCCGAAATATCCCGTCGACAGCGCGGTTAGCGTTGAACATGACCATCGGAGTGGCACTCCCGTCCGGAGACACCGCGAACGCCGTCAACATCGTCGACGAACTCATCACGCAGACCCGGCAGGCCGCCGACGCGGGGCTGACGTCGGTCTGGTTCTCCCAGCAGATGGAGCACGACGCGATCACCGTCGCCGCGCTCGCCGGCCGCGCCGTCCCGGGGATCACCGTCGGGACCGGAGTCGTCCCGATCTACCCCCGGCATCCGCTGCTGATCACCGGCCTCGCCCAGACAGCGCAAGCCGCCACCGGCGGCCGGTTCGTCCTCGGCCTCGGAACCGGCGCGAAGAACTGGCTCGAACCGGCGTACGGCATCGAGTACCCGTCGCCGATCAAGCACCTTCGCGAGTACCTCACGATCCTCCGTGAGGTACTCGGAGGCGGCGAAGTCGACTTCCACGGCGAGACCGTCAGGGCACACGCCAAGGGCTTCGCGGCTTCGCTCACTGTCGCGGGCTCCTCGGACATCCCGCTGATCATCGCCGCGATGGGACGGCAGGCGCTGCGCGTCACCGGCGAACTCGCCGACGGCACGATCCCGTTCCTCGCCGGGCCGAAAGCCCTGTCCGAGCTGATCGTCCCGGAGATCACCAAGGCCGCCGCCGGCCGTCCGGCGCCGCGGATCATCGCGATGGTCCCGGTCGTCGTGACCGACGATCCCGACGCCATCCGCGCGACGGTCGACAAGCAGTACGCCTTCTTCCGCGACATCCCCTCCTATCGCGCGGTCTTCGACGCCCAGGGCGTGGATTCCGCCGGAGAACTGGTGATCGCCGGGGACGAGGCGACCGTCGCCGCCGAGATCCAGCGGTACTTCGACGCCGGGGCGACCGAGGTCGTCGCGACGCAGAGCGGTATCCGGACCAGCGAAGAGCGGCTCCGCACCTGGCACGTCCTCGGAGACCTCGCCAAGCGCTAACCCGCCACCCCGCGAGTGTCATGAAAGGGGTGTTCAGGACGAAAAACGTCCTGAACACCCCTTTCATGACATCCAGGGGGCCAGTGGCCTTGCTCACAGCGTTCGGATTGTGCATACTCGTGCGCATAGCGAACAAGCTGGAGGTCCCCATGTCCCCTGCCGCGGCCCGTTCGTGGGTGGTCCCGCTCGCCTGGACGGCGGTACTGCTCGACGGATTCGACCTGGTCGTCCTGGGCACGGTGCTGCCCGCACTGCTCCGTGACCACGTCTGGGGGCTGACGCCGGGCACGGCGTCGGTGATCTCGACGGTCGGCCTGATCGGCATGACGATCGGCGCGCTGGCGATCGGCACGATCACCGACCTCATCGGCCGCCGGAAGGCGCTGATCATCGCGGTCACCGCCTTCTCGGCGTTCACCGCGCTCTGTGCGCTCTCGCCGTCGGCCTTCGTCTTCGGCCTGCTGCGTTTCCTCGCCGGGCTGGGCCTCGGCGGCTGCCTCCCGACGGCGATCGCGCTGGTCACCGAGTACGCCCGCAAGGGAAAGGGCGGCAGCGCGACCACCACGGTGATGACCGGCTACCACGTCGGCGCGGTGCTCACCGCCCTGCTCGGCATCTGGCTGATCCAGCCGCTCGGCTGGCGCGCGATGTTCGTCGCGGGCGCGCTGCCCGCGCTCGTCCTGGTGCCGCTGATGATCAAGTACCTGCCCGAATCCGAGTTCTTCGAGCGGGCGCGGGAGACGCAGGAGAAGTCGGCGGCGGACGTCGTCGGCGGGCTGTTCCGCGGCGGGCTCCTGCGCGCCACCATCGCGTTCTGGGTGACGTCGTTCATGGGACTGCTGCTGGTCTACGGGCTCAACACCTGGCTGCCGGAGATCATGCGCCAGGCCGGGTACCCGCTCGGCGCGGCGCTCGGACTGCTGCTCACGCTGAACCTCGGCGGCGTCGTCGGCCTCCTGATCGCGGGCCGGGTGGCGGACAAGGCCGGCGTGCGCCCGGCGGTGATCTTCTGGTTCCTCGGGGCGGCGGTGTTCCTGGCCCTGCTGAGCGTGAAACTGCCCGCGGTCGGCCTGTACGCGGCCGTCTTCCTCACCGGCGGGTTCGTGTTCAGCGCCCAGGTCCTCGTGTACGCCTACATCGGCAAGACGTATCCGGACGCCATGCGTGCCACCGGAATCGGCTGGGCGGCGGGTGTCGGCCGGGTCGGCGCGATCTGCGGCCCGATCCTCGGCGGCGCGCTGCTGAGCGCCGGGATCGCGTACCCGTGGGGTTTCTACGCGTTCGCCGGGGTCGGGGCGCTGGGCGCGGCCGCGGTGACCGGAGTCCGCGTCGGCCGCGCCCGGGAGGACAACACCGCTACCCCAGTTCCTTGAGTTCCCGTTCCACGGCGGCGAGCTCTGCCTCGGACCCCTGCACCTTCGGCCCCGTGAACCACTTGCGCGCCGAGGCGAACCACCACACCGCCGCACCACCGAGGACGACGAGGAAGGCGATCGGCGTGTAGTTGAAACTGTCGATGGTGATCGGCGATCCCTGCGGAAGCATGAACAGCACGAAGATGAAGCACACCCAGACGGTCGCGATGGTCCCGACGAGCTTGCCCCAGCGGCCGAGGTTCCACGGCCCGGGTTCGAAGTCGTCGCCCTTGCGCACCCGCAGGAACACCGGGATCACGTAGGCCACGTAAAGGCCGACGACCGCGATCGAGGTCACCGCCGCGTAGGCGGTCGCGCTCCACAGGTACGGCAGGGCGAGCAGGAGCGCGCCGCCCGCGGCCAGCCACACCGCGTTGGTCGGTGTCTGGGTGCGCTTGTTGATGCGGTGCCAGAACTTCGAACCCGGGATCGCGCCGTCACGGGCGAAGGCGTAGATCATCCGCGAGTTCGCGGTCACCGACGCCATCCCGCAGAACAGCTGTGCGCCGATGCAGATCAGCAGCAGGAACTTGCCGGTCGTCTCGCCGGTCGCGTCGATGAAGATCTGCGCGGGCGGCACCCCGGTCGCGGAGGCCGCGGCGCCGTCGTAGTCCTGGATGGCGAAGGTGAGGCCGATCAGCAGGACCCATCCGGCGACGAGCGAGACGAGGATCGAGTTGATGATGCCGCGCGGCCCGGCCTTCGCCGCGTTCTTGGTCTCCTCGGTCATATGCGCGGAGGCGTCGTAGCCGGTCAGCGTGTACTGCGCGACGAGGAGCCCCAGCAAGAAGACGTAGACCGGTGATGCCCAGCCCGTCTTGTTCACGAACTCGCCGAAGACGAACGAGGCGTCCTGGTGCTTGGCGGGCACGACGATCAGCACCCCGACGATGACCAGCACGCCCACCAGGTGCCACCACACGCTGATGCTGTTCAGCAGGGCCACGATCTTGACGCCGAAGGTGTTCAGCAGGCCGTGGATCACCAGGATGATCCCCAGCAGCAGGATCGTGTGGCCCGGCGTCGCCTCGAAGCCGAACTGCAGGTCGAGGAAGGCGTTGAGGAACAGCGCCGCGCCGAAATCGATGCCCGCGGTGACGGCGATCTGCCCGATGAGGTTGAACCAGCCGGTGAACCACGACCACGCCGCGCCGTTGCGCGGCGCGAGCTTCGCGGCCCAGTAGTAGAGGCCGCCCGCGGTCGGGTAGCTGGAGCAGACCTCGGCCATGCCCAGCCCGACCAGGATGACGAACAGGCCGACCAGCGGCCAGCCCCAGATCATCGCGGCGGGCCCGCCGGTCTTCATGCCGAACCCGTAGAGGGTCAGGCACCCGGAGAGGATCGAGATGATCGTGAAGGAGACGGCGAAGTTGGAGAAGGTCGACATCGTGCGCCGGAGTTCCTGCGCGTAGCCGAGCTGGTGGAGCCGGGCACTGTCTTCGTCGGCGGGTTCGGCCTGCTTGTCTGAGACATCCATCGGGCACCCACTTAAAAGGTATGCGGACAGACCATTGAGATCCGCCGAAATTAGGCCCGCCCACCTGCGGATGTCAAGGTCTCGTCAAGAAACCCATCCCGCCGGACGCAAGGAAAGGTCCTTTCCTGGCAAAATTTGCCAGGAAAGGACCTTTCCTTGCGCTTGAGACCGAGGTCAGCGCCCCCGGAAGGCCTTCACGGCCTCCAGCGCGGTGTCCGGCTGGTCCGAGAAGTACCCGTCGACACCCGCCTTGAGGAACGCCTCCTGCTCGGCGAACGCGTCGCCGTACTCGGCGAGGTTCGCCGACGAGCGCAGGTTCTGCGGGAGGAAGTTGTTCTCGTTGCGGAACGTGTACGGCCCGACCTTCAGCCCGGCCTTGTGCGCGTCGGCCACGAGAGCGGTCGGCTTGCCCAGCGCCCCGTTCACCACCGGGATGACCTGCGCCTTCTCCGGGCCCAGGTAGTCCGCGTACTTCGAGATCTCCTTCAGGCCCACAGGCGTGACGAGGTCCGCGTACGTCCGCGGGTCGCCCTTCGCGACGAAGTCGGCCGGAGCGCCGGTCGCCGAGGTCAGCTGCAGCAGCGGCACCCGCACCTGGCGCGAAAGCGCGATCAGGTTCGACACCTCGAACGACTGGATGATCACCGGCGCCTTCGGGTGGTTGAGCCCGTTGCGCTTGAGCAGCTCGACCAGCTTCGGCTCGGTCGGGTTCTTGATCGAGGAGAAGTACGTCGAGTGCTTGACCTCCGGGTACGTCCCCAGCTCACGGCGCAGTTCGCGGCCCAGCCGGCGCGTCAGGTCGAGCACCTCCTGGTAGGTGGCGATCTGGTAGCGGCCGTCGTAGAGCTTGTTGTTCGGCCGCAGCTGCGGGATCCGCTCGGTCGCGCGCAGGGTCTTCAGCTCGGCGAGGGTGAAGTCCTCGGTGAACCAGCCGGTGAACGACGCGCCGTCGATGACCTTCGTCGCCTTCCGGTTCGCGAACTCGGGGTGCTTCGCGACGTCGGTGGTCCCGCCGATCTCGTTCTCGTGCCGGGCGACCAGCTGGCCGTCCTTCGTGGGCACGAGGTCGACGTCGACCCAGTCGACGCCCTGACGGTAGGCGAGCTCATACGAGGCGAGCGTGTGCTCCGGGCGGTAGCCGGGAGCGCCGCGGTGTCCGACGATCACCGGCCCATCGTGGCCCTTGGCCAGCGCCGACACATCTCGGGCACCCGGCTCGGCGGCGCCGGCCAGCCCCGTGACGCTGAGTACGGCGAGTCCGGACAGGGCGAGCACGCCCAGGCGCTTTCGCATGGTGGGTAACCTCTTTCGCTTGAACTCGGGGTACCGCGCCACCCTTGACGCAGGAGGCGTCCGGACGGCGAAGACGGACCGGCGGAGCGCTGACCGCCGGGTGAACGCCGGATGGAACCACCCGCTCGAGGACGGCGACGTGTTCGGGCATCTCCGGCACGGTTACCCTGTGCGTCGTGCGCGTACTGGTAATCGGGTCCGGCGCCCGTGAGCATGCACTTGTCCTCGCGGTCGCGGAAGACCCTTCCGTCACCGCGCTGGCCTGTGCCCCGGGCAACGCCGGCACCTCTTCGGTGGCCGAGCAGCTCGGTGTCGAAGCGGCCGACCCCGAATCGGTCTCCGCCCTCGCCAAGCAGTGGCAGGCGGACCTGGTGGTGGTCGGTCCCGAGGTCCCGCTGGTGGCGGGCGTCGCCGACGCGGTCCGGAAGGCGGGCATCGCCTGCTTCGGCCCGTCCGCGTCCGCGGCCCGGATCGAAGGCTCGAAGGCGTTCGCGAAGGACGTCATGGCGGCCGCGAAGGTGCCGACGGCGCACTGCGAGATCGTCGACAACCCGGCGCGCCTCGACGCCGCGCTCGGCCGCTTCGGCCCCACCTGGGTGGTCAAGGACGACGGCCTCGCCGCGGGCAAGGGCGTCGTGGTCACCACGGACGTCGACGTCGCGCGCAAGCACGCCCTGATGCTGCTCGACGGCGGTCACCCGGTGCTCCTGGAGTCCTTCCTCGACGGCCCTGAGGCATCTCTCTTCTGCTTCGTCGACGGCCGCACGGTCGTCCCGCTGCTGCCCGCGCAGGACTTCAAGCGCGTCGGCGACGGCGACGCGGGCCCGAACACCGGCGGCATGGGTGCGTACGCGCCGTTGCCGTGGGCGCCGAAGGACCTGGTCGACGACGTCGTCGAGCGGATCGTCCAGCCCGTGGTCGACGAACTCGACAACCGCGGCGCCACCTTCTCCGGCCTGCTCTACGCCGGTCTCGCGCTGACCTCCGAGGGCCCACAGGTCATCGAGTTCAACTGCCGCTTCGGCGACCCGGAGACCCAGGTCGTCCTGGCGCTGCTGCGCAGCCCGCTCGGCAAGGTCCTGCACGCGACGGCCACCGGCAAGCTCGCCGATCTGCCGCCGCTGGACTGGGATTCCGGCGCGGCGGTCACCGTCGTGCTGGCCGCGGACGGCTACCCGGGCAAGCCCCGGACCGGCGACGTCATCACCGGCGGCGAGATCGAAGGCGTGCTCCACGCCGGCACCCGCCGTCGTGAAGACGGCGCCGTGGTCTCCTCCGGCGGCCGCGTGCTGTCGGTCGTCGGCACCGGCAAGAACCTGAAGGCCGCCCGCAAGGACGCCTACGCGACCGTCGAGAAGGTCCACCTGGCCGGCTCGCACCACCGCACCGACATCGCCCAGCTCGCCGCCAAGGGAGAGATCGCCACCCCGGTCTCGTGAATTCCGGACGGAACCGTTCCGGTCCTGGGTACGTCTAACCCGGTATTTCCTGCGAAGCTTAGGCGCTCGCTACATCGGCGTTGGTAGCCTCGGCGGGGCGGTTCGAGCTTTCCAAGGGGTGGGGAATGGCAGCATCGGGCAAGATCCAGGACCTCACGTCGGCGGTTCCGACGCCACCGTCGGTGGCCGACATCAGAGTGGATCCGTCGAAGCTGCTCGAAGTCGCGAAGATCGTCGAAGAGCAGGTCGACGCGCTGCAGGACAAGCTTCTGACGCGGCTCGACCAGCTGCGCATCGACACTCCGTCCAACGACACGGTGAGCGTGCACTCGACCAGTGTCTGGAACGAGCTCGTGGCCGACGGCGACCAGTCGTACGCCGCGCAGGTCAAGGCTTACGTGGCCGGGCTGCGGGGGCTGGTCAACCAGCTCCGCAAGGCGGCCAAGGAGTACAAGACCAGTGATGCGGACAAGGCCGCCGCGTTCGGGGACCGTGGTGTACACCGGGCGTAAGACCCGTGTGCTGGTCTCCGGCGGGGTGCTCACTCTCGTGCTGGCCGGATGCGCCACGGACACGGGTGGGCAGGCTTTCCCCAATGAACCGGCGCTGGCTTCGGCCACGCAGGGCGCCAAGGCGTCCGCGCTGCCCGCCAGGCCCTCCGAGCTGAGCCTGCAGGGCGTCGATCCGTGCGCCCTGGTCACCTCGCCGCAGCTCGACCAGCTCAAGATCAACAGCAAGCCGCGCGCGGCCGCCGAACCGATCGACGGCCCGACCTGCGTCTTCGACGCGGACGCCGCGGAGCCGTTCCACACCTACTACGTCCGCACGGTCACCGCGGACGTCGAAGAGTGGTTCACAGGCAAGCGCCGCAAGAACAGCATGACGACGGAACCGAAGGCGGTCGGCGGGTTTCCCGCGATCACGAACTACCGGGACGCCGGGAAGCCGAGCGATTGCGAAACGCTCGTCGGCGTCGCGAAAGGACAGACGCTGGCGGTGCGGGCCGTCACCGTCACCGCCGGCGCGTTCACCATGCCGCAGTTGTGCGAGATGTCCGCGCAGGCGGCCGATTTGGCTTTGCAGACCTTGAAAGCACGCAACTAGGGAGGGCGCCGTGAACGTTTCCGACCTCGCGGGCAGGCTCCGCGATCTCCGGTTCGACGGCTACACCGACACCGGGATCGCGACCGAGATCGAGCGCTTCCGCAGCGGCGACGGCACCGGCAGCATCGGCATCGCCGTCGACGCGCTGAAGTCCGTCGCGGGCGCGCTCGCCGACACCGACAAGACGCTGCGTGACGAGCTGGGCAAGCTCGGCGTGGAATGGCAGAGCGAGGCGGGTGGCGCCGCCGGCCAGGTGTTCACCGAGCAGGCGGGCTTCTCCCAGGACGCGAACTCGAAGGTCTCGCACTCCGCGGAGATGATCTTCGCCCAGGGTGAGGCCTTCAACCGGACGCTGCACAAGCTCCCGGATCCGGAGGTGGTCCGGAAGGGCGCCGGCGGGCTGACCCTCGGCGACATGGTGCTGAGCCTCATCGGGTTCGAGACCGACCACGCCAAGAGCGTCGGCGCCGCGAACGACGCGCGGGCGCAGGCGCAGGAGGCGTTGAACGACTACGCCAAGACGAGCGGCGAGAACCTGCTGACGACCGACACCCTGGCCGATCCGCAGGCGATGAACCTGACCCAGACCACGACCGCCGCCGGCGCGGGCGGTGGCCCAGGCCCGCTCGCTCTCGCGGGCACCGCCACCGATCTGACCCCGGACGGCAGCGTGCGGCCCGCGTCGGCCGCCGTCGAGTCGAAGTACGTGCCGCCGCCGCCCGTGCAGCCCGTCAGCAACCCGAAGGCGCCGTCCTACGACGCGCCGACCCCGGCCTACGGCGTCGCCATGGGCGGCGGGGTCGCCCGGAAGACCGGTGCGGCGGCGCCTCACGGCGGCGGCGCCACGGTCCCGGCGGCCTCCGCGCCGACCACGCCGTCCGGCACCTCCCGGCCCGCGCCCGCTCCGGGCAGCGGCTGGGTGACCCCGAACCGGCCCGGCCCGCAGCCCGAACCGGGCAGGCCGTCGTACCCGGTCACCGGCTCGCCCGCGTCCCCGCCGTTCATCCCGCCGGGTGCGCCGAACCTGCCTCCCGGCTCCACGAACATCCCGCCCGGCCAGACCACCGGGAGCCTGCCGCCGAACAGCACCACGTCGGCGCAGCCGGTGGTGGGAAAGTCGTTCGGCACCGGCGCCGACGGCGTTCTCGGCAAGGGCCCCGGCTCCAGCTCGGGCCCCGGCGTCTTCGGTGGTGTCGGCGGTGGCACCGGTGGTGGCACCGGTGGTGGCGACCAGGCGCTCGGCAAGGGCCGCTCGGTCGGCTCCGGACCGCAGGTACCGCTGGCCGCCGGCAACGAGTCCGGCCGGGGCTTCCCCGCCGTCCCGAAGATCGCCGGCCCGGCCGCCGGTGACCTGGGCGCCGGTGCGGCCGCGGTCGGCGCCGGTGTCGCGGGTGGCGCGCTGAGCGGCGACAAGGAACGCGACCGCCGTCCCCGCCAGGAAGGCGGCGTCGTCAAGCCGACCCGTCAGCTGCCGATCGGCGAGCTTCCCGAGGAAGAAGCCATGCGGCGCTCGGAGAAGATCGGCGCGAAGCAGCCGAAGGCCGAGTCGAAGTTCATGGAGCGCGCGGCCACTCAGGACGTCGAAGAGGACGCGGAGCACATCAGGCGCTACGGCGTCGACGACAAGGACCTGTTCACCGACGAGCGCATGGTGTCGCCCGACGTGATCGGTGACCATGGCAACCGGGAAGCGCGCTGAACCTGTGCCGAACGAAAACGGCAGCCTGGTGCTGTCCGCACTCGAGTTCGAGATGCTCTGGGAAGCCGAACGGCTGCCCCGCCGCCATGTCGCACTCGACGTGCCGAGCCCCGGAACGACCCATACGGAGCGGGCGGCACTGATCGAAGAGGCCTGGGAATCCCTGCGCGCGCGAGGTCTCGCGCGGGGACACCAGGCGTCGGGCGAGCTGGTCGACATGCTGAACCTGTTCGCCCACCCCCGGCTCGCGATCGACGTCTGGGTGTGGACCGACCGCGAGATCAAGGGCCAGGCGGTCAGCGTCGGCAACCAGGCGTTGCTCGGCGTGATCGACTCCGGTCAGGTGTGGCTGATCCCCGCCCGCGAAGGCTCCCTCGCCGAAGCCGCCGTCTCGGTCGCCGGTGACCTCGGCCCCGGCGTCGGCCAGTCGATCAGCATCCCGCACGACCTCCTCCGCGAGGCCGACGCCGCAGCCCGCGGCGACGCGAAAGCGATGGTCACCGCACTGGAAGACCTGGACGTGCCCCTGTGGCAGGCCCAGGAGGTGGCGGGCATGCTGCTCGGCCAGGAGGCGCGCGGCCAGTTCGGCATCGAACGCGCGGGCCGCGACGGCCGCCCCCGCCGCGCGGGCAACGTCGTCGCCTTCTACGACACGGACGCGGGGCGGTACCTGTTCCAGGTCGCGCGGAACCGGGACGGGCGGGATTGGGCGACCATCACCCCGGCGGACAACCAGCTGCTGGCGACGCGGATCCGGGAAGTCGCCGACTTCTGACTCAGGGCTTGGGAAGCTTGGCGGCCACGAGTTCGGCGAACTCCTCGGCTGTGCGGCACATCGGGCCAGGATCGGCGACCTCCTCTTCTGGCATGACACGTGCTTCGAGCTCTTCTGTGGTGAATTCGTCGATCTTGCGATGGGTCCAGGTGATCGTGCAGTCGTCCATCACTTTGGGGCCGTTGCGAGAGGCTTCATAGGCCGGCTTGCCCGCGATCTCGATCGGCTTCTGGCCGCTGGCGCGATAGTCCTCTCCCACGCCCCTGTTCAGTTTGAGATAGAAGCTGTTCTTCTTGCCGATCCAGCCGCGTTCTTGGAAGTTGTCGGCGAAAATCTCGAAGGGTTCTCGAGCGATCGACGTCATGTCCGCACTGGGCACGGTCTTGCAAAAGTCGATGGTCGAAGCGGAATCCGGGGACGCCGGGCGAAGCGAGGCCGAGCCGGAACGAATCTGGTCGAGGATCACCCCAAGGGCTTCGAGCGGAGTCTCGCAGCTGTCGCCGGAGTCTCGGGAAGCCGTGGTCGCGATTCCGAATCCGGGCATCGATTCGTTCACGGCGATGAGCTTGCAGCTCTTGCCGTCGAGGCGCTTGATGACCTCGGTTCCAAGCAGCTTCACTCGTTCATCGTCTTTGTAGATGAAAGATTCACGGCGAGATCTATTTCGATGCTGTGGCTCTTGGACTTGTCCGTCGTTTCGTAGATCGAGTGACCGCAGTGGTAGAGCCTGTTCTTGGCTTCTGGTTCTTTTACCGGTCCGCTGTTGGGTAGCGAGTTGATCTTCAGCAGTTTGCAGGGGTCGACTCGCCCGATCTGGAAAGAGACAGCGCGGAGCTGACCTCTGCCTTCTGCCGGGCGATCGAGGCGTGCACGGCTGGAGGCCAGGGTGTCGCGCTCGGTGTGACCGGCCCCAAGAAGTCCAGGATCTGCGCGGGCGTCGGCCTTACCGCTGGATCCTTGGCCAAGCAGGGCTCGGCGAGCCGTCGCACGTCCGGATGCACCATCCGCAGATCGGGATGGCTGTGCACGACGTTGTAGAGCGTCTGTGGAGTGGAAGTGCCGGCGAACGGGCTTCGTCCGGTCGCGGCCATCACCAGCAGGGCGCCGAGCGAGAAGACATCACTCGCTGGGGTGATCGGGTACCCGTTTGCCTGCTCAGGTGACATGAACCCGGGCGAGCCGATGATCGACCCGGTGTGCGTGATGTCCGTTTCGCCCTCGGCCGCACGAGCGATCCCGAAGTCGATCACCCGTGGACCGTCGTCGGTGAGGATGACGTTGCTCGGTTTCAGGTCGCGGTGGATCAGCCCGGACCGGTGGATCTCCATGAGCGCGGACGCGAGGCCGACGGCCAGGAATCGCAGCGAGTCCAGCGGCAACGGGCCGGTGGCGTCCACGGCTTCTTTCAGCGAAGGCCCGGGGACGAAGACAGACGCCAGCCAGGGCGTCGCCGCGTCGGCATCGGCGTCCATCACGGCCGCGGTGTAGGCGCCCGACACCATTCGTGACGTTTGGACCTCACGCCGGAATCGCGACCGGAAACCTTCGTCGTGGGCGAATCCCGGGTGGACCTGCTTCAGCGCGACAAGACGTCCGTCCTGCGACACCCCAGCAGGACTCGGCCCATGCCACCCTCGCCCAGCGAAGCGACAAGGCGATAACGCCCGACTTGCCGGGGTTCACCCGGATTCAGCGGTTTCACGAAGTCTTACCTCCCCGGTGGCATGTTACAAAGCGTGTCCGGGGCGGCGCATGATTATCGGCGGGGTGGAACTTGGCGTGGATGCGCACACGGCCCGCCGTCGAGGTCTTAAAGTATGCGCGGGAACCGTCCCGATCGGCCGCGCGTCTGATCGGGCGGATACGAGTTTTCCGTGTTGCGGTGAAGGGGATGACGAACCGTGCCTGTGTACGACCCGGAGTCGATGGGGATCGCCGCCGGTCAGGTGGAGAGGCTCAAGGACGAGTTCGACAAGTCCAAGAAGCAGGTCACCGGCGTCGATGACGAGAAGGAAAGCCCGTTCGGCACGATGGGCGGCTCGGGTGACGTCCACGGTGCGGTGGGCTCCTTCAAGGACGGTGTCCACAACGAGTTCGATTCCGCCGGAAAACTGATGGAGGCCACGGCCTTCGTGCTGCGGAAGGCCGCGGGCTTGATCCAGGAGACCGAAGCCGTGCATGTCGACAATCTGAAGCTGCACGAGCACGGCAAGCAGTGAGCACGCGAAAGCCGGCCCCGGTGGGCCTGATTTCTAGGGGGCGTTGTGGGCGATATTGACTTCCCGCCGAACTGGTCGCAGGTCACGGAAAAGGCCAAACAGGTCGAAGGCATCAAGCCGGAAGCCATTCAGAAGGCCGCGGATCAGTTCCATGCCGCCGCGACGCAGGCCGGTGACCACAGTGCCTCGCTGAAGTCGTCGACCGACGCGTTGAACGGCGGTGTCTGGAAAGGTCCCGCCGCCGACACCTTCTTCGACTACGTAAAGCAGATCACCTCCGCGGGTGACCGTGTCAAAGGACACCTGGAGGAGATCAGCAAGGACCTGGGCGAACTCCAGGTCCAGCTGAGCGACATCAAAGGCAAGATCGACGACGCGGGCAAGACGGCTCAGACCACGATTCAGACCTGCATCGACACGGAGACGCCGAAGGTCGCGGCTGCTCGCAAGCAGGCGGCCGACGCGGCGGATCCGGACAAAAAGGTTCAGCCGCCGAATCCGACCGCGGACCAGATCATCACCACGGCGAACACCGCGAACCAGAAGACCGCCAGCTCGGCCGTGGAGACCATGACCGGTTTGCTGACTCAGGCCGATGGGCTGATCAGCAAGTCGCAGCAGTTGATGAAGAAGGACATCGAGGGCGGCGGCTACTCCAAGGTCCCGATGCCCGGCAAGGACGGCACCGTCCCCAAGCGCACCGGCGGTCTCCACACCGGAGGCGGCGGTGGAGGGGGCGGCGGCGGTGGTGGCGGTGGGGGCGGCGGCCTCGGACCGAGCGGCGGCCCGCCGTCGACGACGCCGCCGGGCAACGTCCAGCAGTGGATCCAGGAAGCCATCAAGATCCTGCAGGCCGCCGGTATCCCGGTGACGGACGCGGACATCCAGAAGATCTGGACGATCATCGAGAAGGAGTCCGGCGGTAACCCCAACGCCATCAACAACTGGGACTCCAACGCGGCGAAGGGGACTCCGTCCAAGGGCCTGATGCAGTGCATCGACCCGACCTTCAACTCGCACAAGCTTCCCGGGCACGACAACATCTACAACCCGGTCGACAACATCATCGCGGGCGTGCGGTACACGTTCTCGCGGTACGGCGGGTTCGAGGGACACCCCGGTCTGAAGTCGATGGCCGGTGGCGGCGGATACCAGGGCTACTGACGCCTCGTTAGTTGAGGGGTGAGGCAAGCGTGGTGTGCCGTTGAGGTGTGCGCCGAATGTGGCATTGGGGACGTTGGGTGTCCCCAATGCCACATCGGGGGCATCCGGGGTTCGGTGACTCGACATTCCGCGGCGCAGTTCAGGGCGCCGGAACCTTTGCGGACGTGACGCGAAGGGGACCTTACCCCGTCGCGAGGTCAAGGTCGCGCCCCTCGATCCTCCGCTTATCCGAGCCTGCATCCAGCACGAACCCCAAACGCACAGCGGCCTCAGTAATCCTTCAGTACCAACGCGTTCGCCGCTTCAGTCAGCGGCCGCATGGCCGCTTTCATCAGCCGATCCCGGAACGGCAGATACGGCAGCACCCGCATCGACTGGATCTGCTTCCACTGCTGAAACCGGCTCTGCTTCTTCTGGTTCAGAGACGCCAGCGCCTGGTTCAACCGGATGAACGGCCGCATTTCCCTTTCGTAGGAGGCAAAAGCGGCGCGATGGTCGGCGGAAGAAGCCAGTGAACCGGCGAGCACGTAAGCCCCGACGAGTGCCAAACTCGTGCCCTGTCCCGAAAGCGGCGAAGGACCGTAGCCCGCATCGCCCACCAGTGCGACACGCCCTTCGGTGAACCGGTCCATCCGGATCTGGGTCATGGCGTCGAAGTACAGCTCGCTCGTCTCCAGCTCCCGCAGCAGCCGAGGTACTTCCCAGCCCTGGCCGAGGAAGCGGTCGGCGATCAGTTTCCTTTGCTGCTCCGGATCATGCCGGTCGAAGTCGAGCTCCGGCGACTGGAAGCCGAGCATCGCCCGCGCCTCCGTGTTGTTCCGCGCGCTGTACAGGCCCGCCAGTTTCCCCGGCGTCATGTGGAAGGTCTGCCAGCGGTCCAGATCGAGGAAGTTCGGCACGGTGAACACCGCGAGAAAGGTGTCCATATGGTGTGAAAACTGTTTCTCCGCCCCGAAAACCAGTGATCGGACGGCCGAGTGCTGTCCGTCCGCGCCGACGACGAGGTCGAAGTCCCGCGCCTCGCCGCGGGCGAAGGTGACCCGGACGCCGTCGGTCCGCTGCGCGATTCCGGTGATCCAGTCCCCGTAGACGTACTCGACGCCTTCCTGGGCCGCCGACGCCAGCGTGTCCGTGAGGTCGTCTCGCAGGATCTCGACGTCGTCGTTGTCGGTGAGTCCGCCGGTCAGCGTGTGGTCGGTGACCTTCGCCAGCGTCTTGCCCTCGCCGTTCACGAACGACATCCCGCGCATGTCCGTCTTCAGCTCCCGGAGGCGCCCGAGCACCCCCATCCGGTCGACGACGCCGAGCGCCGCGCCGCGGATGTCGACCGCGTGACCGCCGACCCGGGGCGCGGGAGCCCGCTCGACGACCGTCGGCGCGAAACCGTGCCGTCGCAGCCAGTACGCCAGCGTCGTACCGGCGATTCCCGCCCCCGAAATCAGGACCTTCCGCATGTCAACTCCCTGTGTACGGTGTCTTGAAGCACTGCGTACAACGTATGGACACTGCGGCATATCCCGAGGAAAGCAGATACTTTCAGTTCACCGCGCTAGTGCGCTTTAGCTAGTGCGGCGGTCGAAACGGGCCAAAAATCAAGCGAAGCGCACTATGGCAAGGAGTCGACCATGGCCGAGCCGCCCTACCTGCGGATCGCCGCCGAGATCCGCCGCCGGATCGTCGCCGGTGAGCTGCGCGAAGGCGACAAGGTCCCGTCGACGCGCCGGATCATCGCGGAGTGGGGCGTCGCGATGGCGACCGCGACGAAGGTGCTCGCCACGCTCAAACGGGACGGCCTGGTCATCGCCAAACCCGGCGCGGGCACGGTCGTCGCGAGCCGCACCCGGAAGCCCGCGCCGCGGACCGAGGCGGAGCTGTCCCGCGAGCGGGTGGTGAAGGCGGCGATCCGGATCGCCGACGCCGAGGGCATCCGCGCGCTGTCGATGCGCCGTGTCGCGTCCGGCCTCGGTGTCGCGACGATGGCGCTTTATCGCCATGTCACCGCGAAGGAAGAGCTGATCCTCGAAATGGCCGACCTGGCCCTCGGCGAGATCCGCTTCCCGCCCGAGCCGCCGCCCGGCTGGCGGGCCCAGCTGGAGCTGATGGCCAGGGCCCAATGGGCGTTGTTCCGGCGGCATCCCTGGCTCGCGCAGGCGCTCTCGATCACGCGCCCGCAGCCGTTGCCGAACCTGCTGAGCCACGCGGACTGGGCCACCCGCGCACTCGACGGTCACGGCCTCCCGGCGTCGACGATCATGTACGCGCACATCACGATCTTCAACCACGTCCGCGGCATCGCCCTCAACTTCGAGGCCGAGGCCGAGAGCGAATCCGGGACGGCGCTCTCGGCCGACGCCTGGCTCGCCGAGCACGAACCGATCCTCTGGGACCTGGTCTCGGGCGGCCGTTTCCCGAACTTCGCCGGTGTCGTTTCGCGCGCCCCGTTCGACTACGACCTCGACACGCTCTTCGAGTTCGGCCTCCAGCGGCTCCTCGACGGCTTCTCGGTTCTCGTGGCGAAGGCGAGTTAGCCTCACCCCATGTCCTTCCCCGGTCCCGCCGCCCGTTCCGATGTCCCGCCGTTCCACGTCATGGACGTCCTCTCGGCCGCGCAGGCCCGGCAACGCAGTCACGGGGACCTGGTCCCACTGGTCGCCGGGCAGCCGTCCGCGCCGGCGCCGCGGCCGGTGCTCGAAGCCGCCCAGCGGGCGCTGAAAGACCACACCCTCGGCTATACCGAGCAACTCGGCATCCTGGAACTGCGTGAGGCCGTCGCGGCGCACTACGACCGCACGTACCCGGTCGACGTGAGCCCGCAGGACGTCATCATGACGACCGGTTCCTCCGGCGGCTTCCTGCTCGCGTTCCTCAGCGCCTTCGAGGCGGGCGACCGCGTCGCGATGGCGCGTCCCGGCTACCCGGCCTACCGCAACCTGCTCAAGGTGCTCGGCTGCGAGGTCGTCGAGTTCGCCACCGGGGCCGAAACGAACTTCCAGCCGACGGTCGGCCTGCTCGACGAACTGGGGCCGATCAAGGGCCTCATCGTGGCCAGCCCCGCCAATCCCACCGGCACCGTCCTGCCGCCGGGTGAACTCGCCGCGATCAGCGGCTGGTGCGCGTCACACGGCGTCCAGCTGATCAGCGACGAGATCTACCACGGGATCTCCTACGGCGCCGGTCTCGACTGCGCTTGGCAGTACGGGAGGGAGGCGCTCGTCCTCGGCTCGTTCTCCAAGTACTTCGCCATGACCGGCTGGCGGCTCGGCTGGATGCTCGCGCCGCAGCGGCTGCACCGTGCGATCGACGTCCTGACCGGCAACTTCACCATCTGCCCGCCCGCGGTCTCCCAGCACGCCGCGATCGCCGCGTTCACCCAGGAGTCGTACGCGGAGGCCGACGGCCACGTCGAGCGCTACCGCGCGAACCGCGACGTGCTCTTCACTGGACTCAAGGGCATCGGCATCGACAAGCTCGCGCCGGCCGAAGGCGCCTTCTACGCCTACGCCGACGTCTCCGAGTACACGAACGACAGCCTCAGCTGGTGCCAGCGTCTCCTCGCCGACACCGGCGTCGCGATCGCCCCCGGCATCGACTTCGACCCCGTCGACGGCGGCAGGTTCGTGCGGTTCTCCTTCGCGGGCTCGCGCGAGGACATCGACGAAGGGGTCCGCAGGCTCGGCGACTGGCTCACCGGGTCAGGGGGAACCCGGAATTCACCCTGAACGTTAGGCAGAACGAAGGCGCTCACGAGCTTCGCCTGACAACCTGGACTCACCGGGCCCGCTCGGGCACGGTGAGGCAATCGGAGGATGCCATGTTCTGGAAGATCGTCGGCGGGCTGATCCTGGCTTGGGTCGCCTTCATGGTGCTCGGGTCCGTGCTCGGTTTCCTCGTGAAGGCCGTGTTTTGGATCGCCGTCATCGGCGGTGCGGTCTTCCTCGGCACGGCCGCCTATGGCGCCATCAAGGGCAAGGGCACCCCGAAGCAGCTTCGTTAAGGTTTGCGCGCCACCCCGCCGAGCGACGTGAAGTGCACGGGCGAAAGCGGGGTGAAGCGCGGGCCGTCCGGCCACCACAGGTGCGGGTAGGTCAGCCCGGGTTCCACGAGGTCGAGTCCTTCGAACAGTGACTCGATCTCCTCGCGCGTGCGATACAGCGTGTCCAGCCCCGTGCCGTCGAAGCGCTTCTCGAGCGACGTCGCTATGTCGGCCGCTTCAGAGCCGTCGGCGGGGTTGTGCTGGTGCAGCAGCACGACGAAAGAGCCCGGGGCCAGCGCGTCGACGTAGGCGCGGACGATCTTCCGTGCCTCGTCGAGGTCCGGGACGTGGTGGACGATCGCGCACAGGATCAGTCCGGTGGGCCGGTCGAAGTCCAGCCGGTGGGTGCGCCTGAGCTCCTCGATGACCTCGGACGGCCTGGTCAGGTCGGCGCCGGCCATATGCGCGAAGTCGTTCGCCGCGAGAATCGCGCGCCCGTGCGCCTGGACCACCGGATCATGGTCGATGTAGACGACCTGGGCCTCGGGGTTGTACCGCTGCGCGACCTGATGCGTGTTGTCCACGGTCGGGAAGCCGGAGCCGAGGTCGAGGAACTGGTCGATACCTTCCCTGTCGGTCAGGTAGCGCACGGTGCGGACCAGCCAGTGCCGGACCTCCTTGGCCATGACCTGCGAATCCGGTGCGAGCTCCAGGATCTGGCGCAGCACCACCCTGTCGGCCTCGTAGTTGTCCTGGCCGCCCATGAGCGCGTCGAAGACCCGCGCGATGCTCGGCCGGTCGAAATCGACCGGAACGAACGGGCGCTGGTCCGCTGACATGGGCACCTACCGGGGTGAATCGGTCTGGACGGGTCCAGCGTAGGTCATCTACTTCACCGCAGGTAAGCGGATGAACGACGAGGGTGAATTATTCCTCCGAAGAGCCGAAGGCGGATTGCGCCGTTGTCACGCCGACCCAGCGTTCGGCCTTCATCCCGATCGCCCTCGCACCGTCCACATTGGACTGACGGTCGTCGAAGAACAGGCAGTCGGCCGGTTCGGCGCCGAGTTCGGCGAGCAGGATCCGGTAGATCTTCTCGTCGGGCTTCATGCAGCCGAGGTCGCCTGAGAAGAGCTTCACGCGGAACAGGCTCGCCCATTCCTGCTCGCGCACCCAGCGGCCGAAGGTCGACGACGCGTTGGAGAGCAGCGCGAGCGACGCGCCCGCCTCGTGCAGCCCTTCCAGCAGATCGAGCACGTCCGGTTCGAGGTGCGTCCAGCCGGTGACGTCGATGCTGGTCAGCTTGTCGGCGAAGGCCTTGTCGACAGGGACGTCCAGCGCGCGGCCGACGCTCTGCCAGTAGTCGAGGTCCGTGCCGCCGGAGTCGTACCGGTCCCGTTCGGCCCAGTAGTGCGGCTCGAAGTCGGCGAGGCCGAGGTCGAACGCCCCTGCCAGGGCCGGCAGCGCGTCGGTGTGCTTGCTGATGACGTCGCCGTAGTCGAAGACGATCCAGTTCATGTTCAGCCCCCGGTCCTGATGCGTTGAAGGGTTTCTTCGATGTCGGCCGCCGAAAGGTCCCGATGCGTCACGAACCGGATCCGGCCCGAGCTGGGCAGCGTCCGGATCCCGAGCCCGGCCAGCCACTCCAGCCTGCCTTCGAGGTCGGGCGCCGTGACCTGCACGATGTTGGTCTCGGGAGTGTTGACCTCCCAGCCGTGTTCGGCGAACCCGGCCGCGAGCCGGGTCGCGTTCTCGTGCGCCTCGGCCAGATCACCGACGCGGTCCAGCGCGACCAGCCCGGCCGCGGCCAGCACGCCGCCCTGACGGACACCGCCGCCGAGCATCTGGCGCATCCGCCGCGCTTTCTCGACGAACTCGCGACTGCCCGCCACCACCGAGCCGACGGGCGCGCCGAGCCCCTTGGAGAAGCAGGCCGAAACGGTGTCGACGCCGACTGTGAGCGCCGCGGGCGGGAGCCCCAGCGCGACAGCCGCGTGCCAGAGGCGGGCGCCGTCGAGGTGCACGGTCAGCCCGGCCTCTTTCGCCACCGCGACCAGCTGGGCGTGCTCGTCGGGCGGGGTGATCGCGCCGCCCGCCGAGTTGTGCGTGTTCTCCAGGCAGAGCAGCGGGGTGCGCAACGCGTAGTACGGCCCGCGCGGGTTGCCGATCGCGGCCGAAAGCGTTTCCGGTGTCGGACGCCCGGGTCCGGCGTCGTGCTCCAGCGGCTCCGGCATACCGCCCGCGAGCCAGGCGGCGGAGCCGAGCTCGTCGGTGATCACGTGCGAGCCGCGCGGCGCGAGGAACTTGTCTCCGCGCTGGAGGTGGAGGCTCAGCGCGATCAGGTTGGCCATGGTCCCGGTCGGCGTCCAGAGCGCGGCGGGCATGCCGAGGAGCTCCGCGGCGCGCTGTTCGAGGGCGCCGACGGTGGGATCGCCGTCGAGGACGTTGTCGCCGACCTCGGCCTTCGCCATGGCCTGTCGCATGACGTCGTCCGGCCGGGTCACGGTGTCGGAGCGGAAATCGATCAACGGGAGAGAGCGCGAGGTCACGGTACGATCACATCACATCGACGGGCTCGCCATGAATCTCCTCCCCGGCTGGTCCGTCGAGCCCGCTCATGCAACCGTGGACGCCCCCGGTTCCGTCCTACCCACCGACGAGGCAAGAGCGGAGACAACAACCGCGTGAACCAGCGCGACGAACAAGAGTTCGCGGAGTACTTCGCCGCGAAGCGGGACTCCGTGCGCAGGACCGCGTACATGCTCTGCGGTGACTGGCATCGCGCGGACGACCTCGCGCAGACGGCGTTCGTCGCGCTGCACCGGAGGTGGACGAAGATCAGAGAACGGGCGGCGACCGACGCCTACGTGCGGAAGACGCTGGTCAGGGCGGCCATCGACGAGTCGAGGCGGCCATGGCGGCGGGAGTGGCAGACCGAAGAGCTGCCCGAGCCGCCGCAGGACGGCTTCGACCTCGGCGAACAGGTCGTCACCAGGGAAGACCTGCTGGCCGCGTTGCGCGAAGTGCCCCCGAAACAGCGGGCGGTGCTGGTGCTCCGGTTCTTCGAGGGGCTGGACGTCGGTGCCGCCGCGAAGGCGCTCGGGTGCAGCGAAGGAAACGTGAAGAGCCAGACCGCGCGCGGGCTGGCGAACCTCAGGCAGGTCATGGAGAAGGAGGAGGTGGCACGGGATGGACGAGAATGACCTGAAGGCGTTGTTCCGTGACGCCCCGGGCGACGCGCCGTCGCCGTCCTTCGACACCGCCGATGTCGTCCGCGCCTCCAAACGCGCCACTGCCCGACGCCGAAACGGTATCGCGGTGGCCTGCAGTGCGGTGGTCCTGGTTCTGGCCGGAGTGGGCATGTTCGGCGTGCTCGGCGGAACCGAGATCCCGATGGGGAGCGCCGCCAAATCCGACAACCAAGCTGCTTCCCCGGGGCAACCCGGGGCGGCGTCCGCACGTCCTCTTGACAGCGGGGACCCCTCGAACTTCTCGAATCCGCCGCCTCAGCAGGGGGGCGGCGGCCCAGAGAAGACCGGCCAGATGACGGCCGAAGGCACCTTCGGGTGCGACCAGGTGGACCGGGAGCTCGCCACCGCCCTCGCTGGCGAGCTCCCGGTCCCCGTGGATGTCGCCAAGTCGACGCCCGGCGACATCTGTACGACGGGAGCCAGGTCCGCCGGGTTCCAGGTGCCGGGCGGCTCGATCTCCGCCGCGGTCTTCCCGGCGGGTTCGTCCGTCCCGCCGATGCCCGCCGGCGCCGCCGACGCGCGGCGGACCACCGCCAAGGGATCGCTGGTGATCGTGGTGAGTCTCGGCGACGGCTCGGGCGGGCCCGCGTTCGCCGAGTCCGACGTCGACAGGCTTGTCGGGGTGCTCGCCGCCCGCTACTGAGCCTGGTCCGCTCCAGATCGCGGAATCGCCGGCCTTCGCCGGTCCGGACCTCTTGGAAACGGCCGGCACGCCGGGAAGTAAGGCCGTGTCCGCCGACGGGTTCCCCGGGCACCTGGCAAAATAGCCCGCCATGACCGCCGCCGCGACCACGCCGAAGGGTGAGCGACGCCGTGCCGAGCTCATCGAGGCCGCCGCGTCGTTGCTGGCCGAGGGCGGTTTCGACGCCGTGCGGCACCGTGCGGTCGCCGAGCGCGCGGGCCTGCCGCTGGCTTCGACGACGTACTACTTCGATTCGCTCGACGAGCTCGTCACGGCCGCTGTCGAGCACCACGCGAACCAGGAACTCGAGACCGGGCGGCACCGGCTCGACGAGCTGGCGACCCGCAACCGCGGGGTCGAGGCCACCGTCGACCTGGTGCTGGACATGCTCCTCGGCCCGCTCCGCCCGGATCGCGAGGCGGACGCCGAAGCGGTCCTCCTGCGCTACGAACGCCTCGTCGGGACTGGGCGTCGTCCCTACCTCCGGCCCCTGATGCGGACGCTGTCCGCGCAGCTGTACGAACTGCTCCACGAGATCTTCGCGCGCTCCGGCACTCCTGTGGACGCCGCCGAACTGGAGCGGCTGGTCGCCCTTGTCGACGGTGCCGTGGTCAACGCGCTGATCGAGGTCGACCCGGAGCCGCGCGCCGCCGCCGCCCGGATGCTGCAGACCGCGCTCGCCTGACTCAGCCGCCGCACTCAGAGGACGAAATGCGGCGGGTTAGTCTGGCCGCGTGACGGACAAGCCCCGCATCCCCAACGTGCTCGCCGGCCGCTACGCCTCGCCTGAGCTGGTCGAACTCTGGTCCCCGGAACGCAAGGTCGTGCTGGAGCGTGAGCTCTGGCTCGCCGTGCTCCGGGCGCAGGCCGACCTCGGCGTCGAGGTGCCGGACGGCGTGGTCGCCGACTACGAGCGCGTGCTGGAGCAGGTCGACCTCGACTCGATCGCCGCGCGCGAGCGGGTCACCCGTCACGACGTGAAGGCCCGGATCGAGGAGTTCAACGCGCTCGCCGGGCACGAGCACGTCCACAAGGGCATGACCTCGCGTGACCTCACCGAGAACGTCGAGCAGCTGCAGCTGCTGCGCTCGCTGGAGCTGATGCGCAGCCGCGTCGGCGCGGTGCTGGCGCGCCTCGCCTCGATCGCGGTCGAACACGCCGACACGGTGATGGCAGGCCGTTCGCACAACGTCGCCGCGCAGGCGACGACCCTGGGCAAGCGGTTCGCCACCGCCGCCGACGAACTGCTGGTCGCGTTCGAGCGGCTCGAGAACCTGATCGGCCGGTACCCGCTGCGCGGGATCAAGGGCCCGGTCGGCACCGCGCAGGACATGCTCGACCTGCTCGGCGACGAGTCCACTTTGGACGAACTGGAGAAGCGGGTCGCGGCGCACCTCGGGTTCGAGAACGTGTTCACCAGCGTCGGCCAGGTGTACCCGCGTTCGCTCGATTTCGACGTGCTGTCCACCGTGGTCCAGCTCGCGGCCGCCCCGTCGAGCCTGGCGAAGACGATCCGCCTGATGGCGGGCAACGAACTGGTCACCGAGGGCTTCAAACCGGGCCAGGTCGGTTCGTCGGCCATGCCGCACAAGATGAACACGCGTTCGTGCGAGCGGGTCAACGGGCTCGCCGTCGTGCTGCGCGGCTACCTGTCGATGATCGGCGAGCTCGCCGGTGACCAGTGGAACGAAGGCGACGTGTCCGACTCCGTCGTCCGCCGGGTCGCGCTGCCCGACGCCTTCTTCGCGCTGGACGGGCTGCTGGAGACCTTCCTCACGGTGCTGGCCGAATTCGGGGCCTTCCCGGCGGTCATCGCCCGTGAGCTCGATCGCTATCTGCCGTTCCTCGCGACCACCAAGGTGCTCATGGCCTCGGTCCGCGCGGGTGTCGGGCGTGAAACCGCTCACGAGGCCATCAAGGAGAACGCCGTCGGCGTCGCGCTCGCCATGCGGGAGCAGGGGCTGGCGGAGAACGACCTCCTCGACCGGCTCGCCGCCGACGAGCGGATCCCGCTCGACCGCGGTGAGCTGGACAAACTGCTCGCCGACCGGATCTCGTTCACCGGTGTCGCCCCGCGTCAGGTGGCCGCGATCGCCGCCCGCGTCTCGGACATCCTGGAGCGCTTCCCGGAGGCCGCGGGCTACTCGCCGGCCCCGATTCTCTGACCGTCGCTTCGGTGACCAAGGTCTCTTGATCCCTTGAAGTCGCGCGTTTTGGCCGCCAGGCCCCGGGATCACGATGGCAGGGCGCCACGAAGACCCTCGTGAGCTGCGAGTTCTTCAGCTCGCGCCCTGGCAGCGTGATCCCGGTCGCGCGATATCAAATACTGGGACGAAGTTACTCGATCGGGCGAAATGCCTAATCTCGATCGCTGAACCCGGAGCGCCAGGCCGCCCATGAGGCGGCCTGGCGTGTTTGTATCGCGCCTTGGCGCCGAAACCCACGGAAGAAGCGATGAGATCCACGCTGTCGAAAATCGTCGCCGTCGTCACGGCGGGCGCGGCCACCCTTGCCCTCGCCGCCTGCGGCTCCGGTGACACGGGCGCGAGCGGCCAGAAGCTGCGGGTCGGCACCCTGACCGACGCGCCGCCGTCCATCTACCTGGAGAACGGCACGTTCACCGGCTACGACAACGAGCTGCTGCGCGACATCGCGAAGCGCGAGGGCTTCGAGGTCGAGTTCGTCGGCACCGAGTTCGCCGGTCTGCTGGCCTCCGTCGCCACGAACAAGTTCGACATCGGCAGCTCCACGATCTCCACCACCGAGGCCCGCAAGAAGACCGTCGCCTTCAGCAACGGCTACTCCACCGGGTTCACCACGATCGTCACCAAGAAGGGCGCGGCCCTCAAGGACGTCGCCTCCTTCAGCGGCAAGCGGCTCGGCGTCGTGCAGGCATCGGTGCAGGACGACTTCGCGAGCGGCAAGGTGCCCGGCGCCAACGTCGTCCGCTTTCCCGACTACAACGCCGGTTTCGCGCAGCTGAAGGCCGGCGGCCTCGACGGCTGGGTCGTGCCGAAGGACATCGGGCAGAAGTACCTCGACCAGAACCCGGCCGTGCCGCTGGAACTCGGCTACACCGTCGAGACCAAGGACACGCCGTCGGCGTTCGCCGTCCGCAAGGACAACAAGGACCTGCTGAAGAAGCTCAACGACGGCCTCGCGAAGGCCGTGGCGGACGGCACCGTCGCCCGCCTGCACGCTCAGTTCTTCAAGACCGAGCCGCTGCCCAAGGAACTCGAACAGGGCGGCCCCGGCCTGCCCGTGCAGAACGCGGGGATTTGAAAACGATGAAAAAGATACTCCTCGCCACGTTGGCCGCCGGTCTCGTCGCCGTGCTCGCCGCTTGCGGTGGCGGCGAATCCGCCACCGAGAAGACCCTCCGTGTCGGCACGCTGAGCGACGCGCCGCCGAACATCTACGTCGAGAACGGCACCTTCACCGGCTTCGACAATGAACTGCTGAAGGCCATCGCCGCGAAGCAGAACCTGAAGCTCGAGTTCGCCTCGACCGACTTCTCGTCGCTGCTGGGTCAGGTCGCGAACAACCAGTTCGACATCGGCAGCTCGGCCATCGCGCAGACCGACGAGCGCAAGAAGAACGTCGACTTCTCCAGCCCGTACAACTTCGAAGTGATGAGCATCCAGACCAAGGACGGCTCGCCGATCACCGAGGAGAAGGCCCTTTCCGGCAAGCGGGTCGCGGTCATCCAGGCGACCGTCGGCGACAAGTGGCTCACCTCGACCGTCCCGGACGCGCAGGCCGTGCGTTTCCCGGGATACGCCCCGGCGCTGGCCGCGCTGAAGAGCGGCGCCGTCGACGCCTACATCCTCGACCAGGCGATCGCCGAGACGAACGTCAAGGAGAGCGTCGACACGAAGCTCAAGGTCGTGAAGTCCTTCACCACCGACGTGCCGCACGGCTTCGCGGTGAAGAAGGGCAACAACGAGCTGCTCACCAAGATCAACGATGGCCTCAAGCAGGTCATCGCCGACGGCACCTGGGTGAAACTGCACGGGAAGTTCCTGCCCACGGCGCCGGTCCCGGACCAGTTCAAGGCGTGAGGATCACGATGAAGAAGTCACTCGCCGCCGCTGTCGGCGCCGCCCTCCTGGCGGTGCTGGCGGCGTGCGGCGGCGGTGAAGACGCCGGCGCGAGCACCCTGCGCGTCGGCACCCTCAGCGACTCGAAACCCAACGCCTATCAGGAAAACGGCGTGTTCACCGGGTTCGACAACGAGCTGCTGAGGGCCATCGCCGCGAACCAGAACCTGAAACTCGAGTTCGTCTCCACGGAGTTCTCGGCGCTGCTGAGCCAGGTCGCCACCGGCAAGTTCGACATCGGCAGCTCGGGGATCTCCCAGACCGACGAACGCCGCAAGACTGTCGACTTCTCGGCGCCGTACAACTACCAGTCGCTCGGTATCGAGGCCCGCGAGGGCAGCGGGATCACCGACGAGAACTCCTTGGCGGGCAAGCGGATCGGCGTCGTCCAGGGGACCGTTTCGGACAGCTGGCTGGCCGCGAACGCGCCCACCGCGCAGGCCGTGCGGTTCCCGCAGGACGCCGTCACGCTGGGCGCGCTGAAGAGCGGCGCCATCGACGGCGCGATCTTCGACCAGGCGACCGCCGAGGACTACGCGGCGAAGAACCCGGACGCGAAGCTCAAGGTGGTCAAGGCGATCACCACGACCATCCCGCACGGTTTCGCCGTCAAGAAGGGCAACACCGAACTCGCGGGCAAGATCAACGCGGGTCTCAAGGCGGTCATCGCCGACGGGACCTGGGAAAAGGTGCACCAGCGGTTCGAACCGAACGCGCCGGTGCCCGCGGACTTCAAGGCCGGGCAGCGATAAGTGAACGACTTCTTCACCACCTTCCTCAACTGGGACTACATCTGGGAAGTCCTCCCGGACCTCCTCAAGACGGGCCTGCTGAACACGCTGATCATGTCGGTGTTCTCGGCGGTGATCGGCACCGTGCTCGGCATGCTGCTGGCCACCATGGGCCTGTCCACCAAGGTGTGGCTGCGCTGGCCCGCCCGGGTGTACACCGACATCTTCCGAGGCCTGCCCGCGATCCTGACCATCCTGGTGATCGGGCAGGGCGGCGGGATCCTCATCCCGTCGATGGCCAGGAACACCTACCCGCTGGGCATCCTGGCGCTCAGCCTGATCGCGGCCGCCTACATCGGCGAGATCTTCCGGGCAGGCATCCAGAGTGTCGAAAAAGGACAGATGGAGGCCAGCCGCGCGCTGGGCATGAGCTACACCAAGGCGATGGCGCTCGTCGTCATCCCGCAGGGGGTGCGGCGCGTGCTGCCCGCGCTGGTGAACCAGTTCATCGCGCTGGTCAAGGACTCCAGCCTGGTGTACTTCCTCGGTTTCCTCGCCGAGCAGCGCGACCTGTTCCGCATCGGGCAGGACCTCGCGGCCAACACCGGGAACCTGTCGCCGCTGGTCGCGGCGGGTGTCTTCTACCTGGTGATCACCGTGCCGCTGACGCATCTGGTCAACTACATCGACAAGAAGCTGCGCACCGGCAGGAAGGTCCGGCCCGACGATGAGGGCGGCGAACTGGAAGTCCTGAACGCCGGAAAGGTGCCGATGTCATGACCGCCGCCATCCGTTCGTCGAGCGTCGAGCTCCGCGACATCCACGTCTCCTTCGGCACCCTCGAAGTGCTGAAGGGCGTGAACCTCAAGGTCGAGAAGGGCCGCACGACCTGCATCATCGGGCCGTCGGGCTCGGGGAAGTCGACGCTGCTGCGCTGCGTGAACCGCCTGCAGGAGCCCGACTCGGGCGACTTGCTGCTGGGCGGCGAGAGCGTCATCTCGTCCGACCCGGACGCGCTGCGGCAGCGGGTCGGGATGGTGTTCCAGCACTTCAACCTGTTCGGCCACCGCAGCGTGCTGGACAACATCACCCTGCCGCTGCGCAGCGTGCGGAAGCTCGGCAAGGAGGAGGCGGCGGAGATCGCGCACGCCCGCCTCGCCGAGGTCGGCCTCGCCGACAAGGCGCCGTACCGGCCGAGCGCGCTTTCGGGCGGGCAGCAGCAGCGGGTCGCGATCGCGCGGGCGCTCGCGATGGAGCCCGAGGTCATGCTGTTCGACGAGGCCACCAGCGCGCTGGACCCGGAGCTGGTCAAGGGCGTCCTCACCCTGATGGCCGGGCTCGCCGAGCGCGGGCTGACGCTGCTCGTGGTCACCCACGAGATGGGCTTCGCGCGTGGCGTCGCCGACGAGGTCGCGTTCATGGACGACGGGAAGATCGTCGAACACGACGCTCCGGAGGCGATCTTCGACGCTCCGCGGAGCGAGCGTCTGCAGCGCTTCCTTTCCCAGGTGCTCTGAGCGATGTCCGTGAAGGAGGCCTTCGCTACGTCACCGATGTGCCAGGGTGACGCCGGGGGGGCGCCGGACCGGGGTGGGTACAGGTGGTGGGGGGGGGGGGGGGGGGGGTTTTTAAAAACACCAACAACCCCCAAACCCCCCCCCCCCCCCCCCCCCCCCCCCCCCCCCCCCCCCCCCCCCCCCACCCCGACCTGCCCTCACCTGCGCCTCACCTGCCCCCCACCGCCTCCTCGGCAGCCGGCCGTACCACTCACGAGGCCCGAGTCGCTAATCTGCGGCCATGGCGAGAGTGGCGAAGCTGGTCTATTACCCGGTCAAGGGCTGCGCGGGAACATCGGTCGAAACGGCCGACGTCACCCCGGCGGGCCTGCGGTTCGATCGTGCCTGGATGGTCGTGTCGCCCGACGGCGAGTTCCGTAGCCAGCGGAAGCATCCGGTGATGGCTTCGATCCGGGCCGAAGTGCTGGACGACGGCGCCCGGCTGCGGCTCGCCGCTCCCGGCGTCGAAGACCTGCTGGTCGAGACCGCGCAGGACGGGCCGCGGCAGCCCGCGTCGACGTTCACCTGGCAGGGCAAGGGCGTCCATCAGGGTGCCGAGGCCGCCGAGTGGTGCTCCGACGTCTTGGGCCTGCCGTCGGTGTTCGTCGGGCTCGCGCCCGAGCACGAGCGCGTCACCAACGGCGAGATCCCCGGCACCGCCGCGTTCGCCGACGCGCACGCGATCCTGCTGACCTCCGAGTCCTCTTTGGACGGTCTGAACGAGCGCATCGCCTCCCGCGGCGCCGAAGCCGTGCCGATGGACCGCTTCCGGCCCAACATCGTCGTCGCGGGCTGGCCGGAGCCGCACCGCGAGGACGACGTCCGCTCGCTCACCGCCGGCGGCCTGGAGCTGGGGTACGCCAAGGTCTGCATCCGCTGCACGGTGCCGATGGTCGATCAGGAGACGGGCAAGAAGGCGGGCCCGGAGCCGATCCGGTCGCTCGCCGACTACCGGCGCGAACCCGAAGGCGGGGTCTCGTTCGGGGTCAAGATGGCGGTGACCGGTCCGGGTCAGCTGGCCGTCGGCGACGAGGTGATCGTGCATTCCTGGGCGGTTCCCAGCCCGAGCACGTCGGAGGCCGAACCGCCGTTCACGGCGACCGCGAGCCGCCCCGCCGAGTCGGTGTAGAGCACGTTCCAGCCCGGCGGCACCGTGCCGAAGGTGTCGCCGACCAGCGCTTTCACCAGGACGTGTTCGCTGCTGACCGAGACCGTGCCGGACAACCCGGCCAGTTCGAGGTCGGCGGGGCCCGCGGCCAGCTGGACGTTGCCGAAGTGGTCGACCGTGAGCACTTCCGCCACCAGCTTGCCGGGGAACACCGCGACGAACGGGTCCGGCAGCCGCACGAGGTCGTCGACGCGCGGCCCGAATTCCTCCGGGGCGACGCCGAGCGCGAGATGCGCGGCCGCGGGGGCGAAGACATCGCGCCCGTGGAACGTCGAAGACGTCACCGGAAGGCGGTACCGAGGGGCCACGAGTTCGTACGCCGCTATCACCCCGGTGAGTGTTTCGGCGGCGGGAATGAGGATTCCGTTGTCCGGGCCGACGAGGATTCCGCGTTCGGTGACCACCACGACACCGCGCCGCGCCGTGCCGACGCCGGGGTCGACGACGGCGAGATGCACGGCCTCCGGCAGATACGGGACGGTCTGGGCGAGCACCTCGGCGCCGGTCCTGACCTGCTGCGGAGGGATCTCGTGGGTCACGTCGATCAGCCGCACGGACGGCGCGATCCGCGCGATCACCCCGTGGCACGCGGCCACGAAACCGTCGCTCAGCCCGTAATCGGTAGTGAACGAAACGCAGTGGATCGGCATGATCAGCCATCATCCTTGATCGCTAGGGTGCAGCCGTGACGACGCTCGAATACCCGAAGATCGCCGCCGGTAAGGTCCGTGAGCTCTACGCCGTCGATGACGAGCATCTGCTGCTCGTCACTTCGGACAGGATCTCCGCCTACGACGTCATCTTCAACACCCCCATCCCGGACAAGGGGCGGGTGCTCACCGCGATGAGCGTGTTCTGGTTCTCCCAGCTCTCCGATGTCCTCCCCAACCACCTGGTCTCCTACGACGACGAACGCATCCCCGCCGCGGTCCGCGGCCGCGCGCTGCTGGTGCGGCGGCTGGCGATGCTGCCGTTCGAAGCCGTCGCCCGCGGCTACCTCACCGGCACCGGTCTCGCCGATTATCGCGCCCACGGCACGGTTTGCGGCGTCGAACTCCCGCCGGGCCTGACCGAATCCTCCCGGCTCCCCGAACCGATCTTCACCCCCGCGACCAAGGCCGACCACGGTTCGCACGACGAGAACATCGCCTTCTCCGACGTCGTCGGGCAGCTCGGCCGCGAGCGTGCCGAGGAAGTCCGTGAGGCCACGCTGGCGGTGTACCGCCGCGGCGCGGAGTTCGCCGCCGAACGCGGCATCCTGCTCGCGGACACGAAACTCGAATTCGGCGTCGACCCCGACGGGAACCTCGTGCTCGCCGACGAGGTCCTGACCCCGGATTCCTCGCGCTACTGGCCGGCGGCCGGGTGCACCCCGGGCGGCAGGGTCCCGTCGTTCGACAAGCAGCCGCTGCGGGACTGGCTGACCGGTCCCGCGTCCGGCTGGCACCGGCTCGAGAGACCGGAGCCGCCACCGTTGCCGGACGAGATCGTCGCCGCCACCAGGGCGAGGTACATCAACGCGTACGAACGCATCACCGGCTGTTCGCTCGACGACTGGCCCGCCTGATTCGCCCGGCTGACCTGCGGCGTTCACGCCGTCGTCAGTCCGGCGCAAGGCCGGTCTGGCCCAATGGGCATCGTGGACGCACGTTTGCTGGTTTCCCTGTCCGGCGTGACCACCCGGACGTTGCACCGCTGTGCCGACCTCGCGGCCGAGCTCGACAGGCGCAAGGTCCCGTTGTCCGTGCTCTACGCCGCTCGCACCGGCGAGGGCCCCGTGACCGCCTGGGTCCGGACACGCCGCGAAAGCGGCGACTCCGTGCTCCTGCACGGTTACGACCATCGGATCACCCCCACCCATCGCGCTGTCCAGCTGGGCAAACGCGCCGAGTTCGCGGCGCTGCCCGCGCACGAGGCGCGGCTGCGGCTCATCGCGGCGAAGGCGGCGCTCGACGTCAACGGCATGTCCGTCGACGGGTTCGCGCCGCCGCGCTGGATCGCGTCGGAGGGCACCGTGCAGGCCCTGCGTGAGCACGGGTTCAGGCTGTGCGCGGACCTGGTCTCGGTGCGGGACCTGGTGTCCGGCCAGGTCCAGCGCGCCAGGGTGCAGGAGTTCGGCGGGCCGTCGCACCGGACGGAGACCGTCCGGTGTTTCGCGCTGGTACTGGCCGCCGCCAGGGCCGCGCGCCGGGGCGGGCTCGTGCGGCTCGGCATCGACGCCGCGGACCTCGCCCGGCCGGGGCTGCGGCAGGCGTTCCTCGACGCCGTCGACGTCTCGCTGGAGAACCGCGCTTTCGGGGCCACTTACGGCTCGCTCTCGCGACCGCGGTCGCTCCAACTAGATTGACGGGATGACCGACGACGGCGACCGGAGTGACGCGCAGGCGACGCTGATGCGGCTCTGGCGCCGGTCGGAACGTCCGACCCGCGGCAGGCCGTCGGTGCTCGACGTCGACAGCGTCGTGGCGGCCGCGGTGGCCCTCGCCGATCGCGAAGGCGTCGCGAACGTGACGCTGGCGAACGTGGCGAAGGACCTGGACGTCACGAAGATGTCGTTGTACCGCCACATCGGCTCGAAGTCGGAGCTGCTGGAGCTGATGGCCGACTTCGCCATCGGAGATCCGCCCACGGTGGAGCCCACCGGCGACTGGCGGGCCGAGCTGACCCTGCTGGCCGAGGCCAATCGCGACGCGCTGATGAGCCATCCGTGGCTGGTCGAGCTGCCGCTCTCCGGTCCTCCGGCGGGGCCGAACGCGGTCGCCTGGATGGACGCGATCCTGCGCACGCTGCGCGAAACCGGTCTCGACTGGGGCACCAGGGGCGGGGTCTTGGTTCTGGTCAGTGGCTATGTGCGCCTCGCGTGCGCGCAGGCCATCCAGCTCGCCGAGGGCCGGAAGGGCAGTGGGCTGAGCCAGTCGCAGGCCGAGCAGGCCTACGGCAAGAGCCTCGCCGAGCTGATCGACCCGGAGCGTTTCCCCGACGCGGTGGGCTTCCTGACCTCCGGGCTCGGCGCGCCCGACCAGGCTGAGGACCCCGACTTCGGCTTCGGCCTCAACGTCGTTCTCGACGGCGTGGCCGCTCTCATCGACGCGAACTGACCCGAGCTCTCCCGGCTTTAGTATCCGGCGGACATTATTTAGTGTACGTTGGATACTAAAGGTCTTCCGAGGGGGAACAATGAAGTCGTTGCCGACCAGCGAGCGGGTGCTCGCACCGGATCTGGCCAGAGGTTTCGCGCTGTTATTGGTCGCGCTGGCGCATACCGCGAGCATCTTCCTGGGGAATTCGCCGGGTGTCGATCAGACACCGCAAGGCCTGGAACGGCCGTACTTCGTGCTGCTGTTCGTCTTCGTGCACGCGTGCGCGTTGCCGCTGTTCGGCATGATGCTCGGCTACGGGATGGTGCAGTTCGCGGATCGCCAGCAGGCGCTGGGAGAGCCGTGGTCCCGGACGCGTGGTGTCCTGCTCCGGAGGCACGCGTGGTTGCTGGTCTTCGGCGCCGTCGACGGGGTGCTGTTCTTCTCCGGTGACGTGCTCGGCGCGTACGGCGTCATCGGGGTCGTGTTCACCCTGCTGCTCCTGCGGCGAGGCAAGGGCTTCTACCGGCTTCCGGCCTTTTACCTGGTCTTCGCCCTCTGCTACCTCGGCGTGCTGATGTACCTGGTGCTCACCGGGAACTCCGGGAGCGCACCGGTCCCGTCTCCCGAAGACCCGTCCTCCCTGGCACCGACGTACGGCGAAGCCCTGCGGGGGCGCCTGGTGGAATGGCCGTCCATCACGCTGATCCTGCTGCCGTCGATCCTCTTCGTCTGGGTGGGCGCCTGGGCCGCGAAGAAGCGCTTCTTGGAGGAGCCGAACCGGAAGATCCTCCTCGTCGGCCTGTTCGGCGGATTCGGCGTCGCGATCGCGGGCGCCCTGCCGATGGGTCTCTTCACCGGCGACTACCTCCAGCTCGACGCCGACACCGCCGGGTTCGCCAAGACGCTGTACGAGGGCGCGGGCGTGTTCGGTGCCATCGGCTACCTCAGCCTGTTCGGCCTCATCGGCATGGCTGTCGGCAAAAAGCGCCGCGGTGTCGTGGTCACCGCGATCTCCGCGCTCGGGCAGCGCACGCTGAGCGCCTACCTGTTCCAGTCGGTGGCGTGGCTGATCCTGGCGCTCCCGTTCATGCTGGGCCTGGGCGGCCAGGCGAAGAACCCGACGTTCGTGGCGGCCGCCTGCGGCCTCGGCGTGTGGCTGCTTTCGGTCGTCGTCGCGTACTGGATGCACCGGAAGGGCTACCGCGGCCCGGCGGAGATCCTCGTCCGGAAACTCGCCTATCGGGGCTAAAGCTTCACCGGCTCCCCGACATCGAGCACCTTCACTTCGGTGCCTTCCGGGGCGAGGTTGGCGAACAGGCCGTAGTGCATCTGCGGCCGCGCGAGGACGGCTTCGTGGATCGGGACGGCGAGGCGCGGCGACACGGCACGCAGGTAGTCGACCGCTTCGCCGGCCTTGAGCCACGGGGCGCCGGTGGGCAGGCCGAGGACGTCGATCTTCTGTTCCGGCACGAAGAACGAGTCGCCGGGGTGATAGAAGGCGCCGTGATCGACGATGTACCCGACATTCGGGATCGTCGGGATGTCCTCGTGGATCACGGCGTGTTCGCCGCCGACGACGGTGATGCCGCTGGAGCCGATGCCGAAGGCGTCGCCGGGGCTCGCGATCTGGAACTCGGCGCCGATCTTCCGCACGGCGTCGGCGGAACCCGGGTCGACGATCAGCTGAGCGCCGGGGTTCGCCTCCAGCAGCGCGGGCAGCCTTTCGACGTCGAGGTGGTCGAAATGCTGGTGGGTGATCAGGATGGCGTCCAGCTCGCGCTCGCCTTCGAAACCCACCGAGAAGGTGCCGGGGTCGATCAGGATCCGCGCGCCTTCGGTCTCCAGAAGTGTGCAAGCGTGTCCAAAGTGGACAATACGCATCGGTGTTCTCCTTCGCGGTAGGTCGTTTTCCAGCCTATGCCCGGAGCAGGGCGTCGCCAAGTTCGGTGCGCAGGTAGCGCACTTCGCGGCCGCGTCGCCGCGTGTCGAGCAGCCCCGCCGCGCGCATCGCGGTCAGATGCTGCGAGACCGTCGGCGCGGAGAGGCCGAGCCTGCGTGCCAGCTCGGTGGTGCTCGCGGGCTCGTTGAGCGTCGTGAGCAGCGCGGCCTTCGTCCGGCCGAGGACTCCCGCGAGCGCGCCGGGCGGGCGTTCGGGATCCGACCAGAGTTCGGCGACACCGCGAGCCGGATAGAGCAGCGAAGGCTGCCACGGCTCCATCGTGATCACCCCGACCGACGGCCAGGCGAAGACGCCGGGGATCAGCAGCAGCCCGCGGCGGTCGAGGTGGACGCGGCTGCGTTCCTTCATCTCGATCACCAGGACGTCGTCGACGAGCCGCACCCGCGGGTGGATGTCCTCCAATACCAGCGCGATGCCGCCCGCGGCCAGACGCCGCGAGCGTTCCTCGATGTCGGCGACGAGGAAGCGGCGCATCCGGGGCCAGTGCGGTTCGACCAGTTCGGTCCAGGCGATCTCCATCTGATCGGACAGAAGGTCTCTCGCCTCGGCCGGGTCTTCGGGGAGTCCGCTCAGGTCCGCGTCTACTTTGGACAGTTCGTGGGCGACCTGATCCGGTGGTGTGCGGCGGATCTCGGCGAGCTGCGCGGTCGCGGTGGTCTCCGGGCCGTTCGGCGGCGGGCTGAGGAAGTCGGTGATGTAGTGCCGCGCGCTCATCACCCTGGCGAAATCGTCGATGGGCAGGTCCGGCAGTTTCCCGGCGGCCTCGCGCAGCCACGGCAGGTGACTCGGATGCCCGCGCTGTCCGAGCAGGGTCTGCATCGCGCCCATGGTCTCGTCGAGCGGGGAGATGCCGAAGCGGACGCGGTTGGCGCTTTCGGCGGTCAGGACCAGCTCGATCATCCGATTAGGCTATTCCCTGATCAATGGCTCTCGCCAGGCCTGGTTCGGCAGGGTCTCCAGGCATGACCTTGCTTCGCAATTCCGGGTATTGGCGCTGGTCGGCGGGAGTCCAGCTGAACCGGCTGCCCGCCACGATGGCGCCGCTGGCCTTCACCGTGCTGACCACCGCGACGACAGGTTCGTACCGGCTCGGCGGGGTCATGATGGCCGTCTTCGTCGCCGCCGAGATGGTCGGCGCCGTGCCGACGGGGCGGATGCTCGACCGCGTCGGCCCCGCGCGGGGTCTCGTCGTGCTGCTGCCGCTGGTCGCCGCGGGACTGTTCCTGCTGGCCGCGGTCGCCTCCGCCGGTGCCCCGGACCTGGTGCTGCTCGCGCTGACGATCCCGCCGGGACTGGTCGCGGGCGGGCTGAACGGTGGCTTCCGGACGCTGCTCGCCGGGACGGTGACCGAAGACGAGCTGCCCCGGGCCGTTTCGGTCGACGCGATGATCATGGAAGGCGTCATCGTCGGCGGACCGCTGCTGGTGGCGCTCCTGGCGACGTCCGGCCCGGCCGTCCCGTTGCTCGCGATGGCCGTCGTCGCCCTGCTCGCGGCCCTGCTCGTGCCGCGGCGGACCGTCGTCCGCGATCCACAAAGGACGGTCGAGCACCAGGCGCTCCCCGTCGCCGCTTGTGTTCCCTGGCTGATGGGCCTGTTCACCGTCGGACTGCTGCTGTCGACCATCGAGGTCGGCCTGCTGCCGCTCGTCCAGCGCCTCGGCGCCCCCGATTCGGCGACGGCGATCGTCATCGTCGTGCTGTGCGCCGCCAGCATCACCGGGAGCGCGCTCTACGCGGCGCGGGGGAAGGTCGGCGATCCGCGGCTGTTCCTGGCGGGTTTCGTGCTCGGCGGCATCGTGGTGTCGGCAGGCCTCGGCTGGGCCGGACTGCTCGGCGGGGTCGCGCTGATCGGGCTCTGCACCGGTCCGCTGATGGCCGTTTCGTCGGTCAACCTGCAGAAACTGCTGCCGGAACGCCGCCGGTCCGAGGGGTTCTCGCTGGCTTTCACCGTGCAGGCGTCCGGGTTCGGGCTGGGCTCGCTGGCGATCGGGATATTGCCGGTCTGGCTGGCCCCGCTTCTCGGTGTCCTTGCGGCTCTCGTCTCCTGTGTAATGCTGGTGGCCCGCCCCAGGCGAGCTATTGGCACGCCGTCAGTAACGTCGTAGCCTGGGCTTTGAGCCGAGACACGGGAGAAGTCGATGACCGCAGTCCAGCCGAAGCCGACCGCGCACAGCGTGGGGGAGACCTTCGATTCCCTGAGCCCGGCGACCGACGAGGTCGTCGGCACGTACCCGGTGCACACACGGGAGGACGTCCGCGCCGCTGTCGCCCGCGCGAAGGACGCCGCCGAATGGTGGGCCGGGCTCGGCTACGACGGTCGCGCCGAGCGGCTGCGCCGCTGGAAGGGCGTCATCACCCGCAGGCTGCCGCAGCTGTGTCAGGTCGTGCGCGACGAGACCGGCAAGCCGCTCGCCGACGCGCAGTTGGAGAGCGTCCTCGCCATCGAGCACATCGCGTGGGCCGGCAAGAACGCGCGCAAGATCCTCGGCAAGCAGCGTCGTGCGGCCGGGCTGATGATGTCGAACCAGGCGGCGACGGTCGAGTACCAGCCGCTCGGCGTCGTGGGCGTGATCGGCCCCTGGAACTACCCCGTGTTCACCCCGCTCGGCTCCATCGCCTACGCCCTCGCCGCCGGCAACACCGTCGTCTTCAAGCCGAGCGAGTACACGCCGGGCGTCGGGAAATGGCTGGTCGACGCCTTCAACGAGGTCGTCCCGGAGTGGCCGGTGCTGCAGCTGATCACCGGCTTCGGGGAGACCGGCGCTTCGCTCGTCAGCGCGAACGTCGACAAGATCGCCTTCACGGGTTCGACGGGCACGGGCAAGAAGATCATGGCCGCGGCCGCCGAGACGCTGACGCCGGTGATCATCGAGGCGGGCGGCAAGGACGCTGTCCTGGTCGACGCGGACGCCGACCTCGAAGCCGCCGCCGACGCGACCGTCTGGGGCGCGTTCTCCAACTCGGGCCAGACCTGCATCGGCGTCGAGCGCGTGTACGTCCACGAGCGGGTGCACGACGAGTTCGTCGCGAAGGTCGTCGAGAAGTCGAAGGACGTGCGGGCCGGTTCGGACGAGGCCGCGCAGTACGGCCCGGTGACGATGCCTTCGCAGCTCGCGGTGATCAAACGCCACATCGCGGACGCCATCGAACGCGGCGGCAAGGCGCTGGTCGGCGGTGTCGACGCGGTCGGCGACCGCTACGTCCAGCCGACGGTCCTCGTCGACGTGCCGGAGGATTCCTCGGCCGTCCAGGAGGAGACGTTCGGCCCGACAGTCACCATCGCCAAGGTCCGCGACATGGACGAGGCCGTCGAGAAGGCCAACGACACGAAGTACGGCCTCGGGTCGACGGTGTTTTCGAAGTCGCGCGGCCTCGAACTGGCCTCCCGCCTGCGCACCGGCATGACGTCGATCAACGCGCCGCTTTCCTTCGCCGGTATCGCTTCGCTGCCCTTCGGTGGCGTCGGCGACTCGGGCTTCGGCCGGATCCACGGCCCGGAAGGCCTGCGCGAGTTCGCCCGGCCCAAGGCCGTTGCGCGGCAGCGGTTCACCGCGCCGATCGTGCTGACCTCGTTCTCCCGCAAGGAAAAGACCGACGCTTTGGTGGCGAAGCTGATCACCGTCCTGCACGGGAAACGCTGAGCCTTCCGTTCGTCAACCCCCGCGCGCTATGAAAGGCCCGTTACTTGCAAAATTTGCAAGTAACGGGCCTTTCATAGCGTTCCCGGGAGCGTGAAAGGGACGGTCACACGCCCCGAATGAGGTCCGCGGCCTTCTCCGCGACCATGATCGTCGGCGCGTTCGTGTTCCCGCGCGGCACCACGGGCATCACCGACGCGTCCACCACCCGCAGCCCGTCCACCCCGCGCACCTTCAGCGATGGGTCGACGACAGCGTTCTCGCCCGTCCCCATCGAGCAGGTCCCCACCGGGTGGTACAGCGTCTGCGTCTTCTCGCGCACGTAGTCGGCCAGTTCGCTGTCGGTCAGGTCGTGGCGCTCCGGCAGGAACGGCTTGTCCAGGTACTTCGCCAGCGGACCGGACTTCCCGATCTCCACCAGCGTGCGCATCCCGGCCAGCATCTTCTCCATGTCCACGGACTCGGCGTAGTACGCCGGGTCGATTTCGGGCTTCCACAAGGGATTCCCCGACTTCAGCCGCAGCCGTCCCCGGCTCGCGACGTCCACCAGCGTCGCCGCGGACGTGAAGCCCGGCATCGTCGGCTCACGCATCCCGTTGTCGTAGAACAACGTCGGCGCGACGTGGATCTGCATGTCCGGCGGCGAGACACCGTCCGCGGCGGGGAAGAACGCCCCGGCCTCACCGATGTTCGAAGCCAGCGGGCCGCGTTTGGTGAGCTGATAGCGCACCAGGCCACCCGGCGTCGCCGCGTCCACCAGATCGGTGGTGCCGCGGGTCGACCAGATGATCCCGCAGGCCGGGTGGTCGTGCAGGTTCTCGCCGACCCCGGGAAGCGCGGCCACCACGTCGATCCCGTGCTCCCGCAGGTGTTCCGCCGGGCCGACGCCGGACAGCATCAGCAGCTGTGGCGAGTTCACCGCGCCGCCGCTCAGCAGGACTTCGGCCGACGCGCGCACCGTCGTCTCGACACCTTTGTCCAAATAGGACACCCCGACCGCGCGGGTGCCTTCGAAGACGACGCGGGTGGCTTGCGCGTGGGTGCGCACGGTCAGGTTCGCGCGGGTCAGGGCGGGGCGCAGGTACGCGTCGGCCGTCGACCAGCGGCGGCCCTTCTTGCACGTCACCTGGTAGACGCCGGCGCCTTCCTGCGACTCGCCGTTGAAGTCGTCGGTGCGCTTGAGGCCCCAGGCGACCGCGGAATCCACCCAGGCGTGCGAAAGCTCGTGGGTGAAGCGGCGATCCTCGACGTTCAGCGGCCCGTCGGTGCCGTGCAGCGGCCCGCCGAGCCGCTGGTTCCCCTCCGCCCGCTTGAAGTACGGCAGGACGTCATCGAAACCCCAGCCCTCGGCGCCGTGCCCGTCGCGCCAGCCGTCGTAGTCGGCGCGGTTGCCGCGGATGTAGATCATCGCGTTGATCGAGGAACAGCCGCCGAGCGTCTTCCCGCGCGGCCAGTACAGCGTCTTGCCGGTGTGCTTCTGCTCGACCGTCTCGTAGTTCCAGTCCCATTTGGTCTTGAAGAGACCGGGGAACGCGGCGGGGATGTGGATCTCGTCCGCGTCGTCCTCGCCGCCCGCTTCGAGCAGGAGCACCCGCGCTGACGGATCCTCGCTCAGCCTGTTCGCCAGCACGCATCCCGCGCTGCCCGCGCCGACGATCACGTAGTCGAAGGAGTCCTGATCGGCCACGGTGCCTCCTGCTGCTCGCCCGGTGTTGACGCCCCGCCAATGAGCTCATCTTGGCCCAACGCCGCGCTCCGAGCATCCCCCAGTCGAAGGATCAGTGCGAGCTCAGTCGGAGTCGGGTGCGAACGAAGCGACGCAGGGGCCGCCCTCGGCGTCGTCCTCGGTCTCGATCCGCCCCGGCTTCTGGACACCGTCGTTCTCGCCCGACAGGTGCAGGATCGTCTGCTTCGCGGTGGTCAGCACGTCGGTCTTGTCCACGGTGTACCGCGCCTCGCCGTGGATGATCTGCTGGACGCCGTCGCGGGTCGTGTCGGGCACCTTCGCGCACAGCACGGACAACGCGGCCGGGATGTCGCGCGCGTTGATCGCGTCGACGAACTTGGTCCCCGCCTCTTCCCCGGTCTTGACGTCGGGGCGCGGCGACGGCCGTGTCTCGATGCTCGGGAGCGGCTCGGGCTCGCCGCCGACCTTGGCGTCGCGCACGCACCAGCCGCCTTCGCCGGGGATCATCGCGATCCCGACGGTCAGGCTCCCGGCGGTGAAGGCGGCCGAGTACTCCTGCGCCGCACGCTGGTGCGCGGGCGTGCTGAGCTGTGCGCCGTCGGAGACGGCCATGGTCTGCTCGAAGGTGTAGGACCGCTTCGAGCGGACCGGGCACCAGAGCCGGCTTACGCGGTCTTCGCCGACGCCGTTCACGAAAGACTGGCTGAGCTGCTCCGGCGTCGCGCGCGAAGCGGTGTCGGACTTGGCCTTGAAGAAGCCCGGAGACACGAAGCCGGTGAACGCGACACCGCCCGCGATCAGGACCACGACCAGCGTGAGCGTGATCCACAGCCAGGCCTTCGACTTCTTCGGCGGAGGGGTGTACCCGTACTGCGGTTGCCCGTAGGTCATGCGGCAACCGTAGTGAAGTAGGCTCGGGCGGTACCCACGACCTGCATGAATAAGGAGCAGCCTGCCGTGGCCCGAGTTGTCGTCGACGTCATGCCCAAGCCCGAAATCCTCGACCCGCAGGGGCAGGCCGCGCTCGGCGCCGCCGGTCGTCTCGGCTTCACCGGGATCGCCGAGATCCGTCAGGGCAAGCACTTCGAGATCGAGGTCGACGACTCCGTCGACGACGCGACGCTCGAAAAGATCGCCGAAGGTTTCCTCGCGAACCCCGTCATCGAGCAGTGGACCATCCGCCGGGTGGAGGCGTGAGCGCCCGTATCGGGGTCATCACCTTCCCCGGCACGCTCGACGATGGTGACGCGGCCCGCGCGGCCCGCTACGCCGACGCCGAAGCCGTGCCGCTGTGGCACGCGGACGAAGACCTCAAGGGTGTCGACGCGGTCGTCGTCCCCGGTGGCTTCTCCTACGGCGACTACCTGCGCGCCGGCGTCATCGCCCGGTTCGCGCCGGTGATGTCCTCGGTGATCGAGGCCGCCCACAAGGGAATGCCCGTGCTGGGCATCTGCAACGGCTTTCAGATCCTGTGCGAGGCGGGGCTGCTGCCGGGCGCGATGATCCGCAACGCGGGCCTGCACTTCATCTGCCGTGACCAGTGGCTGCGCGTCGAGAACAACGACACCGCGTGGACCACCCGGTACGACAAAGACGCCGAGATCCTCATCCCGATGAAGAACATCGACGGCTGCTTCGTCGCCGAGCAGGCCACCCTCGACGAGCTGGAGGGCGAAGGCCGCGTCGTGTTCCGCTACGTCGGCGGCAACCCGAACGGCTCGCGCAACGACATCGCCGGGATCCGCAGCGAGAACGGCCGCGTCGTCGGGCTCATGCCGCATCCGGAGCACGCCATCGACGCCCTCACCGGGCCTTCCGATGACGGCCTCGGCATGTTCTACAGCGCCGTGGACGCGCTCGTTTCTGCCTAAACACATGTTATGAATGGGACTTTCATCGCAAAATTTGCGATGAAAGTCCCATTCATAACACTTCAGGAGGCGGCGGCCACCAGAGCCGCGTAAGGCCCACCCGCCGCCAGCAGCTCCGCGTGCGAACCCAGCTCGGTCACCCGGCCGCCCTCGATGACGGCGACCCGGTCCGCTGCGGCCGCCGTATGCAGCCGGTGCGCGATCGCGATCACCGTGCGCCCTTCGAGTACCGCGCTCAGCGAACGCTCCAGATCCCGCGCCGAACCCGTGTCCAGCAGCGACGTCGCCTCGTCCAGCACCAGCGTGTGCGGGTCGGCCAGCACCACCCGCGCCAGCGCCAGCTGCTGCGCCATCGCCGCCGGGACGGCGACAGCCCCGGCGCCGACCTTCGTGTCCAGCCCGTCCGGCAGGCTCGCCACCCACTCCGAAGCGCCGACCGATGCCAGCGCGGCCAGCAGCCGATCGTCGGTCCAGTCCCCGGCGGGCAGCGTGAGGTTGTCCCGCAGCGTCCCCGTGAACACGTGGTGCTCCTGGGTCAGCAGCAGGACCTCGCCGCGCAGGACGTCGTCCGGCAGCGCCGACACCTCGGCCCCGCCGATCCGCACCGAACCCGACGTCGGCGCCGACATCCCGGCCAGCAGCCGTCCCAGCGTCGACTTGCCGGCACCGGACGGGCCGACGATCGCCAGCCGTTCCCCGGCGGGCACCCGCAGGTCGATCCCGTGCAGCACTTCGCGCTCCGCGTTGTAGCCGAAGCGCACGTCGCGGACCTCGATGTCCTGCCCGCGCGGAGCCTCCGAAGCCGAAGCCTCCGAGGAAGGCGGCCGCACACCCAGCAGCCGCCGCAGCGAGGCCCCGGCGACCTGCATGTCCGCGAGCCAGAACAGCGCCTCGTTCAGCGGACCGGTCATGACCTGCGAATACAGCAGCATCGCGGTGATCGTGCCGAGCCCCTCCCAGCCGTTCGAGTAGGCGAGCAGGCCCAGCCCGAGCATCACCGGCACCGGCAGCACGTAGCTGATCTCCAGCGACGGGATCCACCGCATCTGCAGCGCCCGGATCTTGCGTTCGCCCAGCATCGCCGCGTCGAGACCGTCGTGCCCGGCGCGCACGCGGCGGCCGGTCAGGTTCAGCGCCTCGGCCGTCCGCGCGCCCTCCGCTGTCTCGTGCGTGGTGGACTGCAGCTCGGCCCACCGGTCCAGCATCCGCCGCATCACGTCCGGCACCCGCCGCTGGTACCAGATGTTCACCGGCACCAGCAGCGGCAGCGCGATCAGCAGGCCGAGCGCCAGGAACGGCGACGTGACCACCATCGCCACCACCGTGAACGCCACCGTCACGGCGGCGATCAGGATCTCCGGCGCGCCGAACCGCACCGCGTGGTCGATGCGGCTGACGTCGGTGGTCGCCCGGCTGAGCAGGTCACCGGTACCCGCCGCTTCGACCGTCCCGAGCGGCAGGTTCAGCGCGTTCCCGACGAACTCCTCGCGGTTGTGCGCCAGGATCCGCTCGCCGAACACCCGCGCGCGCAGCCGCGCCAGCCCCTTGAACCAGGCCTGCGCGCCCAGCACGACCACGAACGCGACCGCGAGCCAAGTGATCGTGGTGGTCGTCGTGCCTTCGACGACCTCGTCCACCAGCGCGCCCAGCAGCTGCGGCCCGGCCAGCCCGATCGCGGTCGCGACGCAGAACAGCCCGAGCATCACGGAGAACTCGCGCTTGTTGTCCCGCGCGGTCTCCCTGATCCATCGTCGAACGTCTTTCTTGTCTGCCAAAGGCAGCTTCTTCATGCGGGCACTTTCGTATTCACGACCACGTCCGCCACATGAGTCCACAAAGGACTCTGGCTGAACACGACGGTGGTCTTGCCGCGCCGCAGCTTCGCGACGCGTTCGGTTATGCGGGCTTCGGTATGCGCGTCGACGGCCGAGGTCGGCTCGTCGAGCAGCAGGACGTCGGCGCCGGTCGCCAGTGCGCGGGCCAGGTTCAGCCGCTGCCGCTGACCACCGGAGACCTCACGTCCGCGTTCGCCGATCACCTCGTCGACGCCGTCGGGCAGCGCGTCCACGATGTCGTCGGCGTCCGCCGCGTACAGCGCTTCGGTGATCTCGACCCCGCCAGGCTCCGCAGGAGCGACCTGTTCGCGAAGCACCCCGGAGAACCAGAGGTCCTGGTTGTGCGCGTAGACCACCCGCCGCCGCAGCTCGCCGAGCGCGACCTGGTCCACCGGGACCCCGCCGACAAGGGCAGGTTCACCCGGATCGGTGAACCGCGCCATCCGCGACGCCACCGCCTCGGCGTCGGCCCCGACGTCGATCACGGTCAGCTTCCCGGCCTCTGCCTTGATCCCGGACGTCTCGTCGACCAGATCCAGTGAACCTTCCGGCAGCGGCACCGGGTGCTCCGGCTCGGCGAGCGTGCGTTCGGTGGACAGCAGTTTGCACACCTTCCGCGCCGAAACCAGCGCGGCGCTCAGCACGCCCGCGAACTCGGTCGCCGTCGTCACCGGGATCACCAGGAACACCGAGACGCCGTAGAACGTGATCAGCTCGCCGACGCCGATGGTGCCGTTCATCGCCAGCTGCGCGCCCAGCCAGGTGATGACCACCGTGACCAGGCCCGGCAGCGCGATCTCCGCCGCCGAGAGCCAAGCCTCGCTGCGTCCGACCTGAACACCGGCCGCCCGGACCCGCTGGCTGGAGCGGCGGAAGCGGTCGAGGAACTGCTTCTCGCCGCCGACACCGCGAAGGATCCGCAGACCGGAGACGATGTCGGCGGCCAGCGAATTGACTTCGGTCTTCTCCTCGCGCTGTTTCGTCTGGCGCTTCTCCAGCGGCTTCAACAGCGGGCCGATGCCGACCACCGCCAGCGGGACACCGACCAGCGCGACCACGCCGAGCAGCGGGGACGTCGTCAGCAGCGCCGTCGCGCACACGATGAACGCGATCAGCGAACCGAAGGCCCGCCCGAGTACCTCGAAGGAGTCACCGATCGGGTTGATGTCGCTGGTGGTGATCGCGACGACGTCACCGGTGGTGGTCGTGTCCCGCAGGTTCGCGCCCAGCTTCGCGGCGTGCTCGGTGGTCAAGCGCTGGGTGACCCCGGCGCCGTGGATCCAGCAGCCGTAGGACGCGAAGTGCTGCACCGTTCCCGCGAGCGTCTGCGCGATCCCGAGCCCGGCGGCCGCGAGGCCCCACAACCAGACGGAGTCGCCGTCGCCGCGGCCGATCGCGTCGATTCCCCGGCCGATCGCGACCGGCAACAGGGCGATCGGCAGCGACCACAGCGCACCGCTGATCGCCGAGACGACGAGCAGTCCCGGCCGCGCGAGCATCATCGTGACGAGGTACCGCCAGGCGGTCGGCTTGGCGGGCAGCCGCAGTCGCGGAAGGGGATATGTGGCGGAAAGCACGATTATCGACGGTAAGCGGATCACCGTCCTGGGCGCGACTGATTTATCCCTGGGCGACCGAGAGGTGAACATGCGGCTCGCCTATTCTCAAGGCCGTGGCGAACCTTGATGTGGACACCGTGACCAGCACCGACGTCGACACCACCGCACGCGCCGAGGCGACTCCCGAGCAGACCCAGCCGTACGTCGAACTCGGCCTCGCCGACGACGAGTACGCCCGGATCCGGGAGATCCTCGGCCGCCGTCCGACCGACGCCGAACTGGCGATGTACTCGGTGATGTGGAGCGAGCACTGCTCGTACAAGTCCTCGAAGAAGCACCTGCGCTACTTCGGCGAGACAGCCACTCCCGAGATGCAGGAGAAGATGCTCGCCGGTATCGGCGAGAACGCCGGCGTCGTCGACATCGGCGAGGGCTGGGCGGTCACCTTCAAGGTCGAGAGCCACAACCACCCGTCCTACGTCGAGCCGTACCAGGGTGCCGCGACCGGCGTCGGCGGCATCGTGCGCGACATCATGGCGATGGGCGCGCGCCCGCTCGCGGTCGCGGACGCGCTGCGCTTCGGCCCGGCCGACGCGGCCGACACCCGCCGCGTGCTGCCCGGTGTGGTCGCCGGCGTCGGCGGCTACGGCAACTGCCTCGGCCTGCCGAACATCGGCGGCGAGCTCGTGTTCGACCCGAGCTACTCCGGTAACCCGCTGGTCAACGCCCTGTGCGTCGGCGCGATGCGCGTCGAAGACCTGCACCTGGCCTTCGCCTCCGGCAAGGGCAACAAGATCATCCTGTTCGGCGCGCGCACCGGCCTCGACGGCATCGGCGGCGTGTCCGTGCTCGCCAGTGACACCTTCTCCGGCGACGAATCCTCGGGTGGCCGGAAGAAGCTTCCCAGCGTCCAGGTCGGCGACCCCTTCACCGAGAAGGTGCTCATCGAGTGCTGTCTCGAACTGTTCGCCCAGAAGCTCGTCGTCGGCATCCAGGACCTCGGCGGCGCCGGGCTCTCCTGCGCGACGTCGGAGCTCGCGGCCGCCGGTGACGGTGGCATGCACGTCTACCTCGACCGGGTTCCCTTGCGCGCCACCGGGATGACCCCGGCGGAGGTGCTCTCCAGCGAGTCGCAGGAACGCATGTGCGCGGTCGTCTCGCCGGAGAACGTCGAGGCGTTCATGAAGGTCTGCGAGAAGTGGGACGTCATCGCCACCGACATCGGCGAGGTCACCGACGGCGAGCACCTGGTGATCACCTGGAACGACGAGGTCGTCGTCGACGTCCCGGCGCACACCGTGGCGCACCAGGGCCCGGTGTACGACCGCCCGATTCAGCGTCCGTCCACACAGGACGCTTTGCAGGCCGACACCTCGGCGAAACTGCCGCGACCGTCCACTTCGGACGAACTGCGCGCCGACGTGCTCAAGCTGATCTCGTCGCCGAACCAGGCGTCGAAGGAATGGGTGACCTCCCAGTACGACCGCTACGTGCGCGGCAACACCGTGTCCGCGCAGCCGTCGGACTCCGGCGTCATCCGGATCGACGAGTCGACCGGCCTCGGTGTCGCCGTGTCGACCGACTGCAACAGCAAGTTCGTCTTCCTCGACCCGTACGAGGGCGCGAAGCTCGCGCTGGCCGAGGCGTACCGCAACGTCGCCACCAGTGGCGCGAAGCCGGTCGCGGTGTCGGACTGCCTGAACTTCGGCGCGCCGACCGACCCGGGCGTGATGTGGCAGTTCGAGCAGGCCGTGCACGGTCTGGCCGACGGCTGTGTCGAACTCGGCATCCCGGTGACCGGTGGCAACGTCAGCTTCTTCAACCAGACCGGTGACGTGGCCATCCTGCCGACGCCGGTGGTCGGCGTGCTCGGCGTGATCGACGACGTCACCCGCCGCATCCCGACCGGGATCGGCGCCGAGGCCGGGGAAACCCTGCTGCTGCTGGGCGAGACCCACGACGAGCTGGACGGTTCCGCCTGGGCGCGCGAACTGCACGGCCACCTCGGCGGCCGCCCGCCTCGCGTGGATCTGGCGCGCGAGAAGCTGCTCGCCGACATCCTCATCGCCGGTTCGCGCGACGGCATGATCTCCGCCGCGCACGACGTTTCCGACGGTGGCCTGATCCAGACGCTCGTCGAGACCGTCCTCATCGGACAGTGCGGCGCCCGCGTCTTCCTCGACGCGGAGCAGGACCCGTTCGTGCAGCTGTTCTCCGAGTCCGCGGGCCGGGTGCTGGTCGCCGTGCCGCGCACCGAGGAACTGCGGTTCACCGAGATGCTCACCGCACGCGGCCTGCCGTGGCGCAAGACCGGTGTGGTGGACCCGGAGTCGGGCTCGCTCGAACTCCAGGACATCACCGAGTTCACCCTGGACGAGCTCCGCGAGACCTGGGAGCGCACGCTCCCGGCGCTCTTCGACTGAAGGCTCTCGTGAGTGGCGATTCGGGTTCTAACCCGAATCGCCACTCACGACCGGCAATCACTCACGACCGGCAATCACTCACGACCGGCAATCACTCACGACCGGCAATCACTCACGACCGGCAATCACTCACGACCGGCAATCACTCACGACCGGCAATCACTCACGACCGGCAATCACTCACGACCGGCAATCACTCACGACCGGCA